>JAFKEW010000062.1 GCA_017308375.1 Alphaproteobacteria bacterium
TGAAGATGATGCCGGGCTCGCCCGGTGTGAAGCGCCTGCGCAAACGGACCAGGGCGCTTGCGGCCGGGCTGGGGCAGGCGCGCGACCTCGACGTTTTCGTCGATGAAATTCTGGCGGGCATGCCGGCTGATGACGCAGCCGCACTGGAGACATTGCGCGTCGAGACCGACCGTCTGCATCGCGATGCATGGGCCGTGGCAAAAATGGCTGTGGAAGACCGCGCCCTTGACGCATTCCTCGACGAGATTGCGGCGCTGGCGGAAGAATTGTCCGCCCCGGGTCAGGCGAAAGACCGTAAGGCGCTTTCGCAGGCCGCCCCGGATGCGCTGGATCGCTTGCTTTCCCGCGCCCGCAAACGCGGCCGCCATATCGGCAATGGGGACGATCGCGCGCTGCATCGCCTGCGCATCGCGCTCAAGAAGCTGCGTTACGCGGTGGAGTTTTTCGAATCGCTTTATCCGCACAAATCCGGCCGCCGTTACCTGAAGCGGTTGAAGGCGATGCAGGATCTGCTGGGCCGGGTGAACGATGCCGCTGCCGCGCGTGCCACATTGAAGCGTGTGCTAGATGGTGCGGATGGTGATGTGGCGGCACTTCGCTATGCGGCCGGTCTCGTCACCGGCTTTCACGATGCGCGCGCCGATGGCTTGCGCGCGGCCGCGCTCAAGGAATGGGGGGTGTTTTCGGAACGGACACCGTTCTGGCGATAAGCGGCACGTTCAAGGCCGCGATCTTCGCTTCGCCATCGGGCGCAATATCCAGAACCAGTACCGCTTCCAGATCGAGTGCGGCGGGCATCGGGGTTTTCATGTCCCAGCCGGTGGCCAAGGCATAGGCCGTGCGCAGCACACCGCGGTGGCTGACGGCCACTGCATTGCCGTCCTGTTTCGCGATGTCGGTGAGGAAGGATTGGACCCGCGCGATCAGGGCGCGGGTGCTTTCACCACCGGGTGGATGGAAATCCGCCCCCAGGCCTGCGCGGATAAACGCGTCCTCGCCATCGCGGGCCAGAATTTCGGCCCGCGTCATGCCTTCCCATTTGCCCCAGTGATGTTCGGCAAGGCGTGCATCGGCGATGGCATTGTTCAGGCCGAGAAGGGCGGCGGTTTCACGCGCGCGCAGCTGCGGGCTGGTGAATGCACGCGGGCCCCGGATGGATTGCGGTATGGCAAGGGCTGCCATCTTTGCACGCCCTTCGGCGGACAGCGGTGTGTCGATGCGGCCCTGTATCCGGCCTTGCGCGTTCCATTCGGTCGGGCCGTGCCGGATCAATGCCAGTTGCATGGAAAAACTTTTTGTTGGCCGCGATGCGGCGCCTCGGGCAGGATGGCGCCCGCATCATCATTCCGGCATTCCATAACGCGCTCATCATGCACACGGCAATCGACCCCGCCAACGCGGCCGACTATCCCCCCAATATCCAGGCCATCCTGAAGCGCCGCGCACCGGCGGCGGAATGGCTCGGCCAGAACATTCTGGCCATCGATACCGAAACCGGCTGGACCAGAATCGCCTACGATCTGGGCGAACCCCAATTCAATCGCTTCGGCGCATTGCATGGCGGCGCCATCGCCTGCGTGATGGACGATGTGCTGTCGGTGGCGGCGGGGTTGATCCTCAAATGGGGTGAGATCGCGCCGACCCTGGAAATGAAGGTCAGCTATCTGACGCAAGGTGGGCCGGGGCGCCATTTCGCGGAGGCCCGGGTGCTGAAACGCGGCCGGACGATCAACTTCCTCGACGCCACACTGTCTCACGAAAGCGGGCGCGTTGTGGCCACGGCGACCGCCACCATCATGATCGCGCCGATGAAAAAGAAGGCTGGCGGGTGATCTTGCGGCCTTGATTGCGGCCCCTGTTGGGGGCAAAGAACGCTTGTCCCCTGAGCTTTGAGAGAATTGGCCATGAAAACTCCCGTTCGCGTTGCGGTCACCGGTGCTGCCGGTCAGATCGGTTATGCCCTTTTGTTCCGGATTGCCGCTGGCGACATGCTGGGCAAGGACCAGCCCGTCATCCTGCATCTGCTGGAAATCACCCCGGCGCTGAAGGCGCTGAACGGCGTGGTGATGGAACTGACCGACTGTGCCTTCCCGCTGCTGCGCGATGTGGTGGTGACGGACGATCCCGCCAAGGCGTTCGACAGTGTGGATTATGCCCTGCTGGTCGGTGCGCGGCCGCGCGGCCCCGGCATGGAACGCAAGGATCTGCTGTCGGCCAATGGCGCCATTTTCGCGCCACAGGGCAAGGCGCTGAACGCCCGTGCCAAGCGTGACGTGAAAGTTCTGGTGGTCGGAAACCCGGCCAACACCAATGCGCTGATCGCCCAGTCCAATGCGCCGGATCTCGATCCGCGCTGCTTCACCGCCATGATGCGGCTGGATCATAACCGCGCCCTGGGCCAACTGGCGATCAAGACCGGCACCCACTCGACCGACGTCAAGCGCGTCATCATCTGGGGCAACCATTCGACCACCCAATATCCCGACCTGCATCACGCCACCGTGGGCGGCAAGCCGGCGCTCTCTCTGGTGGATCAGGCCTGGTATGCCGATACCTTCATCCCCACAGTGCAGAAGCGCGGCGCAGCGGTGATCGATGCGCGCGGTGCCTCGTCGGCGGCATCGGCGGCAGCGGCGGCGATCGACCACATGCGCTCCTGGGCGCTCGGCACGGCGGATGGGGACTGGGTGTCGATGGGCATCCCCTCCGACGGCAGCTATGGCATCAAGCCGGGCCTGATTTATGGCTATCCGGTCACCTGCAAGAACGGCAAATACGAGATCGTGCAGGGCCTCGCCATCAACGATTTCTCGCGCGCCCGGATCGATGCGAGCGAGGCGGAACTGCGCGGCGAACGCGACAGCATCACCGATCTGCTGAAAAAAGGCTGATCCATTCGGGGACGGGGGCGCAATGCCGCCCCCATCACCCTTTGATCAAGCCGTTGATCACAATGCGAATTCGGTAATGACCGGCACATGATCCGATGGCTGCTTCCAGCCGCGGGCCGCCTTCAGGATGGTGTGCTTTTTCGCCGCCCCTTTCAGGCCCGGGCTGACCCAGACATGGTCCAGCCGGCGCCCCCGGTCGGAGGCCAGCCAGTCCTGTGCGCGGTAGCTCCACCAGGAGTAAATCTTCTCGGCCGGCGGCACGAAGCTGCGGGTGACATCGGTCCAGTCGAAAGCGGCAAAGACCTCCCCCAGCAATTCGGTCTCGACCGGCGTGTGGCTCACCACGTCCAGAAGCTGTTTGTGGCTCCAGACATCGTTTTCCAGCGGCGCCACGTTCAGATCGCCGACCAGGATCACCGGCTGGTTGCGTGACCGCCGCCGCTTGGCGAAGACACTTTCCATCTCGCGCAGGAAATCCAGTTTGTGGGCGAATTTGGGGTTCGCGGCCGGGTCGGGAATGTCGCCGCCCGCGGGCACATAGAAATTGTGCAGTTCGACCCCGTTTTCGAGTGTGGTCATCAGATGGCGGGTATCGCCCTTGCTGCAGAAATCGCGGGAGCTGGTGGCCCGGAACGGAATGCGGGAGAGCGTCGCCACCCCATGATAGCCCTTCTGGCCATGGATGGCCTGATGCGCATAGCCCAGTTCGGCCAGCGCCGCGCGCGGGAAAAGGTCGTTCATCACCTTGGTTTCCTGCAGGCAGAGAACGTCTGGCCGCTCCTTCTTCAGCAGGTCCGCGACCAGTTCAAGCCGTAGGCGGACCGAGTTGATATTCCAGGTGATCAGCTTCACGGGACTGCATGGCTCCGTTGCGGTTGCTGCATAGCAATGGCACTGGTTCTGTAAGTACCTGATATTGCTAACATGTATTCAATTCTACGTCTTCGCACTTGCACAATAATTAATGAATAATTTCTTCTTCGTTCATTGTATTTGGCTTCAGGCTCCTCTATATCCTGTTGGCAACGGCCCCATCGGCAAGAGGGGAATTTCGGTCCAGCGGTCTCCGAGACCCTGGACCAGGACAAAGGAGAGGCAGTCATGAGTAACTTCGCGATCCATCAGGACGAACAATCATCGGTCCTTCATACCGTGCTTATCGGCGCATTTCAGGCTGCGATCGCAGTTCTGGCCGGGGCATTGTGGTTTGCCCCCTTCGCTGCCTGAGACGTTACCGGTTTCTAGGATGCGCCGTTGGTTCGGCTCCCCCCGTGCGGTGCATCCTGAAGCGGCCAGCGGGCCCGCGGCGTGACCCCTAACGCGTCGAAAAGGCCAAGCTGACCACGTTCAACCCCTGCCCAGGCCACCATGGCGGCATTGTCCGTACAAAGCCTGGGCGGGGGTATTTTTATGGCAAATCCCTCCGCATGGCAGAGCGCATCCAGCGTGGCACGGATGGCGCCGTTGGACGCAACGCCGCCCGCCACGACCAATGTATGGGTACAATCCGGGGATGCCTGGCGGAACTGCTGCATTGCCCGCCGCGTGCGGTCCCCCAGAATATCGGTCACGGCAAGCTGGAATGAGGCGGCGACATCGGCCGCGCCGGCACCGTTCTGAACCGCCTGCCTGACGGCGGTTTTCAGGCCCGAAAAGGAAAAATCGGCGCTCGCCTGCCCCAGAAGCGGGCGGGGCAGGGGAACCGCCTTTGCCCGCCCTTCCTTGGCCAATACCTCGATCCTCGGGCCGCCGGGATAGGGCAGGCCCAGAAGCTTGGCCGTCTTGTCGAAGGCCTCGCCCACCGCATCGTCGATCGTCCGGCCCAGAAGCGTGAAGCGACCAACCCCTTCCACCGCCATCAACTGGCAATGGCCGCCGGAAATCAGCAACAGCAGGAAAGGGAATTCCACCCCTTCCGTCAGCCGCGCGGTCAGGGCATGGGCCTCCAGATGGTTGACGGCAATCAGGGGTTTGTCCGCGGCAAGGGCCAGTGCCTTTGCCGTGGTCAGCCCCACCATCACGCCGCCGATCAGGCCGGGGCCTGCGGTTGCGGCGACCGCATCGACTGCGCCAAGGTCGATGCCGGATTTCGCCAGGGCTTCCGCCACCACGGCATCGGCCATTTCCACATGGGCGCGGGCAGCAATCTCCGGCACCACGCCACCATAAGGTGCGTGTTCTTCCAATTGGCTGAACACGACATTGGACAGAATTTCACCCGGACCGGGGCTTATGCCACGCACCACCGCCGCGGCGGTTTCGTCGCAGCTTGTTTCGATGCCAAGGACGGTCCAGGGACGCAAAGGCTTGTCCGTTGATGCTAAATTGCTCCTTGCATCTATCCCGAACCCGTTCATGCCGCAAAGCTCTCCGCCTCGCATTCGCCTTGGAACCCGCGCATCCCGCCTCGCTCGCACGCAGACCGATATGGCGCGTGCCGCGCTCGAGGCGCTGGGCGTCGCTTGCGAGGTGGTGACGCTAACCACCTCGGGCGACCGCTTTCAATCCGCGCCGCTGGCCGATGCGGGCGGCAAGGGCCTTTTCACCAAGGAACTGGAAGAGGCGCTGCTGGCGGGCACGATCGATCTCGCCGTGCATTCGATGAAAGACGTCCCGGCCGTGCTGCCGAAGGGGCTTATGCTCGCGGCCTTCCTGCCGCGGGCCGACCCGCGCGATGCCTTTTTGTCTGCAAAGGCGCCTTCGTTGGCCGCATTGCCATCGGGCGCGCGTGTCGGCACCAGTTCGGTCCGGCGCACGGCCCAACTCGCCCGCCTGCGGCCCGATCTGCAAAGCGTGCTGTTGCGCGGCAATGTCGATACCCGATTGACGAAGCTCGATGCCGGCGGTTTCGATGCCGCCATTCTTGCGTGTGCGGGTTTGCTGCGGCTCGGGCTTTCCAATCGCATTACCGCGGTGCTGGAGCCTGCGGACTGGCTGGGCGCACCGGCGCAAGGCGCCATCGGAATCGAAGTCCGCACGACCGATGCCAATACGCGGCATTGGGTTGAGAAGCTCAATCATGCGCCGACTGCGATCACCATCGCCTGTGAACGCGCGTTCCTGGCGGCGCTGGATGGCTCGTGCCGCACGCCGATTGGCGCGCTCGCAACCCTTGATGGTGCAACGCTGCGGTTTCACGGCGAGATTCTCGCACCCGATGGCAGCGATCACGCGGAAGCCCGTTTTGAAGCGGTGTTGTCCGGTGACATGCTGGAAAATGCCGGCCGGCTTGGGCACGAGGCTGGTCATTCGCTGCGGCCGAAAGCGGCGCCATGGCTTGACCTCTGATCATGCGTATCCTGATTACCCGCCCGCTTGACGATGCAAAGCGCACAGCGGAGAAACTGACGGCGCTGGGCCATCGCTGTCACGTCGCGCCGATGCTGACGATTGTGGAGCGGGAAAATATTGCACTCGCGTTCGACGATGTGCAGGCCATCATCGTCACCAGTGCGAACGGCATTCGTGCGCTCGCGCCGCGCACGCCTGTTCGCGATGTGCCGGTCTTTGCTGTCGGTGAACATTCGGCGTCAGTGGCGCGCGGGCTGGGCTTCGCGGATGTGAAAAGCGCCGATGGCGATGTTGTGGCCCTGGCGCGGGCCATCGAAACATGGGCTGCGCCTCAGGGTGGTGCTTTGCTGCATGCCGCCGCAAGCAAGACCGCGGGCCAGTTGCGGCAGACATTGGAGCAGCGCGGATATCGTGTGCGGACGGCCGTGCTTTACGATGCCGTGGTGGCACAGGCTTTCGATGCACAAACGCGCGATATGCTCGCGGCCGGTGAAATCGATACGGTGTTGTTCTATTCACCGCGCACCGCAGCGGCCTTCGCCGATTGCGTGCGCGAGGCAGGGCTGATCGCGGCATGCCGCCGGATTATCGCTCTGTTCATCAGTTCCGCGGCCGCCGCACGCTGTGCCGCAATTCCCTTTGCGCAAGTGCGGATTGCGGTCCGTCCCAATGAGGATGATCTGCTGAAGCTGCTTCAGGCTTAACGCCAAATTAACCGGCCCGGAATACAACTTATAATTGCAAATCCGGTGATGGACACCCATATTTCGCCGGGATGCGTCGTCAAAAGCCGCGCTGGTTCATCCCCCGGCAACCGGCGCGGTTTGGAAGCGGACGGGCGGCGTGTGCGAAGTGTGCACGCCGCCCATTCCTGTTCGATATGCCAGCTTTTTCAGGCGGTGTTGCGTGTTACCGGGCCGGAAACCGTGTCGTGAGATCGGCGGCCAGTTTCTGCACCGCGCTTTCCCACTCCCCGAATCCATCGGGGGCGAAGACATGGCTTTTCCGGTACCAGGGGAATTCGTCGGTCCCCAATTGTGGCCAGGTGCGGCCGGCAGTCAGGAACCAGACTTCAGCCCCGACGCTGCCCGCGGTCGCGGCGGCTGCCGTGGGGGCTGATATCACCAGATCGAGCGCGGCCGACAGGGCGGCGGCTCCTTCGATGTCGTTCTTCAGGTCGAGGCCTTCGATCTGCCGGATCGCGATCCCATGCTGGGCCGTGGCGCGCGCCAGTTCGTCCTGGCAGTTGCCATACTGCAGGTTCACGAAAGTGATTCCCGGCGTTTTCAGGATCGGGCCCCAATCATCCAGCACGCTGTAGTATTTGCTGCGCTTGACGCCCAGCATCATCGAGCGCCAGCACATGCCGACAAACGGCCCCGGCCCCCATTGCGCCAGTTGCGCGCGCATCTGCTCCACACGCGCCGGATCTGGAATCAGAAAGGCTTCATGCGGAAAATCCGAAACGTCTTTGCGCAGGTACTGAAGGGCAGAGCCCATCATCAGATGGAAATCCGGTGCCATGCCGCCGTCTTCCGCCCACGGCACCAGACGCAATTCGTGATTGCCGTCGCGGCTGGTGAACTGGCGGTCGTCATAAGCGCCAACATCGGCGGCGGGAAAGGAACGCTGAAAAAGGCCGGTCAGACGCTTGTCGACCGCGATCTGCAACGTCCCGTCCGGGCCCACCGCGCGGGCCAGATCGGGCAGGATGTTCGCAAACATGAATTCATCGCCCAGACCCTGTTCACCGATCACCAGAATGCGCTTGCCGGTCAGGTCTTCGCCCTGCCAAAGGGGGGCTTTGGAGATGATCTGAACGTAAGCGCGAAAGCGCTGGTTGTTGCGGATTTCATACTCGCGGAAGCCTTCTTCCAACTGCCCCATGCCGATCAGGCAGATGCTGCGCGAATGCCGGCTTTCGATCTTTTCGCCTTCATCCACAGCGCGTTCCAGCGCGCAATCGTAAGCCTCCAGCGCTTCCGGCAAGCGGCCCAGATGCTGATATGCGAAGCCCATATTGTGATAGGGGCGTGAGAAGTCCGGCTCCAGCCGGATGGCTTCCCGATAGAAGACAAGGCTTTCTTCGGCCCGGCCGGATTCAGCCAGGACTGTCGCCAGCGAATTCCACAGCACGGCCTCTTCCGGCATGCGATAGATGGCGGCCCGCAGCGTTTCGATTGCGATGGAGGCATGCCCCATATCGCACTGGATGCTGCCGAGATTGTTGTAGCCGAGCGGCGAATTGGGACAGCGCTCGATATAAAGGCGGAACATCTTTTCCGCCCCTTCGGTGATCTTCAGATTCCACGCGGTCAGGCCCAGATTGATCAGCAATTCCGGATCGTCCGGGTCAAGCGCGAAGGCCTTCTCATAGGTGACGAGCGCCTTGTGCGTATGGCCCATCTTCTCCAGCGCCATGCCAAGAACGTGATAGGCCTGCGCATTGGCGGAATCGGTATCGACCGCTTCCAGCGAAAGACGTCCGGCGCGCACCACATCGCCCCGTTGCCATGCCTTGATCGCACGGCGCAAAAGCCCGTTCGACTTGCGCCTGGCAAGGGCGGC
Organism: Alphaproteobacteria bacterium; assembly: GCA_017308375.1. GTDB lineage: Bacteria > Pseudomonadota > Alphaproteobacteria > Micropepsales > Micropepsaceae > Rhizomicrobium. The sequence goes on from JAFKEW010000062.1 coordinate 8,751, forward strand.
GTCCACCACCTCTTCCAGTTGCGCAAGCTTGGCTATCGCCTCGGACTTCGCGCCGACACCGGCAAGCGTATCGAGGCCGGGCGCCAGGGCCAGTTGTGCCATTCAACAGTCTCCTCACTAAGCTCGGGCATCAAAGCCTTTTTTGCTTAACCGTGCGTAAATAGCGCGTATTGCAAGGGTTTCCTTAACCATTCCCGTTGAGGATGCGGCAGGCAGATTTGTGGTCGTATGACCCTTGCGCATGGAGGCGCCGCAATGCCGCTGAAACTTTCGTTGAAGCCGGGCGAGAAGTTCGTCCTGAACGGTGCGGTGCTGGCCAATGGCGACAAGCGCACCAGCCTTGTGCTTCAGAACAAGGCGAGTGTTCTGCGTGAAAAGGATATCATGCAGGCGGAAGATGCCAATACACCGGCCAGGCGCATCTATTTTCCCATCATGATGCTGTATCTCGATCCCGATGACAGCGAGACCTATTACAATGATTTCGCGCTTCGGATGACGCAGTTCATGGGCGCGGTCACCAGCCCGGACGCGCTTGCGGTGTGTGTGGAAATCAGCCGCGATGTGATGGCCGGCGCCTATTACAAGGCGCTGATGGCATGCCGGAAATTGTTTGAGTTTGAGCAGGAGCGGTTGCGTTATGAGCTTTCAAGCCTACCAAAACACGCAGCGAATTACTGAAGATCCGCGCCAGACGGAATACCGCCTGTTCGGTCAGGTAACCGGTGCGTTGATCGAAGCGCAGCGGGTGCAGGCAACCGGCGGACCGCTGATGGAAGCGATCGACTGGAACCGGCGGGTGTGGAGTGCGCTCGCCAATGATTGCAGGGACGATCGCAACCGCCTGCCGGAACAGGTGCGGGCGCAAATCATCTCGCTTTCGCTTTTCATCACCAGATATTCCAAACGCGTCACGCGCGAAGGCGCGCCGATGGAGCCGCTGATCGAAATCAACCGCTCGATCATGCAGGGGCTGGCAGGCGCGGCCTGAACTTTCCAATCCTGGTTCGTAAGGAAACCGGCATCGCGAGGTGCCGGTTTTTGCTTGTCCGGTTCGCGCCGGCCTTTCTCACCGTGCTGTTCATGGCGGTTCCCTGTGTTGCCCTGTCCGGATTTGCCTGTGGGTAGTTTCTGCCTGCCCGGCCACGCCGCGGCGCCGAATAAATGTCAGTAAGATCAAATACTTATGAAATATCCGGATAGGCCGGAGGTTGGCATGGCGGTTGCGAAGACGAACTGCGGGCCATTGGTGCCCCATGGCGGCAGAACGCTGGCACGCCACCAGAACGGTTCGGAGAAACCACGATGCTTACTGTGAATACCAATGTCGGCGCGATGATTGCGCTACAGTATCTCAACAAGACCAATGCCCAGCTGCAGGAAACGCAGAATGCGGTCAATACGGGCCTGAAGGTTTCGTCCGCCAAGGACGACGGGGCGACATTCGCCATTGCGCAGAATATGCGGGGCGATGTTGCGGGCTACTCCGCGGTAAAGGACAGCCTGAACCGGGGAATGTCCGCGGTCGATGTTGCGCTTTCTGCGGGGCAGTCGATCTCGGACCTGATGATTGAAATGAAGCAGAAGGCACTGGCCGCGTCGGACCAATCGCTCGACACGGCAAGCCGGCAGGCGCTGAACGAGGACTTTCAGTCCTACCGTGACCAGATCACCTCGATCATATCCAATGCCGTGTTCAACAATTTCAATCTGATCGACGGCTCCACCGCAAAGATCAGCGCACTCGCCTCTTCCGACGGCGCGCGCAAGATTACCGTACAGGCCGAAAATATGAACCTGTCCGGCTCCATCATCACCATCACCTCCACGGCATCGATCTCAACGCAGGCCAAGGCGTCTGCGATGATCGGGACTGTCGAGGCGTCATTGACCAACATCAACGGCGCGCTTGCGCGACTGTCGAGCGGCGGGAAGAAATTCTCGATCCAGGTCGATTTCGTGCAAAAGTTGTCCGACACGGTCACCGCCGGTCTCGGCAATCTGGTCGATGCGGACATGGCGGAGGAAAGTGCAAAGCTGCAATCCCTTCAGGTCAAGCAGCAGCTTGGCGTACAGGCCTTGTCGATCGCCAATTCCTCGCCGCAGGTCATCCTCTCGCTCTTCCATTAGACGAAAGGCGGGCAAACCGGTTGAAGAACGGCGGGGCAATGCCCCGCCGTTTTTCGTTCACGGCACATTTTTCCCAGTGGCCCGGCAAAAATTGCCCAGCCCGGCAATTCCTTCCCGGCTTTGGCCGGATTTGGCAATATTCTGTTTAGGCAAAAATTTCTGGGTCGGCTGGGTAAAAGAAACTTAGCCATCCGTAAACGCCGCGCGGCACGGGCCTTGCCTTGGCTGATGCGGGGGCAAAACGCCTCCAGAGCAAAATGCTCGATCTCATACGCCAGAACGGAGGCAAGAATGCTTAGCGTAAATACCAATGTCGGCGCGATGGTTGCGCTGCAATACCTCAACAAGACCAATGCCCAGCTGCAGCAGACCCAGAACGCCATCAACACCGGCCTGAAAGTTGCCACAGCGAAAGATGACGGTTCGACCTTCGCCATCGCGCAGAACATGCGCGGCGACGTGGCCGGCTATTCTGCCGTTTCGTCTTCACTCAGCCGCGGCATTTCATCGGTCGACGTGGCGATGTCCGCCGGTCAGTCGATCTCCGACCTGCTCATCACCATGAAGCAGAAAGCTTTGGCCGCGTCTGACGCATCGCTGGATACCGCCAGCCGCAATGCGCTGAACGAAGACTTCGTGTCCTATCGCGATCAGATCTCGACCATCGTGTCCAACGCGGTGTTCAACGGCTTCAACCTGATCGACGGGTCGACCGGCCAGATCACTGCGCTGGCCTCTTCGGACGGTGCAAAGCACATCACCGTCAGTGCGGAGAACATGAGCCTTGGCGGTTCCGTCGTGACTGTTGCCGCAACCGGCTCCATCTCGACGCAGGGCTCTGCCTCGACGATGATTTCGACCATCGAAAGCTCCATCACCAACGTGAACGCGGCGCTTGCGCGGCTTTCCAGCGGTGCGAAGAAGTTTTCGATCCAGGCCGACTTCGTCCAGAAGCTGTCCGATACACTGACGGCCGGTATCGGCAACCTGGTCGATGCCGACATGGCGTCGGAAAGCGCCATGTTGCAGTCCCTGCAGGTCAAGCAGCAGCTTGGCGTGCAGGCGTTGTCGATCGCGAACTCTTCGCCGTCGATCACGCTCTCCTTGTTCCGGTAAGCAAACTTGCGGCGGGGTTCGCGCCCCGCCGCATTTTTTCCGGCTTCAGGGCCGTGATGCACCCCGGGCGTTCGGGGTTCGTATGGTGGGTATCGAACAATACAAAGTGGAGATGCAGGGCGGGAAGCGCGTTCCATGGTCGATGCCGTCTCAACAGCGATTTTCGCGACTGGGGGCGAGGCGACGCCAAGCCGGAACGGGGGGCACCCGCCCGCATCATCCACAATTGTTTCAAATACGGCGCAAGCCGCCGCGTCTCCCGGCACGCCGGACCCCGGCCCCGCACGGCCGGCACCGGAGATGCAGCTTGAAATCACGCGCAACGATGCCATCGGCGCGTTTATCTACACCCTGATCGACAAGAAGAGCGGCGAAATCGTTCGCCAATGGCCGACCGAGCAGATGGTCAAGATGCGCGAATATTTTGCCGCGCATGGGCTTCAGATGCTCGATAAGAACGTCTGACTTCGGAAGCCCGGTTTTCAGAAGCCGAGCCTGCGCGAAAGCGCCTGAACCACGCGAACGACCTCCGCCTCCGTCATCGCTGCGAACAGCGGCAGACTCAGCGCACGTTCGTAATAGCGGTCGGCACCGGGCAAATGGGCCACGCCGTAACGCTGCGCGTAATAGGGCTGCCGGTGAACGGGGAAGTAATGCACCTGTGTGCCGATGCCGTCTTCAGCCAATGCCCGCATCAATGCCGCGCGTGTGATACCGGCAGCCTCGAAATCGATCCGAACGGCATATAGATGCCAGGCGGGCAGGCACGGCCGTGTCCGGCATAACGGGCGGACAATGGGGCCAAGGGCTGCCAGGTGAAAATCGTAATGCGCGGCGAGTGCGCGGCGGCGGGCGACAAAGCGGCCCAGCTTGCGCAATTGCGAGGTGCCGAGCGCGCATTGCATATCGTTCGCCCGCCAATTGAATTCGGGCTCCGCCATTTCGTAGTACCACGGATTGGCAAGGCCGTCGGCGCCGAACGCATCCGCCAGATTGTGGAACTGGCCGGGGTCGCGCGTCATGCCGTGATTGCGCGCGCGTTGCAGGCGTTGCGCCATGGCGGGGTCGTTCGTGGTAACGGCACCGCCTTCTCCCATCGCAATGGTCTTGACCGGGTGGAATGAAAACACCGTCAGATCGCTGAACGCGTTGGCGCCGATGGGAACGACAGTACCGTCGCCCGCGATATAGGCGGTTCCCAATGCGTGACAGGCATCGTCCACAATGCGGGCACCGTGGGCGCGTGCAATCGCGCAGATCTCTTCCAGGCGACCGCATTGCCCGTTCAGATGGACGTTGAAAACCGCGTCGGCGGAGCCGGCCCGTTTCAACGCCTCCAGCAGATCTTCGGGGCGCATCAGGCCGGTTTCGGGATCGACATCGGCGAAGACGATTTCGGCGCCGTTCATATGCGGCGCGTTGGCGGTGGCGAGAAAGGTGAGGGCGGGCACGATCACTTTCGTTCCGGGGCCGAGGTTCAGCGCGCGCGCCGCCATGTGCAATGCGGCGGTGCCGTTGGCGCAGACCACGGCCTCGCGTGCCTGAACCGTGCGTGCCAGCGCCGCTTCGAAGCGGGAGACGAAAGGGCCGGTGGTCAGGAAATCGCTGCGCAGGGCCTCGGCCACCGCGGCAACGTCATCATCTTCGATCAGCTGGCGGCCATAGGGAAGAAACGGCTCAACCGGTTTGGCCGCCGCGGCTTTCAGCGCGCGGCCCATCAGGCAATGGCCTGCGCCAGAAGCATCTGCAAGCCCCGCGCATCCAGCCGTTCGGGGTTGCTGTCGCTCGAATAGGCGAACCCTTCGGCCACGGGCTGGGCGCCGCGATTGAGATAAGCTTCGCGCGCCGCCGCCGCGAAACTCGCCAGGATCACAAAGCGGTCGTCGAGTTCCACCGTGCAGCGGGAATCGTCGGCCGGGATCATGGTTTCGTGCAGCTTCTCGCCGGGGCGGACCCCCACAATCTTCTGCTTCAGCGCCGGGCCGATCAGATGTGCCAGATCGCAGATCGTGGTCGAGGCGATCTTGGGGACGAAGATTTCACCACCGCGTGTCATCTCCATGCTGGAGAGAACGAAGTTCACCCCTTGCGTCAGCGTGATCCAGAACCGGGTCATTCGTTCATCGGTGATCGGCAGGCTGTCGGCGCCGTCCTCGGCCAGCTTGCGGAAGAACGGCACCACACTGCCGCGGGAGCCGAACACATTGCCATAGCGCACCACGGCGAAGCGTGTGCCGTCCGCGCCGGACAGATTGTTGGCGGCCACGAAAATCTTGTCGGAGGCGAGCTTCGATGCGCCGTACAGGTTGACCGGATTGGCGGCCTTGTCGGTGGATAGCGCGATCACCTTGCGCACATTGCGGCGAAGGGCGGCATAGACCACATTTTCGGCCCCGAAAACATTGGTGCGAATGCATTCAAACGGATTGTATTCGGCCGTCGGCACCTGTTTCAGGGCGGCGGCGTGAATCACATAATCGATCTCGCGCATCGCCAGTTCCAGACGGTCGCGGTCGCGCACATCGCCGATGAAGAAGCGCATGAAGGGATATTGTTCCTGCGGGAAGAGCTGTTGCATCTCATATTGCTTGAGTTCGTCGCGCGAGAAGATCACCAGCCGCTTCGGGCGATAACGCTCGATCACCGTCTTGACGAAATGCTTGCCGAAGGAGCCGGTGCCGCCGGTGACCAGAACCGCCTTGTCGTTCAGGTCGAGCCAGGGCTGGGTGAAATCCCGAAGCAAGGGTTCTTCAACGTCCGCGGCAGCATTGGCCTTTGGGCGAATGATCTTGACGGCGCTTTGCGGCATGGAAGTCTGAATCCGGATTTGGCTGAGCAATGTTTGCAAAACACCCTTAACAAGGGCTTATGGTAACGCAGCATTTACGCTGAAACGGAAACGCCGGGGCCCATCGCGATAAGGGGAGGGCTTGCGCGTTTCGTCGAGTTCGAGGGCCGAAAGCTGAAGCTGGCAGAACAGGCTGCCGCCGGCCGCGCGGTGATGCAGAAGGCCAAGCAGGGGGGCTGTCTGCCGGTTCACCTCGATGCGGATGCGGTTCTCGCGGTCGCCAAGCTCCGCCCAGCCTTCGGTCATACCGAAGCCGTAAGAGGCCGAAACCAGAAACGAGACCGGCGCACCGTGGTCCACGGTCTGCCCGGCAAGGGCATAAGTCTCGCTCTCCCTGCCGCCATTGTGGGTGACAAGCGACAGGGCGTCCCAATCCACATGCTTCGGCAGCACGGTGAAATGGCCAAGGCGCAGGCTGCCGCGGCCCCAATCGGCCCAATGAAAAGTGATGTCGAAATCCACCCGAGGGCTTCGGGCATGGAAACGCAGGCGCTTTTCGATCGGGCCATTGGGCGTTGGAATGGTGGCGGCAATCAGCCGGTCGCCATTGTTGTCGCTCCAAAGCTTCGCGTCGCACCATTCCAGATCGGTGATTTTGGGTTCGCCCGGCGCCTCGAACACGCAATCGCCCGTGTACCAATCGGCCTGCAAGGCAATGTCGTCGAAATGGCCGTGTGACAGGCCGCCAAGGATCGGCGCTTTGTGACCGCGAAAGCGCAAGGTGTGGATCGCCATGCCACGGCGCCGGTCCAGCGTTGCCGCCAGCATCGGTGTTTCGATCTCGAGATAGCGCCCTTCGCACGGCTTCGCACTGGCCGGTGGATCGGAAAGCGGTATCGGCTGCCTGCCGTAATGATGATCGCAGCGCGCCAGCCGCCCGCAAAAGGCCTGCCAGCGCGCATCGGTGATGTGGGTGCGAAAATCACTCGACCACAGATAGCAAAGCTCTTTCCAAGCTGTATCGGGTGTGTTCTGCGCGACAAGGCCGTGATAGATGCGCTCGCAGGCGGCATTGATCGCGATGTCGTCGCGCCCCGTCACCGCCCAGCGGGAGAGATTGTATTTGCGCTGTTTCTTGACCGGCACGGGGCAAGCCGCCGATTCAAGCCGCAAGCTCTGTTCCGCATGCGGTGCGCCGTTCAGGGCCAGTGCGCCCGACGGTGCCAACCACGCGTAAGCCGTGTCGGCTTTGATCGCGGCGAAGGCGGCGCCCAGCGTCTCCCACTCCTTGCCGCCACCGTTTTCCTCTTCGGTGCGGTAGCGGCCGGGGCGGAAGCCGAACACTTCGGCATCGCTGGCGTATAAGCAAAGTGTGCGTGGCGTTTTGCCGATGCGGGCGGCAAGCCAGGACAGATAATCCGCCGCTGTCAGGTCGCCATGGGCCAGCCGTTGCAGCTTTTGAAACGCAACCGTGCTGGTCCACAAAAGTGCGATGCTGCGCCCATCGGCACCCAATGCCCGCTGCGGCAGATAACGGGTTTCGGCCGGCCATTCGGGGTGGTGGACGGCGGGGTTATCCCAGTCCATCAGAATGGCGCGGTATCCGGCATCACAGTAAAGCCCGACGAGTCCGGCCGAATAGGCCTGTTCATTGACCAGCGCCAGTTGCGGCCGCACGCCCAGAAGCCGCTCATAAATTTCGTTGCCGATGCGCAGATTGGCTTCGCTGACGCGCGCCGGCACCAGCGGGCCGATGATCTGCGCATAGCCGGAGCCGATGAGTTCGATCCGGCCCGCTCCGATCAGGGCTTTCGCTTCGGCGATCCACGCGGGATCGCGCGCGGCGATTTCTTCCAGCGTGTAGCCGGTTAGTTCCACGCCGATCGGGCCGTGATCGCGCGCCAGCCGCAACAGCGGCCAATAGCAGTTTGAAATCACATCGCCGCGGCGGTCTTCCGCGATGGAGGAAAAGGCGAGGTTGAGGTGAAACAGCGCGAACAGCCCAAGCGTTGCGGCCGCATCGCCGTCCGCCACTTTTTCGGAGGGTGAGGGCAGCGGCACGTTCATGCGGTTTCAATTCGCAGGCAGGAAAGCGCATCATTGGCGGCCTTCAGTGCCTGTTCGCGTGAGGCGCCGGTTGCCAGCACCATGGCGGCCGATGGCCGCTTGTCGCCAGCATGGGGAATGATGTCGCCGGGTTTTGCCGTGACGATCACATCGCTGATGCCGGGAATTCCGCGGGCTTCGTCGGCGCCCGTCACGCGCTGCACCGTGCCGGGGGCGGGAAAGGCATAACGCTGGATCACCGGGGTTTGCTGCTTCGGTTCCAGTTCTTCCGGCGCGACGGGGTCGCCCACGCAGAGCCGGATTGCCGCGCCGATAAAATCGACGCCCGTGTTCAGCGGAATTTCCCGCGTGCAGAAAAATCCGCCGGAAAGCCGCGCCGCCAGTTCGATCACATAAGGCTCGCCCTTGTGCACCACGATGTCGCCTTTGACGGTGCCGTTCTCGATGCCCATGGCGTGTGCGGCCTGTGCCACCAGCGCTTTGATCTTGTCTTGCGTTTCGGCCGGCAGATGGCTTGGCAGATCGCCGCCATTCTCGATGAAAAAGGGGGCGTAGCGTTCCAGATGTTCGTAATTGCGGTCGGACAGGCCGGGGGTAAAACACGTGCCGCCCATCACGATGGATTCGGTGGAGACCTGCGGGCCTTCCAGATATTGCTCCACCATCACGCGCCCGGTGGGCGAATGATCGCGGGCAAAGACAAAGGCATGATCGAGATCGCGCACCTGGCCAAGGCGCTGCACCCCGCGCGAACCGCGGCTGTCCACCGGCTTGATGACAAGGTTGCGGCCATGCTGCACCACCAGGCGCTGCAGCGCCTGCGGCGTTTCCACCGCCATGAAGCCCGGCACCTTCACGCCGCAGGACGACAGCCGTGTCTTCATCGCCAGCTTGTCGCACGCAAGCTCTGCCGTCGCGCGCGGCAGGCCGGCAATGCCCAGCCGTTCTGCCACACTGGCGGCCGTCACCGGTGCATCGGCGGCCACGCACAGAACGCCGTCGATCTTGCGGATCTTGCGGTGAAAGCGTTCGGCCGCGGCGGCGGTTTCATCCGGGCCATAGACATCGGCGATCAGCCGGGAATCGGCATATTCAAAACCGGGCGCTTCGGGGTCGCGGTCGGAGACCACGACGTAATAGCCAAACGCCTTCGCGCGCCTGGCGGCATCCGCGGCTTCGATCCCGCCGGAAATGATCAGAACCGTCTTCATCAGAAATAAAGCCCGCCATTCACGTTCAGCGTTTGCGCGGTGATGTAGGAAGAGGCGTCGCTGGCCAGGAACACGACCGCGTCCGCCACCTCCTGCGTGGTGCCGAGGCGTTTGAGCAGAATGGTCTCGGCCGCCTTCTGTACGCTGGGCGCGGCAAGCGCGCTGGCCGCCATGCCCGATGCGATCAGCCCGGCCGCCACGGTGTTGGAGCGCACATTATATTGGGCGCCATGGCGCGCGATGACCTGAGCCAGTGAAATCAGCCCGGCTTTTGAAGCGGCATAGTGCGCCGTGCGCGGGCCGCCATACTGGCCGCTGACCGATCCGATATGAACGATGCTGCCGCCGCCGGCATCGGCGATCATGGGCAGAAACACCTGGGCGCAGGTAAAGGGGCCGCGCAAATTCGCCGCCAGGATGAAATCCCAATCGGCTTCGCTGACCTTGTCGAAATCCTCCGGCTTGTTGATGCCGGCATTGTTGATGAGAATCGAGATCGCGCCCAATGCCTCGCGCGCGCATTGCGCGGCGGCTTCGACACTGGCGCGGTCGGTCACATCCATTTTCAATGCGATGGCGCGGCGGTCGCGGGTGCGAATTTCGTCCACCACGTCTTCTGCTTCGCCGATTTTCTCGCGATAGGTCAGGCAGACATTGGCACCGGCCTCCGCCAGGCCAAGCGCAATGGCGCGGCCGATGCCGCGGCTGCCGCCGGTGACAAAGGCGGTTTTGCCGTTCAGGGAAAAGCGATTGGTCATTGTCTCTTTCGTGCGAGGACGCGTTTGGCCGCTTCCGCGATGAAGGGGGCAGAAATCTCGAAATGGTCGGCCAGTTCTTCCGGCTCGCCGGAGGCGCCGAAAACGTCCTTCACGCCGACGAATTCAACCGGACAGGGCACGGTCTGCGCCAGTGCTTCGGCCACGGCGCCGCCAAGACCGCCATAAATATTGTGATCTTCGGCGGTGACGATGGCGCCGGTTTCATGGGCGCAACGCGCGATCAGATCGCGATCGATCGGTTTGATCGTGGCCATGTTCACGACGCGGGCCGAAATCCCCTCCTGCTGCAACATGTCTGCGGCATCGCAGGCGCGCGCCACCTCCACGCCACAGGCGATGATGGTGAGGTCTTCGCCATCGCGGATAATCTCTCCCTTGCCGATTTCGAACACATGCCCCGGCTCGAACACGCGCCTGGCCGGGCTGCGGCCGGTGCGCATATAGACAGGACCCTTGAATTCCAGAATGGCGCGCGTTGCGGCCACGGTTTCGGTCGGGTCGGCCGGTGAAATCACCGTCATGCCGGGAATGGCGCGGAACGCGGCCAGATCTTCCAGCGCTTGGGCCGAACCGCCGTCGGGCCCGACATCGAGGCCCGGATGGCTTGCGACGATCTTCGCGTTGCGCCCGCTATAGGCGATGGAAAGCCGCGCCTGTTCGATGGCGCGCAGGCAGAACACCGCGAAGGTGGTGACAACCGGCAGAAGACCCACCGCCGCCATGCCGCCCGCCGCCGCCATCATGTTCTGTTCGGCAATGCCGAATTGAAAAAAACGGCCGGGCTGGCGCGAACGGAAATGATGCGTGCCGGTGCCGCCGGCAATGTCGGCGTCCAGTACCACGAGTCTGATCCGGCGAGGCTTTAAGGGCGCGCAGTGCATCTTCGCTCTGTTCGCGCGTCAGCTTCACGCTGCCGTGCCATTGCGGCTTGTCTTCCATATAGGGCACGCCCTTGCCTTTGACGGTGTGGGCGATCAGAAGCGCGGGCCGGCCTTGCGTGACCGAAGCGCTGCGCAGTGCCGACAGGATCGCGGCATGGCGATGCCCGTCGATCTCCGCCACCGCCCAGTCGAAGGCGCGCCATTTCGCGGCCAGCGGCTCCAGATGCATGATCGCATCATTGGTGTTGTCACTTTGCAGCTTGTTGTAGTCGACAATCACGCAGAGGTTATCGAGCCGGTGATGGGCGGCGCACATCGCGGCTTCCCACACTTCGCCTTCCTGCATTTCGCCATCGCCGATCAGGGCATAAACCCGCGCCGTACTGCCGCGCAGTTTCAGCCCCATTGCCATGCCAAGTGCCACGGAAAGCCCCTGGCCAAGCGAACCGGTGCTGGTTTCCACCCATGGCAGTTCAAGCACATGCGGGTGACCCTGAAACGGGCTTCCCAGCTTGCGCAGATTGCGCGCCGCATGACGATCGCAGAAGCCGTAATGCGCCGCCACGGCATAAAGCGCGGGCGCGGCATGGCCTTTGGACAGCACGAAGCGGTCGCGATCCGGATCGCTGACACCGGACGGCCACAGATTGAGTTCGGCGCCATAAAGACAGGCGAGAATATCGGCGCAGGAAAGCGCGCCGCCGGGATGGCCGGAACCGGCATGATAGATCGATGCGATCACATGGCGGCGTACGAAGCGGGACGCTTCCTCAAGTTCGCCAACCAGATCGCGGGCCGGGGCGGGTGCTTTTGCGGTGGCAAAATTTTCCTTGAACATGGCGCTCTCTCGGCTAGGCGGCGGCGCGCGTCTGCGCCCGGGCCAGAAGGTCGGAATAAAGAAGAATCTCGGCACCGGGGGCGAGGCTGCGCACCTGTTCCGAAATCTCGCCGGCGAAGGCGCGCGACATCACCACGACAACGCCGGGTGCCGCATCGGCCAGCGCTTCGGGACCGGCCAGTGTGCAGCCATGGCGTTCGCGCACATGCGCCTTCAAATGGGTGTCGATCAGCAGGTTGAGCGTGGTGGCATCGAAATGCCCATGCCGCACCAGATTGTCGAAGATACGGCCCGCACCCCAGATCGCGACGCCGCGGGATTTCTGTGCCGCGATTTCGGCTGCAACCGCTGTCAGGGCCATCAGATTGCGCGCGCGGCTCGCGATGTAATGTGCGATCAGCGTTCGCGCCGATTCCACTTCCTGCGTATCGGCAGAAAGTGGCGCGGATTGCGGCTTCGCCGCTTTGCGCGCCACGATCAGGATGTTGTCGCGATCGCCGGCATCCGGCCCGTCGATAATGGTAAAGCCCACCTCACCCAGCATGCGCAGCAGGGTGCGGACAGAGAAGTGATAAAGATGCTTGTCGATGAACCATTCCTCGACCACATCGCTGCCGCCGAGAAAGGCGAGGTTGGGCGCGTCGAGGACGAGAAGCCCGCCGTCCTTCAGCACCCGCCAGTGATCGGCCAGAACCTGGGCCGGATCTGCCAGATGTTCGATGGTGTGGCAGGAATGAACAATGTCGAAGCGCGCATCTTCCAGCGCCACATTCTCAATCCGGCCGGTGATGAGTTGGGTGCGGGCAAGCCCCGCACAGGATTCCGCCACCCGTTCATCCGGCTCCACCGCCACAATCTGTGCGGATGGTGCGGCGTCCAGAAAGGCTTTGGCGAAGCTGCCGCGATTGGAACCGACGTCAAGCAGATGAAGTGGCGTAGCAAGATCGGCGTGACGGGCAAGCGCCGCAAGCGCCGCCCTGGTGCGAAAACCCTTGCCATAGCGGACATTGCCCCAATCGGCCCCGCCCGAAACGCTGGGCGGGCGGCGCGGCGCATGCGCGACCCGCGGCAAGCTCTGCACCAAGCCGCAATGGCGGCAGAGGTGGACCGTGATGCCCCGTGTCGAACCTTCCGGCTGGTAGACGTCTTCCAATGTGTCGCGGTGACAAAGACCGCAAATGCCCCTCATGACGAATGCCCGGTGAAGAAACCGGTAACCATCTTTCGCCCGGCGGCGTTAATATTTCACTACGTATTCGTCGGTTCCCGCATAGCCGAGGCGCGCCATCATCGTGCCCGCGATGCGTGTGAACGCCGCGCGTTGCGGTTCGCTTAGACGCGAATCTTCCGGCCGGTTGACGTTGTGGGGCCGGTTAAACATCGCAAAATGGGACTTTTCTCCACGTAGCCCGAGAAAAGCGAACAATCCGGCAAGGCTTGCCGGGTCGCGGCGCAAATCTTCCAGCCGGATAAACAATTGCCGCTCGGGCGCCAGCGCGGAAAGTGCGCTGAGGATAACGCGGTTGATCTCCGCCCAATGCCAGGCGATGCGCGAAAACTGGTCGAACCGGCGGAAATCACCGGCCAGGGGATCGTCACGCCGTGGAACCGGCCACCAGTATTTCTTCTCTGGCGGCGGTGGGATCTGCGCCGGGTCGTCGTAAAAACCCTGCATCACGGCGTTGGAACGGTCGTCGTAGCATTCATCGCCCAGCTTGCGGAAATAGGAACCCGCCACCTTGCGCCCGTCGCGCACCAGATGAATGAACCGGCCATTGGGGAACAATTCGGCCAGTTCGGGGATCAGCCACGACAATTTGTTCGAGGAATCGCCCCAATGGGCGGCTTCGGAATGGTGCACGGCCGCGCCATGCACGGTTCTTAAGATCGCCAGCACATCTTTACGTTCTGTTAACCCGAGATAACGCCGGACCGCCAGCGGCTGGGTGATCTGGACCGCATATTCGTGGTGCATCTCCACGCCCGGCAAGGACGACAGCACCTTGTGCAGCATGGCCGTGCCGGACCGCCCGCTGGATACGATGAAGAAGGCGTGGCTCTGCTGCATGCGTTGCGTGTGCGTCGCGGGTGAAAGCGTTACCGGAAGTTCGCCGGTGTTAACGCTCTTTTAGCCAAACCGAATTTAGAAATGGTTAAACGCGATTCTCTCGAAGGCGCTACATGATTCGTGCCTGGAACACTGCACCGGATGTGGGGAGCCATAATCCTTCGCGCATGCCGCGCTTTATTGCCGAAGTCTCCAGCAATCATGCGCGCGATCTGTCCCGCGCATTGGCCTTTGTCGATGCGGCCGCCGATGCCAAATGCGATGCGGTGAAATTTCAGCTTTTCCGTATCGAGCGCATGTTCGCGCCGGAAATTCTCGCGCGCAGCGAAAAGCACCGCGCCCGCAAGGAATGGGAACTGCCGCGCGAACATCTGGCGCCGATTGCCGAGCATTGCCGCCGCCGCGGCATCGCCTTTTCCTGCACACCCTTTTATCTGGAAGCGGTGGCGGAGCTTTTGCCCTTCGTCGATTTCTACAAAATCGCATCTTATGAATTGTTGGTCGCGCCGCTGCTGCGTGCCTGTGCGGCCACGGGCCTGCCGGTGGTGCTGTCGACCGGCATGGCGACGATGGCGGAAATCACTGCTGCGGCGGGCATTCTGAAGGGTGCGGGCGCCAGCGATATCACGCTGCTGCATTGCGTTTCGGCCTATCCCACACCGGCAGAAGAAGCCAATCTGGCGGCCATCGATTCCATTCGCACGGAAACGGGCTGTGCCGTCGGCTGGTCCGACCATACGCGCCGGCCCGCGGTGATCGAACGCGCGGTGCATCGCTGGGGTGCCGGCGTCATCGAATTTCATCTCGACCTCGACCGTCATGGTGCGGAATATGCCGCCGGTCATTGCTGGCTGCCGGAAGAAATCGCGCCCGTGATTGCGCGCATCCGCGAAAGCTTCAGCGCCGACGGTACCGGCTTCAAGGAGCCGCAGCCGTCGGAAGCCGAAGACCGCGAGTGGCGGGCCGATCCGGCGGACGGCATGCGCCCGTTACGCCATGTGCGCGCGCGCTGGGAGAATGCGGCGTGATCGCGGCGGCACCCCGGATTGTGGCCGTCATCCAGGCCCGCATGGGGTCGAGCCGTTTTCCCGGCAAGGTACTGCACGATGTGGCGGGCAAGCCGCTGCTCTGGCATGTGGTGGAACGGCTGAAACGCTCCCGCCGCATAAGCGCGATTGCGATTGCCACCAGCACCGCGCCGCGTGACGATGCCATTCAGACCTTTGCCGAAAAACAAGGGCTCACCGCGATCCGCGGCCCGGAAGACAATGTGCTGGCCCGCTTCGCGATGGCGGCAGAGGCGATGGACGCCGATGTCATCGTGCGGGTTTCGGCCGATGCACCCTTTATCGATGCGGCTTTCATCGATCATCTGGTCGATGCGCTGATCGCGCAGGATGGGGATTACGTTCTTCTGGAAGACGGTGCAGTGACTGCCCATGAAGGGGTCGATCCGTTTTCGCGCCGTGCGCTCGACAAGCTGATGATGGATGCGGCGGGCGATCCCGTCGCGCGCGAACATGTCACCGGCTACTTCAAGCTGCACCCGGATTTCGTCCATATCGTGCGCGCGGCGCCCTATCCGCCGCTGGCGGTGGAATGCGGACGGCTGACCATCGACACGCCGGACGATCTCGCCTTTATCGAGGCGATTCACGCCCGGCTTGGCGTGGCACCGGGCGCGGCAGCCTTGGGCGATGTGGTGCGGCTGCTGGGCCGCGAACCCATTTTGCGCAATCTGAATGCCCATGTGCAGCAGAAGCCGATTGCGCGCGCGGCAGCGCGGGTTCTGATCCGTTGCGACGGCGGCGGAGCCTATGGTTATGGCCATGTCAAACGCATGCTGTCGCTGGCGCGCGCGCTGCGCGACCGCGAAGGTTTTGGTGTGCAATTCGCGCTGAACGGCACCGAAGATGCGCTGGCCACCATCCGCCATGGGGGCTTCCCGGCCGAAACCATTGCCTGGCAAGACGATGCGCGGGAATTGGCCGCGCGTCTGGCCGAAAGCCAAAGCGACGTTCTGGTATGCGATCTGCGCGAAGGGCTGTCCCGCCCCGAACTGGCGCGGCTGGCACAGCGCGTGCCGGTGACCGCGGTGGTGGACGACGGCGGCGGCCGCAGGCTTTCCGCGACAATTGCCTATTATCCGCCGCTGCCGCAGGTCGAACGGCTTTCGTGGCATGGCGCGGATACGGTACGCCGCGTCGGTTGGGAATGGGCGCTCTTGGGTTTGCGCAAGGTGGTGACCGCACAGCGTCCGGCCGGCGGGCGGCCGACCGTGCTGGTTTCGATGGGCGGCAGCGATCCTTTCGGGTTGACGTGGAAAGCGGCGGAAGCGCTCGCCGCACTCGACACCGTGATGCGGGTGCGCTTTGTGATCGGGCAGGGCATGGCCGATGGCGCGCGGATCGCACGAGCGATTGTCGCCCTCTCGCCCAATTTCGAAACCATTGAGGGCGCTGACGATCTCGCCACCGAATATGCCAGTGCCGATCTGGCGCTGATCGCGTTCGGTGTCACGGCCTATGAACTGGCCGCGGCCGGTGTCCCCGCACTTTATCTCTGCCTGACGCCGGATCATGCGCAATCGGCTTCCGCATTCGCGGCGGCGGGCATGGGGCTTTCGCTCGGCCTCGCCGAAGCGGCCGATGGCACGGAAATGGTGGAACATGTGCGTAACCTGATGGCGGATGCGCCACGGCGGCGCGCAATGCGCAACGCCGGGATGGCCGCGATTGATGGAAAAGGGGCGGAACGTATCGCTGCCGATCTGGCGGCGTTGCTGGCGCAGAAGCGGGGCCAGCAAACGCAGATCGTCAGCCTCGCAAGGCCGTTGCGGGAACGGTTGCGCGCCACCGCGCTCTAATTATTTATCTGTGCCGTGAAGTGTTGTTCGAGGGCTGAACCGGCGGCGGCAAAGGCGCTCGGCCAGTCACCGGCCTTGCGCGGGCGGATACAATGTGCGGCGGGCGCCAGGGGTTCGTGATCCTGGCCGAAGCTGGTCCAGCTTGTGTCGTAAAGGACTTTGAACACTGCCGTACCGGCCGCTGCCGCCAGCCATGAAACCGCGGTGGGGGCGGAGATCACGGCGTCCAGTTCGCTGAACAGGGCGGCGGTGCGATCCAACTCCTGCTTCTGGTCGAGGGCTTGCGGGCGCAGAATGGTGCGGCCGCTCAACTGCTCCAGCTTTTGCAGTTCGTCTTCCGCCGCATCGTATTGTGCGTTGACCACCGTGCCGGGCAGGGTTTTGAGAAACTCCGCCCATTGTTCCAGCGGCGCATATTGCAAACCGCGCAGGCCATTGGTTTTGCCGCTGCGCCAGCAGATGCCGATATAAGGTGCGGCCCCACCGCCCGATAGCACATGGCGCCAATGCGCGCGTTCCTGCGCGTCGGCCACCAGATAAGTGTGGGGTGCGGGAAAATCGGCCAGCGTCTTGCGCAGATATTTCGGTAGCGAGCCCATTTCGACCGCCGCACCGGCACCGCCCGCCGCTTTCAGCCAGCCGTAAAGCGCATGGGTGACGCCGCCGCGGCTTTCAAGCTGTTGCGGGCGGACCGCAACCCTGGGGAACGAACGGCGGAACAGGGCCACCAGCCGCGGCTCGCATTCGAGCACGACCGCGCCGCCATCCTTCTGCGCCCGGTCCGACAGTTGCGGGATCAGGCTTGCAAACATGATCTGATCGCCGACGCCCTGTTCGGCGGTGACGAGAAGGCGCGCCCGCCGCAAGGGCGCCCCGGACCAGCGCGGCAAGCCATGCTGATAACGCGGGGCCTTGCCGGCGATTTTCAGCCGCGCTTCATAATCCTGCCAGCCCTGTTTCAGATTGCCGGCCAGAAGATGCAGCACCGCCCGGTTGAGCTTGAGCTGCGGGTTCTGCCCGTCGGCACGGATGGCGCGGTCGTAAAGGCCGAGTGCTTCCTCCACGGCACCGTCATCGGCCAGAAGGTCGGCCAGATTGCCGAGCGCGGGCGCGTAATCGGGGCGCAGGGCGAGTGCCGCGCGAAAATGCTGTTTGGCCTTTTCCGTCTCGCCCCGTTCGCGCAGGGCGGAACCCATGGTCAGCCACAATTCCGGCTGCCCCGGCGTTTGCGACAGGGGCTGGGCCAGCAATGCGATGGCGGCTTCCGCCTGGCCGCGGGCGCGCAACAGATTGGCCAGATTGACCAGTGCCTCGATCCGGGCCGGATCGGTGGCAAGGACACGGCGATAGAACTGTTCTGCCGCAGCGTCGAGGCCGAGTGCGCGCGCGGTGTTGCCCAGTGCGAACAGCACGCGCGTGTCATCGGGCGTGGCGGCCAGCGCACGCTCAAAATTCTCGATCGCCTCGTGGTGGCGGCCGCTGGCCGAAAGCGCCAGGCCGCGCTGATAAAACGGATCGGAACCGGTTGCAGGAAATGCCATCGGCGGAGCATCGCCGCCGCTGTTTAAGGGCGCGTTAAGCACGTTCGATTCTTTCTTATGTTTAGGAAGGCGTTAAGGCCAATTGGCCGACAATTTCGCCGACAATCTCTGCTGCGCGCGGGTAGAAAGAGCGATGGCCGTTACACCCACGCTGGTCAGCTTCGATCCTTCGGTGCTGGTCAGCTATTACAATGCGAAGCTGCCCATCAGCACGGCACAGGCGACCGCGCTGAAGAATGCTGCGCAAGGCTCGGCCACACAAACCACGCTGACGCCGCCGTGGGATTCAAGCGTTCCCCAGCCCACGCAGGAAGCGCAGGATGCCTGGGCGCTTGGCAACACCCCGTTCATCGATACATCGCAACTGCCGCAATCGGGGGCGGCCACCACCGATGCGGCCAAGGCCGATCAGGATTATCAGAAGCTGTTCACGCTCTATCAGGGCCTGAACCGGCTCGCCTATCTTGCCGGGATGGCCTCGCGCGACGGCACCTTGAGCGGGCAATTGCCGGGCCTCGACACGCGCTTTCAAAGCGGGTTGCTGGATATCCAGAAATTCCTCAGCACCACCACCTTCAACAATTTCACGCTGCTGCCCGGCACCAAGATGTCGAGCGTGACAAGCACGGCCGGCGTGCCCCTGTCGCAAACGAATTATATCGGCGGCGTGGTGGTGAAGGGCAGTGCGCTGTTCCAGCCTTTGTCCAATGTCAGCACGTCCGACAGTTTCACCATCGGCGTGACCAAGGGCGGGGTTCAGACCAATGTGCAGATCGATCTCGCCAATGTTTCGGGCCCGCTGACGCTCGACAATATCGCGGCCTATATCAACCAGCAGCTTTCCGATGGCGGTTTCTCCACCCGCGTGCAGCGCACCGTGATCAGCGACGGCAATACCGATACGGCCAGCAGCACGAGCGCAAGCAGTACAAGCGGTACAGGCAGCACAAGCGGTACGGGAACAAGCGGCACCAGTGACGCCAACACCGATCCGATCTCGAAGAAAACCTTCGGGCTTGAAATCAGGACCACGGCATCCGAAACGCTCACCTTTTCGGCGGCTTCGGCCACACCGGCGCTTTATCTGGCCGGCAGCACCGGCAGCACGGCAGATGGCACCGGAACCGGGCGGCTGATCAAGCTGACCGATCTCGACGGCACGCAACGCGCGGCCTTCAACACCCAGATCGCACCCGACAGCGGCACCGCCGAAGCCAAGGCCAGCGTGGTGGACGCCAACGGCAATATCTATGTGGTCGGCAACACCACCGGCAGTTTCGCCAATCAGATCACGCAAGGCTCGCAGGACGTTTTTCTGACCAAGTATGATTCCGCCGGGAAAGTCCTGTGGCAGCGGCTTCTCGGCAGTCAGGACGAAGCGGCGGGCTTTTCGCTCGCGCTCGATCCGACCGGCGGCGTGGTGGTGGCGGGGACCACGACCGGCATGCTGACCGGCGATTCCGTCGGCGGCGGCCAGGACAGTTTCGTGGCCAAATTCGCGGCCGACGGCACGCAGAAATGGCTGCATCAGGTCGACCCGCTGGCCAATGACCAGGCTTATGCCGTCAGTGTCGATGCCAGCGGCAATGTCTATTACGCGGGTCAGGTCTCGGGCACGATTGCTGCAGGGCAAACATCGTCCGGCATGGCCGATGCGTATGTCGGCAAGCTCGACGCCAGCGGCAAGGTTGTCTACCGCCAGCAATTCGGCACCAGCGGCAACGATCAGGTATCGCAAATGGCAACCACCAGCGATGGCGGCCTGGTGGTGGCGAGCGTGCAGAACGGTCACGCCATTGTCTCGAAATATGCCGGTGGCGATGCCACCACGGCACCCCTGTGGCAGATGGATCTGGGCGATCTGAAGGGCGGCACGCTCGGCGGTATCGCGGTGTCGGGCAATCAGATCTATCTCTCCGGCGCCACCACCAACACCGCACTGACCGCGGGCGGACAGGCCAATATCGCACACGCCAGTTCGGGCGGCAGCGATGCGTTTGTCTTCCGCCTCAACGCTTCGGACGGAACGGTCTATCTCACCGGCACCACGCGCGGCACCTTTGCCGGACAGACGCAGAGTTTCGCCAATGCACCGATGATGTTCGTCAGCGCGCTGGATGCGAGCGGCAATGTGAACTGGACGCGCCAGTATGGCGGCACCGGCGGGCAGTCGGCGGGGGCCGGCATCGCGCTCGACGAACAGGGGGCGAGTGTGCTGGACGCGCTTGGCCTGCCGCGGGGCACGGTCTCGCTCACCCAATCGGTGCGGCTGACCGACCAGACCACCTTGAAGGAAGGCGACAGCTTCACGCTCTCCATCAACGGGCGGATGAGCCGCGATGTCACCATCCGCATTTCGGCCGATGAAACGATGAGTTCGCTGGCGTCCAAGATCAACAGCGCGCTGACCTTCAACGGCGAAGCGAAAGTGACCTACAACGCGCAAGGGGCTGCGTTGAATATTAGCGCCAATGACGGGGTTCAGATCACGCTCAAAAGCGGGCCCGCCGGGCAGGATGCGCTGGGCGGGCTTGGCATTTCTCCCACCATTCTGGCGGGCAAGCCGAAAACGGATTCGAGTACGGATTCATCGGATACATCCTCCACGCAGAAACAGATTTTCGGACTCGGCCTGCCCAAGACGCTCGACCTGTTGACCACCGCCGATGCGAAATCGGCACGCGGGCAATTGCTGGGCGTGCTGTCGTCGCTGCGCGGCGCCTATCGCACGCTGACGACACCCGATTACAGCACGATGTTCGGCCCGCAGGTGAGCGGAACGGCACCGGCCTATCTACAGAAACAGATCGCGAGTTACACGCTCGCGCTCAACGCGCTGTCTGGCGGCGTCTCGGCCTGACCGTCTGATATATCTCTCGGGATTTGGCAAAGATGGTGCGAGGAGTGGCGCGCTGCAAGGCCGCGTGATCGGAAATCGTTAGGCAGCGACTCGCACCTGGGGGTTAACGCATTGAAATCGCGTGCGGTGGATTTCTGAAAAAGTTTTACGCGACCCCCCCTCCCGCTCGCGCCATACGCTCGCGACCTCCCCCGCGCGCGGGGGAGGGTGATTGAGAACAACGCATTCTTATCCTCCCCCGTTTTTACGGGGGAGGAGGCCGCAAACGAAAGGTCCAGTGGACGTTTCGTTGGCCGACAGTTCCGAAGGAACGGAGGGGGGTGGTGCAGTGTCGCTCGGCCTTCCCTCAAAGGGAGGTGAATGCCGTTTCCCTAGAACTGCTCAGATCACATTGTTGAAGATCATCGCCTGTGCGGGGCGGGTTTGCACCGCGGGCCCGCGGCCATAGGTGCGCGCCGGCGCCATGCGGCGGTCCACCTCTTCGGCAATGGCGCGGATCATGCCTTCGCTGGCGGTCTTCACCCGTGTCACCAGCCTTGTGTGGCGTGACAGCGTTTCGGCAAAGCGTCTGGTCGATTCCGTCAACCGGGCACGCAGGGCATCGGGCGCGGCCTTGGTCAGGCCCGGCGTCAGCCCTTGCGCCTCACGGCCATAAAGGGCGGAGAGGGTTTGAATCTCCGGCTGGATGGTGCGCATCTCGCCGGGTTTTCCCCGCTCAAGGGCCGCGATGTCGGCTTCCAGAGCGGTGATCAGCCGCTCCGCCATGCCGATCAGCCGTTCGATTTTCGGTTCGATCGCATCGCCGCTCATGGTGTCTGCTCCTGCTGTTTCAGCAACTGGGCTTTCATCTGCTGCCCTTTCATCAAATGATCGACGATGGAATCGGCAAGGCCGAGGCCGCCCTGGGCCGCGATCTGTTTGCCGTATTCGTCCACCATCAAGGAACGGAACATCGCTTCCCCCTCGCCGCCGCCAAAGGGGCCGTCGGTCGAAATGCCCTCGAACATCTGGCCCAGCATCTGGGAAATGAAGACGCCTTCGAATTCGCTGGCGGCTTTGCGCGCCGCCGCTTCGTTCGGTGCGGATTGCGGTGCCCTGACGGGTGCGCTCTGCGCCAAAGTCATCGCATTGGTGATGGCAAGGTCGGTCATTATCCGATCACCTCGATATCGGCCTGCAACGCACCGGCCGCCTTGACCGCCTGCAGGATGGAGATGATGTCGCGCGGGCCGACGCCAAGCGCATTCAGCCCATCCACCAGGCTTTGCAGGCTGACGCCATCCTGCAGCACCGCCATGCGGTGGCCCTTTTCATCGTCCACCTGAATGCGGGTGCGCGGTACCACCACGGTCTGCCCGCCGCGGGAGAACGGTGTGGGCTGGCTGACCCCCGGCAGTTCGTCCACCTTGATGGTCAGGTTTCCTTGCGCGATGGCGACGGTGGAGATGCGCACATCCGCGCCCATCACGATCACGCCGGACTGTTCGTCGATGATGACCTTGGCCGGCTGGTCCGGATTGACTTTGACCTGATCGATGTCGCTCAGAAGGCCCATCACGCCGTTGGGGTAATTCGCCGGTACGTTCAGTGTGACGGTGGCGGGATTGTCGGCCACCGCAACACGGGTGCCGAGGAAATTGTTGATCGCGCCGGAAATGCGCGTCGCCGTGGTCAGATCCGGGTTGCGCAAGGACAGGCGCAGACTGTGTTCGCCGGCCAGCTTGTAGCCGGTTTCCTTTTCGATCACCGCGCCATTGGCGATGCGCCCGGCGGTGGGCACGCCACGGGTGACACTGGCCGCCTGGCCCTGCGCGGAGAACCCGCCGATGGCCACCGGGCCTTGCGCCAGCGCGTAGATCTGGCCGTCGGCCGCGAACAGCGGGGTGACGAGAAGGGTGCCGCCCTGCAGGCTTTTGGCATCGCCCATCGCGCTGACCGAGACGTCGATCCGCGAGCCTTCCGCGCCGAAGGCCGGCAGGTTGGCCGTCACCATCACCGCGGCGGTGTTCTTGGTCTGCATGGTCTGGCCACGGGTGTTGACCCCCAGCCGTTCCAGCATGGTCTGCATGCTCTGCTGGGTGAAGGGCGCGTTGCGCAAGGAATCGCCGGAGCCGTTCAGCCCCACCACCAGGCCATAGCCGACCAGCATGTTGTCGCGGATGCCCTCGATATTGACGAGGTCCTTGATCCGCGAAAAGGCGAAGGCCGGGATGGGCGCCAGCGCCAGAAGCGCCCCCAGGAAAGCGGCAACCAGCCGGGTGGTCAGCGAATGGGTGAAACGGCGGGCAGAATGACGGCGGCGGCGCATGGCGATCCGTTGAAGAGAAGATATCCGCGTGAACCAATGCGAGAACCATGCCGCCCCGGTTACCATAAGTTACCGTGATATTTCAGTGGGTTGGTGGGGCCTCAGGGTGCCTGCGGTAACGCTTTTGCCGCCCTTTTCGCGGGCCCCCGGCAAAATCTTCCGGGTCTTTTGCGGATGCCCTTCGCTTTGTGGACTTGGGCGCGGCGCCTGCCTATTTTCGGATGCAATGCAACATGGCCCGGTGTCCGGCAGGGCCCGGAGAAGGCAAAGGTTCCCGATGCGCCAGAAACCCGGTGTTCTCTGTATCCTCGACGGCTGGGGCTGGCGCCCGGACGAGACCGACAATGCCATCGCCGCCGCCGCGAAGGCGGGCAAGCTTCCGAATTACCAGCGCATGCTAGCCGATTGCCCGCGCGGGCTGCTCGCCACCTCGGGCCGGGCGGTGGGCCTGCCGGATGGGCAGATGGGCAATTCCGAGGTCGGGCACATGAACATCGGCGCCGGCCGGGTGGTGATGCAGGACCTGCCCCGGATCGACGAGGCCATTGCCGATGGCAGTTTCGCCAAATTGCCGGTGCTGACCGGACTGATCGCCAAGGTGAAGGCATCGGGTGGCGCAGTACATCTGATGGGGTTGATGTCGCCCGGCGGCGTGCACAGCCATCAGCATCACATCGCGGCTTTGGCGCGTGTGCTGTCCGAGGCCGGGTTGACGGTGTTGGTCCATGCCTTTCTCGACGGGCGCGACACCCCGCCGAAAAGCGCGCTGGGATTCCTGGCCGATTTCGCGAAATCGGTGGACGGGCTTTCCGGTGTCGGAATCGCGACCGTCAGCGGGCGCTATTACGCGATGGACCGCGACAAACGCTGGGACCGCGTTTCCAAAACCTATGCCGCCATCATCGAAGGCAAAGGCGTGAAAGCAGCCAGCGCGAAGGATGCGGTGGACGCCTCTTACCGTGACGGCAAAAGCGATGAGTTCGTGGTGCCGTGCGTGATCGGCGATTACCAGGGCGCGAAGGATGGCGACGGGCTGATCTTCGCCAATTTCCGCGCCGATCGCGCGCGGGAGATTTCGGCCGCCCTGCTCGACCCTGCATTCGATGGTTTCGATCGCGCGAAGCGGGTGCGTTTTGCGGCCGCTGCCGGGCTGACGGAATATTCGGACAGTCTGAAGCCGCTGATGGATGCGCTGTTCCCGCCGGAGGATATTCGCGGCACCCTGGGCGAAACCGCGGCCGATCTGCATCTGAGGCAATTGCGTATCGCGGAGACCGAGAAATACGCCCACGTCACGTTTTTTCTGAATGGCGGGCGTGAAGATCCCTTTGCGGGTGAGGATCGCATTCTGATCCCGAGTCCGAAGGTCGCCACCTATGATGAGAAGCCGCAGATGTCGGCCTTCGAGGTGACGGAGAAGCTGGAAGCTGCGATTCTCTCCGGCACTTACGACCTGGTGGTCGTCAATTATGCGAATCCCGATATGGTGGGCCATACCGG
Source organism: Alphaproteobacteria bacterium (assembly GCA_017308375.1). Lineage (GTDB taxonomy): Bacteria > Pseudomonadota > Alphaproteobacteria > Micropepsales > Micropepsaceae > Rhizomicrobium. The sequence continues at coordinate 33,704 of JAFKEW010000062.1, forward strand.
CGTGATGGATGCAGCGGTCGCGGCGGTGGAAGCGATTGACCAATGCCTGGGACGTTTGCGTGCGGCGGTGGAAAAGGCGGGGGGCGTGCTCCTCATCACCGCCGATCATGGCAATGTCGAGTTGATGAAAGACCCCAAAACCGGCGAGCCGCATACCGCGCACACCACGCTGGATGTGCCGCTGATCGCGGTCAATGCGAAAGGTGCGAAGGGGATGCGGATCGGCAATGGCCGGCTGGCCGATGTGGCGCCGACATTGCTCGATCTGATAGGGATCGAAAAACCGGCGGCGATGCACGGCCATTCGCTGATCGAACGCACACATGCAGAGAGCCCGGCCTGATCCGCGTGCCGAAAATTTTCGCGTTGCTGATGCTCTCCGCCGCGGCAGCGGTGGTGCCCGTTCTGGCACAACCCTGTCTGGCGCAAGGGGCGGACAAAACCGCCACACCCGATGAACTGAATGGCGCGGTGCCGATGGACGAGATGTCCCGCCTGCCGACACCGGAAGAACAATATCGCCGTCTGCAGAAGGAAATCGAAAAGAACCGCCCCGCGGTCGAGGCGGCGAAAAGGAAAAGCGATGCGCTGGCGGCCGAAACCCGTGCCTTGCAGGAAAAACTGGTGCGGACGGCGGCGCGGGTGCAGGCCTTGGAAAGCGAGAAGGTGCGGCTGGACCGCGAGATCGTTCAATTGACGCAGAAGGAAAGCAGACTGGCGGCCGATTTCGCGCGCGACCGGGTGGCGGTCAGCCGGCTTCTGGCGATTTTGCAGCGGCTGGAACACGACACCCCGCCGGTTCTCGTGCTGAAGCCGGACGATGCGCAGGCGACCGTGCACACTGCGATGCTGGTGGGGTCCTCGCTGCCGCGGGTCTATGGCGCCGCCGCCGCACTTTCGCGTCAGTTGGAAGCATTGCGCAGCACCCGGGCCCAACTGGTCAGCCGCAGGGCGGAGGGTCTGCGCAATGCCCAGGACCTGCGCCAGGCGCGCAGCGACCTCGATCAACTTCTCGCGAGCAAGAAGGTGCAGGCCGATGCGGCGGCCACCACCTATGGCGGGTTGAAGGAACAGCTCGATACCGCGGCACAGCAGGCCGCCGACCTCGAAGCCCTGCTGTCAAAGGTGGAGGCGCTGCGCAGCACCAAGCCGCGCCAGAATGTCACCGTCGTCAGCGCCAATATGCGGGCGGCGGGCCAGGTTTTGCGCCGTGGCGGACTGCTGCGCCCGGTGGTGGGCCGCATTGTCGATGGCGGGCTGGAAGGGGTGGGCGGGGCAAGCGCGCCCGGCGTCACCTTTGCCACCCAGCCAGGCGCGCAAGTCGTCACACCGGCCGACGTGCAGGTGCTTTTCGCCGGGCCTTACCATAAAACCGGGCAAGTCTTGATCTTGGAAATCGCAGACGGCTACGATCTCGTGCTAGCTGGGCTTGATCGTGTGAGTGTACGTCCGGGAGACGAATTGCTGGCCGGGGAACCGGTTGGAACCATGCCGCAAACCGAACGCTCGCGGCTCTACTTTGAATTGCGGCAGCACGGAAAGGGTTCCAGTCCGGCACCCTGGATGACCGGTGAGCCGGGGAAGGCAAAAAAATCATGAAGCGTATTGCGCTTGTCGTCGTGGGCGTGGTGCTGGGCTTTGGCGCCGCGATTACCTTGTTGCCCGCGCTCGGCGCTGCCGACATGGGGGCCTATCGCCAGCTCGACCTGTTCAGCGATGCGTTTGAACGCGTGCGGGCCAATTACGTCCGCCCGGTGCAGGATGGCGAACTGATCGACAACGCGATCCAGGGCATGGTCTCCGCCCTCGACCCGCATTCCAGCTACATGGATGCCAAAAGCTTTGCCGACATGCAGATTCAGACCAAGGGCGAGTTCGGCGGCCTTGGCATCGAAGTCACGATGGAAGACGGCCTGATCAAGGTGGTATCGCCGATCGACGATACACCGGCCGCCAAGGCCGGGATCAAACCGGGCGATTTCATCGCGGCCATCGACAATGTGCCGGTGCAGGGCATGGCGTTGAACGATGCCATCACCAAGATGCGCGGGCCCGCAGGCTCGAAGATCACGCTGACCATTCTGCGCAACGGCGCCAAGAAACCGTTCGACCTCACCCTGACCCGCGCCATCGTGCAGGTGGACAGTGTGAAATGGCGGCGCGAAGGCGATGTCGCCTATATCCGCCTGACCGGCTTCAACGAACAGACCGATCCGGGCCTGCAAAAGGCGGTGCGCGATCTGAAGAAGGAGATCGGGCCGGCGCTCAAGGGCTATGTGCTCGACCTGCGCAACAATCCGGGCGGGCTTCTGGATCAGGCGATTTCGGTCTCCGACGATCTGCTCAATTCGGGCGAGATCGTTTCGACCCGCGGCCGCCATGCCGAGGATACCCAGCGTTACGATGCGAAGGCGGGCGACATCACCGGCGGCAAGCCGATCGTGGTGCTGATCAATGGCGGCACCGCCTCGGCCTCCGAGATCGTGGCCGGTGCGCTGCAGGATCATCGCCGTGCGACCGTCCTCGGCATGACCTCGTTCGGCAAGGGTTCGGTGCAGACCGTGATTCCGCTGGGCGACGGCGGCGGCGCGCTCCGGCTGACCACGGCGCGGTACTACACTCCGTCGGGCCATTCGATTCAGGCGCGCGGCATCATCCCCGATATCGCGGTGGCGCAGGGCGAAGAGGATGATCAACTGCCCAAGGTCATCCGCCCCAGCGAAGCCGATCTGCCGGGCCATCTTGTGGGCGAGAAGGGGCTGAAGAGCGACAAGGTGCCCCCGATCCGGCCTGCACCCGGCAAGAAATATGACGACTTCCAGCTTTCCTACGCACTCGACCTGTTGCGGGGGAAGGTGACCGTCAGCGCCGTGGCCCAGAATACCAAGACTCAGAATGCCAAGGCCCCGGACAAGGCGAAGGGCGAAAAGGCGCAGTAAGGATTCGCGGGATGCCTGCCGGAGGGCGGACAGGGGAATACGAAGCGGCTATTAACGCCGCCGTAACCCTGACTCCGGCTTGCTAGCACCATGGCGATGGACAGCGTGGGCGATCCCGAGACGCTTGGCGGCGTGCCGAAGGCGCGGCGGATCAATCTGCTTGTGCTGGCCTATGCGGCGCTGATTGCGCTGGCGGTGCTGACGGTTCTGGTGGTGGCGCGCTATGGCAATGCTTACGCTGCGCGGCCCATGATCAGCATCGCGTTGCAGCCTTTCGTGAAAGGCAATTTCCCGCCGGAGCCGTGGTCAGGCCCGGTGCATTCGCCGAACCACAAACCGCCCGCTGCGGCACCCGCGCCGGATACCGGCGCGCCGCCCGCCGCCAAGACCGGCAATGCGTCCAGAGCGATTTATGCGGGCAAGGCGCTGGTCGCCGATCCGGCGCTGATCGAACAGACGAAAGAAGGCCCGTTGCCGCGCATCGCCGATGACGGCCGCAAGCCGATGGATGCCTATGCCCCGCCGGTGGCCGCCACGGGCGGTAAGCACCGCATCGCCATTGTGATGACGGGCCTCGGCCTCAGCGAAAAGGCGACGGCCGCGGCGATCAGGGCGTTGCCGCCGGCGGTCACACTCGCCTTCGCGCCACAGGCATCGGATGTGCAGGCACAGGTCAATGCCGCGCGCCAGGCCGGCCACGAGGTGCTGCTGCAGGTGCCGATGGAAGCTTATGACACCGCGAACAACGACACCGGACCGCACACCTTGCGCGCCGGGTTGGGTGAAGATGCGAACAATGCCCGCCTGAGCTGGGCGCTGACGCGCTTCACCGGCTATACCGGCATCACCAATCTGATGGGCGCGCGGTTTCTCGCCACGCGCGAAAATGTCAGCCCGGTGATGACGTTCCTCTCCCGCCGGGGCCTGATGTTCTATGACGATGGTTCAGCGGCCAGTTCGCGCGCGGCAGAGGCCGCCGGTGTGGCCGGAACCGCCTTCGTGCAAGGCGCCTTCACCATCGACACGATCGCAAACCCCGCCGATATCGACCGCGCGCTTTCCAATCTCGAAATGCGCGCCCGCAGCGATGGCCGGGCGGCGGCCACCGCCACGCTTCTGCCCGCCACGGTGGAGCGGCTGGCCAATTGGGCCAAGGGTCTTTCCAGCAGGGGCTTTGTTCTGGTGCCCGCATCGGCCATAGTTGCCGAAGCGAAACAGTGATTTTCTTCCACCGGACTCCGGATGGCCAAACCGCATAATTTCCTCCGCCATGACGATTTGCCGTACCGGCCTTGCGTCGGCGTGATGCTGATCAACCGAGAGGGGCTGGTTTTCGTCGGCCGCCGCATCGACCAGACCGTCGAAGGCTGGCAGATGCCGCAAGGCGGTATCGATCCCGGCGAAACGCCCACCGAGGCGGCCCTTCGCGAGTTGAAGGAGGAGATCGGCACCAGTAACGCAAGGCTGATGCGCGAACATGACGATTGGCTGGCCTATGACCTGCCGCAACATCTCCTGGGCGTGGCGCTGCACGGCAAATATCGCGGCCAGAAACAGAAATGGCTTCTGATGCGGTTTCTGGGCGACGACAGCGAGATCACCGTGCAAACGCCGGAGCCGGAATTCGCAAGCTGGAAATGGCTGGCGGTGGAGGCGTTGCCGCGCCTGATCGTGCCGTTCAAGCGCGACACCTATGAAAAGGTGATCGCGGCGTTTCAGGATCTGGCCGGGCCGGAAGTCTGATCGCGATGGCGGCACGCCCCCCGGCCTCACATCCCAATGTGGTGATGATCCATGGCGCCTTCTGCGGGGGCTGGGCCTTCGAACATTTTGCGCACGCCTTTGCGGCCGCGGGCCATGCGGTTCTGACGCCGGATCTGCGCTATCACGATTGCGGGACCCGCCCGCCTGCCGCACTCGGCACCACCAGCATGGCCGATTATGCGGAAGATCTGGAGGCGCTGATCGCGGGATTCGAACGCCCGCCGGTGCTGGTCGGCCATTCGATGGGCGGGTTGCTGGCGCAGATGCTGGCCACACGGTGTGAAATCGCAGCACTGGTGCTGCTGTCGCCGTCGGCGCCGTGGGGGGTTCTGCCCTCCACCATGTTCGAGGTGGCCTCGGCCGGCGCGATGTTCCTGACCGGCAGTTTCTGGTGCAAGCCGATTGCGCCGAATTACGATATCGCGGCGTCCAATGCGCTGAACCTTTTGCCGCCGGAAGAGCGCCGCCGCGTGTTTGAACGCTTCGTTCCCGAAAGCGGGCTTGCCACTTTCGAGATCATGAACTGGGCGCTGGATACACGGCGCGCCACCTTTGTCGGCGCCGACGATGTGCGCTGTCCGGTGTTGTGCTTTTCGGGCACGGAAGACTACGTCAACCCGCCGCCGACGGTGCGCCGCGTTGCCGGGCGTTACCGCGAACGCGCCACCTATCACGAACTGAACGGCCACAGCCACTGGATGATCGGCGAACCGGGATGGGAAGGGGTTGCGGCCCGCGCGCTTGCCTGGCTTGATGAGACCCTGGCCGAAGGTTATGGGCCGGCGCAGGCGGCTGCGGACTGATCCATGAATTGATCCGTATAGGGATCAATTGGTGATCGTCCTGTCCGCGCTGTGGAAGTCTTTCATGAAATCGTCCAGCGTTCCGGTGGAGGCGACCTTGGCCGCGATGTCGCGGAAGGCGAGGCCGTGCAGATCGACCTCCTGCGTCACGACTGAAAAGGCGTTGGCGTCGGGCGTGCCTGCCATCCTGGCACCGTAATGGCTGCGCAGCCGGTTGAGCGCGGTCTCATCGCCCGCGAGCGAGGCGGCAATCGCCACACGCATCACCTGATTGCGTTCACCGGCACTCAACGGGGTCTGATCCTGCCAGCGCTGGCCGAGCGTGGCTTCGCCGGTCTTGGCAGCGTCGGGCCAGCGCCCGGCATCCCAATAAATTCCGGCGCGCAGCTTCGCCGCGGCGGGTGAGGAATCCGCCGCCAGCAATTCCAGCGCGTGATCCCATTGTTTCATACCGGCCAATGCGCGTGCTTCCAGCAATTGGCGTTGCTCGTTAAGGTCGCCCGGCAGCGTGCTGAGCGTGGTCTGCCGCAGGATGGAAAGGGCTTCGTCCGGCTTCTGGTCCAGCAGGTAATAGCCGGCGAGTTTCGCCGCGACCTGGGCGCGGGCCACACCGTCAAGCCGCTTGGTCACCTGATAATGCAACAGGTTCGATGCAGGGCCGAGCAGGTCGATCTTCGCCAACCGGTCGGCCATATGGCGGATCATCTCATCGCCATCGGGTCCGATGGGGGTGAGCGCGATGAAATCATAGAACAGCGCCAGCGCATCGACCGGGCGCATCTTGTCGGCGCCGCCCTTCAGGAACAGCATTTCGAACGTGCTGCGCATATCGTCTTCGGCTTCGCGGGCAAGATCGCTGTCGGGGAAGGCGCGCGCGGCAATGCGCAAGGTGTCGAGCCCCTCGCGCCATTGCTGACCGGCAAAATAAAGCTTGCCCAGCTGGCGCAGGGTTTTCAGTTCGATCAGGTCGCCGCGCCAGCGGTAGCGCAAGGATTCGAGTGTATCGATCGCACGTTTGCGGCTGATCGCACCGGCGGCGAGGCCGGCTTCGGTATCGCCGTAAATGGCGCGCGCGGCGGCCTTTTCATCGTCACCGGCCATCACGGCCGCGTACAGATGGTGGGCATCGCGGTAACGGTTTTCGCGGGCGTAAAGATCGGCGCGCACCAATTGTGCCTGCAGCATCAGTTTCTGTGGCAATGCGGCGGGCAGTTTGGCAAGGGCGGCATCGGCCGCTTCAATATTGCCTTCGGCGATTCCGGCGCGCGCCATGGCAAGGCGGGCACGGGCCTGCCATTCCGGCGGATAGCGGTTCAGAACCGGCGCGGCGATGGCAAGGGCGCGCTGGGCATCGCCCCAGTTTTCAAGCCCTGCATCGGCAAGCCCGCGCCACAGGGCGGCGTGGCGGTCGCCTTCCAGATTGGCACCGGCCAGATCGTTGTGGGCGTTTTTGTAGCGCGCCATCATCAGATCGGCGGCGGCGCGCATGGTTTGCAGATGGGCATCGCCCTGAAGGGCCGGGTCGCTTTGCTGCATCTGGTCGAGCAGGCCAAGCGTTTCGGCGGCGAAATCGTTGGCGAGATAAAAGCGGGCAAGCTGCAGCCGCGCGCTGTTGGCGCCGTCGCGCCCCGCCGCGGCGATGCGGGCGCGAAGGGTGCGTTCTTCCTTCAGGAAGTGCGCGTCATCCGCCTTCGGCCAATGGGCCAGGTTGAGGAAGGTCGGGCCGTTGCCACCACTCGCCAGTTGGGCCGCGGTTTGTGCCGGCGGCAGCGATGGCGGCGTCAGGGTCAGCCCGCCCGGTCTTGCGATGGTGGCGCGGGAATCGTTGGCGCGTACGGCAAGATCATCCGTCAACGGACGAATGACGATACCGGCGGCGGTTGGCAGAAGCTCGAATTCCAGGAAATGGCGCGGTTCGGCGACGGCACGTCCGGCAAAGCCCGGCACAATCAGCAGGCTGTCACCGGCCGAGGGATCGTTGAGCGTGATGACGTGATTGCCGCCCGGCAAAAGCGTCGTCAGCGCGGTCAGACCGTTTTCGCTTTCGCGGCGGGTAAAGCCGATGGCGAGCGGTTCTGCCTTCACCCTGGGACCAAGCCGCACGATCAGATCGCCGCCGCGCCCGCGTGCGGTGATCTGATCCTGTTCTTTCAGGCCGATGCGGATGATGGTGGAGGCCGCACTTTTTGTGACATCGACGCTGTCGGGAAATTCGCCAAGGCCGGTTTTCAACTGTTCCGTCTGAATAGGAAAATCCCCGTCCAGCACGATCCAGGCATTGCGGCCGCGGACAAAGGCCGCCACCGCATGCGCACCGGCGCCGGCAATGCGAAGGCTTGCGCCATCCGCGGTCTGTTCGGCGGCGATGGCCGGGTGGGCTTCTTCGGCGGCGCGCTGTGCCGCCTGCTCCAGGGCAACCGGATTCGGCGCCGGTACCGGCGGGTCGAGGATGGTGCCATCGGTGCCGTTGACGCGGGCAGCCACCTTCGCCACCGCTTCGATCTGTGCCGGGCTGGCGCCGGTTTCCCGTGCCAGATTGCGCGCAATCACGCTGGTATCGGTTTCGGGCGCCGACACGTCCAGCATCACATTCGTGCCGCTGCGGACGGCGCGGATTTTGGAGCCGGGTTCGACGCTGAAACGCACATCCAGTTTGCCGTCGACAATGGACCAGCCGCGCGGCTTGACCCAGGGCGGGTTCTGCCGCTGAAGCGCGGAAAAATCGGCCCGCGCGGGCGCGGAGAAGCGGATGCTCAACGCGTCCTTGTTGCGCTTGAGGTGCCAGCTTACCCGTTCGGACCACGGGAACATCAGCCGCGTGCGTTCGGCATTGGCATTGGCGGTAAGGCCCAGAACCGGCAGCGTGGCGGGATCGATTTCGGGTTTGGCATTTTTGCGCGGCGGCGGCGGCAGATCGGGCGCGGCCCCGGCAAAGCTTTGCGGCAGAAGATCGATCGCCGTCATCGTGCCCGACTGGCTGGTGTGCAGGCGCACCGGAACCTGCAACGCGAGCCGCAGGGTCTTGCCCGCATCATCGCTGCGCACCGTGGAAACATATTGCGGCAGGCTTTTGACGATGGCCTGCGGATCGAAATCCGGCTTGCGGGTGAACTGAATGGTCAGCACGCCGCCGGACAGTGTGGGTGCCGCGTCTCCTTGTGGATCGAGCGTGAAGAGAAGGCGGCCAAACCCGTTGGCTTCGCTGCCGCTGAAGCTATCGGCGGCAGCGGCAGGGTGCGCGGCAAGAAGGAAGGCGCCGAGCACAAACGCGCCCGCGGCCACCAGACGGGCCGCGTGACTGCGATATGTTTGAGGCGCGCGCAAAGCTCTATCCGCCGGAGGGTGCGGCGGCCGGTGCCGCGCTCTGCGCTGCTGCCTGCGTCACCGGTTGCGCGGGTTGCGCCGCCGTGGTGGCCGCAGGCTGCTGCACGGCAGCATCGGTTGGGGCTTGCGGCATTTCCAGCTTGCCGGCCAGCCGCATCGTCACCTTGCGCGCGATGTCGGGCTGCATCTGGGCCAGAACCGGGGCCAGAACGTCCGGCTTCATCGCACCGGCGACCGTGATCAGCACATTGTCGCTCAGCCCGTCGAAAATGCGCGCGGCGTCGCGCGGCTTCATCGCGGAATAGGTTTTGACCAGAGACGCGATCTGTTTTTCTTCGGCGGCTTTTCTGGATGGTCGCCTGCAAATCCTTCAGCGCGGCAATCTTGCCATCCACGCGTTTTTCCGCGGCGGCAATCAGATGCTCCCGCATGTCGAGCGATTGGGCGCGGGCGTCCAGTTCGCCCCGGCGCCGCGACAGGCTGGTCAGCACGTCGATTTCGGACGCGGAGGCATCGTTGTGCGCTTCCGCCGTCAGATCGGTGGTGGCGGCCGCTTTGGCTTTTGCCGGCGGCGTTTGCGGCTTCTCAGGTGTTGCGGCTTGCGATGGCGATGCCGTTTCACTGGCGCTGCCGGCCTGGGCATAGGCCGTGGCGGCGATACCGCCGGCCTTCATCGCCAGGACAAGGCCGCAAAACCCGATCAGCACGGGCAGCAGGCGAATGCGATCGAGAATGCGGGCCAGTTTCACCGCACCGCCCTCAATGCTTCAAGATTGCCTGCGCGGGCCGGTGCGGGCCGTGGGGCGGGCGTGCTGCGCGCGGCTGTCTGTTGGGGGGCGCCGTTGCGTTCGATGCGCTGGGCGATACGCTCACCCGAGGCGCACAGCACCGACAATTCATCGACCAGCCCGCGCGACCGGCTCAGCTTCTCGTCCATCTGCGCCGCGGTTTCGCTGGCCGCGGATTTCAGCGCCCGCATCGCGGCACCGGCACCCGTCACTGCCGCGTTCAGTTCGGCGATGGTGTCTTTCAGCCCATCCTGCCCGCTGCGCAATTGAGACAATTTGCGCTCCAGCACGACGCAATAGCCAAGCGTGGCGGCCAGAAGCCCCGTCAGCGCCAGTTCGACAACCAGTGTGAAACTCATTTTACGCTCATCCTTCATTTGTCGCGGTTCGGTGCGGAAAACCGCTGCACATTTTTCCTCGAACCGCTCCTAAAGACTGCGCGAAGCATCGGTGCGTTCGATCGCTTCCTCGACCCGCACCGCGACGGATGAGCCGACACGCCCCATCCGCCCACGCAGCAACGGCACGTTGCCGCAGCGCAGTTCGATGCGGGATTCCGGGCTCGCGTTCAGCATAGATGGCTTTCCCAGATGGAATCGCGGCCGAATTTCTCACCCATGAATTGCTGCAGCAGCAATTTGCGGATCGGTTCCAGCGTCGCGTAAGGCAGAAGCAGTTCGGTACGCCCGCCGCGGTCTTCCATGTCGATCCGCAGCTTGACCAGAATGGCGGCATTGGCGGGCCGTGCGATGGCGGCAAAGCGCGGATTGGTCTCCAGCCGGTCGAGCTGGAAATTCACCGGCGCCAGCGGCTCGAAAGCATGGCTCATGTCCTGCAGGATCACTTCGATCATGCGCTGCACCAGCGAGCGTTCGATGGTGGTATAGGGTCTGCCTTCGATGCGCATGGCCGATGTGCCGCGCCGCCCGCCCAGAAGCACGTCGACAATCGAATAGATCAGATTGGAATCGACGGTGAAGAGGCCGTAATTGTCGAGCTGTTCGGCCCGGAACACCGACAGGATCGCGGGCAGCGGAATGGAATTGAGATAATCGCCGAACCGGATCGAGGTGATGTTGTCCAGGCTGACCTCCACATTGTCGGAGGTGAAGTTGCGCAGGCTCGTCGTCATCAACCGCACCAGGCGGTCGAAAACGATTTCGAGCATCGGCAGGCGTTCGTAAGACACCAGCGCCGAATTGATGATGGCGCGAATGCCGCTTTTATCCTGCAGCGGGTCTTCGCTGGCATCGAAGCCCAGAAGGCTGTCGATCTCTTCCTGATTCAGGATGCGTTCCGTGCCGGGCGAAGGCGCGGCGGCATCGGCGGCCAATTCATCGCCACCCGTGTCATCGCCACCCGTGTCATCCCCGCCTGTGCCATCGCTTTTTTGCGCAGCCGCATCGTTTCCGGATTCGGGTGCGCCGTCCGCGGCAGTCTTGTTCTCGTCCGCCGGTTCCCCGGTTTCGTCAGCCATGGTGTTTTCCGTTATTGAACGATCATTTCCTTGAGCAGGACATCGCGCACCTGATACGGCGCGGCGGCGACATTGACGCGGCGGAGCAGTTCTTCTTTCAGGCGCATCACACCGGCGCTGCCGCGCAAATCCTCCACCCGCAATTCGCGCAGATAGCCCTGAAACTGGTCGACGATGCGCGGCATCAGCGGTTGAATCCCGGTCTTTTCGGCCGCGTCGTTCAGTTCGAGTGCCACGCCCAGTTTGAGATAGGCGGGCGAACCGTCCGCGGTCTGGATGTTCACGATCACATCCGGCACGTCGTAATAAACCACTTGCGGCGGCACGATGGGTTTGCCGCTGCCCCCGGCACTCTGCGCGGCGTCACCGCCGGATGAGAACAGGAAATAGCCGCCGGTCCCGAGCCCGATGAGGAGTGCGAGCGCACCGCCACCCATCAGCATCAGCGATGTCTTACCAAACCGTTTCCAGACCGGCAGCGCGTTTGCGTTTTCTTCAGCATTGGCATTGGCATTGGCATCGCCTTCGCCACCGGCTTCACCCGTGCCTGCGTCCGGCGTTGCCGCCTTCTTCTTTCCAAACAGCTTTTGCAGCATCCACTTTTCCTTGCCGCGCCCGGCCTGATCTCGGTTGAGGGCGACGGTAGGCATTTGTGGTTAAGGAGTGGTTCAAATCATCCCGTGACCCGGCAGAGTTTGCCGGTTGGTGGATGCGGTCCCGTCAAAAAGGCAGGCGATCCCTGGTTCTCCGTTCTGGCATGGCCCGTGCAACACGACCATGCAGCGACGGACCAGAAAGGATCTGAAGCCCATGGACAACACGCTGCTCGTCAGCCTCTCGCATCAGCTTGCCGCCTATCGCGCGATGGACGTGATCGCGAACAACGTCGCCAATGTGTCGACGCCGGCCTTCAAGCGCGAGGAGATGAAGTTCGAGGAGTATATCTCGAACATGCGCCCGGCAGAGGGCGAGGTGGGCGCGCGCCCGGTCAGCTTCGTGGTCGATCGCGGCATTGTGCGCGATCTCGGCGAAGGCCGCATCGAACAGACCGGCGCCCCGTTCGATTTCGCGATCAAGGGCAAAGGCTATTTCGTGGTGCAGACGCCGGCGGGCGAACGCTATACCCGCGACGGGCATTTTACGCTGAACCCCGATGGCAATCTGACCACGCTGGACGGCAATCCGGTGCTGGGCGATGGCGGACCTGTCACCATCGCGCCGGAAGACGGCGATATCACGGTCGGTTCCGACGGCACCATCACCGGCAAACAGGGTCAGCTTGGCAAATTGCGCCTGGCCGATTTCGCCGATGAACGTGCGCTGCGAAAAGAAGGTGCCAATCTTTATGCCAGCGATCAGCCGGCGATGACGGCGGAAAACGCCAGCATCGAACAGGGCGTGATCGAGGCCTCGAACGTCAACCCGGTGGCCGAGATCACGCAGATGATCGAGGTCTCGCGCGCCTATCAGATGTCGACCACCCTGACCCAGAGCCATCAATCCATGCTGCAACAGGCGATCCAGAAACTGGGCGCCATGCCTGCCAACTGATCGGGCCGGTAAGAGATAAGAAGAAGGAAGAAAGACATGCGTGCCCTGAGTATCGCGGCAACCGGAATGCTGGCGCAGCAGACCAATGTCGAAGTCATCGCCAACAACCTCGCCAACATGAACACCGCGGGCTTCAAGCGCCAGCGGGCGGAGTTCGAGGATCTGCTCTACCAGAACATCCAGATGCCCGGTGCGCAGTCCACCGATTCCGGCACCATCATCCCGTCCGGCATTCAGCTTGGCGCCGGTGTGCGCACCGCCGCGGTCTATCGCGTGATCGGACAGGGCGATCTGAAATCGACCTCCAATCCTTACGACCTCGCCATTCAGGGGCCGGGCTTCTTCCGCATTCAGCAGCCCGATGGCACCGACGCCTATACCCGCGCAGGCAATTTCGGCCTTTCGCCCGACGGGCAGATCGTGACCGAGAAGGGTTACACGGTGGCGCCCGGTATCGCGGTGCCGCCCAACGCACTCAGCATCACGGTCAACGCGCAAGGCCAGGTGCAGGCAACCCTGCCGGGGCAGACCGCGCCGCAAACGCTCGGCCAGCTGGAACTGGTGCGCTTCCCGAACGAGGCCGGGCTGCAGGCCATCGGCGACAATCTGTTTCTCGAAACACCGGCCTCCGGCGGGCCGCAATCGGGCCTTCCGGGAAGCCAGGGCTACGGCACCTTGAGCCAGGGTTTTCTCGAAACCGCAAACGTCAATCCGGTGGAAGAAATCACCTCGCTGATCACCGCCCAGCGCGCCTACGAAATGAATTCGAAGGTGATCACCGCGGCCGATCAGATGATGCAGGAAACCTCGCGCATGGGGGGCGCATAAGCCATGACCTTGCGGTTGATGATTGTCTTTTGCGTCTTTCTGGTGGCGCTGCCCGCATTCGCCGGCGAAAACGGAACGGCGGATACCACTGGCCAGGTCCGCATCGTGGTGCCGCTGCGCGACATCGCGCGTGGCGAAACCATCACGGCATCCGACCTCGGCTATCAGAACGCGCCGGAATCGCTCGCCCGCATGGGCGCGGTAACCGCGATCGCCGATCTCGATGGCATGCAGGCGCGGCGCAGTCTGCGCGCCGGTGCGCCGTTGCGCGAAAGCGATGTGCGCAAACCGGTTCTGGTCGCCAAGGGTTCGACCGTGACCATGGTGTTTCAGGCGCCGGGCATCACGTTGACCGGTATGGGCCGCGCCATGGGCGAAGGCGGGCTTGGTGATGTGGTGGTGGTGTTGAACCCGTCTTCCTATCGCCAGATCAGCGCCACCGTGACCGGGCCCGGAACCGTGCGCGCGGAAGGGCTGATGGCCAATGTGCCCATGGCCAATGCGGCGATGACCAATGTGCCGATGGCCAATGCGGCGATGACCAATGCAGCACGGGCCCCGCGCATGGCCGCTGCCGCCAACCGCTTTTCCAATTGATCCAGAAAGACAGAAACATGAAATCTCCGCTGCGCATTTTCTCCCGTGTCGCGATGATCGCGATTGCCGGGGCGGCATTGTCCGGCTGCGGCGCCATCGACCGAATCGAGAATATCGGCAAGCCGCCGGCACTCGCCCCCGTCACCAATCCGGTGCAGGAGGCGGGCTATCAGCGGGTCAGCATTCCGACACCGGCGCAGGCAGGCCCGCGTGAGGCCAATTCGTTGTGGCGGCCGGGTTCGCGCAGCTTCTTCAACGATCCGCGCGCCAGCCATGTCGGCGATATTCTGACCATCGACATTTCGATTGCCGATGCCGCCAAGATCTCCAACACCACCACGCGCAGCCGCGCCAATTCCGACGATGCCAATCTGACCAATTTCTTCGGTCTGGAAGGCACGCTGACGCGCATCCTGCCGTCGGGCGCGAACCCGGCCAGCCTGGTCAAGATGGGTTCGGACACTTCCAATGTCGGGGCAGGCTCGGTCAACCGTTCGGAATCGATCAACCTGACCTTGGCCGGAATCGTGACCCAGGTGCTGCCCAACGGCAATCTAGTGGTGCGCGGCCATCAGCAGGTGCGGGTCAACAACGAACTGCGCGATCTGCAGATTTCCGGCATCGTGCGCACCGAAGACATCACCAGCGAAAACACCGTCAACCTGTCGCAGATTGCGGAGGCGCGGGTGTCTTACGGCGGGCAGGGGCAGATCACCGATGTGCAGCAGCCGCGCTATGGCTCACAGCTCTACGACATCCTGATGCCGTTCTGAGCGGCGGGGGAAGCCTGAATCAGAAAACGCGCCGGCGAAAACCGGCGCGTTTCGTTTAGGCATGATGTCGTTTCGCGGCTTTCAATCGTCGCGATAAACGCGCTCGCGCCGTTCGTGGCGTTCCTGTGCCTCGATCGAAAGGGTGGCGATGGGCCGTGCGTCCAGCCGCTTCAGCGAAATGGGTTCGCCCGTTTCTTCGCAAAATCCGTAAGAGCCGTCTTCAAGGCGGCGTAGCGCGGCATCGATCTTGGCGATCAGCTTGCGCTGGCGGTCGCGGGTGCGCAGTTCGAGCTGACGTTCGGCCTCGGTGGAGGCACGATCGGCCAGATCGGCGAAAGGCGTGGTTTCAGTTTGCAGATTCTGGATGGTTTCGCGGCTTTCGCGTAAAATCTCGTCTTTCCAACGGGCCAGTTTGCGCCGAAAATATTCGCGCTGCCTTTCATTCATGAAGGGCTCACTCTCCGACGGTCTGTAGCCGGCGGGAAGTTCGATTCCCATGCAGACTCCTTGGCGTGCCACATTCGCGAGGCCGGGGTTATAGCGGCGCGGGGCGGCGCCTTCAATCCCATTGCGGCACGCCGGGCCCGCGGGGAAATTCGCATATTCCCAAAGGCTTAATTTGGCGCTGCCATGCCGCGCCCGGGCCGCTCTCCGAGCAGGACCTGCCGGGGTGCGGCGGCAGTGCGCAAACGCACCGGAATGGGCGGGCGTCAACACGCCGAAATGCGTTTATGCCGCCATGGGTTAAGGGGCGGCGGCCCCGGTAGAAATCGCGCGCCAAACGGGCCGGTTTTGGGATGGACAGGCCATCCGCCATGGCCTATACCCCCGCGCTCCACGCAGGCAGACGATTTCGCGTGGAACCCATGACGCGGGGTGGAGCAGCCCGGTAGCTCGTCAGGCTCATAACCTGAAGGTCGTTGGTTCAAATCCAACCCCCGCAACCAAAATCCCCCGCCTTATCAGCGGCATACGAACAAGCCCCGGCCACCGCGCCGGGGCTTTTCTTTTTACCTCAACGCCACCTCAACATTTTACCCGGCCGCGCGCCGCTTCCGCTTCGTGGCAGCGGCCACGGTGGGATCCAGTGGAGCCGCCCCTCGCTCGAACAGCTGAAACAGATGCTCGACGCGCTCCCGCTCGAAGCGGAAGCTTGAACGCCGATAGAGCCGATCGACCGCCTTATCGAGAGCTTCGTGGGCTTTCCGAAGAACAGGCGGCATGGCGTCAGGATCATAGAGATCCTCAAGGGTCGAAGTAGGGAAGCCGGCTCGGGCATCGAGCACCGCCTGGGCCAACGTCTCAACTTCTTTCTCCTTTGCGGGCGTCATCTCAGGCCAAGGAAACGAGTTGTAGACGGCGGGAGAGTAGCTATATCGGCTTTCTAAGCGGCCAGCGACAGTCCGCATCCAGCCCATATGCATCGCCGAGGTGAGAATGCCGAAATACAAGAGCGGCGCAGCAACGATGATCTGCAGCTTGTTTGAAGCGATGACCTCGGGCCCCAACACTGCCATCGGGATATACTCCCGCGTCTCCGACGACACCTCGGGCACCGCGAGATAAGGCCCGGACGGTTGCCGATCCTGAGTGAACAGCGTCGGATATTTTGCGTAGGCCTGAACGCTTGGCGTCGGGCTCAATAGGCGCCCAGCACGGACGCGATCCAGGCGCTCCTGAACAGCCGCTGACCGCCGAATCTCGGCAGGGTCCGCGTCCTTCAGCCAAAGGCACCACCGCCACTCCCCCGAAATGAGCTCGTCACCCCCGACATACGGCCGAAGCCATTTTGCAGCGCTTGGATCCCTGGCCAGAAGGTCCGCCTTGTTCTCGTCGTCGAGGATCAGGTTGCTGTGGGTGATATAACCACCTTCCGGCCGTCGCAGCCGCGCGCCGTCCGTGGGCTGGCTTCCCTTGTGCATACGGAGCCGACCATGTGGCGGCCGAGAGCGGGCCGGCACGGAGTACTGCGGTCCGTCAATCAGATACCCGTTGATGCGCATGACCTTCGAGGCGTGAGGATCCCCGCGAACGTGGTCGTATTCGAAGATCGTCCGGCTCTTCGGATCTCCCCAAGTCATACCGACGATCACGCAATGGACTGCGGCCTTGCCGCGCGCCTCGCTGTTCCACTGAAAGGTCCGGTGAGCGAAATGGATCGACACGCCCATGCCGAACAGATGAGGCCATAGGATGCCGCACTGCTCGCCTTGAGTGATGGAGTTGGTCGAGACGAGCGCGATGTCGATCGCCTTGTTGGCAGCGCTGTACTCCACCGCCTTCTTGAACCAGCAGGTGACATAGTCGAGGCGATTGACCTGCCCCTGCCGTCCCCAAGTGCGAGCCATGTCGACCTGCTGCCCGACCGTCCGGTACTGGTGGCCGCGAAAGGGTGGATTGCCAAAAAGGAAGGTGCACTCTGAAGGCGGCAGAACCTCCGACCAATCGATCTCGAGCGCGTTGCCGACGACGATGTGGGGTGACTTTCTGAGGGGGATGCGAACGTAGTAGGGGCCGAACTCCAAGCTGAGCCGGTTGTTCATCATGTGGTCCATCATCCACATGGCGGTCTCGGCGATGCGGGCCGGGAACTCTCCTATCTCGATGCCGTAGAACTGGTCGACGTTGATGCGCGAGAGATCGGAGGCATCCAGCAGACCCATGAATTCACCGTGCGCATCCCGCTGATAGTCGATCAGCTCACGCACGACCTCAATCTCCAGGAGCCGAAGCTCGCGGTAGGCGATAATCAGGAAGTTGCCGCACCCGCAGGCCGGATCGAAGAATCGCATCTGGCCCAGACGGTCGCGAAACCGCTCCAGATCGGCGCGGCGCCGGTTATCGCGGCGCCCCTTGATGTGCTCAAACTCATCCCGAAGCGCATCAAGGAAGAGCGGCTGGATCACCTTAAGAATGTTAGTTTCGTTGGTGTAGTGAGCACCCTGCTCGCGGCGCTCACCGCGGTCCATCACCGACTGGAAAAGCGAGCCAAAAATAGCCGGCGAGATTTCCGACCAGTCAAACCGACACGCCGCCAAAAGGCGCTCGCGCATCTCACTGTTGAAGGAAGGAAGCCGGAGGCTCTCCTTGAACAGATCGCCGTTCACATAAGGAAACTGCTGCAGATCCTCGTCCAGCGTCCGTGCGCGCTTATCATCCGGCGTGTCGAGGGTCTGGAACAGCGCAGCGAGCCAACCGCCGAGATCGGAGCCGTCCTCACGCGTTCGGCTTTCCAGGAACTCCTCGAACACGCCCCGCGGCTCAAAGATGCCGGTGTCGTCCGCAAAGAGGCAGAACACGATGCGAACCAGAAACCGCTCAAGGTCATGCCCGACATATCCCGAATCTTCGAGCGCGTCGTGCAGCGCGCCAACGAGTTCCGAGGCCTTGATGTTGACGGGGTCTTGATCCTTGAAGGTCGCCTTTTGGACACCAGTGATAAACCCGAGCTTATGGACGTGCTTATGAAGATCGGCGAGGCTGAACTTCAGCTCTTCGCCTTCGTCCAGGTCATAGAGTTCAAATGTCTGGAAGTCGCTCAGAAGGATGTAGCGCGGCAATGAGCTGTTGCTGAGACCGGGGAAGTAGTCGAGAGCCTGCGTTTTGGCCTTCTTCAGATCCCGGCCGGCGCTCTTTTGCTCAACAAGCAACACACCTTTCCAGAACAAATCGATGAAGCCCCGCTTGTCGCCGAGGTTCTTGACCGGTTCCTCAAAAGAGGCAACGCGGCGGACCGGGACACCAAAGACCTCGAAGAAGTCTCGATAGAATAGCTGGGTCTCCCCCTTCTCATAACCTTGCCCCGCCCATTCGCGGGAAAAAGAAGCAGCACGTGATCGAATCTCATTCCAAGAAAGACGCATAGACAGGCCCCCATTTGCTTCACGGTGTATCCGCTCGGGGGCGCCCCGTCGAGTTATGCGTCACGCCGCGCCATCATTGCCTGCGCAGCTCGATCTCGATCCGCTCGAGTGCAGCGACGGTCGGCCCATAGACATAGGCGAACTTGCCAAGCGCGCGGTTTTGCAGATCCCGGTAGAAGCCGAGCCATCGGCCCAGGTCCGCGATCGGGAACTCGCCCGTCCATCCACCACGCCGCATGTGAACCGTGGACCCGTCCTGGGACAGCCATGCCTCCGGCGACGGCACTGGCGGCATGCCCTAGACCACCAGGCCGATGAAGAAACCGGCGGCGATGCCCGCCCAGAACAGAACCGCCCCCAACAAACACAAAATGACGCCGGCGCCCTCGGGAAGGCGGCCGGCGTCATCATCGGAGCACTCGTCGTCGTGGTCTGTCATAGCCCCTCTCCATTGTTACGGAGCCGAGCAAACCATGCGGCGCAGTGCGGCGGGGAGGCGCGCGCTGGCGCGGCCAAGTTGCATTTGGTGCCGGGACGCGGCTAATGCTGCCTACGGAGGATTTCTCGATGGGATATTGGGAGCAGATCGGCGTAGCGAACCGGCGGCACCAGGAGCGCCGGGCGGGCATGGACCCGCGGCGGAGATGGATCCAGGACGCGGTGAGCAAAACGGCCATGATCGTGGCAGCGGTCGCCATTTGGGCCATCATCCTCGGTCCGGTGCTCATTCCGCTTTTCCGCTAACGTCCGAGGCAAGCGTCCAGCATCTGGTAGTGTCGCTCGAGCGCCACCGCCCAGCGATCAATAACCGGATCACCGGCACCCTGCAGCGCCGCCACCGCAGCCCGGGGCGGCGAAGGAAGATCCGGGCAGTCACTCGTCACGTGCACGGTCGTGCAGCCGGCCATAGGCATCGCCAGGATCAAGAGGACGATCCGCAATTTCATCGTAACGCTCCTTGAGTTGATCGCGGCGGGCTTGGTCCCGGCGCTCGATTTCATCGCGACCATGCCGCCGGCCCTTGGCATAGACGCCCCAGCCGAGCCCGAGCGTGACCACCGCCAAGGCGAGCCGCCATCCACCGATACGCCAGGCGGCCGCCACCACCGCGATGCCGAGCACCAGCCACCAGTGCTCGAGCAGCCACCACAGCGCGCCGATCATGCCGGGTCCGCCTGTTTGCGGGCGATGACGAAGCGCCAGACCAGCACCCCGATCAGGACCACCGCGCCGATCTGCAAGATCGGCTGGTCCGCGATGGCACCGATAAGGCCCGAGGCGGCCGCGCCGATGCCCGCGAGCCCGCCGGGATCCTTGACGATGGCGTCGATGGCGCTCGGCTCCTTGGGAGGCTGGGCGGCAACCGTGTTGGACGAAGCGAAGCCGCCACGCGCCCATAGGCCGGCTTCGGAGGCACGCCGGTTGATCAGCCCCTCCATGACCTTGCCATCATTGAACTTCCAGCGCGCCAGCTGGGCTGGCACCGCGTCGTACTGCCCCGCATTGAGTTTGCGCAGCAGCGTCGAGTCCGCGAAGGCCTGATCCCCGATATTGTAGGTGAACGACACCAGCGCACCGTGCTGGTTGTCGGTCAGCTCGACCTTCACCAGCCGCTCGACCACCGCCGAGACGCGGAGTAACTCGCGCTCGATCCAGGCCGCCGCGGAGGCCTCGTTGATCGTGTCGCCCTGACGCACCGCCCGACCGTTGATGCGGGTCTGGCCGTAACCGATGGTCCAGGGAGTGCCGTCACGCGAACCGGGGTCCGGATAGGCTTCCGAACGAAAGCCCTCGAGCTGCTTGATGTGGGCGATGACCTCCTGCGAGAGCTCACGCGTCATTGCGACCTCCTTTGCCGTTGAAAAAGAAAAAGCCGCCCGGAGGCGGCTTGGTAGGATTGGGGGATGCGGCGCGGCTTAGGGGAACAGCGCCGGCAGCAAGAACCAGAGCACGATGAAGATCAGGAACCCGATGCGGATCGTGTGCATGGCGTCACGGTCCGGCGAGCATTTCGGGCGGCGCAAAATCCGATGCTCATTTTCCATCCGCACTCTCCTCGACTTTCTTGTCGATGAAGCGCTCGATCAGCGTCACGGCGATTAACCCGACAAGAAATGATGCGGCACAAAGCGTGCCCAGCGCGCCGGACATTTCCTCGGGCAGGTCACCAATCCATGGCCGGAGCAGTAGAGGGGCCAATACCCCAACCCCGAAACTGGTTCCCGAACCGATGAAAACGACGCGAAGCCCTTCCTTCCAGCCCGTCTTGAGCGTGGCGGATCGGACCGCGCCACCCAGCGCGCCGAAAAACGCAAGCAACGCGCCGCGCTCGTTGAAGATCTCCCAAAACAGGCGCGGCCCATCGCTCACAGCATGCCCTCTTTTTTCTTTTAGCCTTTTCAGATTCTGTCTGGGCCGGCCAGATCACGAACCCGGTGCGGCAAAGGTCAGATGCTGGATGGCGATGCGCACCGCCCCGCCGGTGAAGTCGCTGCCAACGGCGGTCAGACGCACCGGCGTGTCGCTGTAGTAGGCGGTCGGGCCGATGATGCCGATGTTCGTGCTCCCGGCCGCGATGCCCAGCGACCCGCCGAATTTGCTCGCCTCGCCCGAGACGCCACAATCGTAGGACGTGGCGCCGGTGACGGCGGTCACGGTCCGGCAGGACACCGCCAGGACGATAGACCGCGCCGGGATGACGATCGACGAGTCGACGGTTGGCCCGGAGAGGCCGGAGAGCAGCTCCTCGGAGGTGGCAAGGCCGATGCTCGAGCCGGCGGAGCCTTGCGCCAGCGTGACGCTCGGAGCCGGCGTAAAGCCGCCACCGCCGCCGACCGCCACCCAGCTGGCGCCGGTGCGGACAACGAGCACAACCTCATCCTCGACCCACGCCACCCATCCGGTGCGCGCGAACAGACGCCACCAGGCACCATCGGCATAGAGAGCGACGTCACCGTCCCAGCCACTCCACATGCCGGTCGCGCCAGCGGCGACGATATAGCGGGAGCCCTCGACCGGGGATCCCGGCGGCGCGGTCAGGCCCCGATCCTTGACCGAAAGCTGCACCATCCCATCGAGCAGGCGCAGCGCCTCATTGTGGGTGACGTGCTTCTGCGCCTGGCTGGCCTCGATATAGGGCAGGAGCAGGTTGATCGTATCGGCCATGGAGAACCCCTTAGAATTGAAGCGTGACGGTGCGCTCGATCCCACGCCCGAGCAGGGCGGAGAGCTGCGCGATGCGAATGGTCAGCGTGGAGCCGGGGCCGAGTTGCGCGCCCCAATCCGCGATCTGCTGGGCGCTCGTGTAGACGGCACTCGGCGCGCCGGTTTCGAGCGTCCGCAACACGGTCGCGCCATTGAGGATATCGACCTCGTAGGCTTCGACATCTTCACCGAGCGGGACGTCGACCGTCGCCCAGCTATCAGCGGCCAGATCCCGGCTCCGCCTCGTCCAGCGGATCGTGTAGTCGCCCGGAACCCGTCCATGCCGATAAGGCTGCTCGACATGGGCCACCGCGAACGGCAGCAAGCCCCGGCCGATCGGCGTGAACTCATCTGCGATATAGGACGCGTCCGTGTATGGCAGGCCGGCCGGCCCGACGAGCCAGTTATAGGTCCGGTCAATGTCGTTCAGAGAGATCGGTACCCGCGAGAGGCTCGAATCCAGAACAACGAACTTCGCACCGGCCGGAACCGTTGCGACCATCTGATCCTCGGTGCCACGGAGGCCACGAAGGAGCCGAGTCAGCCGATAGCGATTGGCCCCGATCAACTCGACCTCGCCGGCCTGCACGATCTCCCAGACGTCCGGTGCCGTTTCCACCGCGAAGGCATTAGCGCCATCGAAAAGCGAAATGTCGGTAACGCTCTGGAGCGTACCCGTGGGGAGATTGATCACGAGCGCGTTACCCATGTCGAAGCGCGACGTGGGGCCGGAATGGAAACCCTCGACGGTGGTGCCGAACTGCGCGCGGCTCGAGAAACTCGACAAGCGCAGAAAGTCGTCGAGGGTCGGGCTGTAGTAGATGGCCATCGAGCCCGGCCAGGGATTTGCATACGCACCGATCAACGGCTGGTGCGCATCCTCGAGCACCGAGATCTGCGGCAGGTCGAGGAAAACCACCTGCGGCTCGCCGAACAGGATCGTGCGCGCCACCGCGGCGGCCCGGTCGCCGCCCGGCGGAAGATCATAAACCTCCCGGTCCTGCATGATGGCCGTAAGCGCCCGGTCCGCCCCGTCATTTGTGGTCAGGAGACGAAGATCATAGAGCCGCCCGTCATGCTGGATCGCCAGCACATCGGACGGATCAAGCCCGAGGCGCGACGGCGGAAGCCGGAAGCTCGCGCCCTCACGGCCGACCCATATCTCCTGCAGCGTGCGCCGGACGCGGCGCTCCGCTTCCTCGGGCGGCACTGCAACCGGAAAGGCAGTAGAGGTGATGCGCGAGGCCTCGACGGTTATGCGTCGCGCTTCGACTGTGGCCGTGTCGTATTCTTCATCGGCCCGGGCAATCGACCACTTGATGGCCTGCGGCAGCTCGGTCTCCTGACCGCGCTCGAACTCGATCACGTCGCCATTGCCGTCCTGCTGCACCAGATCGTCGAGCGAAAGCGTAGCCGCCGGCGCGCGACCGCGCATGCGGAACATGATCCGACCCTCGCTCTCCACCGCATCGAAGCCGAAGTGCTGAGCCAGCGTGGCGATCGATGCGCGCGGCGATTCCAGAGCGCCGATGACATAACCCTCAAGCCCACCCCACATCTGACGAACGTCGACGAACTCGGGTGTCAGCCCCGCCCGGCCGCAGAGATATCGGACCAGCGCCGCCAGCGAGACGGAACCCAGCCGGCCATTAAGCCAATGCCCGAGCCGCCAATTCTCACCGTCCGACCAGACGTCGTCCAAGGCGGGAAACCATGGATAAGGCCGGGCATCCCACGTCCAGGCCGCACACTCGTCAACGTCGATCATCCGCCCCGAATAGACGGCCGAAGCCGGATTATTGGCGTTGTCACGCCAATAGGTCAGCACGGCCTCGAGGTATGCCCTCTGGATGGTGTCATCTCGCCAGCCCCGCGAGAAATACGGCGCGAAGGATTCCGAGGATTTCGGATCATAGAACGTGTTGGGCTGGTTTGTGCCACGGTCAACCGCCGGACAGCCGAACTCGGTGAAGCGGATGGGCTTGCTCTCGGGCACCCATGCGGTCGGCGCTCCGCTCTCGGTCCCGCCCGACCGGTTATAGTGCTGGTTTGACCACCAGGACCGAAGATCCTTGTAACGGAACACCCACGGCTTGCCCGCACCGCCATCGGTGATGGGAGTGCGGATTTGCGAAGCCCTCGCGCCGGCCGAGGCATAGTACCAATCAAAGCCCTCGCCGCCCTCGATGTTGGATTGCAGGTATTCGCGCTCATAGATCGAGGCGAACTCCCCGGCGTCGACGTGATCAAACCCATCGCGCCAGTCCGAGAGCGGCATGTAGTTGTCGATACCAACGAAGTCGACATTCGGCGCTGCCCAGAGCGCGTCGAGGTTGAAATAGACGTCTCCCGAGCCATCGCCGGGATGGTGCCCGAAATACTCGGACCAGTCCGCCGCATAACTGATCTTCGTGCCCGCGCCGAGGATGGCACGGCAATCGTTAGCCAGCGTCACCATCAGGCCTACGGCCGGATAGTCGCTGGCCGAACTCCGTACCTGGGTGAGGCCACGCAACTCCGAACCAATCAGGAAGGCGTCGACTCCGCCGGCGGCCGCGCACAATTGCGCATAGTGCAGGACCATCCGACGATAGCCCCAGGTTCCGTTAAAGAACGCGGCGACCTGCGTAGCCGCATCCCCGGTTTTGTCCACGCTCCCGGCATATCCCGCCGCCGGCGAACAGGTGATGCGCCCGCGCCAGGGAAAGACGGGCTGGCCGTTCGTTCCCGCATTGTCACTGTAGGGATCAGGCAAGCCATTTTCTGATGGGATATCCATCATGAGGAAAGGATAGAGCGTCAGGCGCAGGCCGCGCGCCTTGCACTCCTGAATGGCCTGGGTGACGGAAAAATCTGAAGGCGTACCGCCGAAGGCCGGCCGCCCGTCCAACTGGCTGACCACCTGCGCCGAACCGCGCGAAATACCATCCACCGACCATGCGCGGCTGTTATCCTTGCTGGCGATCTCGACCTTCGGCCGGATTTGGCAATTTCCCGCACGCAAATCGCTGCCGAACCACGACACGACGAGCGACACGCTCTCGATGCCCGGACAGGACGCCTGCAGGCGATCGAGCGACACCCGAAAATCCGCAGTCGTTGACACGGCCAGGACGTTCTCGGATGCCGTAGTTCCACCGCCAGCCTTTCGAGTGACCTTCTCGGTGGCATATACGAACTCGCCGGTGCCCGGGATGATGGTCACCGCCTTTGTTGCGCCCTCGGCGGTATCCGCCTCGTCGAGCGCTCGAAACACCTCGACGTTGAGCTGCGGAATGCGGTTCCCGAACCGCTCGAGCAGGATATCCTCGAACACGAGGTAGGCGGTGCCGCGATATCCCGGCGTCTCGTTCCCGGTGCGCGCCGCGATGTAGGGATCCGGCGCCTGGCTTTCGTCGCCCGCATACCACCGCCAGTCGACCCCCTCGAGGTTCATCAACTCGCCATCCGCCCAGATGCGGCCGATGCCGGAAATCGGGCCCTCGCAGAGCGCTACCGCGAACGAGCAGTAGTAGAGGTATGTGGTGGTGATGATCTCGGGCGACGATCCACCGCCGATCCCGCCCTTGCCGCCACCGCCCTGGCGATCCTCGACGACCTCTTCCCGGAAGTCCGTCGCCCAGACCACGTTCCCGCCGACGCGCATGCGCCCGAACACTTGCGGGATCACTGCGCCCTCGGTCGCCCCGGTGATGCGGGCTGTTTCGAGGCGCGCGCCCTCGATGCGCTGGGCAGGAGGCGCCGGCGTGAACAGGCTGACAAGATAGCTATCGACGGCGGTGCCGATTGCGGTGCCGACCGCGCCACCGATGGCGGCGGCCGAGACGCCAAGAATAGCGCCGCCAATGGAGCCACCGATGGCCGTGCCAACAATGCCCAATGCGATAGAAGCCATGGTTCAGATGGTCTTTCTCAAAGCGTCCCGCTGCTGCGGATAAAGGAAGGCGAACGTGATGCGCCGGCGCCAGGCGTCGGTGAGCGGTTCCTCGATCACACCGAGGCTGTGGTAGGAATGAACGAAGGCGCCCTCGTCGGTCAGGATCCCGCAGTGCTTGGCGATCGCCGATTCCCTCATCCGGAATAACACCACCGCGCCCGGCCTAATTTCAGCGAGAGGGATCGGTACCATGTAGGCCGCCAGCCCTTCGGCCAGCACCTCCCGCGCGCCGACCTCGCCCCAATCCCGGGAGTACCGTGGAACTTTGACCGGCTCCGGCCCGATCAACTCGCGCCAGACGCCCCGCGCCAGCCCGAGGCAATCGCAACCGATTCCCTTTCGGCTGGCCTGGTCGTGATATGGCGTGCCCAGCCAGCCCCGCGCGGTTTCGATGACGCGAGCGCTCGACATAGCCCGCCGGCTCACAGAACCTCTCCCGAGTTGCGGCCGCTTTTGGTCGCGTAGCGGATCAGCGCGTCCTGGCCCGGGATGTGCGGGAAGCCCCGGAAATTTGCCATATTCGCGAACTTGGCCCGGCAAGTGCCGGTGCGCTTATCGCACCCGGCGCGGACCACGAAGGCATCACCGATGGCGATGGCGCGGACCGGCTTCTCGAGCAGACTGATCGTCACGATGCCGCCGACCTTGGAGTGAAGCATCACCTCTGCCCGCCGGTCATTGTTTTCGCCGCTCGCCCACTCGAGAGAGCCGAACGCAAACCAGCCATCATCAAAGGCGTCGATCCCCGAGACAACGAAGGCGCGGTCCCGCAGGACACTCGTCACCGATCCGGTGCCCTTGAAGGCAGAGGCCTCGAGGTTGACCTTGCAGCGGCCGTCGCCGAGCTCCGCATCGCAAGTCGCCATGTATGCGCGACCGACTGTCTGCTGCAGGATATGCGCCATGGAGCGCACCTCGGCGACGAAGATCATGCGGCCGCGCCGGACCTGCCCGATGTTGCCGCGCCGCAGGAGAACCCGCTCGGCGGTGCTCTGCCAGTTGACCCGCCAGACCTCGACGATCGCATTATCCCACCGCCCATCGAGGATATCCGTCTCGGTGATGCGGTCGGAAGAAACGACCCCTTCGGCGTCCTGGCTGTCGACGGCAAGATCGGACCCAGCGCGGACCTCGGACGCGATGAGGCCCGACTCCGGCTCGAAGTCGGTGCCATCGAATACCAGCGTCACGTCATGGTCAGTGAAGCCGAACACCTCGCCGTCCGAGCGCGTGATGCGCCAGCACCAGGCAAGCGTCGTCGCCCCGCTGGCCAGATGGCCAGCGAGACCGCCGTCAAATTGCTTCATGGGAACTCCCGCGGCGCCCGGCGCCTAACCGTAATTCGTCACCAAGGTGAAGGTATTCGGGTTGATGATCGAAAGATCGCCGCTCCGATTCCGATAGATTTTCCCTCTCATCGTTGGAGCGTTCACAAAGCGGAGGTGCGCATACCCGGGGTCCAATGCACCACGGACTTTGCAGTCCTCAAACACCAGATCGTCAATGGTGCCTCCCTCGAGCCAGAACAAATGGGTGGTCGCGCCGGGCTGCGGCAGGAACAGGCAGTCGCGAGCAACCACGTTCTTGAAGCCGTCCATGTAGAACATGGCCGTCCGACCGTGCTGGAAGGCGCCCTTGAGGTAGAGGAAGCAATTGGTCGCCCAGATGCCGTATTCCGGGTTTGCAGACGGGTGATTGCCCGACAACTGCACCCCGGTCCCCTCGACGTACAGATGGATGGGCTGCGCCTCCGAGACACCAATCACCCTGATCAGAGAGTTGACGGTGGATCCGTCTCCAACGTCATTGCCGTTGCTGGTGAGGTTCTTGATCCACACGTTGTAGAGATCGCGAGCACCCTGCACGCCGACGCCCGTAAAGATGGGATGCGAGCCCACCTGACGGGCAATGTGGATGCCACCCTGGCAGCGGTTGATCTCGCAGTCCTCGATGATCACATTCCGCGCGCTACCCCGGATCGCGTAGCCGCCCATGACGTTCTGGAAGAAGCACGAGCGCACCACGATCTGGTCGATGCCGAACTTCTCGGTCTCGTCGAAGTCCAGCGCCTGGCTGTCCGACACGCCCTCGAACCGGCACCGCTCGATGACGCCGGGGCCGAACCAGTTACAGGCCGTCTTGATGTGCTGGCCAAAGATGGAGTCGCGCAGATACGACCCCTTGCCGATGTTGTAGGCCACGATCGACGAGCTGCTCCACTGCGAGGCCGGGGCATTCGATTTGTTCTTGCTGAACTCGCAGCGCTCGATTTCCAGCTTCGTGGCGAGGAAGGGATTGGAGCCGGTATACTGCACGGTCAGGATTTCGCCCGGAGACGCGCCGAAGAAGCTGTCGTGCGCATAGACCCGGCGCGCATCCGTAATCTGCACTTCCCCGTCCATATAATCGAAGATATTCGAGAAAACCGTGTTGTCCCGATTGGCCCCGTTTACCACCCGGACGTGATCGAATTCGATCAGGGCACCGCCATTGAGCCAGAGCAGCGGGTGCCCGCCGGCACCGGACGGATTGCTGCCATTGTTCTGCCCGTCGATCACCAGATTGCGGAACGTCAGCGAAACATTGTTCGCCTTGCTCGTTTTCAGGATCGTCGCGCAGGTGCTGGCATAGACGCCGTTGAAGTCCGCGACGAGCGCCGCTCCGCCCAGGTCGAGCAAGAGGCTCTGAGTGAGCTCGGCATCCACGAGCTTGAACCGGCGCGTTGCGTCGGTGCAGATGATCTTGCCGTGCCCCTGCGCCCAGGCTTCCGCGCAGGCCATCAGGAACATTCCTGTTTCGTCTGATCCATCGCCCTTTAGGCCGAAGGCGACGAGATCGACGCCCTGCACCGCCACGACCGGGTCGTCCGGATCCACAGGATCAACCGGATCAACAGGCGTAGTGCCGAGCAGGGCTGCTTCGAATGCTCTGTAATTCCGCATCTTAATCATCCGTCTCGTACATCATGGTGCCGTAGAGGCCGCCGGCCTTCACTTCAGACTGCGTCAGGATGGCGTTGTTTCCAGCGGTGCTGGACGACGCATAGAAGGTCACGTCCCCGGCGAGCAGGAAGCCATACACGCCGCCATTTTCGGTGGCAGGCAGATCGAAGCAATTTTGATAGGGAACCTGCATGGCAACACGCCTCCCGGTGGAGGTCATCGCCGCGAACGGCAGGCTGGCGCCGTCCAGCGTCAGCACGCCATCCATGCCGCCAAGAGTGACGATTCCCACGTACATGGTGACAAACACCAACCGGCCAGTTTTTACGTAAAACCCGTTTTGCGCGGAGAAGGTAGGAGCGCCCGGTGTCGTTCCGCCCTTAAGAGCCGGCGTCCACGCCCCGCTGCTCTGGGAGACGTAGCGCGTCCCGCCCGCCGTCACACCATCATGCAATCGCAGCTCATCGCGCTCGGTGTCGACGGTGATCTCACCAATCGCCCCGATGTATGCGCCGTTCTCCGCCGTGGTTCCCCGTCGAAAGCGAAGTTGATCCGCCATTTTACTGCTCCGTCTCGTAGGTCATTGTTGCGTAGAAAGCCCCGGCCTCGCCCAAATGCGCATCGGTGATGGGGACGTTCCCGGTTGTATTGGTGGCCGTATAGAGCCGGATGTTCCCCCCGATATTCAGGCCCTTAATATTTCTCTCATTCTCTCCGAGCAGGAAGTTCGACCAATACGGGACAATCAGCCCCTGCCGCCTGGCTGCGTCTGTCAAAGACGCAAATGGCAGGCAACTACCGGGGATCATGATTGGTCCCGATATGCCACCCTTGGCACTCCAAGCCAGATAGAGGCTGACGAAAACCAGCCGGCCCATTTTCACGTAGTAGCCAGACTGCGCGGCATATGTGGGCGATCCTGGTGTCGACGCGCCGGCCAGTATCGGGGTCCACGACCCGCTGGACTGACCAGGGATCGTCGCGCCGCCCTCGGTTTCGCTATCATGCAGACGCAATTCCATGCGCTGCGTATCCACGGTCAACTCGCCCGCCAGCCCCAGGAAGGCGTCGTTAAGGGCGGTCGAGTGACGGCGCAGCTTCAGCTGTTTCCCGTCTGCAACGGTGCCCAGATCGATCACGTCTCCGGGACCGTACGCTAGGTCGACCTCATAGCGCGGGCTGTTCTCGATAAGGAACGGCGCCGTCGCCGACAGACCGCCAAAATCGTGCCCGCCGGCCAAAAGCGCTTGAGCATCAAAGTGAGGCAGAGCGGCCAAACCGAGCGCGGCCCTCCCGCTGGACAGATCCGCGCTGGCGAGCAACTCCAAGCCCGTGGCCCCGTAGAGCGACGGAGAAAGCTGGGCGAGCCCAACGCTCCCTTCAGCTGCGGTCACGCCCGACATCCAGAGAGCCCAATCCAGGCCGGGAGCCGGCGTCACGTTCGTGCTGGGCCGCAACGCGAGCCAAAGCGATCCGCCGCTGATAACGACTTGCCCAGCCGTATAGCTGGTCCCGCTGTCCCAAGTGCCGGCAAAAAACTCGATCGCGCGTTGCGCCCACCACTTGGCCGAGCGATCGGATACGCCATCGCCACCCGCATCCACGCTGATGGGGTCGCCGCTCTGCGCCCACTCTTCCGCGTAGGCGATCTCGTCGGCGATCTCGGACTCTGCCGCGCCAACAATTAGCGCCGCCTTGGCCGCCCAATGGCGCGCCGAATATTCCTCCGGGTCCAGAAGGACGGGATCATCTTCCGGATTGGTAGCCCACTCCCGCGCCACGTCCCGAGCGTCTCTCGACTCGTCCCGATACTGCCGAGCCTCAAGCACCTCGGAGGGAGTGATCGGCGCGACCTGCGTGTCGATCAGATCCGAGATATTCAGCGCGCCCGTCCCATCGGGCACGCCCACCTCGAAATAGCGGTCGGCATCGCCGAGGCGCACCATCACCAGATAGTTGCCCGGCACCACCGCGACGTTGATGGCGCCGGCCGCGTCGGTGGACGTGCGGAACAGCTCGTCGACGATGACGGACGAGCCCTGCGCGCGGGTTTTGCGCGGGGCGCGATACCAGGTCAGCGTCCGGTTGGCGACTACGACGCCCTCCGGCGTGCGGAAAACACCCGTGATCGTGCGGGGCGCGTCACTCATGCCGATAGCTCCTTCAACCAGGCAGGGGCGGCTCGGGAAGCCGCAATTCAATGAGGGGGATGGAAGGGACCGAGCCGTGCTGCTCGACGTCGAGCGTCACGTCCATCATGTCGGTGTCGAAGCGAACCGGCACGTCGAACTCGAAGCCGGCGGTGACGGCCGCGCCGGTGGCGGGAGCCGCGTCGAACGAAAGGATCCCGGTGGCCGGGTCGACAGACCATCCTGAGAACAGCTCGGCGTCGGCCACCGCGACCCGGAGCGTTCCCGATACCGGCTTGCGAATGGGACGCCAGATGCCCAGCGCCTCATCGCCGTATCGCTTGCGCAACCGGAAATGCTGCTGGGAGCCGTTGCCAGTCCCGAGCACCTGGTCGCCAGGCCCGACAGCCCTAGAGGGAAGGCAGGACTTGTAGTCAGCGTAATCCTTGAACCGGAAGCCGTAGAGCTGCCCGAGGCGCGCCTCGAAGAAGGCGACCACCTCGGCCAGATCATCGGCTCGCCGGATCCCATAGGAGACATCATAGGCCCGGCGCGCCTGCGCCCAGCTCGCGTTGCGCTCCTCGTTGCCCGAGGCGAGCGTCACGATCTGGGTCCGGCGGCGGGGCCCACCGCGAGCACCGCGGCCGATCTTGTCGGGGAAGCGAACCTCGTGAAAGCTCATCACGCGCCCCTCCGGCCCATGGC
The DNA here is from genome assembly GCA_017308375.1 of Alphaproteobacteria bacterium. GTDB lineage: Bacteria > Pseudomonadota > Alphaproteobacteria > Micropepsales > Micropepsaceae > Rhizomicrobium. The sequence continues at coordinate 65,328 of JAFKEW010000062.1, forward strand.
GACGGCCCGCTGGATATCGGCCGCCACCTGCACCCGGGACTGCCGGAAGCTCTCCGCGTTGGGCGTGTTGATGTTGACGTAGACCGGGGCTGCATCGCGGGCCCCGCCACCACCGCGCCGCTCGTCGATGATGCGCTCTTGCGGATGCACCATGGCCATATAGCCGCCCTTGCCATCCAGCCCGCCGACGCGCGCGCCGTAGCCGGTATGACCACCGCCATCGAATGACGGCCCGGGAATCCAGGACAGGGGATTGTTCGCACCACCGAAGATCCCACCCAGTGCGTTGGCGATGGGGCCGAGGATGAACCGGCGAACGGCGAGGCGCGCCAGGTCCGCGATGAACGAAGTGACCAGCTCGGAGAAGTTGAGCTTGCCGGTTTTGACGAACTCGACGATCGCATTCTCCGCGCCCTGGAAGGCGCCCACGATGACATCGCCGATGCCGCCCGCGAGATCCATGGCGTCGGCTGCATAGTCCCGCAGCGTCTCAACGGTTTTCGCCCAGCCGGTGGCCGCTTCTTCCCCGGCCTCCTTGATTTTCTTACCCGCCGCGCCACCCGCTTCGCCTGCGCCGTTGAGCGCATCGGTGACGCGGTCGGCAGCGTCCTGCGTTCCGTCGAGCGCGTCCTCGCTCTCTTCGCCAGCGCCAGTCACGACAGCGCCTAGCCGGCCCATCGCCTCCTGCACCTGCTCCCATCCGGAGGACACGAGCTCGGACGCCTGCCGGCGCAACCCATCGGCGCGAAGCTCCGCCTCGGCCGCCGCCATGCCAATGTCCCGCAACCCCTGCGCCGCGCTGGCTGCGGCGTCATTGAGAGGCGCAATCCCCTCCTCGAGAAAAGGGATGCTCTGAGCGGCGGAGGCCATGGCACCGAGAAACCCCGCCCACCGCTCCTGCAGGCCTTGGATCATACGGTAGAACCCAGCCTGCACCGACGCCCAGACGGCCGAAAGGCCGACCGGGACTGACTGCGCGGCGGTAACGATGCCGCTCCACACAGCGGAGGCGATTTCACCAAGTAGCGAGAAAGCCTCGCCGACCCCGCCGATCCTCTTCACCAGCTGGCCAAACCAATAGATCAGCTCACCAGCGCCCACGATCAGCGCGCCAATGCCGGTGCGGATCAGGGCCGTGCGAAGGACCGTCAATGCTCCCGAGAGCGTGAACGTGGATGCGGCCGCCGCGACGAGCCCGGCAGCGAACCGCGTCCCGAACGCCACCGCCGCCGCCAGCGCATAAGACGCCAGGCGCTCCACGTTGTTGGCGAGCACTAGGATCGCCTGTGCGATGGCGGCCGAAACACCCACGGCCGAGTTTGCGCTGCCGACAAAGATCGTGATCTGGTCCGACAGTACCTGCCACGCCTGCCCAATGGTCGGCAGCGTATTCGCGAACGTCGCCTCCAATTCCTCGGTCTGGGAGAGGATGGCGCGGAAGAACTCGTCCGAGGACACCTTGCCCTCGATCACCAGATTCCGCAGCTTGGCGACCGATCCGCCGGCCTCGTCGATGCCGCGCGCGGCGGCCAGCGCAATGGGGAAGGCACCCTCGAGAATGGAGTTGAACTCCTCCGCCCGCACCGTGCCACCGCCCAGCGCCTGCGAAAGCTGCAGGAGCGCGCCGGAGGCCTGCTGCGCCGATCCGCCCTGCTGGGCGAGCGCCAGGCCGATATTCTCGGTAAAGCGCAGGATCTCCTGCTGGGAGGCACCAAGCTCCCCACCGGCCATCGAGACGCGCTGATAGAGGTTCGCCATGGCGTCGAGCGGCGTCAGTGTGCGCTGGGCGATATCCCCGAGCCGCTGGATGTTGGCCCCGACTTGATCCTGCTCGACGCCGAGCACGCGCAGCGTGTTGCCGATCTCGGTATAGCGCCGCGCCATGTCGCCGAGCGCACGGACGGAGAAGCCGGCCGCGAGAATGCCGAACACCCGGCCGGCCACGCGGCCCACCATGTTGGCCGACTTCTCGATGCGGCCGAAGGACCGCTCGCCGGCGTCCCCGATGCCATTGAGCTCGGCTTTGACGCGCTGGCCGTTCTCGGCGACGAGGCGCACGCCTACGCGCTTATTGACCACCGTCGCCCTCCGACCGGATTTGCTCGTTCAGTTTCGCTGCCATCTCGGCCTCAATTTCGGGCAGCAGCTCCGCCACCGCGCGCACGTCGATCCCCAGCGCCCGGGCCATCCCGAGCGCCGCGTTCATGTCCCATCCGATGATGGCTCTTGGCGCGACCCGGAGCTGACCTCCGAGCCGCATGGCCAAATCCCAGACCTGCTCCCCCTCGCGGGTTAGCGGCGCGTTGATTGTGGCCGGGCACTCCGGGCACGAGCCTTTGCAGGCCGCGCAGTAGCTGTCGCCCCCGCCGAAGTGCCACTCGGCGAGGACGCGGAGCCGTTTTTTTCCTGATCCAACAGGAAGCCCGAGGCGAGATACTGGTTCTGGAAGGCGTCGAAGATCACCCAGATATCGAGCAGCGCGTCGATGCCCTCCGGCGTCACCGCGGCCGGGTTGCCGTCCTCGTCGGCCACCCCGTCCCACTCGACGATGACGCGGTGCGCCACCGCCTTCGCCATCGCGATCCCGATATCGTCCTGCGAGGATTCCTCGGTGATCCCCATGGCCTTGAAGTCGCGCTTTGCGGCCGCCATGACGCCGGTGGTCAGCGGATCGCATTTGAGCCGAACGCCGTGGCCCAGTTCGATCCAGGACGCCTTACGTTTGAGATCGAGCCGCAGCATCAGTAATCCGCCACTTCATTGACCAGCGTGACGGTGCACATCTTGCCCGCGACCGGATCGAGCGCCGCCTGCCATTCGAAGGTGACCTGCACGCCGGACGGGCCCGGGATCTCCACCCGGGGCCGGGGCAGATAGACCGCATGCGCCACCAGCTCGAAGCTGTTGCCGCCGAACGAATAGGCGAAGGTGAGCTCGCAGGCCTCGCCGTTGAGCGCCTGCTCGAGCAGCGTGGTGTCGGCGAAGCGCATCACGGTCGAGCCCGACAGCGAGGCCATGGACGGGTCCGCCCCGTCGATCTTGCCATCACCGCGGATCGTCTCGATGCGGTCCAGATTGTTGGAATAGGTGATCTCGGTCGAAACCACGTTGCCCAACGCCACGCCTTCTCGCTCAATGGAGCCATTGAAGTGGCCAAAGCGGGCCAGCGTGATATCCGCCGGCGTTCCGGCGGCGCTCGAGGTGGCCGGCGTTTCGCCCTGCGCGATGATATTGGCGGTCGCGGTCAGAAGGCCGGAGCGCTGCATCTGCCAAGACAGGGAATTGACCATGCAGCCCGAGAACATCTCGAAGCGCGGCACATCGGGGAGGCCCTTCTCGATGGAGAGCGAGGGGAGGGTCCACGATCCGGACGTGAAGGTATGAACACTGCCACCGCCACCCAGCGTGGCGCCGGAAGGCATGGCCGCGCTCGCAGCGATGGTGAAGGCATTCCCCGCCGCCCCGGCGGTGTCGAACACGATCTCGAGCGTGTCGCCACCGCTCGCCGCATAAGTGCATTTGGCGACCGCGGCGTCCGCCGAGGCATTCAGATCGATGACCAGCGCGGCCAGCGTATCGGCAAGCGAAGCCTCGATGTCGGTCTCAGCGCCGGTTGCACCCGAGGCGGTGAACGCCCAGACGGTGCCGCCGAGCGTGATGGTATCGCCGGCCGTGGGGTTCTCGGCGAACACGATGGTGCCCGTCGCGGCGTCGTCGCCGGTGGTGACCGGCTCCCCGAATGCCCCCTTCAACCAGAAGCCCCAAGCTTCCGCGTCGATGGGAACGACGATATCGCCGTCCGTGGTCACCGCATCCTTGATGGGCGCGAGCGGATCGCGACCATAGCCGAGCAACTCGCTGGCGAGCAGCGGCTGGGCGGACCCGAGCGTGATGGAGGCGAACGGCAACTTCGTGAAGCCGCTCGACGGCGCGGTGCCGTAAACAGTCTCGAACGCGGCCGCCAGCTGCGACCGCGCGCCCTGTGCGCGTGCCATTTTGGAATCTCCTTTAGAGCAGCGGGTCCGGCGACCCGTACATGAGCACCACCGGAATGGTGGCGGCCTTCAATCCTTCGCCACCGTCGATCGGCAGCACGATGGGCGCGGGCGCTTGCCCGAGCACGTAGTCGCACAAGCCCCCGAGCGTCCGGTCCGAGGCGATGGCAGTGCCCACCGCCAGCTTGAGCGCATCGAACACCGCCTCCTGCGATGCGGCAGGCCGGTCGATGATGATCTCCACCTCCGCCTCGTGCTCGTAGTAGTAGAGCGGCGGCGACATCAGCACCTCGGGCTCGCCTGGGGTGCCATCGCGGACGATGATCAGCCCTGCGGCCGGGATCCGCGTCGGCAGGACCGCATTGCGCAGCACGGTGACGCCGGCGGGTTTTTCCGCCTCGATGACGGCGATCAGCGCCTTGAGCACCTGCTCCATCTTCGAATCCGCCATCGTCCTACTCCGGCCAGTTCCTGACGATCAGCCCGGGCACCCGATTGGCCCAGGTGTCGATATCCCGCGACAGGTTGAGGCGCTTGCGCAGGGTGACCTGCGGCACGAGCCAGAAGATGATCGCCGTCACCGCGCCGCGCTGGATGCCATCGGCGCGGACCTTGGCCCGGCTCATGACCGCCCGCCCGCGCGTGTTGATGCGGGCACCGTCCGCGACCAGCAGGCTCGGGCCGTTACTGCGATAGACGAACCGCAGGCGAAGCCCGGTCCGCTGCTCGTAGCCGCCCGGCGTGATGCGCTTGCGCCCCATACCCTTGGCCCCAGCCTCCGGCGTCGGGATGGCAAGCCAGAACCCGTCGCGCGACCGGATCGTCGCGCCCCGGTCGAACGCGCCGATGATCTCCGGTGCGTTGGCCCAGACCACGGCGGCGGCATTCATCGAATTCTCGCCGATGGGGTAGGCCCGCGTCCGGATGGTGCGCGGCAGGCGCGCTCCGAGCCCAGCGGCGGCGATCTGGCCACGCCAGCCCGCCTGAATTCCCTTGCCCGCCACCGACATGGCGGTTTTGACGGCCTTCTCGCCAGCCTGGTACTCCTCGCGCATCGCCTTTTTGATGTCGCCGATCGTTACTGCCCGGATCACAGCTCACGGACCTCCGCGGCCCAGCACAGGCGCTCTCGGTCTCGGACGGGATCGGAGCGGACCTCGAACAGATCCCCGTCGATCTCGAAGGTGTCGCCTGTCGAAAGCACCGCCACGTCAGAGACGCGCACATCGATGAAGATCGTGTCCGTGACGAAACGGCCCTCGTTCCAATTCGCGATGCGGTCCGGAGCGCGAAAGATCACGCGCACCGGAGCGCCATCGCCAGCGCCGCCGGCGCGATGGAGCGCGGCCCTTGCCATGTTGGGATCGGCAAAGATCGCATTGATGCCGGCGGCGAAGGCGTTCATGGCGGCCTCGCTTACGCGCCGACCGCCACGGCATTGCCGACTCCGGCGATGCCATTGAGCCGGACCTTGCCGGTGGTCAGAGTGGCACCGGAACCGACCGCCTCGACTGCACAACCGATCAGCCGGTTGCCCGTCGCCACGGTGGTGCAGCGCTTGTTGGTGGCATCCCAATGGACAGCCGCGCCCTCGGTCAAGGCCTGCGAGCCGACCTTGGTCAGCTCATAGACGCCGGTCGTCTTGATCGGCCCTTTTTCGCCAGTGGCGATATCGTTCATGGCGATGCCAAAGATGGTGCCGACAACCACACCCTCTCCGGACGCGATGGCCGCGGCGGCCGTGATCTCGATCACGTCGCCAACTGCAAGAAAATTCTTCATTTGAGGTTCTCCTCGAGAGAAGGGGAAGGGGAGCGGGCAGGCCGGGAAGCCCGCCCGCGTGGCTCACCCGGCGGTTAGGCCGGAGCAGCGCCCGCGTTCTTGAACAGGCCACGGTGATCGATGGCCGAGGCCGCGAAGTCGAGGCGCGCCTTGATCTCGACGCCATCCACCTCGAACCCGTTGCGGGTTTCGGTGAACACCCCGTCCTGCCCATCGAGATACGCATATTCGATGGTGTCGATCAGCCCGGTGCTGGCCGCGAGGAACCAGGGCGCCTGACCGGAAGTCGGCATCAGGCGGCGCTCCTCGACCACCTGCAGGCGGTTGGCGAAGGTGTTCACGTCAGCGGTATTCGCCGGCGTGGTCGACGTCAGCAGCTTGCGGGCTTCCACCGCACGCTGGCCGGGAGGCACGATGACAAACTCGGGGCTGACGTCGATGGCGGTGCCATCAATATCCGTCTGCGCCGCGAAGGCCTCGTAAGCCTCGATCAGCGCGCCCTCGTCGATCACCGACGCGGTGCCGAGGTTGCCGTGATCGGCATGGAACAGGGCTTTGCCGTCCGCCATGTTCGGGTTCTGGAGCAGGATGGCATACACCAGGTCGCCCTCGAGCTGCGCGGCGCGAGCGCCGAAGCTGTTGGCAACGCGGGTGAAGGCCCCCAGATCATCGTTGATCAGCATCTGGCGGCTGAACGCGATGATCTTGCCGTAGGTGGCCAGCGCATACTGCGTCGAGGCCTCCCCGAAAGTGCCGTACTTGAACTCGGCACCCTCGGGCACCTTCTCAAGCTGCGGCGCGTTCGACACCTGCACCCGGGTCGTCGGCCGGAAGTCCGACAGCGTGGCGCGGCGCGCCCAGGCGGTGAAGGTGCGCGGCAGAGTGCGATATGCATCCCGGAGCGTGATGTTGCCGATATTGGCGAGCACGGCCGGGAAATCGCCGGTGGTGTGATAGCCCACCGCCCGCTGGCCGAGAGCGGCGGCCGCCATCTCCATGCGGCCCATGCCCCGGGTGTTGACGCCCGAACGCTCGAGCGAGTGCCGGGCCAGCTCCATCAGGGACATGCCGCGGAACTCGCGACCGCCATCGGAAAGCTCGAGGCCGGGCGCGTTCGACCGATGCAGCAGCGCATTGGCCATGGCCTCGCGATACTGCACGCCAGCCCGCTCATCGCGCGCCTGCGCCGGGGCCGGCTCGCTGGCGCGGCCCTGGAGCGGATCGGCGTCGGCGATCTTGTCGAGGATCGCCGCACGGGCATTCTCGAGCGACACACCGCGAGCGACCAGGTCGTCGCGGAACTCGTCGTCGAGCCCATGGCGGGCGCAAAGGGTGGTGATGGTGGTCACGCGCGACCGCTCTTCGGCGCGAACCGCCTCGGCGTCCACGCCCGGCGTTTCGACGGCAGCGGGCGCTGCCGGAGCAGGCGCGGCGGCGCGAGTTTCAACCGTCTCCACGGTTTCGCGGCGCTCGGTTTCACCGGCCGCCGCCTGCTGGTTGTTGCGAGACATGGTCTCTTCTCCTTCGGAATGTGCCGCAGGGGCGGCGGTGACGTCCTGGCGAACCAGGACACAGGGTGCGAGCGCAGACGTCTGGGCATTGCCAGAGCGGACCTGCGCCTCCGGATCGGCGGGGATAGGCACCGCCGAAATTTCGAGGGGTTCCCAATCGACGGCGCGCCAGATCTCGCGCTCGCCCTCCTTTCGGGTGATCTGATATTCGTGGACGCGGTAGCCCACCGAGACGAAGCGAAGGTTCTTCTCGAGGATGCGCTGCACGATCCCCTTGGCGTCCTCGGCCTCGGTCAACTGGATCGTGGCGTAGCCCTTGCCCGCTTCGATCCGCACCGAGTCGGGCACCACCGAGCCGATAACGCTCTCCGCCCGCCAGGCGGAATGTGCGTTGAGGAACGGCGCGCCCGAATTGAGCCGCTCAAGGCGCACGGCATTGCCGGACACCACCAGCTCCTCGTCATACTCGATCCGATCGTCCCAGCCTTCCCACCGGACCCGCTGCACCGTGGCGCCAGTTGTCCAGACCACCTCGACCGTGCGCGCCTCGGCATCGACCGATGCCGGCACGACTTCGGCGGCCCGCCCGATCATGGGCAGGTCCATCATATGTTTCGTCATTTTCCTGACCTTCCTAGTTCTGGCCGCCGCCCTGCGACGCGTTGCCCGGGGCAGCGTCCGGATCGAGGGGATCCTTGGCCTGCGCCAGCCCGGCGTTGGTGACCTTCCGAGGATCGCTGTCGAACACGAGCTCGGCCGCGTCCGCCGCGGCGATGAACTCGCGCTGCTCCTCGAGATTGGTGCGCCAGTCGTAACCGCGCTTGGCGGTCATCTGCGGCACGGTCGCAAAGCCCGCCCGCACCTCGAGCAGGTCCGTCTGCGCGTCCTGCCATGGATTGACGCTCTCGAACTTGGGCGGTGCCCACTCGGCCGGCACGTCCGCCGTCGAGATCAGCCCGGCGGTGAAGGCCGCGTCGATGAACCAATCCCAGATGCGGTCGCAGAACATCGGAATGATGATCTGCCACTGCACCTGCTCGACCATGCGGCGGAACTCATTGAGCCCAGCGCGACTGCTCGAGAAATTGGCCTGCGACAGGTCGCCGGTCATGAGCGCGTACGGGATCCGGAAGCCCGCCGCGATGATGTGCATCTGCACGAGGTTCCACTCGCGGATTCCCGGCGTGGCGGACGGCTGGTTGAACTTGATGTCCTTGCCGCCGCTCGCATAGGCGATCAGGCCCGGCTCGAACTGCTCGATGGTGCGGCCCTGATCATCCTTGATCGTCGGCGTGGCCGACAGCTCCTGATCGTCGCCGAACACGATGCCGACCATGCAGGACTCGGTTTTCTTGCGGACCATCTCCGCGATCTGCCAGTCGCCCAGGTCGCGCAGGGCGGTGAGCGCCGGCGTGCCCCACGGCACCCCGCGCGACTGCACGCGCTGCCGCTCGAACAGATGGGCCACCATGTCCGAAGGCACCCGCACCGAATCCAGCCGGCTCGAGAAGGCGAGCGAGACGTCGCCCGGGTGATCCGGATACATCCAGTAGGCCTGCCGCCGCCCGGCGCGGTCGTATTCGATCCCCTGCTTGATGCGCCGCCCCTCGTACTCCTCGAGGAACTTTGACGCGTCGAGGTGATCGGCCTCGCGCAGCTCGACTTGCAGCGGCACGGCCCCAGCGGCTTCCCGGCCCCGCAGCGGCCGCTTGACCGCAAACAGGTCGCCGCCCTCGATCATTTCGCGGACGGCCAGCACCTGCAGGCCATAGAAGTCGGTATGGCCGTGCGCGTCGGCGCGCTTCGACCACTGCTCGAACAGCTTGTCGACCTTCTTGTTCAGCGCCTTGTTGCTCGAGGCGGCCCGGGGCCGGATGCCGTAGCCGACGATGTTGTTGACCAGCACCTGCACTGCCTGGGTGGCGAGCGCGTTATTGCGCACGAGATCCCGCATGCGGTCCCGGAGGATGGCGCCGGCAGCGCCGATCTCAGTGTCCGCCGCCGTGCTGGACGTTTTCCAGCCATCCGTTTGCCGGCCCTTTTGCGCGCCCTCATAGCCGCGCCGCAGGTTGGCAATCGAGACGCGCGCCGCGTAGCGCTTCGCCGCCGCCCGGGGCGCCACCGCCGCAAGCGCACGATCCATCATGCCCCAGCGAACGCCCTGGGGCTGGGCAAGTTTTGCCATGTCGATCAGCCCCTCTTGAACCGCACGTAGCCCGCAGCCGGGCGAGCCGTCCCGGCCTCGGCGGCCAGGTCGGCCTCGATGGTGCCGATGATCTGCTTCATCTCGGCGAGCGAGCGGTACTCCGTAGTTTTCCCATCATAGGACACCCGGGTAATGCCGGAGGCGTAGGCCTCCTTGATCGCCACCAACTGCGCCTGCGTAAATCCCGCCATCAGAACCAGTTTCCTCGCGGCCGCCCGCCCATCCAGTTGGAAGGACGGCGCGGCGCCTGTTGTTGTTGCGGCCGGTTGGGCACGCCCGCCGGCGGTGCTTCATCCAGGCCAGTGTTGTGTTGCGCCTCGAGCTCGGCCCAGCGCTTCTCGTCCCAGCGATCGATGCCCATCAGCCAGGCGGCCGCGCGGGCATAGACCCGGCAGTCGAGCGCCTCGTTGCGATCCCGGGTCTTTTGCCACTCGAGCTTCTGGTAGCCCTGCCGCGTCTTGATGGTCATCAGCTGCTCGGCCGTAGCCTGCTTCAGCCATTCCGCCGTCACCCCGCCGCGCGGGATATGGACATACCCCGCCGGGAAGCCGACACCGTCCGCCAGCTCCTCGTCGGTCGGCCGCGACAGCCGCAGGAACCGATAGAACTCGGACTTGAACACCGCGCCCGAGACGTTCCAGAGCTGCGCGCCGCGCTTGAACTTGCGGCCGCCCTCGGTGACGTCGACGTAGGTCGGCCCGTCGACCGGCATCGAGCGATCAAAACCGCCGCGCCCCTTGACCGCGAGCACCTGCCCGCGGCCCATCTTGCGGGCCCAGGCATAGATCGCGTCGGTGTGCATGCCGTCGCCGGTATCCACCGCCAGCCGCGCAAGGCTCATTTCCGCGCCCGAGGCATGCGGCCATGTCCGACCGAGCAGATCGGCCAGCTCGGCCCAGACCTCGGGCCGCGCCACGTCGCCCTCGAGGACGATGTGATCGACGAGCCAGGACTCGACGCCCCGGCCCCAGGCCCACACGTCGACCTCGATGCGGTCGCGCTGGATATCCGCGCCGGCGGTGAGCACCAGCCCGCCATCCGGCACCTGCCCAAGGTTCCCGCCCTCACGGCGCTCATAGAGCCGCTGCCAGTCCGGCGCCTCGCCCTTTTCCTGCCAGGTCTCGCCCAGCACGGTGTTCTTCATCGTTTTCAGCGCGGCGTCGTTGCCCTGCGCCGATTCCCAATCCCGGGCGATATCCTCCCAGGACAGCCACCCGAGCGGGGAATAGAGCCCCGAGATGTGGAAGCCGACGATGCCGGCGGCCTTGGCCTTGGCCTGAATGTCATCCGCCGCGGTCGGGAACCAATCCGCGCCATTGGCCTCGTCCATCATCCACGTCTTGTGGCGCTCGGCGATTTCCGCCTCGCAGTGCTCGCAGACGTAGCGGACCGTTTCAGGCTGGCCAGGCTCCCAGCGCAGCCGCTCGAACTTGAGCCATTGCAGCGCCCCGCATTCCGGGCAGGGGACGTGGTAGCGCTGCTGGTCGCTCAACTCGTACTCCCGCTCGATCCGCGACAGCCCCTTGATGGTTGGCGTGGAGGCCAGAAAGATTTTCGACCGATGGCCGAACGAATTCGTGCGCGCCTCGGCCAGAGCGATCGGATCGCCCTCGCCATCGACGTCACCGGGATATGCGTCCACCTCATCGCAGAACACCCACCGGGCCGGCATGGACCGCAGCCCCACGGCACTGTTCGCGCCCGCGAGGATCAGCTGACCGCCCGGAAAGCGCTTCGCCAAAATCGTGTTGCCCGAGTCCCTCGAGCGCGACGGCAGCACCAGCTCGCGCAGCGCCGGCGAATCCTCGATCAGAGGCTCGATGCGTTGCTGCGACAGGCGCTTTGCCATGTCGACGGTCGGCTGCACCGCCAGGAACGGGCCCGGCGCCCGGTGCATGCAGAACCCGATCCAGTTGTTGCCGCCCTCGGTCGCCCCGACCTGCGCGGCCTTCATGAACACCACCCGCCGCGCCGGATCGGACGGCGAGAGCGCGTCCATGATCTTGCGCATGAACGGCGTCCGCGCGGTCCGGTACGGCCCGGCCTCCGAGGCACCCCTCGAGGACAGGATGCGGTGCCGGTCCGACCACTCCGACACGGTCAGTGTCGGATCCGGTGCCAGCCCCGCCAGCCATGCGCGGCGGATTTCGTCGGCACCCTCGAAGGCTTCAGCGGAGCTCAATCTTGACCTCGGCCAGCTCCGACAATTGCTGCCGGAGGTACTTCTCGAGCACCTGCTCCATCTTGTGCGCTTCGATACCCAGCTCGGCCGCCATGTTCGCGGCCACGCGAGGCGGCCAGTTTTGCCAGGCGTCCCGCTCGCGCCGCGCCAGATCGAAAACCGCGTTCGTCGCCTTCACGCGATCGACCAGCTCGCCCTTCATCTTCTGAAGGCGGACCCGAGCGGTCTGCGCTTTCAGAACCTCGTTCGCCATCCGGGCGCGCAGGAACGAAACCTGCCCGCCTTCGCCCGGCTCCGGCGGAACCTCGCCACCCTCGGCCGCGTGATCGCGCATCGTCTCGTTGACCGCGTCGATGGCCGCGCTCGGCACCGCCTTGGTGCCAGCCTTTGCTTTCGCGGCCGTGGTATCCGCCGCGGTCTGGGTGCCCATCTCGCGAGAATGGACGCCGCGCTGCTTGGCCGGGTCCGTCTGCGCATCCCACTGCGCGTCCGCCTTGACCGGATCGATGGTCCCGTCCGGCTCGACCGAAATGCGCCCGGAGGCGATCGCCTTGCGCACCGCCGTGTCGGACACGCCACGGTGCGCCGCATATGCCCGCCGCGACATTCCCATGCGAGACTGCAACCCTTCCCAGAACCGCCTCAAGCAGTTGGTTTTATTCGATAATTCATGACAGTGCGCTTGCTGTCATCGCAAATTTGCGATACAACTAAGTCACCAAGAACGGAGACACCGACATGACCCGCACGAACCCCGTAACCCAGAACCGCGAATGGGGCTTCTTCGGCACCATGATGCAGGCCGGATACAACGCCTTCGAGGCATGGGACGCCGCCAGCGCGGCCATTGCCGACGCGATCGATGACCACGAAGGCTACTACGCCCCCGAAGGCATCCGCGACTTTCTCGACAGCCGCCACGGCCGGCATTTCGCCGACACCGTCGCGAGCAACGTCAACACCGGCCAGACCTTCGAGGCCGCGCTCACCGCAGCCATCGCACAATGGCAGGGCTGGAAGATCGGACCCCGCCTCTACCGCGAGGAAGGCATCCCCGCCGGCCTTCCTTACCTGACCGGCTGGGTCCAGCATTTCGCCATCCTCAACGAAGCCGCCTAACCCCGAACCTACGGAGACACCGACATGGCCATCCTTCGCCACACCGCAGTCGATAATTTCGGCACCCTCGACATTATCCCGACGCAGATGCGCAAGCGCGGGCCAGCAATCGGCCCGGGCATGACGGCAGCGGACAACGGCACCTACCGCAACAGCTTCGCCATCATCTACCGGCGTCCGTTCGGTACCGACCCGTACCTTTTCTGGTCGACCTTCGATCAGCCAACCATCGGAATGTGAGGCAAGCCATGACCTACACCCACAGCACGCCAGTCCTCGTCCGCGTCCCGACCGCCAGCGGCCTGCCCAAGTGGGAGGCCGCGAGGGTTGACGACAACCTGCACCCCAGCGAGCGGGGGCACGTCCCGCCGCACCATCATTGCGTCCGCTTCGCCGATGGGAGCCGGATGCTCTTTCCCGAGCACGACATGATGGCGATCCCGGCGGTGACCCGATGATCGCCGCCGAATTCGAAGCCGCGCCAGCGCAGCTCGGCATTTCCCGCGCCGAGCTGTGCCGCCGCCTTGGCCTATCGCTCAACACCGGCACCGCATACGCGAAGGGCCGGGCCGAAATCCCGCCCTATATCGCGCTGGCCATCGCCGCGCTGGTGGCCGGTCTGGCACCATATGGGAGTGGGGCGCGCTGACCGCGCCTCACATACTCGCCGGAACCGGGATCCGGTTCTTCTCGGCATACTCCTTGAACGCCCGCATCCCCAGCGCCAGCGGGAAGCGCTCAACCACCTTGCGCAGTTGCGCCTCGGTCCCGATCCACGCGCTCGCCTTTTCCCGCGTCAGACCCTCACAGTCGAGCCGCAGATAGTCCCCGGACGCGTTGCGGAGCCGATAATGCGCCGCCGTCTTGTGGGCTTGTTCGCTCATGGCCCGCGCGCCGCTTGCCGGGACGACGATGCGCCCCAGGCTTTGCCCCTCAATACCCCGCACCGTGGCTCCCGCCACGCCGGAGCCCTTCGTGCGCCGCCCGACATTCGTGCGCGCCGCCTCGATGGAAACCCGTCGCTCTTCGTGCATTTTCCCTCCCTTTTCGAGTATCCAGGCCAAATCGGTGGCCGAGACACCCAGAAGGTGCGCGAATTGCGCGAAACTGTCCCAGTTCTCGGCCCGCACCGACCGGACTCTCCCCTGAAAATCCACCTTCCGCCCCTCAATCCCCGATGAGGCCGGACAGGTCGGCCTCGGAGAACACCACGTCCTGCAGCTTGGGCGCCTTCGCCACCTTGGGCTTCGGCTCGCGCTGCTGGCGCTTGGGCGCGTCGACCTCCTCGGGATCAGCGAGAAAACGGTCATAGACCGCCCGAATAATCGCCCGATTGTCCTGACTGCGCCCCGATTCCTCCCAGAGTGCGTCGAACCAATCGGTATAGAGCCCGGCGACCGCATCATCGACGTCGATGTCGAACTGCTCGGTGCGCAGGTTCTTGTTCAAATTCATGCTCGAGCGCATCACCGCGTTGCCGCGCTCGCCAGAGACGATGACGATCTTCGCGTGGACCGATACGCACCGGAAGGCGTCGATGCCCAGCACCTCGATCAGCGGCCCGGCATACTTGGGCGACTTCTCGAACGTGCCACGGTCGAGCAGCATCCGGATATCGGTGATGCGCCCGCGGGTCCGGATATCCCGCGCCCGCTTCACATCGTAGATGCCGGTGGTCCAGGTCGACACCCGCACCGCCGCCGGCCCCAGCTCGTCGACCATGTGCTCCATGGCGTCGATCGCCGAGAACTGCCCGGCGGTCAGTCCGGTCACCCGGACGCCAGGCTGGAGGCGACCGATCACCTTGGCCGCCGTTCCGGTCCGATGCACCACGCGCCGGACCTTGCTGGTCGCAAACCGAAGCGAGCGTGGCCGCTCGGCCATCAGAACGCCTCGCAGAGCAGGCCAGAGGAACCCATGGCAACCGTGACCACATCGTCACTCAGGCCCAACTCCGCAGGATCCCGACCAAGGAGCCAGTGCCACTCCATCACCAGGGCGATGGCATCGACCACCGCCACATGGCGGCGCACATCGTCGGTGGGCACCAGGATGCCCAGCGCGCCACAGATTGCGATATCCCACCGCGCTTGCAGCGCCCGAATCGCCTCCATGCCGACCACGCGCTGAACCGGCGTAGCAATGTCGCCGGTCGCGAATTCATGGTCGTCATGGTGCTCGGACCATTCGACGATCGCCGGTCCGTAACCCATCGACCGCGCGATGGCACCGCAAAGGCGCTGGTGCTGCGCGACATAGAGCGCGTGCATGTTTCCCGAGAACCGCCGAATCGTCGCGAGGCGCATCCGCATGAACGCGACGTCCACGTCCTCGGGCCGAGGGTTGGCAAAATCCGGGACCATCACCGGCCCCAGAAGCATCTCGCTCACGCCGCTTCCCGTCCGGCCTCGATGGCCTCGAACGTGCGGCCGTCGCCCTCGAGTTTTGCCTCGAGGCCCGTGTATTCCTGCCAGCGGCGGACGATGACGTCCGCGAACTTCTCGTCCAGCTCCATGAGCCGGGCGGATCGGCCCACGCCATGGCAGGCGATCAGCGTGGATCCCGACCCGCCGAACGGATCGAGCACCAGGTCGCCGCGCTTCGTCGAATTCTCGAGCATGCCGAGAATGAGCCCGACCGGCTTCATGGTCGGATGCTCGCCATTGCGCGCCGGCTTGTCCGCGCGGAGCACCGACTGGTCGAGCGTTTCGACCGCCAGCTTGTCGCCGGTGACGACCACCACCTGCCCACCGATATCGATCTGCAGCGAGCCGTCCGGCATGATCCGGAGCGGTGGGCGCTGGTCCTCGATCACGGTGGTGCGAGCGCGACCGCCGTACCACTTGTGCGGCCCGCCCGCCTTCCATCCGTAAAGGATCGGCTCGTGACGCCACTGGTAGTCCGACCGCCCGAGCACAAGGCTGGGCTTCACCCAGACCAGGCACCCCGACAGCTTGAAGCCCGCATCCTTGAACGCGGCCCGGAAATTCTGCCCCTCGGTGTCGGCGTGCGCCACATAGATCGGCGCGCCCTTCTTCATCACCGACGCGGCGGCCCCGAACGCCTCGACGAGGAACCGCCGGAAGTCCGACGACTCCATGTTGTCGTTCTGGATTTTCCCAGCCGACCCCTCGTAATTCACGTTGTAGGGCGGGTCCGTCCAGCACCCGTCCACCAGCTCCGAACCGCAGAGCGCGGCCATATCCGCCTTGGACGTCGAGTCTCCGCACATCACCCGGTGCGACCCGAGCAGCCAGACATTCCCACGCTGGCTGACGACCTTTTTCCCGACCTCCGGAACATGGTCCGGGTCGCCCAGCGCCGGCGGCTCGCCAGCATCATCGAGGCCGCCGAGGATTTCCTCGAGCTCGGTCTCGGAGAACCCGACCACGTCGAGATCGAAGCCCTCGTCGCGCAGCGCGGCCAATTCCTGGCGCAGCAGCTCCTCGTCCCATCCGGCATTCTCGGCGATCTTATTGTCGGCGATCACCAGAGCCCGGCGCTGCCGCTCGGTGAGGTGATCGAGGACGATCGCCGGCAACTTGTCGAGCCCGAGGCGCTCGGCCGCGAGCAGGCGACCATGGCCAGCGATCAGGACGTTGTCCGCCCCGACCAGCACCGGGTTTGCCCAGCCGAACTCGGCAATCGAGGCGGCGATCTGCGCGATTTGCCATTCCGGGTGCGTCCGCGCATTGCGCGCATACGGCACCAGGTCGGCCACCGCCAACATCTCGATCTTCAACATCATCCTCCAGAAAGTACGGCCGCCCATGGCTCCGGGGAGGAAGGCGGAGCCCGGGCGGCCTGACCGGCAGCGTCCTGCCGGGTTTGGGTCGAGGTGCTCCGCTAGCCGACCACCGACCGGCGCGGGCTTGGGGGAAGCCCCGCCACACGGAGCACCTCGAGTTGGTCGCGGGAGCCGGAATCGAACCGGCGTGGTCCTGGTTATGAGCCAGGCTGGGAAACCAGCATCCATCCCGCAGAACGATCCGCGCAGGGCAGGGCGCAAGAAAAAGGCCGGGGTTCGAAAACCCCGGCCAGTCCACCCTACCGCAACGCCCGAAACGCCTACCGCGAACCCGCGAACCCAAAGGTGCGAACCCTGGCCGCGAACCCAGAAAAATCCTTTGTCACTAGAGACTTAGCGCGCAAAGCCCCCCCGCATACGTCCACCGCCGGGAAGGACCCGAAGCGGGGGAGGGGGCACCGGGGAGGGGCGCCAGGTCTCGCGAGACTATCCAGAAAGTGCCCGATTTGACCGCGTTCTGTCGCGCCAAAAGTTCAACGGATCGGACCCTCACAGCAGCGTGGCGGGCGCGTCCGCATCCGCTTTGACAACGGGCTCATCCGCCGCCCTTTTCCTCGCGGCCGGGGCCGGCTTCGTTTTATGCTTCTGGTTCAATCGCTTAGAGATAACCACCAGCGCCGCGACCCAACGCCGCCAAGCGGTCTGCCGCACGCAACCGGCGCGGATCCCGATCTGCCGCCAGCGCATACCCTCGGCCCGCGACCAGACGATGCGCGCGTCATCGGGCTCGAGCCAGCTCAACCACTCGAAGCATTCCTCCATATGCTTAATGTCCCGGGCGCTGGGCACGATGCGGATGCGCGTCTCGTTGTAGCCATATGCACCACGCTCCTGCACGTATTCAGGCCAGCCCGACTTGTGCCCGCGAGGCGTTGAGCCCGGCGGATTGGGCAGACGCCGCAGGGTGCGCGCCGCCTCCTCCATGCGATCCTCAATCTGCGTTGGAGTGAATGCTTCCGTCATGCCTGCCCCTTTCATCAAACCATTTTCCAGCGCGCCAGCACGCGAACCGCCGCCAGCACCATCTCACGGCTTCGCCCGGAAACCGCAAAGCCACACGAGGTGCAGACCACCACGGAGCCATTTGTGAATTCTTCGCTCGAGCAGATGCCCTCGCACAGATGCGGGCGATGGCAGTCCGGGCAAGGCGTATCGTCCCAATCCATTATCGTCGGAGCCATCACCCGACCCTCCGCACCAGTGCCGGATACTTCCGAGCCATTTCCTCGACCACAGCAGCTCGCCGTTCCGCGCTCGGGCGCTCGATATCCACAGGCCCGGAAAGCGCGGATCGCGCACGCAAAGGTTCTTTTAATGGATCTATTACAGGTTCTACTCCACTGGGCTGGAGTTGGCTGAGGCCTGAATTTGGAGTTGGTTTGCCCCTCAATTTGGAGTTGGCTGACGAGTTATCCACAGGCTGTCCACACGCGCGCCGCCCCGGCCTTCCACCCTCCGGACCATCTCCATTTTGTGGAGTCGGGGCTTGTGCCGGCTCTTGGTCGCAGCCCAAGATGTAGTAGGTGGGACCGCGCGTCCCGTCCGCGTTTCTTGTGCGCCGCCGGCGTATCAGCGCGGCACCTTCAAGCGCATTCAGCGCGTTGTTAAGGCCGCCGTTCGACAGCCCGGTGGCCGCCCGCAACCTCTCCTGGCTGGGGAAGCAGGCCGTCTCCGGATCTCGCAGGGAGTTGTGCGCATCGCACAGGTGAAACAGAACCCGGAATGCGCCGGCATTGATCGCCTCGGCCGGAATAGTCGCCAGCCAATTGGAAGCCTTGTGGCTCATAGGCCGGCCCCGAGGGGCGCGTAATTATCCCGCATGATTTCCCCCAACAATGTGAATTCTGGAGCACGGGAGCATTCCCCGGCGGTGGCGGGATGGCGCGCGGTGGCGGCTCTCGGCGCGCCTGCGCGCCGTTGATGGAATGTTCCGGCCGAAGGCCGGAGCAAAAGTCGTCGCTCGTCAGAGCGGCTCGAGCGTGAGCTCGATACGACCCGGCGCCTTCGGCGCTCCTCGAGAGAGCACCAGCTCCCAACGCGAATCGTCGATTCCGATCACGTCCGCCACGCCATCGAGCCCGGCCTTGATGGACGCGAGCATGTTGTCGGTGTCGCGGTGGCGACGATCGGGCGGATGGAAGGTGATGCGAACGCGCAAGGCAGTGGCCTCGATGCGCCGGACGCCGCAAGCGATGGTCGACCAGGCGCAATCCGCCCGATATTTCTTCTTCGTGCCCGCGACCGCCATGCGGTGGCGTCGGTCGTTGGGAGAAAGGCCCTTCGGCGGCCAGGGGAGCACCACGACGCGCGGTGGGGCCGTCATGCGAACAGGTCGGCCATCTTGAGCCGCTCCCCGTCCGTTCGATCCATGAAGCGGAAGGCCGGCTCGGAGCCAGTCCAGTCCCGATCCCAGATGAACCACGCGTTGCGCTGCGGTGGACTTCCCTCGCCGGTGAAATCCAGCTTCCAGCGCATGAGGTAGCAATAGGAGAAGGGATGCCGGTCCAGCAGCGCTCCCAGGCCGTTGGCGCGCGCCGCGGGCCAGTCCCAGGACAGCAGGAGCGCGCAGTAGGACCAGCCCGGCATTTCAAGTGTGTGGCGCAGCCAGCGGCCGTGCCCATCCCGGGCATTGATCTCGGCATAGGGCGGGTTCGTGATGATCGCCGGCGCCAGGGCGCGGTGGTAATCGTAGAAGCTCCGGACCTCGACGCCCGGGCAACCGTGGTCGGCGACGTCAGAGACGGCGCAGGGAAGGCCGAAGGCCTCGATCTCGTGGGATAGATGCCCATAGCCCGCCGCAGGCTCCCAGACGCGCCCCAAGGCACGAATGCGGGCACCGTCGCGGGCGAGCAGGCCGCGGATGGCCTCGGGCTCGCCGGTTGGGTAGAGATCGAGCGCGCGGCGCTCCTCGGGCGCCTGTGGCACTTCCTCGATCTCCAGGCCGGCCAATCCCGTCTCGCGGTGGACCTTCTCTCGGGATCCCCGGCCAGAGATGGCGCGAAACAGCGATTTGCTCGAGCGCGGCCCCTTCATTCGGCTTTGCGGGCCGCGTCGTAAGCGTCCAGGGCGCGGTGGAGCTGCTCGGCCGCGATGATCGTCTCGCGAGACAGCAGGCCGCCATTGCCGCCCACGTTTTTGCCGGCGACCATGGTGCCGCGCTCGTCGAACAGGACGCGCTCGAGCAGCATCCGAGCGCGCTCGATGACTTCCTCGGCCACCGTCACGCCGCCACGAGCTCGCGCCGAGCCGCCTCCCTCGCCGCATTGAGTGCGGCCATGGCGGCCTCGGTGCCGCCGGCGTCCGGATGCCGGTCACGCGCCAGGCGCTTATAGGCGGCCTCAACCTCCGCCAGCCCGGACCGATCGTCGAGGCCCAGCACCCGCCGCCAATCATCCGGCGGTGGTAGCGCGGCGAAGCCCCGGAAGGCGGCGCGCACGATGTGCAGGCCGCCATAGCGCATCTCCTGCCGGCGACCCTCGAGGATCTGGTAGATGGCGCGGACGTTCGCCTCGACGGCCGGGAAGCGGTCGACCGCGATGCACCGCTGCGCGCCGTCCCAATCGAAATAGACGGCCACACCCGGATCCGAAGGCCGGGGCTCCCCCAGCGTCACGTTGGACGAAATCACCACGTTCTTGACCGGCAGGCCGGTGTCCGACCCGAACAGCCGGAGCGAGTCCTGCAGGTCCGCCACCGCTCGGGTAAGCGACACCCGGAAAGGGGAGCTGCCACGCTTGGATGCGCGGGGCAGCTCG
>JAFKEW010000063.1 GCA_017308375.1 Alphaproteobacteria bacterium
TTCGCCTGCTCCAGCGACCAGTATTCGACCTCGAACATGTCGAATTCGCTGATACATTCATAACGGCCGATGGCTTCGGCATCGGTGATCACGTCCACCGTGTTTTCGGCGATGTCGGCGGCGATGGCGGCGTCCTTTGCAGAGGCGCCGAGGCCGAACAACCCTACCCCTGGCACCAGCACCACACGCGGCAGGGGATCAAGTTCCACCTTCTTGTCCGCGCTTTTCGCATTGTTGCGCGCGAAATAGGCGTGATAGTCCGCGACGAACTTTTCGACCGCGGCATGGACGGCGGTTTTCCAGTCTTCAAGCCTTCCGGCCTCCGGTGCCGGCACCAGCAAGGGCCAGTTCTTGGTGCGGATGGTGTGATCCGGCGTGACCACGCCGACCTGCGAATAACGCGAAAGCTCCGCGCCGCTGACATAATTCAGGATGGCGGGATGGTCGCGGAAATCCAGCACCTGGCGTTTGACGGTCCCGGCCAGCTCATTCCGCGATAGCGCGACCGCGCCACGCAGAATGGGCGCAATCTCCGCAGCGGTCGCGAGGTTGGCAGGCAGCGCCGCCTGTTTCAGCGGCTTGCGGTTCTGCTGCAGCCGCTGTTCCGCCATGGTGACGAATTCGATCATCCGTTCATAGGCCGTCTTCGCATCGTCCGCGAAGGTGAAGATGCCGTGACGCAGCAGCACCAGCCCTTCCACATCCGGGTGCTTATCGAAAATGTCGGCGACCGATTTGGCCAGCGCAAAGCCCGGAATGGTGTAGGGCACATAGGCGACGCGGGCGCCGTAGAGATCGCGGACAATCGCCTCCCCATCCGGCTGATCGGTCAGCGCCAGCACGGCGGTCGAATGGGTGTGATCGATGAATTTGTGCGGCAGGAAGGCGTGCAGCAGGGTTTCGACCGAAGGATTCGGGGCCCCGGAATCCAGCAGGTTGATGCGCTGAAAATTGACCATGTCCGCGTCGGCCAGTTTGTCGAGCGCCCGCAACCGGCGCAGCGGCGCCAGCCGCACGGCGGGAAGACCGGCCGGTTCGATATTGCCCATATCCCAGCCGGAGCCCTTGACGCAGATCACATCCACATCATCGCCAAGCTGATCCTTCGCAATTGTCTTGACGCTGGTATTGCCGCCGCCATGCAGCACCAGCTTCGGATCGCCACCCAGAAGCCGCGTGGTGTAAGTGCGAAGCGCGAGATCTTCGTTGATGCCCTGCCCGGCATATCGTTTCACAAAGCCTTTGGCGTCAGTATCGGACCAGCGGGATTTCATGAGGATTTCCGTTCGGGAAAGAGCGAGAGAAGACCGGCTTCGGTGGCGGGCGCAACGCCGCGTTCGGTGATGAAGCCGGTGACGAGACGGGCGGGCGTGACATCGAACGCGGGATTGGCGCCGGGGCTGCCGGGGGCGGCGATTTCCACCGTCACCACATCGCCCGATGGCAGGCGCCCCGCCATTTTCAGAAGTTCCTCGGCCGAACGCTCCTCAATCGGGATGTCGCGGCCAGAGGACAGCGACCAGTCGATGGTGGAGCTTGGCAGCGCGACATAGAACGGCACGTTATTGTCATGCGCCGCCAGCGCCTTCAGATAGGTGCCGATCTTGTTCGCCACATCGCCATTGGCGGTGACGCGATCGGTGCCGACGATAGCGAGATCGACCGCGCCCGCCTGCATGTAATGGCCGCCGGCATTATCGGCGATGATGGTATGCGGCACGCCATGGCCGCCGAGTTCATAAGCCGTGAGCGAAGCGCCCTGATTGCGCGGGCGGGTTTCATCGACCCAGACATGAATGGGGATGCCGGCGTCGTGCGCCATGTAGAGCGGTGCGAGTGCTGTGCCCCAGTCCACCGTCGCGAGCCAGCCCGCATTGCAATGGGTGAGCACGTTGAGCGGCGCGCCGTTTTTATTCGCCGCCGCATCGCGCAGAATCGTCAGGCCGTGTTCGCCGATGGCGCGGCAGGTGACGACATCCTCATCACAGATGGCGGCAGCTTCGGCCCAGGCAAGCGCGGCGCGCATTTCCTGCGGCTGGTTGCGCAGGCGGTCGCGCATGCGCGCCAGCGCCCAACGTAGATTGACCGCGGTGGGCCGGGTGGCGAGAAGAAAATCGTGCACGGCATCCAGCGCCGTATCCGAAGCATCCCCCCGCATGGCGAGCGCCACGCCATAGGCGGCGGTGGCGCCGATCAGGGGCGCGCCACGGACCACCATGGTCTTGATAGCGTGGGCGCAGTCTTCCGCCGAGGAAAGCCGCTGAACCGCGAAGGCGTGGGGCAGCCGGGTCTGGTCGATCACCGAAACGGCATCTTCGCCCTCTGGCCAGATGGTGCGATAAGGGGTGCCGTTGATCTTCATTCAGTCCACAAACCTTTGGTATAACAGGGAAAACGCCTGAAGGTTGTTTTCCGCTTTTGCGTCCCCCCTCCCCCCATAGCATTGTGCATATCAGATTTCCTTCTCATGAAGAAGGAATATAGTCTTTCTCCGCCGACTTTCAAGGGCCGGGAAAAGACTTCAGTGCCCGGCGAAGGAGACCAGTGCCGTCACATCCTTGCCGAGGGCGCGAATTTTGTCCGCCCCGCCCAGATCCGGCAGGTCGATCACGAAGGCACAGCCGACGATTTTCGCCCCCACCCGCTCTAGCAATTTGATCGCGGCGAAGGCGGTGCCGCCAGTGGCGATGAGATCGTCCACCAGCACCACATTCTCCCCCGGCTTCACCGCATCGGCGTGGATTTCCACCCGGTCGGTGCCGTATTCGAGGTCGTAATCCTCCCCGATCACGGCATGGGGCAGCTTGCCCTTTTTGCGGATGGGCACGAAGCCGACCGACAATTGATGGGCGATGGCGCCGCCAAGGATGAAACCGCGCGCCTCGATCCCCGCCACCTTGTCGATCCGCACCCCGGCGTAAGGTAGCACCAGCGCATCCACCGTGGCGCGGAAGGCGCGCGGATTGCCGAGAAGGGTGGTGATGTCCCGGAAGACGATCCCCTTCTTGGGATAATCGGGAATGCTGCGGATGGCGGTTTTGAGATTCATGGCCTCACTCCAAGTCAGCTACTGGTTATTCGAAGTGAATGGAAAACCTTATGGAGCATTGGCAGATTATTGCGCTCCTTTGTGCAACCACTCATCATAAGCTTGACTGTCCTCCCCGATATCCAATCGTGCGAAACGACAAGATAAACAGCGGACATATAATCGTTGCAGCCATCGAACCCTTCCCCCCGGCCAGTCACAATTATCGCTTCTCTAGAATCAATCTCTGTCTCTTTGGTCGAATACCCAGGTTTCGACCTAATGCCGCTCAAATCATTCGAATAAAGCCCGTAATCATACTGCAACGAGAAGCTAGAATTTCGATACATGCCGACCAAAGAATCGATTGGCGCTCCATCGCTATAAGGGGCTGTACCGGGCGGAGCGCGAAAGGTGAATGCATTCCCTGCCCGAATAGTGATCCAGTCCTTAGGAGGCTGCACACTATTCGCAACGGCAACACTTGCCAGCGCCATGCTAGCCAGTACTAGTACCGTCGGCGATAGCCCCCTCATTTTCGTAGCACTCTGCCGGCCACCGCATCGAGCTTGGTGAAGAGTGCCGGATCGCGTTTTTCGGGCGCGGTGATGATGGCGGTATCGAGCACGGTTTCGACACCGAGCGGCGATGGTGTGCGTTCCGGCCCGAGCTTTGGCGCCACCGCCATGACAAGGCGGCGCGCATTGTCCGCATTGGCGACCAGAACCTTCACCACCTGATCCACCGTGACGTGATCATGATCTTCGTGCCAGCAATCGTAATCGGTGACCATGGCGACGAGCGCATAAGGCAATTCCGCCTCGCGTGCGAGCTTGGCCTCGGGCATCGCCGTCATCCCGATCACGGCACAGCCCCAGGTGCGATAGAGGTTGGATTCGGCAAGCGTGGAGAATTGCGGCCCTTCCATCGCGAGATAGGTTCCGCCGACGGCGTGCGCGATGTTGGCTTCGCGCGCCGCATCCGCCAGCGCGCCCGAAAGCCTGGGGCAGACGGGATGGGCCATCGAAACATGGGCAACGAAGCCCGGCCCGAAGAAGCTTTTTTCGCGCGCGAAGGTGCGGTCGATGAACTGGTCCACCATGACGAAGGTACCGGGCGGCAATTCCTCTTTCAGCGAACCGCAGGCCGACACCGAGATCACGTCGGTGACACCGGCGCGTTTCAGCGCATCGATATTGGCGCGGTAATTGATGGAGGTGGGCGATTGCACATGGCCGCGGCCGTGACGCGGCAGGAAGACGAGATCGACACCGCGGAAATTGCCGAACAGAAGCGCGTCGGAGGGTTCGCCCCAGGGACTTTTCACCTGTTCCCAGCGGGCGTTTTCAAGCCCCGGAATGTCATAGACCCCGCTGCCGCCGATGATGCCCAGAACCGTTTCCGCCATGCCACGCCCGCGCTGATTGCAGCGCCTTGTAACACGCATGCCCCGCCGCGCAAGCAATCGCCAAAGAGGGCGCCGGATGCGCGGCGCTTGACGCGGGCGGGGGCGCAATGGTCCGGTAGTCCCCATGAAAAGCTGGCAGGCCGGATTGCTGGGTGTGGCCGTGGGCGCGGGATTTATCCTGCTGTTCGGCGGCATTCTTTATGTGGCGATGCGCGATGCCAGGCCCTCGCCCGCAATTATGCGGGAACTGCTGAGACCCACCCCGAAAGAAATCGAGCGCATCAAGAAGGGCGTGGTCTACGCCATTCCGCCGGCGGAACAGCACAAGGACAATGCGCCGCCTGCCGAGGGGCGCTGACCAGCAAAACGAAAACGGGCGGCAACAGCCCAACAGCCGCGCCGCCCATCCTCATCAATTCATAAAACGGTCAGAGCAAAATCAGATTCACCAGAATCATAATTTCGCTCTCGTTCTTTGTGTTGTCGCGCAATTTATCGGAAAACCGGTTCCCACTTTTCCGATTGCGCTCTCATCAATGCGCGTCCGCCCACACCTTGCGGTAGGAGAGGAACAGAAGGCCGGACAGCACGATCAGGAACGCCATCACGCCGAAGCCCATGCGCTTGCGCTGTTCCATCTTCGGTTCAGCCGCCCAGGCGAGGAAGGTGGTGACGTCATGCGCCTCCTGCTCGATGGTGGCCTTGGTGCCATCGGAATAGGTGACGCTGTCTTCGCTCAAGGGCGGCGGCATCGAGATGTTCCCGCCGGGGAAATAGGGGTTGTAATACTTCCCGTCCTGCACCTTGAAACCGGCTGGCGGTTTCTCGTGGAAGCCGGTCAGGATCGAATAGATGAATTGCGGGCCGTGATGGAATGATTTGGCCACCAGGGAGAGGTCGGGCGGAAGCGCCCCGCCATTGGCGGCACGGGCCGCATTCTCATTCGGGAACGGCGGCGGAAAATGATCGGCCAGAATGCCGGGGCGGGTCAGCCGCTCCCCATTCTCGTCCACCGTCTGGCCCTGATCGTTCGGTTCGGCCGGAATCTTGTAAGAGGCTGCGATCGCCTTCGCCTGGGCTTCGGTGAAGCCGGGGCCACCTTCATCGGCCAGCGCGTGGAACGACACCCGGTTCAGACTGTGACAGGCGGAACAGACTTCCTTGTAGACCTGGAAGCCACGCTGCAGGGCAGCGCGGTCGTACGTGCCGAACGGCCCTTCAAAGGAGAAGGCCACATCCTTGACCGGGCGTGCATCGGTGCCGGCGGCAAATGTCGGTGCCGATACGGCAAGAAGTGCAACAACGGAAAGCCCTAGCGGAAGAGCGAAGCGCATGAAAAATTTCCTCACTCTGCTGGCGCGGGCGCAGCACCCTTGCCAAGAACGGATTTGGCGATGCTGTCCGGCAGTTTTTTCGGCGTCTCGATCAGGCCGACGACCGGAAGGATGACCCAGAAGAAGGCGTAGTAGTAAAGCGTCCCGAGGCGGGCGAGCCAGACCAGCGGCACCGAAATGCCGCCGAGATTCCAGGCCGCATCGGCGCCCTGCGAACCGACATAGCCAAGGAGGATGCAGTCCGCCACGAAGACCCAGAAGAACTGCTTCAGGATCGGGCGGAAACGGCAGGACCGCACCTTGGAGGTATCAAGCCAGGGCGCGAAGGCGAGCGAGGCCAGGGCACCGAACATCACCAGTACACCGATCAGCTTCTGCGGGATGGAGCGCAGCATGGCGTAGAACGGCAGCAGATACCATTCCGGCACGATGTCCGGCGGCGTCACCAGCGGATTGGCTTCGACGTAATTGTCCGGGTTGCCGACGAAATCGGGCGCGTAGAACACAAGCAGCGCAAACAGGATCACGAACAGCGAGAGATAGAAGGCATCTTTCGCCGTGTAATAGGGGTGGAACGGCACCGTATCCTGCGGCCCCTTCACATCGATGCCGAGCGGGTTGTTGTTGCCCGGCACATGCAGCGCCCAGATATGCAGGCCGACAACGCCGGCAATGATGAAGGGCAGGAGATAGTGCAGCGAGAAGAAGCGGTTCAGCGTCGGATCGCCGACCGCGAAGCCGCCCCACAGCCAGGTGGTGATGGCCGTGCCGAAGCCGGGGATGATCTGATCCAGCGAGGAGAACAGGTTGGTGATGACGGTGGCGCCCCAGAAGGACATCTGGCCCCACGGAAGCACATAGCCGAAGAAGGCGGTTGCCATCATCAGCAGATAGATGATGACGCCGAGCAGCCACAGCACCTCGCGCGGCGCCTTGTAGGAGCCGTAATAGAGACCGCGGAACATGTGGACATAAACCGCAAGGAAGAACATCGAGGCGCCGTTGGCGTGCACATAGCGCAACAGCCAGCCGTAATTCACATCGCGCATGATGTTTTCGACGGAGTCGAAGGCCATCCCTGCGTTCGGCACATAATGCATCGCGAGCACGATGCCGGTGACGATCTGAACACCAAGGCAGAAGGTAAGGATGCCGCCGAAGGTGTACCAGATGTTCAGGTTCCGGGGCGTCGGGAACGTGGTCATCGTGTCGTTCGCGAACCGCAAAATCGGCAGCCGCGAATCGAGCCAGCGGGTGAAGTTGCTTTTGGGGACGTAGCTGGACTGGCCGGCCATGTATAAGGCTCCTTAGCCGATCTTGATGCGGGTGTCGGTGAGGAAGGCGTAGGGCGGAACGGCAAGATTTTCCGGCGCCGGCCCTCTGCGGATGCGCCCGGCCGTATCGTATTCCGAGCCATGGCAGTGGCAGAGCCAGCCGCCGTAATCGCCTTCGAAGCCGGTCGGGATGCAGCCCAGATGGGTGCAGACGCCAACAAGGACGATCCATTCCGATTTGATCTCGCGGTTGGCGTCGGTTGCAGGCGAATCTTCCGGCAAATTCAGGTTGCGCGCCAGCGGGTCCGGCAGCTTGGAGACGTCGACCGCACGAGCCTCCTCAATCTCCTTGGGGCTGCGGCGGCGCACAAAAAGCGGATGACCCCGCCATTTCACGATCACCTGCTGGCCCACCTGGATGGGGGTCAAATCCACCTCGATCGAGGCGAGCGCCAGAACGGCCGCGCTGGGGTTCATCTGGTCGACGAGCGGCCATGCCGCAAGACCGGCCCCAACGGCGCCGACGGCACCACTCGCGATATAGAGGAAGTCGCGGCGGGTGGTATCGGCCGAAGTCGCAGTTGCCACGGATCACCTTCTGAAATTCTTGCCCGGGAAGCACCAAAGACGGATCACGCACCAGCCCCCGGAATCTGCGGCGCGCGGGGGGTAAAATAGAGAGTCGGTCTTGGGGGGTCTCGCGGCACGATGCCGCAGAATTCAAATGGGATTTCACACGCTTGCCGGATGCTTGCGGGCCCGGATGATGACAGGCAGGCGCCTTGCGCGGACATACCCGCAAGCCGGTCCCAGGCAGCGGCAATAACGGAGACACCCCATGCGGCTTGCGCTTTTCGAGCCCGACATCCCCCAGAACGCGGGCAGCCTGATCCGGCTGGGCGCCTGTCTGGGTGTGGCCGTGGATATTATCGAGCCTTGCGGCTTCCTGTTCGGGGGCGCCCGCTTCCGCCGGGCCGGGATGGATTATCTGGCTGAGGCCGCCATCACCCGCCACGAAAGCTGGCAGGCCTTTCAGGCCGCGCGAACCGGGCAACGGCTGCTGCTTCTGACCGTGAAAGGCACGCAGCCCTATACCGCATTCCGCTTTCGGCCGGACGATGTTCTGCTTCTGGGCCGGGAAAGCGCGGGCGTTCCGGCACATGTGCATGATGCGGCCGATGCGCGCTTGCGCATTCCGCTGAAAGCGGGCTTGCGTTCGATCAATGTGGCACAGGCCGCCGCGATGGTTCTGGGCGAAGCGTTGCGGCAGACAGAAGGGTTTCCGGCATGACCACCCCAAGCGGCGAACAAAAGGCGCGCGCCAAAGCGTGGTTCGAGGAATTGCGCGACCGCATCTGCGCTGCATTCGAAGCGATCGAAGATGCCCATCTGGGTCAGCTAAGCGACCGGCCGGCTGGCCGGTTCGAACGCACCACATGGAAACGCCCCGGCGAGGCCGGGGAAGACGCGGGCGGCGGCGTGATGTCCATCATGCGCGGCCGGGTGTTCGAGAAGGTGGGGGTCAACGTCTCCACCGTTCATGGCGCCTTCTCACCGGAATTCGCCAGGACCATTCCGGGCGCAGACGAAGACCCGCGCTTCTGGGCCAGCGGCATCTCGCTGGTGGCCCATATGCAGAACCCCCATGTGCCGGCGGTGCACATGAACACGCGCCACCTTGTGACGAGGGAAGGCTGGTTCGGCGGTGGCGCAGACCTGACGCCCATGTTTCCCAATCCGGAAGATGCGGCGGATTTTCACGCCGCGATGAAACAGGCCTGCGACAAAAGCGACCCGGCCTATTATCCCGGCTTCAAGAAATGGTGCGACGAATACTTCTATCTGCCGCATCGCGGTGAGGCCCGCGGCGCCGGCGGAATTTTCTATGACCGGCTGAATTCGGGCAATTGGGACAACGATTTTACGTTTACTTGCGATGTGGGACTGGCATTCCTGGATATCTATCCCCATATCGTGAAACGGCGGATGGAGACCCGGTGGTCGCGGGAAGACCGTGAGCACCAGCTTGTCCGCCGCGGCCGCTATGCCGAGTTCAACCTGCTCTACGACCGGGGCACGCAGTTCGGGTTGAAGACCGGCGGGAATGTGGAGGCGATTTTGATGTCTCTGCCGCCCGAGGCACGCTGGCCGTAAGTTCATTTCTGCCTTGCCTGTTTTTTCGGGTTTTCCGCGAGGTCGGCATTGTTGGATCCAGCGATCTTCGCGCTGTTGCAGGTCATCCTCATCGACATCGTTCTGGCCGGCGACAACGCCATCGTCATCGGCATGGCGGCGGCGCGCCTGCCGGCGGCGCAGCGCCACAGGGTTATCTTCTGGGGACTGGCGGCGGCGGTCATCCTGCGCATTCTGCTGGCGATGGTGACGGCGACGCTGCTCTCCATCATCGGTTTGATGGTGGCGGGCGGTGTTCTGCTTCTGTGGGTGGCATGGCGGCTTTACCGCGATCTGCGCCATCACGATAAAGCTGCGCATATGGCCGGTGCCGCCACCGAAGGCAGTCATGCCAGCGATGTGGTAGCCCAGGCCGCCGATGGCGATCCGCGCCACATGCGTCAGGCGATCATCCAGATCACGCTGGCCGACCTTTCCATGTCGCTGGACAATGTGCTGGCCGTGGCGGGAGCGGCGATGCACCACCTCTGGGTTCTGGCGGTGGGCTTGCTTCTTTCCATCGCCTTGATGGGCGTGGCCGCGAACATGGTGGCCAACATGCTGAACCGCTATCGCTGGATCGGCTATGCCGGGCTTCTGATCGTGGTCTATGTCGCGCTGTCGATGATCTGGGACGGCAGTCACCAGGTGATCGAGGCGATGTAAGGCGCGCGTGCGTTCTTACACGGTGCTGAGCAGGATGGCGGTTGCATCGTCGCTGGTCTTGAAGCGGGGATAGCGCGCGCCATCCGGATCGCCCCGTTCGATCTCCCGCAACGCATCGCAGAGCGCACGCAGGCCCTTGCTTTTTGCAGCAGCAAGCAAACCGGCGGCATCGTAGCGTTCGTAATCGCTGGCGAGTGCGAGAAAACCGTCGGACGCGAGCAGGATGTCCGTTCCGGGCGGGGCTGCGATGGTGCGGCTTTGTGCGTGACCGGCACAAGCCCCGTCGGGACTGAACAGCCAGCGATCCGGTTTCGTGTTCACGCCATTCCGTTCGGACCGCAGAAAATCCATGAATTCCGGCAGATTGCGGCTGGCGGCGGGTGCGGAAACACCACGGACCGACGCAAGGCGGACAACCCCGCCGGCTTCACGGGCGCGTTTGGCAAAAGCCTCCCCCACAACCACAACATCGTCATGCGGACGTTTGACCAGGGCAACGCAATCGCCGAACCAGAGGGCCTCGATGCCATCCGCAACGATGGCAACGAGCATCATCGAGGCGAAGGGAATTTCATAGGTCTCTTTCGGTGCGCGAAGCCGCAAGCGTTTGAACAATGTTTCGGCATCGCGCGCGGTTTCGGCCAGCACATCGCGCGGGCGGCGGCCCGGCGCCTGATGTTGAATGAGACCTTCGGCACCACGGCGCGCGATCCAGGCGGCATCGCTGTCCACCGGCAAAATCTGTTCGCCGAGACCGGTGGCACCGTCGAACACCGCGGCCAATGCATCGCTGTGGCAGAAGGCATCGTCATTCGGCCTGGCGGGGTTGCCCGGCAGGCTGATCATGTCCAGCACATCGAGCCGCATCGCGCGCACTCAATAAGCGGTAGCCTGCACCACGGCCTTCAGCCGTTCGGCAAGCGAGAATTCATCGTCGGTGAAATCGGAATCGACCCACCATTCCTCCACCTCCGCCAGGATTTTTCCAACCAGCGGGCCTTCAGGCACACCGGCAATCATCACATCACGGCCGGTGAGCGGAAATTCCGGCGCCACCCAGGCATCGGCCACCGCCAGCAACGCGCGCCATTGAATGGCATTGGTCTCTTTCGGATCGGCGGCCCAGCGCAGAAACACGCGATCGCGGAACGGACCGGTGCCAAGGCGGTAAAGCAGTTTGCGCACTTCCTTGATCGAGAGATAGCTGACGATCTTTTCCGTGGCACCGCAAAGATCGACAAGCCGCGCACGATCGGCACCGGAAAGACGCCAACGCTCCGCAATCTCACGCGCGACGGCGGCATCCGGCAACAGGGCGGCGAGGCGCAGGATGGGATCGGGAGTGAAGAAACTGTCCGCATCGATCGCGGCGAGGCGCTCGAGACGCGCGATGGCGAGTTCGCCAGGCAGGATGTCAAACAGAATGCCCGATGCCGCCATCACGCGCAGGACAGGCACAGGACGTTCCGCCGCCAGAAGGCGCAGCATCTCCTTCTGCACCCGCTCGCCCGAAAGGGTTGCAAGACCGGCGCGCGCCGCAGCGGCCGCAGCAAGTGCATCGCGATCAATTTCCCCCTGCCCGTACCAGGCATGGAAGCGGAACAGACGCAGGATGCGCAGATAATCCTCCGCAATGCGGGTGGCGGCATCGCCGACGAAACGCACGCGGCCGGCCGCCAGATCCGCCGCCCCGCCGAAATAATCGAACACCCGCCCATCGCGATCCGCCGACATCGCATTGATGGTGAAATCGCGCCGGGCGGCATCTTCCTTCCAGTCCGTGGTGAAGGCGACAGTGGCGTGACGCCCGTCGGTCGTCACATCACGGCGCAGGGTCGTGATCTCAAACGGTTTGCCATTGGCGATGGCCGTAACGGTGCCATGGGCAAGGCCGGTCGGCACCACATCGAGGCCAGCCTGTTTCAGGCGCGCGATGACGGCATCGGGGGCAAGCGGGGTTGCGATATCGACATCGCTGACCGGGCGCCGCAGAAGCGCATTGCGCACCGCGCCGCCGACAAACCGCGCATCCCCACCATCGGCAGAAAGCGCATCCATCACCGCAGCGGTTTCGGCCGCGGTCATCCAGCTTTCGCGTTTCGGATCAAGCATCCCGGTCATGTCCACACTCCCGGCCCGGCATCGGTATTGGTATTATCATGGCGGCGGATCGTCCCCGCTGAAATGGCCCGGCACGATCTTTCCATCCACCGCATGGGGCGGAACATACACGCCCTGGTGCACATCCTTATCGGCAAGACCGGTATAGACGAAACTTCCCACCACCAGAAGTAGACCGGCAATGAAAAGAACCGTCCACGGCGTGGCCGGGCGATTGGGATTGCTGCGGTGAACCAGAAACAGATAGAGGCCATAAAGCCCGAACGGCACAAGGAACAGCACCAGCCGGAAAATCAGCATACGGATCATTTACCGGTCACCCGATCGGCAAAATTGACCAGCATAGCCGCGGTCGCGCCCCAGATGTAATGGCCATCGAAACGGAAGACGTGGAATTCGCGCCGCTGGCCCTGCCATTCGCCGCTGCCGCGTTCGCGGTTGGCGGGGTCAAGCAGAAAGGCGAGCGGGACCTCGAACACCTCCGCCACCTCGCTCGCATTGGGGGAAAGTGCGAAGCCTTCACTCAAAAGCCCCACCACCGGCAGAATGGCATAACCGGTGCCGGTTTCATACGCATCGAGATAACCGGCCACCGTGACAAAACCAGGGTCGATGCCCGTTTCTTCCTGCGTTTCGCGCAAGGCGGTCTGTACCAGGGAAACGTCACTCGCATCGGCACGGCCGCCCGGGAAACTGACCTGCCCCGCATGGCGGGACAGCGTCGCTGTGCGACGTGTAAAAATCACGCGTGGCTCTTTCGCCTGCACAATCGGCATCAGCACGGCAGCCGGTGCAAGCGCGCGCGGTTGTTTCGGACGCAAACCCGGATTGAGATCGAAGTCGCCGCGCCTGGGCGTCAACGGCAAATGCGGCGGTTCGTGCAGCAGCTTTTCGCGCAAGGCCCCCGCCTCACCCGAAGCAAGCTGACCGATCAGCGAGGATGACGGCGCAAAGGATGTATCCCTCATTCCGGGCGGCCGATGGGAAAGTAAATCCCGCCGCTCCAGACGCCCAAGGTGCCGGCCTGCGCGCCCGTACCCGGCACCGCGATATCGGCAAGCTGATAGAACACCGGGCGTGCTATGCGCGCCTCAAGCCCCGCGCGCACATGAATATAGGGTGCTGGTGCCTCAGTTTCGGGATCGGTCTCGACGCGGATGGCATGATCGCGATCGGCAATCACCTCATCCCCCACATTGGTGGTGAAGCGCAGATGCTGCGGATCACCCGGCTCCACATCCATCAGCACGGCGAGGAAGGGCACATCCTCCACCGCGATCTTCATCTTCTCGACCGGGGTGACGAGAAAGTAATCATCACCCTCCTTGCGCAGGATGGTGGAAAACAGCCGCACCAGTTCGCGCCGCCCGATCGGGCTGCCCTGATGAAACCAGGTGCCATCGCGCGCGATCCGCATATCGATCTCGCCACAGAACGCGGGATTCCATTTCTCCACCGGCGGCAGGCCACGGCCCGCAGCGGTTTCGCGCTGAAGGCTTGCAAGCCCCAATGGGAGATCACCTGTCATCATTCCGCCGGTTTTGCCCAACAGTTTAAGAGCGGCCACCCGCCCCTGCCCTTTTTGCGGGCCTTTCATGGCGCCCGCCCGTCACGGCATTGTGCGGCGCCTTGCGGTTGCACGGCAGCGGCCGGGGTGCGACATAAACGGATCAGGCCCGCTTTGTTCCTTCAGGAAGATAGGCGCGGGGACACGGACCGGCAAGAATCGGAAAAACCAGGAACCGGAAAACACGGGTATGGCAGAAGCGGACAGCGCGTTTGAAGCCTTGAACGGACCGGCGGTCGCCGACGCGGAGCGCGCGGCCGCGACATTTTCCCGTGTGCGTGAAGCGATCGGGCGAATCATTTTCGGCCAGCGCGACGTGATCGACCAGACCCTGATCACCCTGCTGTCCGGCGGGCATGCGCTTCTGATCGGCGTACCGGGCCTTGCGAAAACCCGGCTGGTGGAAGCGATGGGCGTGGTGCTGGGGCTGGACAGCAAGCGCATCCAGTTCACGCCCGACCTGATGCCGGCCGACATCATCGGGTCGGAGGTGCTGGAAGACAGCGGCGGCGCACGCGCCTTCCGTTTCATCAAGGGGCCGATCTTCACCCAGTTGCTGATGGCCGACGAAATCAACCGCGCCAGCCCGCGCACGCAATCCGCCCTGTTGCAGGCGATGCAGGAGCGGCACGTGACGGTGGCGGGCGTGCGCAATGACCTGCCCAAACCCTTTCACGTCATCGCGACGCAGAATCCGCTGGAACAGGAAGGCACCTATCCGCTGCCCGAAGCCCAGCTCGATCGCTTTCTGCTGCAGATCGATGTCGGCTATCCCGATCTTGAAGCCGAGCGGCGGATGCTGCTGTCCACTACCTTTGCGGAGGAGCCGGTGCTGCGTGCGGTGTGCGGGCCGCATGATCTGGTCGAAGCACAGAATGTCGTGCGCCGCCTGCCGGTGGGCGAAAAAGTGGTCGATGCGATTTTGAACATCGTGCGCGCGGCACGGCCCGGCAATGCCGAATCCGGCGCGTTCAGCGATTTCATCGCCTGGGGGCCGGGACCGCGGGCAAGCCAGGCCTTCATGCTGGCGGTTCGGGCGCGTGCGCTTCTGGACGGGCGGCTGGCGCCCAGCGTGGAAGATGTGATCGCGCTGGCCCATCCCATTCTGCAACATCGCATGGCGCTGAATTTCTCGGCGCGGGCGGAGGGCACCACAATCGGCACGGTGATCGATCGCCTATGCCAGACCCATCTCTGACCGAACGGCACCTCGCGCAAGACATCGCACGCAGGGAAACACTGCGCGAAGATGCCGAACGGCTGTCCGCAACCCTGCCGCCGCTGCTGGTGGCCGCCGAACGGCTGGCCGCCACCATTCATCTGGGCGTGCATGGCCGGCGCAAGGCCGGTATCGGCGAAACCTTCTGGCAATTCCGCCGCTATCGCGCCGAAGACCCGGCCAGCGCCATCGACTGGCGGCAATCGGCCAAATCGCAACATCTGTTCGTGCGTGAGCGCGAATGGGAAGCAGCTGAAGCGGTGTGGTTCTGGCGCGACGGTTCGCCCGGCATGCGTTTCACCTCGGACAATGCGCACACAACCAAGATAGACCGTGCCAGCCTGCTGGTGCTGGCGCTCGCCACACTGCTGGTGCGTGGCGGCGAACGCATTGCGCTTCTGGGCGAAGGGCGCGCGCCATCGAGCGGCAAACTGGCGTTGAACCGCATCGGCCATGCGCTGGCCGGGGAAACGCCGAAGCAATTGAAGCCGCGATGCGCCGCATCGCGCGCGGCGGCGTGCACGGCCATCTGGTCCACATCGTCGATCCGGCGGAAGAGGATTTTCCCTTTACCGGGCGCATCCGTTTCGAGGCCGCCGATGGGCGCGCCCATGAAACGCTGGGCCGGGCGGAGGCTGCGCGGACTGCGTATCGCGCCCGCTTCCAGGCCCATTGCGAAGCGGTTTCGGATGCCGCACGCCGTTTGGGCATGACCTATCTGAAGCACCGCACCGATCACCGGCCGGAACTGGCATTGGTGGCGCTTTACACCGCATTGGGCGGCGCGCGCGCGCGCACCGGTCTGCGGCAGGGCTGAACATGGGTATTCTGAGCAGCCTGAGTTTCACCGCCCCCTGGGTTCTTCTGGGGCTTGGCGTGCTGCCGGTGATCTATTGGCTGCTGCGGATCACCCCGCCCCGGCCGCGCCGCATGATGTTCCCGCCCTTGCGGCTGCTGCTGGGGTTGATGCGGCGGGAGGAAACGCCATCGCGCACGCCGTGGTGGCTGTTGCTGCTGCGGCTGGGTATTGCGGCGCTTGTCATCATTGCGCTGGCCGGTCCGATGACCGGTGGCAACGCGCCGGTGAAAGCGGGCGGCCCGCTGGTGCTGTTCGTCGACAATGGCTGGCCCGCCGCACAAGGCTGGAACCGCCGTGCCGATGCCATCAGCGAAGCCCTGCGCAAGGCACAGCATGAAGAGCGCGCGGTGGTGATCGTGGCGACCGCCGCCGACAACAATGCGCTTTCGCTTCTGGATGCGGCGGCGGCAGCACGCACTGCCAACACGCTGAAACCGCAACCCTGGCTGCCCGACCGGGAAAAGGCAGTGGCGGCACTGGCCAAGCTGCACTTTGCCGCAAAGCCGGACATACGCTGGCTAAGCGACGGCATGGATTACGGCGATGCGCGCAAGGTTGCGGCCGGGCTTCGCGAAATCGGAACATTGTCCGTATTTGCCGATGCACGCGGCGTTGCGGCGCTGGCGCTGCTGCCGCCGTCAAACGGGACGCAGGGCTTTCAGGCGGCGGTGGTGCGCGGTGCGGCTGAGGGCACACGCGCCGGCGCAGTGGAAGCGTTGGGGCGCAACGGCGAAATTTTCGCGACCGCGCCGTTTCACTTCGCACCCGGAAAGACGCAAAGCAGCACAACGCTGAAACTGCCGCTGGAAATCCGCAACAAGACGACGCGGCTTCAGATCGTTAACCAGAGTTCGGCCGGTGCGGTGCAATTGCTGGACGCCGCGAACCGGCGCCGCGCGGTCGGCCTCGTCTCCGCCAGCAACAGCGAAAGCCAGCAGCCGCTGCTTTCGGATCTGTTCTATCTGCAGCGCGCACTCTCGCCCTATGCCGATCTCTACAAGGGCACGATCGACACGGTGCTGGACCACAATGTTTCGGTGCTGGTGCTGGCCGATATCGGCCGCATCGCGGGCAGCAATTTCACCAAGGTCGAGAAATTCGTTGAAGATGGCGGCCTGTTGATCCGCTTTGCCGGCGGGCGGATGGCGGAAAAGGCCGACAGTCTGGTGCCCGTGCGCCTGCGCAGCGGCGGGCGTTATCTGGGGAGCGCACTGTCTTGGGCCGAGCCGCAGCATCTGGCACCCTTTCCCGCCACAAGCCCGTTTGCCGGATTGCCTGTGCCGAATGAAGTGACGGTTTCGCGCCAGGTGTTGGCCGAACCATCGGTGCAACTGGCCGAGCATAGCTGGGCGCGGCTGGCAGACGGCACACCGCTTGTCACCGCCACACAGCGCGGCAAAGGCTGGATCGTATTGTTTCACGTCACGGCGGGACCGGCATGGTCGTCACTGCCGCTGTCGGGATTGTATGTCGATATGCTGCGGCGGCTTCTGCCGCTGGCCGGTGGTGCGAAACCGTCTGCCGTGGATGCCGGTGCGGTTCTGCCGGCGCGCGATGCGCTGGACGGGTTCGGCCGTCTGCACAAGGCACCTGCCGATGCGATTGCGCTGAAAGGTGCGGAGATCGGCAGGATCGAACCATCCGCCAAACACCCGCCGGGCTTTTACGGTGCCGAAGGTGCCGACGTGGCGCTGAACACCGTGAAAAGCGATTTCCGTTTTGTGCCGTTTGGCGATCTGGGCACCGGCATCGCACCCTATGCCGCCGTGCAGGCGCGAACGCTGGGACCGCTTCTGCTGGCGGCGGCGGCCGCATTGCTGTTGTTCGATATGCTGATCGGACTTGGCCTGCGCGGGCTTATCCCGTGGCCGCGGCGCGCGGCGGCCGGTGCGGCGGCGCTGCTGTTCTGCATCATGCTGGTGCCGCCCAATGCCCATGCTGCGGATTCGTCGTTCGCGATGCAGGCCGCCCTCGACACCCGCCTTGCCTATGTCAAAACCGGCGTCGCCGATGTGGACGCGATGAGCCACGCAGGTCTGGTAGGGCTGGACGTGATCCTGACCCAGCGCACCTCTTACGAACCGCAGCCCCCGATGGGCGTCGATCTGGAAACCGACGATCTCAGTTTCTTCCCGCTGCTCTATTGGCCGATGGACCCACGCGAGAAGGATTTGTCGCCCAAGGCGCTGGCCAAGATTTCTGACTATATGAAAAACGGCGGCACCATTCTGTTCGACACCCGCGATCTGACATTGGGGGCGGTGCGCGGTGAAAAATCGCCCGGCGAACAGACGCTGCGCCGGCTGGTGTCGAAACTCGACATGCCGCCGCTGGAGCCTATTCCCGCCGATCACGTGCTGACCAAGGCATTCTACATCATTCAGGATTTTCCCGGCCGCTGGGACGGCGGCACCCTGTGGGTGCAGCAATTGCCCAAAGCCGATCCGGAGACGGGGCCCGCGCCCGCGCGCGGCGGCGACGGTGTTTCGCCCGTGGTGATCGGCGGCAATGACTGGGCCGCGGCCTGGGCGGTCGACAATCAGGGCCGCCCGCTTGTGGCCGTGGTGCCGGGCGGCGAGCGCCAGCGCGAAATGGCCTATCGCTTCGGCGTCAATCTGGTGATGTATGCGCTGACCGGCAATTACAAAACCGATCAGGTGCATGTGCCCGCCCTGCTGGAGCGGCTGGGCCAATGATCGAATCCGCCATCGCCGCCGTGACGGGCGCCATAACGGGCGCGCTGGGCTACACCATCGATTTCGCGCCGCTGGTGCCGTGGACATGGCTTTATGCCTTTGCGGCCATTGCGGCACTCGTCGTTCTTTATGCGATTTTCCGGCGCGCACGCGGTGCGGCCGGGCGTCTGCTGGCATTCGCGGTGACGGGGTTTGTGCTCGCCAATCCGCTGATCGTGCATGAAATCCGCGAGCCGCTGAACGATGTCGTGGCGCTGATCGTCGACCATTCGCAGAGCATGAATGTGGGCGAACGCCGGGCACAGGCCGCACGCGCCGCCGCTGAAATCAAGAAAACACTTGCCGGGCAAAAGAATTTGGATGTCCGTGAAACCACCGTTACCACCGATGCGAGCGGCGGCGACAACGGCACCGAAGCCTTTGCCGCCTTGCGCGCGAGCCTGGCCGATGTGCCGCCGGACCGGGTGGCGGGTGCGATCTTGATCACCGATGGCGAGGTGCATGACGCGCCACCGAAAAATACGCCTGCGATGCGCGCGCCGCTGCAGGTGCTGATTGCGGGCACCCGCGATGAAAAGGACCGCAAGCTGAGCGTGGTGAGCGCAGCGCGCTATGCCATTGTCGGTCAGGAGGCGGGCATCGTGGTGCGGGTGGACGATTTCGGAGCGGAAGGCCACGGCAGCGCGCAAATCACCCTGCATGTCGACGGCAAATATCTCGGCACCCGCAATGTGGAGACGGGGCGCGAAACCACGCTGCACGTGCCCGTCGCCCATGGCGGCGAGAACGTGGTGGAGATTGCCGCCAATGCCGGACCGGATGAGCTGACACTCGAAAACAACCGCGCGGTGGTGACGATTTCGGGTGTGCGCGACCGCCTGCGCGTGCTTCTGGTTTCGGGCGAGCCCCATGCGGGCGAACGGGTGTGGCGCAACCTTCTGAAGGCGGACCCCTCCGTCGATCTGGTGCATTTCACCATTCTGCGCCCGCCGGACAAGCAGGATTCAACCCCGATCGACGAGCTTTCGCTGATCGCATTCCCGACCCGGCAATTGTTCGACGAGAAACTGAACCAGTTCGACCTGGTGGTGTTCGACCGCTATCGCGAGCGCGGCATTCTTCCACTCGCCTATTTCGAAAATCTGGCGAACTACGTCGAGAACGGTGGCGCGCTACTGGTTTCGGCCGGGCCGGAATTCGCCGACGATCTCAGCATCTATCGCACGCCGCTGGCCGCGGTGCTGCCGGCGCAACCGACCGGCAATATCATCGAAGAGCCGTTCCGGCCGCAGGTGACGGAAAAAGGTCTTGCCAATCCGGTGACGCACAATCTGCCCGGCGCCAACGATGCCACCCACAAGGCAAGCTGGGGGCAATGGTTCCGCCTGATCGGAGCGCAGGCCGTTTCGGGCGAGACCCTGATGAGCGGGCCGGGCGGCAAGCCGCTTCTGGTGCTGGACCATGTCGGCAAGGGCCGGGTGGCGGAATTGTTGAGCGACCAGATCTGGCTATGGGCGCGCGGTTATGATGGCGGCGGCCCGCAGGCGGAATTGTTGCGCCGGCTGGCCCATTGGCTGATGAAAGAGCCGGAGCTGGAAGAAGAGCGCCTGTCGGCCACTATTGCCGATGGCAGGATCGCCATCGAACGCCGCACCATGGCGGACAGCGCAGCACCGGTCACCCTGACCACGCCATCGGGCAAGCAATCGACCGTGACGTTGCAGAAAACCGAACCCGGCTTGTGGCGCGGCAGCGCGCGCGCGCAGGAGCTGGGGCTTTACCGCCTGACGGACGGCACGCTGACCGCGGTGGCGGCGGCAGGGCCGCTGAACCCGAAGGAAGTCGCCGACATGCGCGCGACCGATGCGATCCTGAAAGGACCGGCGGAAGCAACCGGCGGTTCTGTTCACTGGCTGAGTGACGGCATGCCGGATCTGCGCTTCGTGGGACCGGGCGATACCGCATCGGGCAGGAACTGGATCGGGCTGAAGCGCAATGGTGCCTATCGCGTCAGCGCGGTGGAGCAGCAGCCGCTGCTGCCGCCATGGCTTTCGGTTGCGATGATCATCGGTGCCGTGCTTCTGGCCTGGCGGCTGGAAGGGCGGTAGCGGTCCATATCAGGCTTTGATGCCTTCCGCATATTCCGGCAGCGCGGTTTTGGGATCGTACCAACTGGCGCAATCCGAACGCCAGATATGGGCGAGCGGTTCGCCAGCCGTTGCCGTATCGAGACAGCCCAACCGCAGCAGCACATTTTCGGACGCGGTGCGTTCCGCCACGATCTGCGAACCGCAGCGCGAACAGAAACGGCGGAATTTTCCGGGCGAGGATTCGAACACCGACAACAAGTCCTGACCACGCAGCCAGCGGAATTTGCTGCGCGGCACCGAGGCGACCGAGGAGAACGCGGAGCCATGCGCCTTGCGGCAGGTGTGGCAGTGGCAATGAACGATGGGGCCCAACGGCGCATCCACTTCATAGGCGACAGCGCCGCAAAGACAGCTTCCATTGAGCATGAGCGTTCCCCTTTTTATTCAGCCGAGCGGCGCACCGTCGGCACAAACCGGTTCATCGATGCGGGCGCGCGCGATGGTGCCGGCCAGCGTGTCGAGTGCGCCATCGGCAAGCGCAAGGCCAAGCAGGCGTGAAGGATCGACCGGCCCCGGAAAGCGCAAACGCCCGCGCGGAACGGGCGTGAAGCCGACGCGGGCATAATAAGGCGGATCGCCGACCAGCAGGATGACGCGGTGGCCCTTGGCGCGCGCCTCCTCGATGCCGCGTGTCATCAACGCAATGCCGATGCCGCGGCCGCGCTGATCGGACTGCACCGCCAGCGGCCCGAGCAGAAGGGCCGGAACCGTGCCCGCCGCAATCGGCCAGAAGCGGATCGAACCACGCAAAATCCCCTCCTCCACCGCGACGAAACCCAGTTGCTCATCCGGCGCCACACCATCCCGAAGGCGATAGGCGGATTTCGCGAAACGGCCGGGGCCGAAGCTTTTCACCGACAGATCGTCAACCAGGGGTGAATCCTCGGGCCGCTCGGGCCGGATTTGCCACATCGTTTGCCTCTTTTATGCCGCGCCCGCGCTCGCTAGGCTCCGGCAGCTATTGGAGACGGAGGTAATCTCATGGGAGTGCTGGAAGGCAAGGTCGTTCTCGTTACCGGGGCGGCGAACGGTATCGGCAAGGAATGCGCCCTCCTGGCGGCCAAGGAAGGCGCCAAGGTGGTGGTGAACGATCTGGGCGGCGGCGTTGCCGGCGGCGACGAAGGTTCGGCCGGCCCTGCGGAACAGGTGGTGCAGCAGATCAAACAGGCCGGCGGCGAAGCCGTTTCCAATTCCGACAGCGTGACCAGCCGGCCCGGCGTCGCGCGCATGATCGAACAGGCGTTGGATACCTTCAAAGGCCTGCACGCGATCATCAATCCCGCGGGCATCCTGCGCGATACCATGTTCCACAAGATGAGCGACAAGGACTGGGACAGCGTGCTCGAAGTGCATCTGCAGGGCAGCTACAATGTCTGCCACGCGGCGGTGAGCCATTTCCGCGAGCAGCAGGAGGGAAGCTTCGTGCTGTTCACCTCCACCTCCGGGCTGATCGGCAATGTGGGCCAGGCCAATTACGCGGCGGCGAAGATGGGCATTGTCGGCATGTCGCGCATTCTGGCGATGGAAGGTGCGATGAAGAATGTGCGTTCCAACACCATCGCGCCGTTCGCCTGGACCCGCATGATCGCGACCATTCCGGTGAAGGACGAAGCCAGCGCTGAACGCGTGGAGCGGATGAAGAACATGATGCGCGCCGATCAGGTGGCGCAACTGGCCGTGGCACTCGCCTCGCCCGCGACCAAGGATGTTTCGGGACAGATTTTCGCCGCACGCGGCAATGAAGTCTTCCTGATGAGCCAGCCACGGCCGATCCGCGGCATCGGCAAGGTGGAAGGCTGGACGCCGGAAACCATTGCCAATCACTGCATGCCGGCCCTGAAGCCGAGCTTCTTCGATCTGGGCGCCACCACCAGCGTATTCGGCTGGGACCCGATCTGATCACCAATAAGGGCTTTGCGGTGCTTCGCCCCGGAGTTCGGCGAGGCGCCGCAAAACGCCCGGTGCGGTTCCGGGCGGGGGCGCCGCCGGGTCCGCGAAGACGATTTCCCGCACTTCGAAATTCGGCCTGAAAGACAAGACCGCGCCGCGCACGCGAAACAGCGCGATAGCATTGGTGGCAAGAACCGATTTGCGTGTGTAGAGCCCGAACAGTTCGCATGAGCGATAGGCGGTCAGCCCGACCTCCTCCCGCAACTCACGGATCACCGCGTCGGACGCGGCCTCACCCCGGCCGGCACCGCCGCCGGGCAGAAGCCAGCCATGTCGATAGGTGTATGTATGACGCGCGAGCAGGATGC
Organism: Alphaproteobacteria bacterium; assembly: GCA_017308375.1. Taxonomy (GTDB): domain Bacteria; phylum Pseudomonadota; class Alphaproteobacteria; order Micropepsales; family Micropepsaceae; genus Rhizomicrobium. The sequence continues at coordinate 22,753 of JAFKEW010000063.1, forward strand.
GGCCATGCTCATCTTCCACCAGCGCATGCGCGCCAAACGCCACCGGCGAAAGCATCGCGCGCAGAAAAAGGTGCAGGCCCAGTTTGCGTTTCGCAGGCGCGCCCGCGGCAGTGCTCATCCCCGTAACCAATTCGTAACCATGTTAACGCATCCTTTCATTCACGATTTGGTACCGGTGGCCGGGGCACCGGGAATGCCGCATTAACCGCTTGTATACTGCATTTCCGTCTTTCCAGAACCGCAGAACGCAATGACCAAAGCGCATTTTGACGATCTGAAAGCCCTTGTCGTCGATGACAACGCGCATATGCGCGAACTTCTCCATGCGCTGCTGAATGTGCTGGGCATCCGGGAGGTCGTGGAAGCTGCCGATGGCGAGGCGGGCTATGCCGCACTGGCCCAGTATCAGCCCGATTTCATTCTGACCGATCTTGCGATGCAGCCGGTGGACGGAATTGAATTCACCCGCCGCGTGCGCCTTTCGCCCGATACGCCGAACCCCTTCGTGCCGATTATCATGGTGAGCGGACATACCGAACGCAATCGCGTGGAAGCGGCCCGCGATGCCGGTGTGACCGAGATGCTGGCCAAGCCGATTACAACACAAAGCCTGTTCGCCCGGATCGCCGAAATCGTGGAACACCCGCGCGCCTTTGTACGCTGCGACAGCTATTTCGGGCCCGACCGGCGCAGGCGCCACGGCGATAGCCATAGCGGCCCCTGGCTCAGGTTTGACGATTCCGCCCCGGACGTGGTGACCATCTGATGCCGGGCGAAAGGAACCAGGATGCGGGCGAACGGCTGTTGCCCAATGGCGCTGCGATCATCGCCGCCGAAAACTGCCCTGCATTGCTGACGCCGGCGGAAGCGCGCCATTTCGCGGCGCTGCTGAGAAGCGAAGCGGCCAGAATGCGTGGCGAAAACATTGTGGCCGCACGCAAACAATCGCTGACAGAAGCCGTTCTGGGCGAAGTAAGCGGCCTTGAACACGCAAAAGATCAGAGCGGCACGAAACACCTTTACGCGCATGCCCACGAAATCCGCGGCCTTGCCGGGATGGCGGGCCTTTCCACCGCGGGCCGCATCGCGAACGACCTCTGCCAATATCTGGATGCGCTGCCGGCAGATATCACGCTGCCCGATCCGATGACCGTCGAACTGCATGTGCGCGCGATCGGCCGTGCCGCGCGTGCGCCGTGGGAGGCCGAAGATGTCGGCACGGCCGTCGCCGAAACGCTGAACCGGCTGGTCGCCCGCAATCTGACGCAAACCCGTTCTGCCGTGGAACCGGTGCACGATGCACCGCCGGAAGCCGCCAAGCCGGATGCGCCTTAACCATTCGCTAACAAACAGCGCTGGCGGGACAAGGCGTCGCGCAGGCATTTATCGCTCCTTAAGCCCTTCTCTTAATACTGACGGCCGGTAAAAGCGCGCGCCTTTCGTGCCGCGCGTGGCGGGCGCATTCATGCTTCAGATCGGCGGTCTGATATTCCTGTTCGTGGCGGTGTTCGGCGGATTTCTGATGTCCGGCGGCTCCATCGGCGTGATTGCGGAGGCGCTGCCCCACGAAACGCTGACCATTGGCGGGGCGGCGCTGGCCGCACTTCTGATCGGCGGTTCGCTCTATTCGCTGAAGAAGATTGGCGGTGAGACCGGGAAGATCGTGTCCGGACCGAAATGGAAACCGGCCGATTACACCGATCTTCTGTGCCTGCTTTACCTGCTGACCAAGACGATGAAGACCAAGGGGCTGATCGCGCTGGAAAAGCATATCGAGCAGCCGACCGAGTCACCGATCTTCAAACGCTATCCCCGCATCACCAAGGATCATTTCGCACTCGCCTTCATTTGCGACACGCTGCGCATGATGACCATGAGCCTGGAAGACCCCCACCAGGTCGAAGCGGCCATGGAAAAGCAGCTTGAAAAGCATCATTACGAGGCGCTGGCGACCTCCAACGCGCTACAGACCATGGCGGATGGCCTGCCCGCACTCGGCATCGTGGCGGCCGTGCTGGGCGTGATCAAAACCATGGGCGCGATTTCGGAACCGCCGGAGGTGCTGGGCCGGATGATCGGCTCCGCCCTCGTCGGCACCTTCATGGGCGTGTTCCTCGCCTATGGCATTGTCGGGCCGATTGCGACGCGGCTGAAAGCCATCGCCGAAGAAGAGGCGCTGTTCTACCACGTCATCCGCGACATTCTGGTGGCGCATCTGCATGGCAATGCGGCGCAGGTTTCGGTTGAAATCGGCCGCGGCAGCGTGCCGAGCGTGGCGCAGCCGACGTTCCAGGAACTGGAAGCGGCCCTGGAATCAATCCCGCCGGAGCCGGCGTAACAGCAGCGGCGCGGGCTGCCGCCCCTCCCCCAACGCCACAAAGAAGGTCGCAAGCGCACCGGCAAGCAGACCGTAAGGCACCGCGGCCAGCACATCGCGATCCGCCCCCAGCACGATGATGCTGGTGACCAGAATACCGATCCATTGCGCGATGTTTTTTGGCACAACGCCCTCTTTGGAGTGTTGGCCGATTTTAACCCCCCGTTAAGCTTTGCCGTCCAGCAAAATTTAACGAATGGTTAATTTTATGCTTCGTCACGGCCCGATGTCGAAGGAAATGCCCTGGGCCAGCGGCAGCGCATCGGAATAATTCACCGTCGCAGTCTGCCGCCGCATATAGGCCTTCCAGGCGTCGGAGCCGCTCTCCCGCCCGCCGCCGGTTTCCTTTTCACCGCCGAAGGCGCCGCCGATCTCCGCCCCCGAAGGGCCGATATTCACATTGGCGATGCCGCAATCCGAACCGGCCGCGGCGAGGAATTTCTCCGCTTCCTGCATGTCCTGCGTGAAAACGCAGGAGGACAAGCCTTGCGGCACCGCATTGTGTTGCGCGATAGCCGTATCGAAATCGGCATAGCGCATCACATAAAGGATGGGTGCAAAGGTTTCGCGCATCACCACCGGCGTCTGATCCGGCATTTCCGCAATCGCAGGGTGAACATAAAAGGCGTTGGGAAATTCCCGTTCCAGCGTTCGGCCGCCGCCCGTGATGCGCCCGCCCTCAGCTTCGGCATCGTGCAAGGCGCGCTGCATAGCCTCGAACGCGGGCCGGTCGATCAGCGGGCCGACCAGCGTGCCGGTTTCAAGCGGGCTGCCGATGGGAAGGCCGGCATAAATCGCCTTCAATTGCGGCACCAGTTTTTCATAAACGGCCTCATGCACGAACAGGCGGCGCAGGCTGGTGCAACGCTGGCCGGCCGTGCCCACCGCGGAAAAGACAATCGCGCGCAAAGCAAGATCGAGCCGCGCGGACGGGCACACGATCATCGCGTTGTTGCCGCCAAGTTCGAGGATCGAACGCCCGAAGCGGGCGGCCACCACCGGCCCCAGTTCGCGGCCCATACGGGTGGAGCCCGTGGCGCTAACGACCGGGATGCGCGCATCTTTGGCAAGCCGTTCGCCCGCATCGCGCAAACCCAGAACGACTTGCGACAGATGCGCGGGCACATCGCCGAACCGCGATGCGGCGCGGGCAAAAAGTGCCTGTACCGCAAGGGCGGTCAACGGTGTCTTCTCACTCGGCTTCCAGAGCACGCTGTCGCCGCAGACAAGCGCGAGCGCCGCATTCCACGACCACACCGCAACCGGGAAATTGAACGCGGAGATGATCGCGACGGGGCCGGCGGGATGCCATTGTTCCATCATGCGATGGCCCGGCCGTTCGGAAGCAATGGTGAGACCATAAAGCTGGCGCGAAAGACCGACGGCGAAATCGCAGATGTCAATCATCTCCTGCACTTCGCCGAGACCCTCCTGCAGGATCTTGCCCATTTCCAGACTGACAAGGCGGCCGAGCATATCCTTGTGCGCGCGCAATTCTTCCCCGAAGAGGCGCACCAGTTCGCCGCGACGGGGCGCAGGCACAAGCCGCCAGGCGTGAAACGCCGCAACACTTTGCGCGATCTTGCGATCGATCGCGGCCGCATCATCGAACGCAACGCGGCCGATTTCGGCACCATCGGCCGGCGAATGCACGGCGTGATCGCCGCTAACCGGCTTGATGGCGAAATGGCTGAGAATTTCCGCGGCGTGCATCGGGCAAACTCCTATTTCCGGGCGGCCCGCAAGCCTGACAAGGTCGCCGTGGGCGAGATGGCTTCGGGATCGACATGGATGTGGATCAGCGCCGGGCGTTTCGCGGCTTCAGCCTCATGGAAGGCCTGCGCAAAATCGACCGTACGGGTGACATGAAAGCCAAGCGCGCCATAGGCGCGGGCGAGTGCGACGAAATCCGGATTTGCAAGCCCGGTGCCGATGGTGCGGCCGGGATATTCGCGTTCCTGGTGCATGCGGATGGTGCCGTACATGCCGTTGTCGAACACCAGAAAGATGACGGCGGCGTGATATTGCACGGCGGTCGCCAGTTCCTGCCCGTTCATCAGGAAACAGCCGTCACCGGCACTGGCGATCACCATGCGGTCTGGATGCAGGACTTTCGCGGCCACCGCAGCCGGCACACCGTAACCCATGGCGCCGCTGGTCGGACCAAGCAGCGTCGGAAAGCCGCGATAGGGATAGAAGCGGTGCAGCCAGGCGGCATAATTGCCCGCGCCATTGGCCATGATCGCATCCGGCGGCAGATGATTGCCGAGCCAGGCGAAAATGTCGGAGGGATTGACGCCTCCGGGCGCGGCCACAGGCTTCGCCCAATCTTCGCACGCCGCGCGCGCTTCCGCTCGCCATTGCTGCCAGTGCGGTTGAATGGCGAGACTTGCCGCTTCACGCAGGAACGGCCCGACACCCGACAGGATCGCCAGATCGGCCTGATAGACACGGTTCAATTCATCCGCACCCGGATGAACATGTACCAGCGCCTGTCGCGGCGAAGGCACCGCCAGCCGGGTATAGCCGGCTGTGGTCATTTCGCCGAGGCGCGCGCCCACAACGATGAGAAGATCACTGTCGCGAATATGGCCGACCAGACGCGGATCGGCCCCGATGCCAAGGTCGCCACAGAAATTCGGATGCGTGTTGTCGAAACGATCCTTGGCGCGGAACGAAGTACAGACCGGCAGATCCGCGCGCTCGGCGAAAATGCGTGCATCCTCTATCGCCTGCCGGTCCCAGCCGGGGCCGCCCAGCACCAGAAACGGACGTTCCGCCTTCGCGAGCCGCGCACGAAGCCCCGCCATATCGGCGGCAGACGGCGAGGGTTCGGTTTTCACATAAGGTCTGGCATCGCCCGCTTCGCAGATGGCGGACAGCACATCTTCCGGCAGGGACAACACCACCGGGCCGGGCCGGCCGGAGGTGGCGGTGTGAAACGCGCGCGCGACATATTCCGGGATGCGGTTGGCATCGCGGATTTCCGCCGCCCATTTCGCCAGCGGCGTGAACATGGCGCGGAAATCGACTTCCTGAAACGCCTCGCGATCCAGCATGGCCTGATCGGCCTGCCCGATGAAAAGGATCATCGGCGTTGAATCCTGAAACGCAGTGTGTACGCCGATGGAGGCATTGGTGGCACCGGGCCCGCGCGTCACAAAACAGATGCCGGGCCGCCCGGTCAGTTTGCCATAGGCCTCCGCCATATTGGCGGCGCCACCTTCCTGACGGCAGACGATCAGGCGGATGGCATCCTGCGCGCCATAAAGCGCATCGAGTGCGGCCAGATAGCTTTCACCGGGCACGCAGAACACATGATCCGCGCCGTGAATCTTCAAAGCATCGATCAGGGCCTGACCGCCGGTGCGCGCCATCACGTCCGCTCCTTTGGCTGGGGCTTAGGCGTAATAGCGGCCGAAGCGATTGGCAAGGAAATCGGGCAATTTTGCTTCTTCCTGCCGGATGAAACCTTTCTGCGGCAATTTCCCGGTGGCCAGCATATCGGTCATGGCACAGATACCGGCCGCGGTGGTGATCTGGATCGCGCTCATCAACTGGCCATGGATGGTCTGGCTGTAGATCTTCTTGGCATAGCTTTCCTGCGTCAGCCGCCCGTCGCGCATGCCCGAAACCGTGACGAAGATCAGCACCACATCCTGATAGGTGATGGGAAGTGCGGTTTCGAGCACATCCTTCAGAACATCGCGGCGAATGCCGAGGCGCAAGTCGCGCACCAGCATCTTCACGATGTCGCGGTGACCGGGATAGCGCACCGTCTTGTAATTCAGATTCTCGACCTTGCCTTCCAGCGTATCGCACAGGGTGCCAAGCCCGCCGGAAGTGTTGAAGGCTTCGTACTCGGTTCCGTCGAGCGAGAATTGTTCCAGCTCTTCCAGCGCGGGAACCTCACCACGGCGGCCATCGCGAATGCTTTCACACGGATTGCAATATTCGTTGATCAGGCCGTCGGTTGACCAGGTGAGATTGTATTTCAGCGCATTGGTTGGGAACACCGGCAACGCGCCGACGCGCATCTGCACATCGCGCAGTTCGTCAAACTTGCGGGCGAGATCATGCGCGACGATGGAAATGAAACCCGGCGCCAGACCGCATTGGGGAATGAAGGCGGTATTCGCGCCATCGGCCAGCCGCTTGATGGTGCGGGTGGATTCCACATCCTCCGTCAAGTCGAGATAATGCGCACCGGCGCGCTTCGCCCCTTCGGCAATGATGGCGGTCAACGTATAGGGCGTCGCCATCAGCACGATGTCATGGCCCTCGGCTTCGCGGGCGAAATCCTTCGGATCGGCGATTTCGATCTGCCGGGTCTCGACAAATTCGTTCTTCGGCATCCGGCTCAGGCTGGCCGGATCGCGGTCGGCCACCGTCAGCCGGTATTCACCGGTCGAAGATAGGAATCCGGCAATCGCCACACCGATTTTTCCGCCGCCAACAAGCATGATCTTTTTCATCGCCGCCACCTGATTGATTACCAACCAGAAATAAGGGCTTAGGCGGCCGGAAAGGAGGCGGCGAAGCGCCGGAAAATGGGGTAGTCTCCGGCGAATCGCAGGGGAAACCGGCACAATGCCGATGCGGGACAGCGACCTCAAACTGGTCGAATTGCTGCGCGCCAATGCGCGGGAACCGGCCGCCTCACTCGCGCGCAAACTGGGGGTCGCGCGTTCGACCGTGCAGGAACGCATTGCCCGGCTGGAGCGAGAGGGCACGATCCGCGGTTACACCGTGCGTCTGTCGGATGCGGCGGCCACGCGCAACTTCCGCGCCGTGGTGATGATCAGTGCCGATCCGAAGCAGGCCGACCGGGTCGCCACCGAATTGCGCAAGATGCCGGAGGTGCGTTCGCTTTCCGCGGTATCAGGCGCCTACGACATGCTGGCGGTGGCGGAAGCCGATACGGCGGCGCGGATGGACGCGGTGCTCGACCGCATCGGCAAGGCACAGGGCGTGGCGCGCACGGTTTCGTCGATCATCCTGTCGGAAAAATTCGCGCGGTAACGCAACACAACGCGACTTATTTTGGCCGGCGCAGATGGAAGCCCGCATCTTCCAGGCTTTTGCGGATTTCGGCGGCATGGGCGGCATCGCGCGCCTCGATCACCATGCCGAGATCGGCAGATTTGGCGGGCACATCCGTCATCATGCGGTTGTGCGATACTTCGAGAATATTGCCGCCGGCCGTGCCCACCGTGGTTGCGATTTTGGCGAGCAGGCCCGGCCGGTCCTCGATTTCCACCACCAGAGACAGAATGCGCCCTTCGCGCGAAAGCTCCCGCAGGATCACATTCGACAACAGGCGCATATCGATATTGCCGCCGGAGAGCACGAGGCCGACGGTCTTGCCGTGAAAGATTTCCGGATGCGCTGCAACCGCGGCATAAGCGGCGGCACCCGCCCCTTCCACCACGGTTTTTTCGATCTCGAGAAGGGCGGCGATGGCACGCTCAATCTCTTCCTCCCGCACGAGGAGGATATCCTTGACCAGGGCATCGACGATGCGGCGGGTGAGGCCGCCCGGTTCCTTGACCGCGATGCCTTCGGCAATGGTCTGCCCGGCGCAGACCACCGTTTCGCCCTTCTTCGCGCCATACATCGAGGGATAGAGTGCGGCCTGAACACCATAGATCTCGATATCCGGCTTCAGGGCCTTGGCCGCAGTCGCGATGCCGGAGATCAGTCCGCCGCCGCCAATCGGCACCACCAGAACATCGACCTGCGGCACATCCGCCAGAAGTTCGAGCGCGATGGTCCCCTGCCCTGCGATGATCTTCGGATCGTCAAAGGGATGGACCAGCGTCAACCCTTCTTCCTTCGCGATGGCCAGCGCACGGGCGAAGGATTGCGACAGGGTCGGCCCGTCCAGCACCACACGGGCACCGAAATCCTTGGTGTGCTTGACCTTGGTGAAGGGGGTGCCTTCCGGCATCACGATGGTGGCCGGAATGCCAAGCCGGCCGGCGTGATAGGCAACGCCTTGCGCATGATTGCCTGCACTCATCGCGACGACGCCGCGCTTTTTCTGCTCCGCCGTCAGCGACAGAAGTTTGTTCAGCGCACCGCGTTCCTTGAACGAGGCGGTGAATTGCAGGTTCTCGAATTTCAGGTGGATGTTGCAGCCCGCGATCTGAGACAGAGTGCGGGAATAATGGGTCGGCGTGCGTTCCACCGCGCCCAGAATCGCGGCAGCGGCGGCACGGATATCGTCAAGCGTAACAGGGGCAGGCACAATAGACGTGTTCACGGTGCTTCAACCTTATCGCCGGCGCGGTCGCGCAATGACGGTTCGAAACAACGGGCTGGTAGCAGCGGAGGGATTTGAACCCCCGACCAAGGGATTATGATTCCCCTGCTCTACCGCTGAGCTACGCTGCCAGGGCCAGCCAAGGCGGGGGATGTACGGGCGGGCCCCGGCGCTGTCAAGGAAAAGGGTCCGGCCACCCCTTCTTAAGGCAATCGTTTCAGGCAACGGCTTTCAGCTTGCTATGGGCCCGCGCGATGAAACCACCGCCGAGCACACGGGTGCCACCGGCTTCATAAAAGACGCAAGCCTGGCCGGGCGCGACCGAATCCTCCGCGCCATGGAATTCCACGCTGGCCGTGCCGTCCGGCCCCGGCACGACGCGGGCCGCAACCGGCGGGCGCATCGAACGCACCTTGACCGCGCAATCCATCGCCGCGGGGGGAACCAGCCAGTTCACCTCACGCAACGTAATCGTCTGTATACGGAGTGCCGCGCGCGGGCCGACCACCACGCGGGCCCGTTCCGCCTCCAGCGCCACCACGAACAGCGGCTCGGCATTGCCGGACAGGCCAAGACCTTTGCGCTGACCGACGGTGTAATGAATGACGCCATCATGGCGGCCAAGCACATGGCCTTCCATGTCCACAATCTCCCCCGGCGTGGCGGCACCGGGCTTCAACCGCTCCACCACCGCGGCATAGCCGCCCTCCGGCACGAAGCAGATGTCCTGACTGTCCGGCTTTTCCGCCACCGCAAGCCCGAGCTCGACCGCGATGGCGCGCACCGCGGGCTTTTCCAATGCGCCAAGCGGGAAGCGCAGGAAGGAAAGCTGTTCCTTCGTGGTGTTGAACAGGAAATAGCTCTGATCGCGCGAAAGATCGGCGGCGCAATGAAGCTCCGGCCCCGTAGCCCCTTCCATCCGGCGCACATAATGGCCGGTGGCAAGCGCATCGGCACCCAGTTCCTTCGCGGTTTCCAAGAGATCGGCGAATTTCACCTTGCTGTTGCACTGAACGCAAGGGATGGGCGTTTCACCGCGTGCATAGGCAGCGGCAAAATCCTCCATCACCGCCTTTTTGAAGCGGGCTTCATAATCCAGCACGTAATGGGGAATACCAAGCCCGCCGGCCACCTGGCGGGCATCGTGAATATCCTGCCCCGCGCAGCAGGCGCCCTTTTTGCGGACGGCGGCACCGTGATCGTAAAGCTGCAGCGTGATGCCGACGACATCGTAGCCTTCGCGCTTCAGAAGTGCTGCCGTGACCGAGGAATCCACCCCGCCGGACATCGCCGCCACCACGCGGGTTTCGCGGGCGGGCTTCGCAAGGCCAAGGCTGTTCAAGGCTTCCGTCATGGGGCCGAGCGTATAGGCCCCGTGGCCGCCCCCATGCAAGGCGGCAATCGGGGCAAGGCGGCAATCGGGGGCAAGGCGGCAATCAGCCCGTCTGGCTGACGCCCAGATAATTCAGGAGTGAAATCTGCCCCAATTGGGCCGTCACATGCAGGGCCGCCTGAAGCGCCACCTGGTTCTGGTTCAACTGGCTGACCGCCTGCCCCATATCCACATCCTCAAGGCTGGAGACAAAGCCCTTGTAGAGGGTGGAGAGCGACTGCTGCTGGCTCATCACATCCTGAAGCCGGTTATAGACAAAGCCATTGCCGGCAGCCTGGTTGTTCAGATCCTGACTGGCGGCCGAGGCGGTCTGGATGGCACCGCTGAGGAAGGTGGACTGCGCCGTGGTGACGGGATTGCCGAACGGGCCGCTGGCACCCGCATTGAAATCGGCCACGTCCTTCAGCGCCTGAAACAATTGCGTGCCGAGATCGGAGGCCAGAAGCCCGACCTGCACGGTTTGCCCGTCGCCGACGTTAACGGACTTCTTGATCGTGCCGTTGGCGAAGGCATCGCTGGCTGACGGCAAAGCCTGAAGATCGGCCAGCGAATTCACGGTGACAGGCGCCGTATTGTCCTTGCCGCCGCCATAGAGATAGTTCCCGCTGCCATCCTTCGCGTTCAGGATCTGCACAGCCTGATCGAAAATACTCTGCGCCTGGCCCATCAGGGTGGAGGCATCGCCATCGGCAGCCGCCTTGGTCACGGCCTGGCGCAACTGATCCGCCAGATTGGCAAGCGAAGTCACCTGCGTATCCTGCAAATCCGCCTGATTGACGGCGAGCTGGGTGGCGGAGTTCACCGCATCGGCGCGGGCGGCCGAAGACCGCGCGGCTTCAAGCGTGGCCGTCTTGCTTCCCATACCGGCATAATCGGTCGCCACCTTTCCGGTTGCGACCTGTTCCTGCGCGGTGTTGAGATTCTGTTCCGCCTTCAGCAACTGGGCGAGGAAGATTTGTGCCTGATTGTTGCTTGCGACGCGATCGATTGTCATCGCGGTTTCTCCTTACTGGATTTGCAGCAGCGTGTCGTAAAGCTGCTGCACGACCTGCAGCATGCGCGCGCCTGCGCTGTAAGCCTGCTGATACATCATCATATTGGACAATTCCTCATCGAGGTTGACGCCCGATGTCTGTGACTGGCGCGACTGGGCCTCGGCAAGGCGGTTGCTCTGCGCGGTCTGCGCGGTTTGGGCCGACTGGCTGCGGCTGGCGATATCCTGATAGAGCGACGCGGCATAGTCGGTCAGGCTTGCGCTGCGGGCGCCAAGCGCACCGGCAGCGGCAAAGCTCTGATTGGTGGTACCGACATTCTGCAGCGCAAGCAGCCCGCGATTGTCGCCAGACGAGATGATGGTGTCGCCCGCCACGCTGGCCGCGGTGATCGAAGGCTGGCCGAGCGCCAGACGCTGTGGCGACTGCGCCAGATCGGCATTGAGGCTGAAACCGGCCGCGATATTGCCGAGCGCACTGGAGCCGAGACCGAAAAGCGCACTGACACTGACGCCTGTGGTGCCGCGTTGCGTCGTGTCGTCTGTGACATTCAGGCTGTAGCCGGCGAATTGCGCGGCCGGTGTCATTGTGAGGGTGCCGTCACTGCCAAGGCTGAAGCTGGCCGCGCCGCCAAAACCCGTGTTGAGCGCGGTGACGATATCGCCGATGGTCATGCCGGCCGTCAGCGTGACGCTCGCCTGTTTTCCGACATTGCCGCTTTGGTCGCGCAGCACGAACGACATCGTGCCGCCGGCCGCGAAACCGCCCGCATCGGACGCCGAAAGACCGGTGGCGAAATTGGACGGAACGCCGGTCGAAAAAATATCGTTCAGGCCGAAGAACTGGGAAAAGCCGGTGCCGGCGCGGCTGGAGGGCGTGGTGGCATCATCCTGAACCACAAGGCCGTTACCGCCCGTGGCGGACAGCGACAATTGACCATCGGCGAAGCTGGCCGTGCCGTTGGTGCCAAGCGCGGTATTCAGGGCCGTTGCAAAGCTGCCGATCGTGGTGCCGATGGATGCGGTGGCGCCGCCATCCACAGAAAGGGTTCCGGCGCCGAAATCCACATCGATACGGGAAACCAGTGTGCCGTCGGACGCGGTGACCGCAATGGTGGTTTTGCCGGTGAAGTTAAGCCCATCGCCCGCGAGCAGGCCGGTATCGCGGCCATCGAGGCTGGTCGGCGGCGGATAGGCGGCATTGGCATTGTGCTGCGCGTTGAACGCGGCCGCCGTCTTCTGCGCGAAACTGCCGATCTCCTGCTGCAACTGGGCCAGCGCCCCATCGCGCATATCGACCAGGCCCTTCAGCGTGCCCCCCTGCAAATGCGGATCGAGCGGCTGTGCCGGGCCGATTGCGGCACCGGTGGCGGGATTGACGTTCGCGATCGAGATGGCGCTGAAACTGCCGTTGACGCCGCCGGACTGATAGGAAAGCTGGGCGTAGGAATCGCCGACCAGATTCATGCCGTCTTCGGTCATCACCGAAAGCTGGCCATTGGGTTGCTGCACCGTGCGCACGTCGACCAGCGCCGAAAGGCTTTTGACCGCCAGATCGCGCTGATCCAGCAAGCCCGTCGATGTATCGCCGTTGGCGGTCGCGGTTTGAATCTGCTGGTTCAGGCCATAGATCTGTTTGATCAGGTTGTTGACGCTATCGACCGCGGTGCCGACCTGCTGATCGACCTGGGCCTGAAGCCCGCTGACCGCGCTCGACAGGCTGGAAACCGTGGTGGCCAGATTCTGGAAGGCATTCAGAATGCCCTGCTGGCTGGTGCTGGCGGTTGGCGCAAGTGCTGCATTGCTGAGCGCGGCAAACACATTGTCGAGCTGGGAGGTCAGTGCGGTGCCATCGCCCGGCTGGCCCAGAAGCCCGTTCAACTGATCGAAAATCGTGCTCTGCGTATCATAGCGCGAGGACTGCCCGTTGGCGGACAGCGTTTCCTGATTCAGGAATTTGTCCACCACGCGCTGGATATCGGCGATATCGACACCGGAAAGCTGGCCCGCCGTCACCAGCGTCTGCTGGTTGACGACGCGACGCGCATAATCCGGCGTGTTGATATTGGCGACGTTGTTCGACACCACGCGCAAGGCCGCGGTGTTGGTGTGCAACGCGGTCAACGCGCTCGACAAAATGCCGTTCAAACTCACGACGCCCTCTTTCGCAATGCTTTGCGCCCGTCAGAGTGATCGCAAGGGCCGTGCCAGTTTTCACGATGAAAAGTGCAGCCATTTCAGGCGTTTTCCGGCACCGGCGCGCGGCAAACTTTGCCGGGCGCGGCAGAACGTGCCGTCACAGCAGCGGAAAAATCATGCCCGCAACTGCGCCCAAAACCGGAAGAAAGCGCGGAAAAACGCCCTTCCTGAAACTGGTCCGAGCCTTGCTACAGCGTTCACGGACGACTGCGGTCGCAGATACGAGTGGATCAAAACGCGTGGCATCCCTAGCAGCACAAAACACAGCATCCCATGTTGCGGTCGCCAAACCGGCAGCGGCGCATGCGACCGGAAAACAGAACGGCGCTTCGGCGGCCGCGGGCGATCCCCTGTTCGCGGCCATGCTGGCCGAAGATGCGGGCGCGAGCGATCGCGCAGCAAAGGCGCAAAAGACGCATGACACCGCGCAGCCGGAGCATGGCCGCGCCAACACCTCTAAAAGCGGCGCAGGCAAAAGCGCTGCGGACAAGACCGCGAACGATCAGGAAGCGGACAATTCCGCATCGGCAAACGGGGCCGCAGCAAACTCCAGCGCCAGCGATACGGACAAAGCCGCCAGCAACGAAAAAGAAGATGCGGGCGGCAAGGACGAAAAGAAAGATGCCGCAGACGGCAATCAGGCCATGACGCCGGACGCCGCCGCCATTCTCCTGCGCATGGCGCTGGAAAATACGGCCAGCACCGCAAAGACCGCGGACGATTCCGCCAAGAGCGCGGACATGGCCGCGGCGATCAAGGCGCTGAGCGCACAAGCGGCGGGCGGTACGGCAAAGGCCGATGCCAGCGCGGATGGCGCCACCGGTCCGGCCGGCTCTGATGCCCAGGCCAAAGATGCTCAGGCCAAAGATGCTCAGGCCAAAAACACGGATGCGGCGAAAGCCGCGGCGGCGGCCCAGAACGAAACCTCCGCCAAGGACGCGGCCCTGCTGCAATCGGCCCTGAAACAGGCCGCGGCGCAGACACAGCCGCAGCAGGCGACCGCGGCACAGGCGATATCGCCAAATGCGGGCACCGCCACCAAGAACGACGCACAAGGCGACACCGGCAACAAGGACGACAAAAACCAAAAGCCAGCGGCGGCGAACACGGCATCACCGATCACGGCGGCCACGCAGACAACCACGATGCCGGGTGCGACATTGCACATTGCGCCGCAAAGCGCCGGCGTTGCCCAGGCATTGCCGCCGCCCGACCTTTCCGCCTTCGCGGTTCAGATCGCGGCACGGCTGAATGCCGGCATCAAACAGTTCGATATCCGGCTGGATCCGCCGGAACTTGGCCGCATCGATGTGAAACTGTCCATCGACGACGCAGGCAAAGCGCAGGCGCATCTGGCGGTGGAAAAACCGCAGACACTGGACCTGATGCAGAAGGACAGCGGCAGTCTGCAACGGGCGCTGAAAGAAGCCGGCATCGACCTGGCGCAGAGCGGGCTGCAGTTCTCGCTGAAGGGCCAGGAGCGTCAGCAGGACGGCGGCGCCAATGCAAGGCCGCATGGCAAGCCGCTTCACATCGCAGCCACCCAGGCGATCGAGGCCGGCGCACCAGCCACCGCCATCAACAATTCCTATCGCGCGGGCGATGCCCGCCTCGACATTCGCGTTTGAAGGACGCCCGTCATGACAACCGCAATCGATCCCACCACAGCCGGAACCGCTACAGGCACGCAGCAGAACAATGCGCTGAGCCAGCTTTCGGGCAATTTCAACACCTTCCTGACCTTGCTGACGACGCAATTGCAGAATCAGGATCCGCTGTCGCCGATGGATTCCAACCAGTTCACCCAGCAACTGGTGGAATTCTCGGGCGTCGAACAGCAGATCAACACCAATGACAATCTGAAAACCCTGATCGGACTGACGCAGTCGCAAGGGGTCAACAACGCGGTCGGCTATCTGGGCAAAACGGTGACGCTGACCAATGGCAAGGCCGCGCTCTCCGGCGGGGCGGCGAACTGGACCTACGCGCTGAACAACACCGCCGCGATGACCGCACTGACCGTGACCGATGCCAACGGCAAGGTCGTCTATGTCACGCAAGGCGAAACCGGTGCGGGCGCTCACAATTTTGCCTGGGACGGCAAGTCCAACGCCGGCAGCGATCTGCCTGACGGAACCTACACACTGACGGTGACCGCCCAGGATTCGAACGGAGCCAATGTGAACTCCGCCGTCGCCAGCAAGGGAATCGTCGACCAGATCGACATGACGGGGGATCAACCGCAACTGATGATCGGACCGATGGAAATACCACTTTCCGAGGTGGCAACGGTCCAGAGCATGTAACGCAACCACATATCCACACGGCGCCGAGAAGCGGCGCCTATCGTTGAGACCCGGTAGAGCGCGAAGCCTCGAACGGGCCGCAAGGGAAAATATCATGAGCCTTTATGGTGCAATGATGATCGGTGTTTCGGGCCTGCAGGCGAACAGCACGGCGCTGTCCGTTTCCTCGTCCAACATCGCCAATGCCAACACCGTCGGCTACAAGGCCGGCCAGAATTCGTTTTCCAGCCTGCTCGCCAGTTCGGGCGGATCGGGCGATATTTCCTCGCAAGGTGTCGTCGCGTTGCCGACGCAGAACGTCACCCTGCAGGGGCTGGTGCAATCGACCTCCGTTCCCACCGACATGGCGATTTCCGGCAACGGTTTCTTCGTGGTCAACCAGCGGGCCGACGGTACCGGTGCCACCTATTACACCCGTGCCGGCAATTTCACGCCCGACGCCAATGGCAATCTGAAGAATGCCTCCGGCCTCTATCTGATGGGATGGCCCGTGGATTCGAGCGGCAACACGCCGAGCGATCCGACCTCCCTCGCGCCGGTGAATGTCAACGCGCTGTCGGGTGCGGCGGATGCTTCTTCCACCATGAGCATTCAGGCCAATCTTTCGGCCGGAACAGCCGTCACCACCGGCTACACCGCGGGTGACATGACGAGCGGCGCGGTGACGCCGGATTTCACCCGCACCATCAACGCCTATGACAGTCAGGGCGGTTCGCAGCCGCTTGGTGTTTCGTTTGTGAAAACCGGCGCCAACACATGGGCTTACGAAGTCGCCTATCAGGGCGATGCCGCCAATATGACGGGCACCAACCCGATCGCAACCGGCACGATGACGTTCAACGCGGATGGCACACTGGCCAACGCAAATGCCCCGACGACGCCGGCCACGGGTTCGATCAACGTCAACATTCCATGGAATCCAGCGACATCCGGCCTTAACCCGCAGGCGCTGGCGATCGATTTCGGAACCGTCGGTACGTCAAGCGGACTGACGCAGTACAACGCGGCCTCCTCACTCGGCAGCACGCATGTTGACGGCTCCTCTTTCGGCAGCCTGACGGGTGTTTCCGTCGATACCGACGGCTTCGTCACCGCACAGTTCTCGAACGGCCTGTCCAAGAAAATCTACAAAGTTCCATTGGCGACATTCGCCAACCCGGATGGGCTGGGTGCGGTTTCGGGCAATGCCTACACGGTAACGGGCGCGTCGGGTGATCCGATCGTCAATTCGGCCAATACGGGTTCCGCCGGTTCCGTTCAGGCGAAGTCGCTTGAAAACTCCACCGTCGACATCGCAACCGAGTTTACGAATCTCATCACGACACAGCGCGCTTATTCCGCTTCGGCACGTGTCATAACGACAGCGGATCAAATGCTGCAGCAACTGGAACAAATTCAATAACCATGACGCGCGCACATCATCAAGGCGGCACCACGATGGCATCGAGATGGCGTCAGGATGACGTGCGCATTACCCAAAACGGTACAAGTCGAGCCGCATGATTCCGACTCCGTTTACCGTGCTCTTTGGCCGTTTATTAAAAGCGAAGGCGTAATGTTTGCGATGGGTCGTGAAGTCGGGAGTTCGAATATGGGTGAAGAGCGCAGGGGGCGCGTCAGCTACGTTATCGGGCCGGACGGCAGCCCGCTGACGCTGGCCGACCTGCCGCCGCCCCAGACCAAGCGCTGGGTTATCCGGCGCAAAGCGGAAGTTGTCGCGGCCGTGCGCGGCGGATTGCTGAGTCTGGACGAAGCCTGCAAACGCTACACGCTGACGGTTGAGGAATTCCTCGCCTGGCAGCGCGCCATCGAACGTTTCGGCCTGGCCGGTTTGCGCGCGACGCGCGTGCAGCAGTACCGGAATTAAGATCGGGTAGAGAGCAGTCCAAAACGGAAAGGTTTTGTTAACGCTCCACGTCTGATTTTTCTGCGCCTCATTCCGGAAGATCGTTAAGGCGGTTTTTACCGAACCCCCGGCAATGTTTGCCTAGCGAAGGGGCAAGCACTGCGGATCACGCACGCAAATGCCCACGCGAGAGGCGGAGGGCAGTTTGCCGGAATTTCTGAGAGCGATCGGCGCCGCGCGTTTTGGCGTCATGGCGGGCGTGGCCGCGGCGCTGACCGCGTTTTTTCTTTATGTCGCGGGCGTCATCGCCGAACCGCCGAAATCCATCCTCTACGCGGGGCTGGAAAGCCGCGATGCGGCCCAGGTGACCGCGAAGCTCGACGCCATGAACGTGCCCTATGAAATGAAGGGCGACGGTTCCACCATCCTGGTCCCGGCCGATCAGGTGACCAAGCTGCGCATGGAACTGGCATCGCAGAACCTGCCGTCTGCCGGGGTGGGTTACGAGATCTTCGACAAATCGGATTCCTTCGGCGCCACCGCGTTCGTCCAGAACATCAACCGGTTGCGCGCGCTGGAGGGCGAACTTGCCCGCTCCATCCAGACCATCAACGGAATTGAAGCCGCGCGCGTACACCTCGTCATTCCCGAACGCGAAATCTTTTCGCGCGACGCCCAGCCGCCGAGCGCATCGGTCGTCCTGCGCACGCGCGGCCATCTCGATCACGGGCAGGTGCAGGCCATTCAGCATCTGGTGGCTGCCGCCGTTGCCAACATGGACGCCGGCCGGGTGGCGGTGATCGACGACCGCGGCAATCTTCTGGCCGGTGGCGACGCCAAGAGCGGCGACGATGCCGACAGCGCCATGCAGGAACAGCAGGCTTCGAATTTCGAAGACCGGCTCCGCCAGCGCATCGAAACCATGCTGGCCGGCATTGTCGGCGCAGGTCATGTGCGGGTGCAGGTTTCCGCCGATATCGACCATAACAAGACCAGCGAAACCTCTGAAACCTACGACCCGGATTCCAAGGTCGTGCGCTCGACACAAACCGTCGAACAAAGCTCCAGCGACAGCCAGGATGCCAGCGGCGCCAACGCGGTTTCCGTGGCCAATGCGCTGCCCAACGGCCAGACCCAGCCGGGTGGTGCGGGCAGCGGCGATAAATCGAGTTCGACCCGCAACGAAGAAACCACCAATTACGAGATTTCCAAAACCGTCAGAACCAAAACGGCCAATGGTGGCGATGTGAAAAGGCTTTCGGTTGCCGTGGCCGTCGACGGCACAACCACCACCGGTGCCGATGGCGCCGTCACGTACAAACCGCGCAGTGCGCAGGAAATGGCCAAGATCGAAAGCCTGGTGAAATCCGCCATCGGCTTCGACAAGGCACGCGGCGATCAGGTGCAGGTGGTCAACATGCCGTTCGCGCGGCTGGATGTGGGCGAAATCAGCCCCCTGCCGACGCCGCTGCTCGGCCTTGATGGAAACGACTGGTTTCGCATCATCAAGATCGCGATCCTGTCCCTGGCGGCGCTGCTGGTCGGCTTCTTCGTCGCACGCCCGATGATCGTGCGTACCTTCTCGTCGCAATCGGCCATCGCGCCGGCGCAGATCGCAGCCGGTCAACTGGCCCCGCCGCAACCGGGCAACGAAACGGTGCCGGCCGCGATACAGAGTCAGGGCGGCAACGCAAGCCTGCCGGGGCCGAAAGAAAGCATGATCGATATCCAGCGCATCGAAGGACAGGTGCGCGAATCCTCCGTCCGCAAGGTTGGCGAAGTGGTTCAGGCACACCCTGAAGAAGCACTCTCCATCCTGCGCACCTGGCTGCATGAACCGGCATAGAGACCATGGCAAGACCCGTAAAAATTCAGGCCAAGGAAGACATCCGCGCCCTTACCGGACCGGAGAGGGCGGCGGTGATGATGCTCTCGCTCGGCGAGGAGCATAGCGCGCCCTTGTGGAAGATGATGGACGAGGACGAGATCAAGGAAGTCTCGCAGATCATGTCCACGCTCGGCACCGTCAGTTCCGGGCTGGTGGAAAAACTGCTGGTCGATTTCGTGTCGCAGATGTCCGGCACCGGTTCGCTGATGGGATCGTATGAATCCACCGAACGGCTGCTCACCCGCTTCATGCCCGAAGACAAGGTTGGCCAGATCATGGAGGAAATCCGTGGTCCCGCCGGGCGCACGATGTGGGACAAGCTTGCCAATGTGAACGAGACCGTTCTCGCCAATTATCTGAAGAACGAATATCCGCAGACTGTCGCGGTGGTACTGTCCAAGATCAAACCGGAACACGCCGCCCGCGTGCTGACCGCGCTGCCGGAAGAATTCGCGATGGAAGTGGTGCAGCGCATGCTGCGCATGGAAAGCGTGCAGAAGGATATTCTGGACAAGGTGGAAAAGACCCTGCGGGTCGAATTCATGTCCAATCTTGCGCGCACCGCAAAACGCGATGCTCATGAACATATGGCCGAAATCTTCAACAATTTCGACCGCCAGACCGAAAGCCTGTTCCTGACCGCGCTGGAAGAACGCAGCCGGGATTCGGCGGAGCGGATCAAGGCGCTGATGTTCACCTTCGAGGATCTGGGCAAACTCGACCCCGGCTCGATCCAGACCCTGTTGCGCAATGTGGAGAAGGACAAGCTGGCCCTGGCCCTGAAGGGTGCCACCGACACGCTGCGCGACACCTTCTTCTCCAACATGAGCGAACGCGCCGGAAAAATCCTGCGCGAGGATATGGAAGCGATGGGCCCCGTGCGGCTCAAGGATGTGGATGAAGCGCAGATGCGCATGGTCAACACGGCCAAGGACCTCGCCAACAAGGGTGAAATCATGATCGCCAACAAACAGGGCGAAGACGAGCTGGTCTATTGATGAACGCGCGCAAATTCACCTTCGACACGGTTTTCACCGAAAAGACCGATGTGGTTTCGGACGCGGCCCGCGCGCGCCAGAAAAAGGCGCTGACCCAGGCCGAGATCGATCAGTTGCAGGCCGAAGCCCATGCCATGGGCGTGAAGGCCGGCGAAGTGCGCGCGCTGGAGGCCGTGGCGGCCGCAACCAGCGAGGCCGCCGTGGCGCTGCGTTCGGCGATCGCATACGCGAAGGCCGATATTGAAGGCGTGCGCGCCGATGCCGCGCGCCTTGCCCTGGTGGCAGCCAAAACCCTTGCCCGCAATGCGCTGGAAGCCATGCCGGAAGCCGAAGTGGAGATGGCGTTGCGCCAGTCCCTGCACCAGGCGATCGGCGAACCGCGCATCATTCTGCGCACCAATCCGAAAGTGGCCGAAGCCCTGCAGGCGAAAATCACCGATATCGCCCATGAAGAAGGTTTCGAAGGCCGCATCCAGATTTCACCCGAAGCCGCCATTCAGGGTGCGGATTGCCGTATCGAATGGCGCGGCGGCGGCGCGGAACGCTCGGCACAGGCGCTTGAAGCAGCCCTCACCGACACCATCGCGCGGCGCTTCAATCACATCACCCATTCGTCGACGGAGGAATAATCATGGCAGGCAATGATGAAGTCGATCTGCCGGACCTGGGACAGGAACAGCCGCAAGGGGGTGCGCCTGCGCTGCTCGAATCCGATGCGGCGCCGGACAATGAAACCAAGCGCTCCTCCTCCGATCTGGAAGCGGTGTTCGATGTTCCGGTGACGGTATCGGCCGTGCTTGGCAAATCCGCCATGGAAGTCAGTTCGCTTCTGAAGCTCGGCAAAGGCACGATTGTGGAGCTGGACCGCAAGGTGGGCGAAGCGATCGACATTTATGTGAACGACCGCCTGGTTGCACGCGGTGAAGTGGTTCTGGTGGAAGACCGGCTTGGCGTGACCATGACCGAAATCATCAAGACCGGACAATCATAAGACAAGGAAACGGGACCATGCGTCTTCTCATCGTCGGGCAATTGCAGGGCCAGCTTGGGCTGGCCACCAAGATCGCGATCGAGCGCGGTGCCAAAGTCACCCACGCCGGCAACATCGAAATGGCATTAGCCGAACTCCGGTCCGGGCGTGGCGCCGATCTGGCCATGGCGGATGTCACCCTCGACATCGGGCAATTGGTGCGCGGCCTTGCTGCCGAACGCATCTGCACGCCTGTGGTCGCCTGTGGCATCGGCACCGATGCGCGCCGCGCAGTGGATGCGATCCGCGCCGGTGCCAAAGAATATCTGCCGCTGCCGCCGGACCCCGAATTGATCGCGGCCGTGCTGGCCGCCGTGGCGGACGAAAGCCATCAGCTTATCCACGAAGATGAAGCGATGAGCGCGGTGCTGGCACTGGCCGATCAGGTGGCGGGAAGCGAAGCCTCCATCCTGATCACCGGCGAATCCGGTACCGGCAAGGAGGTGATGGCCCGTTACATCCACAAGAAATCGGCCCGCGCCGACAAGCCCTTCATTTCGGTCAATTGCGCGGCTATCCCTGAAAACCTTCTCGAATCCGAATTGTTCGGCCATGAGAAGGGCGCCTTCACCGGCGCCATCGCGCGCCGCGTCGGCAAGTTCGAGGAGGCCGATGGCGGCACCCTTCTGCTGGACGAAATCAGCGAGATGGATGCGCGCCTGCAGGCAAAACTTCTGCGCGCCATTCAGGAACGCGAGATCGACCGCGTCGGCGGCACCAAGCCGGTCAAGGTCAACATCCGCATCATCGCGACATCGAACCGCGATCTGGCCGAAGCGGTGCGGCACAACACCTTCCGCGAAGACCTGCTTTACCGGCTGAACGTGGTCAATCTGCGCCTGCCCGCCTTGCGCGAACGCCCGAAGGATATTCTGGCGCTGGCCCGGCACTTCGCCCACAAATATGCGGAAGCCAACAGCGTGCCGCACCGCCCGATTGCGGCAGTGACCGAGCGGCTGCTGATTTCCCATCCCTGGCGCGGCAATGTGCGCGAACTGGAAAACACCATCCACCGTGCCGTGCTGCTTTCGACCGGCGGCGAAATCGTGCCGGAAGCGATCCGCCTGCCCGATGGCACGCAGGTCGGCAACGGCATCACAAGCCAGCCGGGCGGCGCGGTGCAGCTGGCAATTGAAAACGCGGCCGTGGTGACGCGCGGTCTTGTCGGCCGCACGGTGGCGGAGGTTGAGCGCGATCTGATCCTGGACACGCTGGACCATTGCCTCGGCAACCGCACCCACGCCGCCAATATTCTCGGCATCTCGATCCGCACATTGCGCAACAAGCTGCGGGAATACAGCCAGTCGGGCCTTGCCATTCCCAATCCGGGCGAAACACGGCTGGCCGGATAACAGAGCCAAGCTGAAACAGGCGATCTGAACACCCATGGCCGAAGCCACCACAAGCACAGCCCTGCCGAACGCGGGCACCGGGTTCAAACTGGACCCGGCCACCTTGCTTGCAATGCTCAAGCGCAGCGACCTGGCGCTCGCCATCGGCATCATGGCGATCCTGATCGTCCTGATCCTGCCGCTGCCGGCCTGGCTTCTGGATATCAGCCTTGCCTTTTCGCTGTCGCTTTCGATTCTGATCCTGATGACGGCGGTGTTCATCCGCAAGCCGCTGGAATTCAGCTCGTTCCCGGCCGTGCTTCTGATCAGCACCATGCTCAGGCTGGCGCTGAACCTCGCCTCCACCCGGCTGATCCTGTCGCATGGCAGCAGCGGCACCGATTCCGCCGGTTATGTGATCCAGGCTTTCGGCAAGCTGATCATGCAGGGCAACTTCGTGATCGGCCTGATCGTATTCGTGATCCTGGTGATCGTGAACTTCGTGGTCATCACCAAGGGTTCGGGGCGCATCGCCGAAGTGGCCGCGCGCTTCACCCTGGACGCGATGCCGGGCAAGCAGATGGCGATCGACGCCGATCTTTCCGCCGGCCTGATCGACGAGAAAGAGGCGCGCACCAGACGCAAGACGCTCGAATCCGAATCCAATTTCTTCGGCGCGATGGACGGCGCCTCCAAATTCGTGCGCGGCGATGCAATCGCCGGTCTTCTGATCGTGGCGATCAATATCGTCGGCGGCATCATCATCGCGGTGGCCCAGGAAGGCATGAGCTTCATGGATGCCACCCACACCTTCACCCTGCTGACGGTGGGTGACGGGCTGGTGAGCCAGATGCCGGCCCTGATCATTTCGACCGCGGCGGGCCTGATGGTATCCAAGGCCGGTGTCGAAGGCGCCACCGACAAGGCGCTGATCGGCCAGTTGTCCTTCTATCCGCAGGCGCTCGGCATGGCGGCGGCAGTGATGGGCGTGGTCGCCGTGCTGCCCGGCATGCCGACACTGGTGTTCGCGGGCCTTTCGGCCGCCACCGGCGGGCTTGCCTGGCTGGCTTACAAGCGCAAGGACGAAGAACGGGCCGAAGCGGTTGCCGCCGAAGAAAAGGCGCAGGCCGAAGCCGCCCCGAAGGAAGAGCCGATCGGCAATGCGCTGGCGCTCGACCTGTTGCGGGTGGAACTGGGCTATGGCCTGCTGCCGCTGATCAACGATGTGAAGGGCCAGCGCATTACCGACCAGATCAAGGCGCTGCGCCGCCAGTTGGCGCAGGAGATGGGCTTTGTGATGCCGAGTGTGCGCATCCTCGACAACATGCAGTTGGGCGCCAACGAATATGTCATCCGGGTGAAGGAGATGGAGGCCGGGCGCGGCGAACTGTTCCCCGGCCATCTCCTGACCATGGACCCGCAGGGCCGCCCGATCGACCTGCCGGGAACGCACACCACCGAACCGGCTTTCGGTTTGCCCGCAACATGGATCGCGCAAAGCCTGCGCGAGGAAGCCTCGTTCCGCGGGCTGACCGTGGTCGACCCCGGCACGGTGCTGACCACGCACCTGACCGAAGTGCTCAAATCCAATATGAGCGAGCTTCTTTCCTATGCCGAAACCAAGAAGCTGCTGGACGAATTGCAGCCGGAGCAGAAGAAGCTGGTGGACGAACTGATCCCGTCGCAGATCGCGATCACCGGCATTCAGCGCGTGTTGCAAACGCTTCTGGCCGAACGGGTTTCGATCCGCGATCTGCCCTCGATCCTCGAAGGTATCGCCGAAGCGGTGGGCCACACCAAGAACACGCTTTATATCAGCGAGCATGTGCGCGCGCGGCTGGCGCGCCAGCTTTGCCATCAATATCTTTCGGTTGGTGGCTATCTGCCGTTGATCGCGCTGTCGCCCGGATGGGAACAGGCCTTTGCCGAATCCATTGTCGGGCAGGGCGAAGACCGCCAATTGGCGATGGCGCCGTCACAGCTACAGCAATTCATCACCACGGTGCGCGAACGCTTCGACGAAGCGGGGCAGCAGGGCGATGTGCCGGTGCTTTTGACCAGCCCGCAGATCCGCCCCTTTGTGCGCTCCATCGTCGAACGCTTCCGCCCGCAAACGGCCGTGATGTCGCAAAACGAAATCCATGCCAGCGTCAAGCTGCGCACGCTGGGGCAGGTCTAAGCCATGCGCCTGAAAACCTTTGTCGCCAACAGCATGAAAGAGGCGCTGGCCGACGTGCGCGCCGAGATGGGGCCGGACGCCATCATCATTTCCAGCCAGCGCGCCAAACATGGCGGCCTTCTGGTACGTGCCGCACTGGACGAGCCGGAGCAGGATGCCGCGCTGGAAGAAGCCACGCAAACCTTGCAGCAGGAGCAGCGGCAGGGCGAGGTTGGCGATCAGTCCGTGCCGCCCGTGATCCTGCCCGATCTGCAGGACAGTGTGCGCGAAAGCATGATCCGCCGCATTCGCGGTGAAGGCGGCAACCCAAGGCCCGCGCCACGCAATTTCAACCGTGCCGAATTGCTTTCCATTCTGCATCGCCACCGCGTACCGGAAGCACTGGCCCACGCCATTGCGGAGGCGGCGGAGAAATCCGGCCTTCCCGACATGACATTGGCACTCGCTGCCGCGCTCGACATGCGCATGCCGTCGGCCCCGTTCCACCCCAGCCAGATGAAAGCCATTCTGCTTTGCGGGCCGCATGGGGCTGGTAAATCCGCCGTTGCCGCCAAGATCGCAGCGCATGCCCGCCTTGCCGGGCGCGATGTGACACTGGTGGCGGCCGATGCCGATGGCGCCGGTGCCGTCGCCCGCCTTGAAACGTTCGCCAAACATCTCGACGCCAATTTCGTGGTCGCGGGCACGGCAGAAGCCTTGCCGCAGATCCTTGCCGAAGGCGCACGCGCCGATGCCGTAACCATCATCGATACCGCCGGCTTCGACGTGCGCGATGACAAGGCGCGTACGGCGTTCGCGGCCCTTGCCGGTCTCGACGGGCTGGAGGTTGCCGGCGTGGTGCCCGCCACAATGGATGCCGAAGAAGCCGCCGAAACTGTAAACGCCCTGAAAAATGCGGGCGCCGGCCGCGTGATCGTCACGGGCGTTGACCTGGCACGGCGGCTGGGCGCGCTTCTGGCGGCGGCGACCAGGGGCGTACCGCTCGCCCATATCACACGCTCCGCCTTTGTGGCGGGCGGCCTTGAAACACTGACACCGCTATCGCTGGCACGGACTCTTCTGCAAGCGCACAGCCTCAATCCGGACCGGGGAAGCACACAATGACATCGCTGAAAGACGCTTTCGGATTTCCGGTCGTGACCGCCATCGGTTCCGGCAAAGGTGGAACCGGCAAAACCCTGATCGCGGTTTCGCTGGCGCAGGCGCTGGCGCATACGGGGGAGCGCGTGCTGCTCTGCGATGGCGACCTCGGCCTTGCCAATGCCGCGCTGCATCTGGGCCTGAGCCACAGTGGCGATATGGCCGCCGTGTTGAGCGGGCGGACGACGGTCGAGAAAGCGACTGTTCCGGTCGCCGGCGGCGCAGGCGCGCGCGGCGGATTCGATCTTCTGGCCGCACCGGCCGGGTCGGGCGTGCTGGCTGATGCAGGCCAGCAGGGCGCACGGCAATTGCTGATCAGCCTGCGTATGACGGGTTACGACCGCGTGATCGTGGATCTGGCGGCTGGTGTCGATGCGATGGTGCTGTCCCTCGCGGCCGGTGCAGATGAAAACCTGCTGGTGATGACACCCGACCCCGCGGCGCTGACCGATACCTATGCCTTTACCAAGCGCCTTGCGAAAATCGCCGTCGGGCGACGGCCATCACTGCTGGTCAACATGGCGGTGGGTGAACAGGAAGGACGGCGCGCGTCAGGTGCCCTGATCGCATCGGCCAGAACATTCCTGAAACTGGAGCCGGACTATCTCGGCTTCGTACCGCGCGATCCCCACGCCATGGTGGCGGTGAAACGGCAAACGCCGTTGATGACGCTCTATCCCCAATCGGCAGCGGCCAAAGCCATTTCGGATATTGCAGAGCGATTGAAGGCAAGGAGCAGCGCAGCCAAAGCCGCCGCGAAGCGTGCGCAGGCGCGATAGACGGTAAGGCGAACGATCAACCGCCCTTCTTGCGGCCGCCCTTGCCGGCATTGTCGATCGCGAAGCGGCCCGGCCCCTGCCCCACCACCAGCAGCAACGCAGCCATCAAAAGAACATCGCGGGCAAAAAGCTGGCGCGCCGCAGCCCGCAAAGCCGGATCGGCCATCGTCCAGAAATTGTGGATAAACAGGGCCACCAGCAACATGAACGCAAACAGCGCCATCGCCCCATGCTGGGTATGAAAACCGAGCACCAGCGATGCCACGCCCAGAAAAATCAGCAGCAACGCCAGCAGAAGCAGCAATTGCGGCACGGGAATCCGATGCTCCACCATCAAGGTCATGGTGCCGTGCCAATTGCCCGCATAATCAAGCGCCCGCGTCACCAGATACCACGCAATCGCAAGCCGCCCCAGTAGCGGCGCAATTCGTTCCGCAAAAGACATGTCAAATCTCCCGCCTATCGCAATGCGAGGCGGCCGTCGGCCAATGGTGTGAGAACGGAAATAAGCAACGCGGCACAAAGCATGGCGGCAAACCAGGTTTCACGCCGTGGCGACCCAAGGGGGCGGGCGACGACACTGAAAAGTGTCAGCGCAACACCGCCGGAGACCAGAATCCAGAACATGAAATCGGCGAACAAGCCATAACGAAGGAGGCTGAACAAAGACGCGAGCGCAAGCAGCACAATGGCATACCGGCCAAACTGATCCGGCATTCCATCCTGCGGCGTCATTATCGCCACCCGCGCAGCCCCCGCGAATCACAGCCCGAATGTTCATTGTGTCACAGGCGGGCGGACCGCGAAATCCGGCTTGGGGATCAGGCCTGCCGCAGGGCGTATTTTCTCAAGTGCCGCACAAGGGCCATTTCGTCGAGTTGGGCCTGGGCGCGGCGGCTCGGGCGAAGGCGGCTATCTCCCCTTTTACAGCCTGCGTGCAACGACAATCTCGGACGCCAAAGCATAAGGCGTGACAATATTGCGATACTCGAGTTGCCATTGCCGCGCTTTCAGAAAAGGCGAAATCTCAATGGGCCGACACCCGCCCACGATCCAGGGCGAAATCCTGTGCAACAAGCTCCACATGACCGTCACCGCCCGCGAGGCCGCCGTCGAGCCTTTGGTCAAGCTGACCAGGCCGATCTGTCCGCCGGGTCGCAAAAGCCGATGCGCTTCCTCCAGAAAGAGTCGTATATCAGTATCGGAAAGAAGGTCCATCACGAACGACGAAACGAGGCAATCGAGTGCGCTATCGGGGCGGTCGATGCGGATCGTGCCATCCGATTGAAGGATTTCTGCCCGATCAGCAAAGCGCGCAAGCCGTTTTTGGGCCAATGCAACCATGACGCTACTTACATCGACGCCGACATAAGTCGCACCCTGCGGCAGTAGCGAAGTCAGCAGCTCTTCGGCAAATCGACCGGTGCCGCTTCCAAATTCACCGACGGCCTTGCAGGCTTCCAGATCGAGATGTCGTGCAAGATCGCGAAGCGGGGGGCCTTCAAAAAAGCCCTGCCTGTCGAGGCCCGCACCCAACACGTCGTAATAACGTTTTGCCTGATCGTGAGAAAGCATGTGTCCGCTTGCCAAGGTTCGTCACTCCTTCTCTCTGAGACATCATAGCGGCAACGGCATCATCGCGTCATGACGAAACCCCAGCGCAAAGGCGACCTGCCCAGAATCATCACGATCATGGCAGATGTCAGCCTCGAAGAACGCGATGGCAATGCATCGAACGAGGTCGGAAATAGGCGCAGGGAGCGATGGGTAAAAAGCCGGCTGCTTATTCGCTACTCGCCATTCTCGCGCAATCAGGCCTGCCGCAGGGCGTATTTTCTCAAGTGCCGCACAAGGGCCATTTCGTCGAGTTGGGCCTGGGCGCGGCGGGCCTCGGCTTCCTGGGCACGGCGGTTCTGCTGCTCGGCAGCCAGTTCGAAACTCTTGAGATCCTGGAACGCGCTCGACAATGCGGATTGTGCGTCGGCGCGCTCCCGCTCCAGTTCTTTCAAAGTCACGCGCAGATTGTCGCGGCGGGTTTCGATCGAACGGACGAAGGACGGGAATGCAAGCCGGCCGATATCGGAATCATTGGCGCGCTGACGCTCGCGCGTCACGCTTTCATCCAGGTCCGCCATTTTGCGTTCAAGGTCTGCGTGCATGGCTTCCAGTGTCGCGATCTGGCGTTTCAGCTCATCGACGCGGAACCGTTTCACACGCAACATCGTATCGGCGCGTTTCATGTTCTACCCTCACCCATTGCCCCGCGCATAATGCCGTCGAGCGCGGTGTAGCCTTCTTCCAAAGTGGCCCGTTCCTCTTTCTTCTGTGCCAAAAAGGATTCGAGCTGCGGATAAACCTTGATGGCTCCATCCACTTCAACATTTGTGCCAACCTTGTATGCCCCAAGGCGGATCAGTTCGGCCATGTCTTCATAGATGGCCAATGGTGCACGGGCAGCGTTTACGATTGCTTGCTCTTCACCACTGTTACAGCCGGGCATCACCCGCGAGACCGATTTCAGCACGTTAATGGCCGGGAAACGCCCGCGCTCCGCAATGGCGCGTTCCAGCACGATATGGCCGTCCAGAATGCCGCGCACCGCATCGGCGACCGGTTCATTATGATCGTCGCCTTCCACCAGCACGGTGAAAAGACCGGTGATGGAGCCGGGGCGCCCATGAAGGCCGGGCCCCGCGCGCTCAAGAAGACGCGGAAGTTCCGCGAATACGGTGGGCGTGTAGCCCTTCGAGGCCGGTGGCTCGCCTGCGGACAACCCGATTTCACGTTGTGCCATTGCGAAACGGGTGACGCTGTCCATCAACAGAAGAACGTCCAGCCCCTCGTCACGCAGCTTCTCGGCAACCGCCATGGCGGCATAGGCCGACTGGCGGCGCACCAGTGCCGGTTCATCCGACGTGGCGGCGATCACCACGCTGCGTTTCAGACCCTCTTCACCGAGGTCGTCCTCGATGAACTCTTTCAATTCGCGGCCGCGTTCGCCAACCAGCGCGATGACGATGGCATCGGCGGCCGTATTGCGGGCAAGCATGGCGAGCAGGGTCGATTTGCCGACGCCGGAGCCCGCGAAGATGCCCATGCGCTGCCCTTGCGCGCAGGTGACAAAAGCATTGAGCGCGCGAACACCGAGGTCGAGCTTGGCCCCCACCCGTGCGCGCGCCGCCGCCGGTGGCGGCGCAGCCCGGACGGGATAGGCAACCGCGCCTTGCGGCAGCGGCCCCTTGCCATCCGTCGGGCGGCCAAAAGCATCCAGCACCCGGCCAAGCCAGGCGCGGGACGGAAAAATCGTGGCGGGGCGGTCATCAAACTCCGCCCGGGCGCCCAAAGTGACCCCGTCGATCATGCCAAGCGGCATGACAAGGGCCCGGCCATCGCGAAATCCCACCACCTGGCAGGGGATCTGGCGGCCGCCCGATCCGGTAAGGCGAACCTGCCCGCCAAGGCTGATCGCACCCGCCGCACCGGTGATTTCGACCGACAATCCCTCGATCCGGGCGACCCGGCCGAACCGCCTAAGTGGCTGAATTGCCTCAATTTCTTCTAAGAGCGCCTGCATAAGACCCTTCCGGCAGGCCAGGACCTGCCCCGCGAAAGACACATCTTGAGGCGAAGGATTTAAGTGCGGGTAAACTTAACGAGATGAATCAATGGGATGCGCGGAAGAAGAATAATGCCGGTTAAGAGGCCTTCGCGTCACATGAAGGCTTTTCAAGATGGGAAAGCGGATGTTAACCATTCTCGCCTAGTGTTTTCCCATTCGGTAACCAAGCCGGCGGGGGTGCCGTGCGACCAAGGGGCCTGAGGAATGCGTGTACTGCTGATCGAAGACGATAGCGCGATGGCGCGCAGTATCGAACTGATGCTGCGGAGCGAAGGATTCAACGTCTACACAACCGATCTCGGTGAAGAAGGTATCGATCTCGGTAAATTGTATGACTACGACATAGTCGTACTCGACCTGCAGTTGCCGGACATGAGCGGCTTCGAGGTTTTGAAGAGCCTGCGGCTTGCCAAGGTGCAGACGCCGGTGATGATCCTCTCCGGCAACGCCATTGTCGAGGCAAAGGTTCGCGCGCTGGGCTTTGGCGCCGACGATTATATGACCAAGCCGTTCCACAAGGATGAGCTGGTCGCCCGCATTCAGGCTGTGGTGCGCCGCTCCAAGGGCCATTCCCAGTCCGTCATCACCACCGGCAAGCTGACCGTCAATCTGGACGCCAAGACGGTGGAGGTGGATGGCAGCCGCGTGCACCTGACCGGCAAGGAATATCAGATGCTGGAACTGCTCTCGCTGCGCAAGGGCACCACGCTGACCAAGGAAATGTTCCTGAACCACCTTTACGGCGGGATGGACGAGCCGGAACTGAAGATCATCGACGTCTTCATCTGCAAGCTGCGCAAGAAACTCGCGGCGGCGACCAGCGGCGACAATTATATCGAGACCGTCTGGGGCCGCGGCTATGTGCTGCGCGATCCGGAGACCGAACAGGCCGCCTGATCGAAGGGTGCGACGGGTGAGCGACACCCTGTTCGATATCCTGCTGATGGCCGGGCCACCCGGCTATCTCATCCTGCAGGCTGTTCTGCCGCCGTTTTATCGCGGCGGCTGGCGCAAGGCCGCACTGGTTCCCCTGATCGCGACCGTGCCGATCGCGCTGTGGTGCCTTGTGGCATTCACCCAGGAATCCAATCTCTGGCCGCTGCCCTTTCTGTTCTACGCGCCGCTTGCGTTTGCATATCTGACGGCATTGGCGCTGCTGCACGGAATGGTCCGCCTTGCCCGGGCCTAGCGGCCACAAAAACCCCTCAATTCCGCCATTGACGCAGACGCTGCCGCGGCCTCTATAAAGGTGAGGTCATGATCGCGTGCAAATCAGGCAAAGGGCACAGGTAACGGGCAATGCAAACGCTTTTCTCCATTGCCTGTAACCGCTGGGACCCCGAACCGGATGCGGTGCTGCAGGATGAAGCGATCACGGCACTTGAAGGGGGAAAGGTTCTCTTGCTTCCCCATCTCGCATTCCCGCTACCGCAATCCGAACAGGGGCTGCTGTCGCCTGAATTTCTGGGCGGCCACGCCAAGAATGTGAGCCTCGGCCCGGACGGGCAGATCAAGCACAGCGCGGGCGCGGATGAGCAGCGCGAAGCCCTGCGCCATCTGATGGAGCGCTTTGCCCGGCAGGCCACCACATTGGTGAGCAGCCTGTTTCCGCGTTACGCGGCCAGTCTGGAACGCGCCCGCACATCCTATCGCCCGGCGGAAATCGCGGGCCGCGCCTATTCGCCGATCAAGGACGACACCCGCCTGCATGTCGATGCGTTCCCGACACGCCCGATGCGGGGGCGGCGCATCCTCAGGCTGTTCAGCAACATCAATCCGCACGGCAAACCGCGCATCTGGCGCGTGGGCGAACCGTTCGAGGATATGGCACAGAAGATCCTGCCGCGGGTGCGTGAGCCCATCGTGCTGAAAAACTGGGTGCTGGCCGCGGTCCGGGCCACGCATGGCGTGAGAAGCCCATACGACAACCTGATGCTTGGCCTGCACGATCAGGCCAAGCTGGATGACGCCTATCAGAAAAACGCACCGCAGGCGGAAGTCAGCTTTCCCGCACAATCGACCTGGCTCTGTTTCACCGACCGGGTGATGCACGCAGCGATGGCGGGGCAATTCGTGCTGGAGCAGACCTTCCACCTGGACGTTGCAGCAATGGCTGCGCCGGAACGCGCGCCGATCAACGTGCTGGAGAAGATGGCGGGGCGTAAACTGGCGTAAGGCCGGGCAGCACTCTCAACCCGTCAGCGCCATCGCGCTTGAGAACTGCAGGTCGGCCAGACGGGCATAAAGGCCGCCGCCCCGGATCAATTCGGCATGGCTGCCCTCGGCGACGATACGGCCCTGATCCATCACCACGATCCGCTTCAGCTTCTGGATGGTGGAAAGGCGATGGGCGATGACAAAGGTGGTGCGCCCGGCCATCAGATTCTGCAACCCGATCTGAACCAGACGCTCATTCTCGGAATCGAGCGCCGATGTCGCCTCCCCGCGTGTTGTAACCATCGGGCAGGCCGACGATGAATTCCTCCGCGGCCGCCGCCTGCGCCGCCTTGCGCACGGCGCCGTCGTCCGCATCGGGGTGGCCATAGCGGATATTGTCGGCAATGCTGCCGGAGAAAATAACCGGGTCCTGCGCCACCAGTGCGATATTGCGGCGGAGCGCGGCCGGATCGGCCGCCGCGATATCCACGCCGTCAAACAGAATATGGCCCGATTGCGGGGCATAAAACCGCAACAGCAACTGGAACACGGTGGATTTTCCGGCCCCCGAAGGGCCGACAAGTGCCACCGCCTCCCCCGCATCAAGGGCGAGGGAAAAGCCATCCAGCGCCGCCGTATCGGGGCGCGAAGGATAGTGAAAGACCACATCCTCAAACACGACCTTGCCATGCGCCGGCGCGGGAAACGACCGCGGCTTCTCCGGCACATGCACGTCCGGTGTGGCGGCCAGGAGTTCGGCCAGCCTTTCGGAGGCTCCCGCCGCGCGCTGCAATTCGCCATAGGTCTCGCTCAAGGAGCCGAAGCCATTGGCCACGAAAACGGCATAAAGAATGAACTGGCTGAGCGCGCCGCCGGTCATGGTTCCGGCCAGCACATCGCGCGCGCCCGCCCACAACACGCCGACCACCATGGCGAACACCGCGAAGATCACCACCGCCGTCATCGCGGCCCGCGCCTTAGTGCGCAGCACCGCAACGTCGAAGGAAATCTCGACATCCTTCGCGAAGGCCGCGCGGTCAACCGTTTCGTGGGTAAAGGCCTGCACGGTCTGGACCGCGTTCAGCGTTTCGCTCGCCCGCGCACTGGTATCGGCCACGGTATCCTGGCTCTTGCGGCTCAAGGTCCGAATCCAGCGCCCGAACAGGATCAGCGGGATCATCACCAGCGGAACACCGGCCAGCACCAGCATGGTCAGTTTCAGGCTGGTGAAGAACAGCATGATCAGCGCGCCGATCAGCATCACCAGATTGCGCAACGCGACAGACGCCGAGGAGCCGATCACCGTCTGGATCAGGGTGGTATCGGCGGTCAGGCGGGAGAGCACCTCGCCTGTCCGCGTCTGTTCGTAAAAAGCCGGCGTCAGCAACAGAACATGGTCGAACACGGCGCGCCGGACATCGGCGATCACCCGCTCGCCCAGCCAGGTCACGAAGTAGTAGCGCACCCCGGTCGCCACCGCGAGCAGACCGGCCACCGATATCAGGGCGAAGAAATAGCTGCCGACCCGGTCCGCGTCATCGGCGTTGAAACCGTGGTCGATCATGCCGCGGACGTAATAGGGGACCACCAGCGTTGCGGCGGACGAGCACAGAAGCGCCAGCATCGCGCCCAGCACGTACCATTTGTAAGGAAGAAGAAACGGCAGCAACTGGCGAAGCGGGCGCAGCGATCGGCTTTTGACCCGGCCGGCGGCCACCCGTTGCACTTCGGCTGCGTACTCCTGGCCCTGTTGCGCCATATCTGCCCGGAAAACCCTCAGCGAAGTCCGCTATAAACCATCTGGACGGCCGTGCGAACGAGACCCATCGCCGCGACTTGCCTGATGCCCCGCGATCACTTATAAGCCGCGGCCTCATCGATAGCGGTCAGCCTTCGGGGCGCCAGCGGAAAGGTCATGCCATGAAAAAGGGCATTCACCCAAATTATCATTTCGTGAATGTCGTTCTGAACGACGGCACAACCTACAGGACCCGCACCACCTGGGGCGAGCCCGATCAGAAGCTGACGCTCGACATCGATCCCGGCACCCATCCGGCATGGACCGGCGGCCAGCAGCAATTGCTGGATCGCGGCGGGCGGCTGACGCGCTTCAACAAGCGTTTTGCGGAATTCGTGAAGAAATAAGGTGCGCAGGCGCCCTTCAGGCGCTGCCTTCACCGAAGCTGCGCTGCAGGCGGTCGAAATGTGCCTGCACGCCGGCACCGCGCGTGGCCACGCCGAACAGTTCATCATCCAGGCGGGCAATGCGGCGATAAAGATTGTCGCTGCGCTTGAGCAGATCGCGCAACGTCAGCGGCAGAAGGTCAAGCCCCTCCTCGCGCCCGCCGAAACAGATTTCCTTTGAGCCGAGGCGATAGCGTTCGCCGCTTGCATCATCGATGCTCATCTCGCCTTCATGCACCGCGCGCTGGACCAGAAGCCAGCTTGCCGCCTGCATCAGCCGCGTGGTGACGCGCATGCTTTCTCCGGCATAGAGCATGGCGGCCTTGCGCGGCAGGTCGCGCGATTCATCCCGCCCCGGACCATCGAGATAGCGCGCGGTCTCCTCAACCAGGGCCATGCCTTCATCGAAAGTGCGATCGAACACGGCAGACCCCGCAAAGGCACGAATGTCCTGCGTCGGCAAAGTCTCCATCTCGGAATCGGCAATGGTCATACGCGCACTCCCGGCGATCACGGCAGGCGGACGCTAGCAAGACTGCCCGCGCGCGAGAAGCATCCATTCGATGAACAGAGGTGGATTCTCACAACTTCTGTCATCATGGCTAATATTCGCGGGCCCGGCCTCTTAACGATAACAGGCAGGCTGGCGCTCAACGCTTGAAGAATCCGTCGGCGGATTTGCGGGTTTCCTGGCGGGCCGCGATGGCTGCGCGGCAGCGGCCGATCTCCCCTTCCAGAACGGCGATACGCGCGGTGAGTTCATGCTCGGACAGGGTGGACAGATCCTCACCCGGCGCGATTGCGGCCGCGGTTTTGCGGGGGATCAGGTCTTCCGGATCGATTGCCACCGTTTACACTCCCGATGCGGTGAAACGCTCTATAGTGTGACGTTCAAACATAAAACGGCGGTGCAGGAACATGAAGGCAATTCGGGTCGAAACCAAAAACGGGGAACCGGCACTCGTCTTGGCGGAGCTGCCCACGCCATCGCCCAAGGCGGGTGAGGTGCTGATCAAGGTTGCGGCCGCCGGCATCAACCGGGGCGATCTGGCGCAGGTGCGCGGCGCCTATCCCCCGCCGCCGGGCGCGCCGGATACCCTCGGCCTCGAAGTTTCGGGAGAGGTCGTGGAAACCGGCCAGGGCGTCACACAGTTTCAGGTGGGCGACGCGGTCTGTGCGCTCCTGCCCGGCGGCGGCTATGCCGAATACGCCATCGCATCGGAACTTTGCGTGCTGCCGGTTCCCAAAGGCGTTGCGCTGGCGGATGCCGCGGCCCTTCCCGAGGTTCATTTCACGGTGTGGACCAACCTGATGGATTCGGCACGGCTGAAAACCGGTGAGACGGTTCTGATCCATGGCGGATCGAGCGGCATCGGCACCGCGGCGATCCAGCTCTGCCATGCCCGCGGCCATACCGTATTCGCCACCGCCGGCAGCGTGGAAAAATGCGCGGCCTGTGAAAAACTGGGGGCTACCCGCGCCATCAATTACCGCGAAGAAGACTTCGTGGCCGTGACCAAGGACGCCACTGGCGGAAAGGGCATCGATGTCATCCTGGACATGGTGGGCGGGGACTATATCGAACGGAATTTCCGGGCCGCGGCGATCTGGGGCCGCATCGTGAACATCGCCTTTCAGAAGGGCATGGCGGCCGACGTCAATTATGGCTCCATGCTGATGAAACGGCTGAGCCATTTTGGAACCACCTTGCGGGCCCGCAGCAATGCCGAAAAAGGTGCGATCCGCGATGCGCTGGCGCGCGAGGTCTGGCCCCTGATCGAGGCGGGCCGGGTCAGACCGGTGATCGACCGTATATTTCCGCTGGCCGAAGCCGGACCTGCCCATGCCCGCATGGCGGGCGGGGCCAATATCGGCAAGATTCTCCTGACGCCGTAAGGAGAACTCTTTTCCTTGGCCGCCTATCCGGGTAAGAAGGCGGCCAATTCTCGATAGGCTTAGTGTCTTGAGAGCGGGCGGGGCCCGGAAAGGGCTCCACCGGAAAGGAAAGATTATGGCCGACAAACCATTGATGCCAAAGGCGACCGCTGTCTGGCTGGTCGACAATACCTCGCTCACCTTTGAGCAGATTGCCGATTTCTGCGGGCTGCACCCGCTGGAGGTGAAAGGCATCGCCGACGAGGACGTGGCGAAGGGCATCAAAGGCCAGGACCCGATGGCCGCCGGCCAGTTGACCCGTGAGCAGATCGAGGCGGCGGAAAAAGATCCCAAGCTGCGGCTGAAAATGGCGCCGCCGAAATACAAGATCCCGGCCGTCAAAACCAAGAAAGCACCGCGCTACACACCGGTGTCGAAGCGGCAGGACAAGCCGGATGCCGTCTACTGGATTCTGCGCAACCATCCGGAATTCACCGATCCCGACATCATCAAGCTGATCGGCACCACCAAGGCGACGATCCAGAAAATCCGCGAGCGCTCACACTGGAACGTGCAGAACATCAAGGCGGTCGATCCGGTGACGCTCGGGCTTTGCACACAGCTTGAGCTTGATCTGGCGGTCAGCCGCGTGGCGCAACGCCGCGAACGCCAGATGCAACAGGCGATCAAGCGCGGCGAAACCCTGCAACCGCTCGAAGACACGGTGCCCGCGGCGGCGGATGAACCGCCGGCCGATAGCGACAACGAAAACGAATAGGGCTTCAGAGCAATTCCAGGAAAAGTGGGAACCGGTTTTCCGTCCGGAATTGCGATCACCCAAGAACTTTGAGCGCTCACCGATTCCATGAACGGTGAGCGCTCTAACGTCCGGGCTCGGCCTCCGGCGCTTCCGGCCCGCGGGGATCGAGTTCGAGGGCGGCAACGGTGGCCTGCGGAACCGGGGCATAAGGTTCGCGGGTTTCTTCGGGCGGCCGCTCGGCAACCCGCAAGCGGGCAAAGGCGAATATCGCCAGCGCGAAATGAACCGCCGCCGTATAGAGGAAAAGTGCGGAGGAGCCTTCGTGCACCGTGATCAGGGCGGCGATCGTCGGGCCCAGAACGGATGCGAAGGCATTCAGGAACAGAAGCGTCGCCGACGCCTCGATAAACATTTCGCGCGGCAGCCTGTCATTGGCGTGCGCGACCGAAAGCCCATAAAGCGGTAGCGCCAGCGCCCCGAACAGGGCGACCAGAAACAACGCGTTGCGGCTGTTGATGCTGCCGAAAAGGGCCAGCGCCACACCGGCAATCCCGGCCAGAAGCGAGACGATGGCGATCACATAACGCCGGTCCACCCGGTCAGACAGCCGGCCAAGGGGAACCTGAAACAGCGCACCGCCGGCGGTGAATGCGACCATGAATACCGCAAGCAAGGCGCGTGTGATGCCGTGGTCCTGCGCATAGACGGGGGCAAGCGTCCAGACCGCGCCATTGGCGAAGCCGACCGCGATACAGCCTGCCACCCCGACAGGGGCGATACGGAAAAGCCGTAACGGCCGCAATCGCGGCACGGGCGCGGGCTTGGGCTGGGCAAGGCGTGTCAGCCCCATCGGGATCAGACAGATCGCATAGAAGATGGCAGACAGGCTGAACAAGGCGAAGCTGGTAGCCCGCCCGGTGGTGAACAGCATCTGTCCGCCCATCAGACCCAGGAAGTTCACCGTCATATAGGCCGCCAGAATCCGGCCGCGGGTTTCGTTGGTGGCGGTTTCGTTCAGCCAGCTTTCGATCACCATGTAGAGATTGGCGGCGGCAAAGCCGAACAGTCCGCGCACCAGAATCCACACCACCTCATTGACCACGAGCAACTGCAAAAGCGGGGTGACGGCACCAAGACCGGCAGCCACGGCGAAGGTGCGCACATGGCCGACGCGGGCGAGCATGCGCGGACCGGCAAAACAGCCGAGCACAAAGCCCGCATAATAGAACGAGCCGATCAGGCCGATGACGATATCGCCGAAACCTTCGAGCGTTGCGCGAACCGGCGTGACGGTGCCGAGCAGGCCGTTGCCGATCAGGAACAGTGCGGTGGACAGCAGAATGGCGGCGATGGAGCGGAGCTGGGTGTTCACGACGACGCCCCCGGCCGCGCATCGCAAAATATCGCAAAGCGCCGGTCAAAACCGCGCAACGCCGCCGCACCCCCTAAAAATATTGAGTAAATCCAGTGCATTATCACATCACCGCGATATTTTTCCGTGACAAGCCGTGCCCTGCCCTTTATGCAGAACGGGCATACTCAACCGTGAAGAGGACGCTGCGCGGGGTAACCCGCGCCGGGAACATATTGCGCGCGCAAGCGCAAAAAAGGAGTGCCTGAAATGGACAACAAGAATTACGACGACGCGAACGCCGGCAAGGCGGATTTCGAATGGGCTTATAACCGGCTCGATCCACGATCCTACTTTCAGGCTCTCAGTCCTCTCGACTACACCATCCCGGAACGGGCCGCCCCCGTCTTCCGCCGTGTGTTCGATGCCTATTCGACCGTGCGCAGGAAGGACGACCTGACGGTTCTCGATATCGGCTGTTCGTATGGCATCAATGCGGCAGTGTTGAAGTATGGCTGCAAGATGGACGAGTTGCGCGACCGCTACGGCAATCTGGATGAGGCCGATGCGGCACCCCACGATGTGCTGCGCGCCGACCAGAGCCTGTTCGCAAGCCGCAAACCCCGGCAGGATATTCACGTCATCGGCATCGACCGGGCACAATGCGCGGCCTCCTACGCCTTCTGGGCGGGGCTGCTGGACGACGCCATCCCGGAAAATTTCGAAGAACACGATCCGTCGCCGCATGCCGCCAGCGCGCTCGCCAAGTGCGATTTCGTGATTTCGACCGGCGTGGTGGGTTATGTGACCGAACGCACCTTCGAGCGCATCATCGCCTGCCAGCCAGGCGACGGCATGCCCTGGGTCGCTTCCTTCGTGCTGCGCATGTTCGATTACGGCCCCGTTGCGCGCGCGCTCGAATCCTCCGGCTATGGCACCGAGAAACTCGCCGGCCGCTATTTCTTCCAGCGCCGCTTCCGCGACGGGGAAGAACAGGGCCATGTCGAACATCTGTTGCACGAAAAGGGCCTGGAGACCGACGGGCTGGAAAGCGAAGGCCATTACCTGGCCGAGTTCTACCTCTCCCGCCCGAAGGACGATATCGCGCGTGCGCCCCTTTCGCAGATCGTGCCGCGCAACCCTCAGATCACATAACGGGCGATGACGAAGCCCGCGACGATGGTGAGGAGGAAGGCGAGCATCACCCATTCAAGCCGCTTCTCGATGAAGTTGCGCACGGGCTCGCCGAAATACCACAGCAGTCCGGCGACAATGGCGAAGCGCGCGCCACGGGTGATCGCCGACAACAGGATGAAAAGCGGCAGGTTATAGCCCGCAAAGCCCGACGCGATGGTGACGAGTTTGTAGGGAATGGGGGTGGCGCCTTTGATCAGGATGATCCAGGCGCCCCATTCCGCGTAAGACTGGCGGAAGGCGTCCAGCTCGCCGCCATAGCCATAGGCCGAGATCAGCCAGTGGCCAACGGAATCGTACAGAAACGCGCCGATGGCGTAACCCAGCATGCCGCCCAGAACCGACCACAACATGGCCCAGGCCGCGATGACGAAGGCGCGGCGGCGATCGGCCAGCACCATCGGCACCAGCATCACATCCGGTGGAATGGGAAAGAACGAACTTTCGGCGAAAGAAACGCCGGCCAGCGCCCACCATGCCTTGGGGCCCTGAGCGTGGGTCATCATCCATTCGTACATCGCGCGCATGACGCCGGGGCGGGATGCGACCTTGGTGCTGTCGTTCATGGCAAACCCTGAAGCCTCTTTCCGGTTGGTAGCAATCGGCCGCGGCGGCGTCCATTGTCGCGGCGTGCTTGCCGCATGGGGGCAGTTTCATTAGCGTCCCACGCAGCGGAGACGATTTCGGAACAGCGGCAGATCATGGCGAAGGGCAAAAAAACCAAAAAGCGCAGGCCGATAAAGGCTGCGAATAAAGGCAGGGTAAAGGCGAAAACGCGCAAGGCTGCACCCGCCGCCCGCAAGACCAAAGCGAAGGCCGGCACGAAAAAGGTGGCGAAGACCAAAACCGCGGTGCGGCCGGCAAAAAAGGCTGCCCGGAAAACAGTGCGGAAAAGCGCCGCAGCGAAAGCCGCACAACCTGCCAAAAAAGGGGCTGCCAGAAAAAAGGCCGCCAGGAAAAAGGCTGTGGCGCGCCCGGCACTCAAAACCACGCCTTTCGCCAAACCACAGGCCAAGCTTCGGGCAAAAGCCCCGATGCCGATCCGCCCGCGCAAGGCGTCCACCCGCCGCGCCGGCATCACGCCGCGCCGCGCATTGCGCACCAGGCTCGCCTTGAGCCCATACGATCAGGGGCTGGAGCGTAACGCCGCCAATTACCAGCCGCTGACACCCTTGAGTTTTCTGGAACGCGCCGCCCAGGTCTTTCCCGATCACATCGCCATCGTGCATGGCCAATCGCGTTTCACCTACTCCGAGTTTTATGCCCGTTCGCGCCGGCTGGCCTCGGCGCTGGTCAAGGCCGGGGTGAAGAAGAACGACACCGTGGCCGCGATGCTGGCCAACACGCCGCCGATGCTGGATGTGCATTACGGCGTGCCGATGGCGGGTGGCGTGATCAACACGCTGAACACACGGCTCGACGCCGCGGCGATTGCCTTCATCCTCGACCACGGCAATGCAAAAGTGCTGCTGGTGGATCGCGAATTTTCGGCCACGATCAAGGAAGCCTTGCGGATCGCGAAGGCGAAGCCGCTGATCATCGATTACGACGACCCGGAATTCCCGCAGACGGGCGAGATGCTGGGCAAGGTCGAATACGAAACCTTCATCGCGGGCGGCGACCCCGAATTCGCCTGGCAATATCCGGGCGATGAGTGGGATGCGATTGCGCTGAACTATACTTCCGGCACTACGGGCAACCCCAAGGGCGTGGTGTTCCACCATCGCGGTGCCGCCCTGATGGGCTATGGCAATGTGATCGACGCAGGGCTCGGCAATCAGCCGGTCTATCTGTGGACATTGCCGATGTTCCACTGCAATGGCTGGTGCTTTCCCTGGTCGCTGTCTGTGGTGGCGGGCACCCATGTCTGCCTGCGCTGGGTCCGGGCCAAGGCGATTTACGACACGATTGCCGAACACGGCGTGACCCATATGTGTGGCGCGCCGATTGTGATGTCGACCCTGATCAACGCCGCCGATGACGAGAAGCGCGGGTTCGATCACGCCGTGTCGTTCATCACCGCTGCCGCGCCGCCGCCGGAAGCGGTGCTGGCCGCGATGGGCGATTCCGGGTTCAACGTCACCCATGTCTACGGCCTGACCGAAACCTATGGCCCGGCGACCGTGAACGAGTGGCATGCGGCGTGGGATGCGCTGGACAAGAGCGCGCGTGCGGCGAAGAAGGCGCGGCAGGGCGTGCGTTATCACGCGCTGGAAGGGTTGACCGTGATGGATCCCGAAACGATGGAACCGGTGCCGGCCGACGGCAACACCATCGGCGAGGTGATGTTCCGCGGCAATATCGTGATGAAAGGCTATCTGAAAAACCCCACCGCGACGCAGGAGGCGTTTGCCGGCGGCTGGTTCCATTCCGGCGATCTGGGTGTGATGCACGCCGACGGTTACATCCAGATCAAGGACCGCTCCAAGGACATCATCATCTCGGGCGGCGAGAACATCTCTTCCATCGAAGTGGAAGACACGCTGCTCAAACATCCGGCCGTGGTGTTTGCC
Source organism: Alphaproteobacteria bacterium (assembly GCA_017308375.1). GTDB lineage: Bacteria > Pseudomonadota > Alphaproteobacteria > Micropepsales > Micropepsaceae > Rhizomicrobium. The sequence goes on from JAFKEW010000063.1 coordinate 65,128, forward strand.
GCGGTGGTGGCGCGCCCCGACGACAAATGGGGCGAAACGCCCTGCGCCTTCATCGAGCGCAGGCAGGGCTATGAAACTGTCGGTGAGGCCGAGCTGATCGCCTATTGCCGCGAGAAGCTGGCGCATTACAAATGTCCCCGGCACATCGTGTTCTGTGAATTGCCGAAAACCTCCACCGGCAAGGTGCAGAAATTCAAATTGCGGGAAATGGCGAAGGCAGTGGCCTGAGCCCCGCCACCGCGATCCGGCGCCGGTCTTCCTTCTTTCCTTCTTCCTGGCTGCCCATTGGGCGGATCGCTTTTGCATGGGTGAGATATAGGAACATATTCTGATACTTCAAGCCGAAAAGGATATTTTCCTTTTGTAATTGCCGTATACTACTCTATTATTCTCTATACTTCTCTGTTATAAGTCCAAATAGGGAATTATAGAGTATATCCATGACACAGGATTTCTATTCGGTCGAGCAGGTGGCGGAGCGGCTGGGCCTGCATGTCAAAACGGTGCGCAGTTACATCCGCGAGGGCAAACTCAACGCCGTGCGCATCGGCAAGCAGTACCGCATCGCCCATGCCGATCTCGCGGCGCTGACCGGCGGCGCGGTACCGCCACCCTTGCGGGAGCGTGTGACCCGGAACCGGAAGGTTGCGGTTTCCGCCATCGTCGAAATCGACGCCATCGGCCGCGAAGCTGCGGACCGCCTGACCACGCATCTGCTGGGCGCGGCGGGTGCGCGCGAACCTGCCTCTGCGGAGCGCCTCAGGGTGCAAAGCCTCTACGACGCGGAGCGGGCACACCTGAAACTGATCGTGCTGGGCGACGCGCACGATTGCGGACGGATGCTGAGCCTTGCCGATGCCCTGCTGGAGCAGCCGCAATGAGCGCGATCTACAAAAGCGAAGCGGGCCGCGCGGCGGTGGAGGCCCGCACGCGCGAATTTCTCGCCCGCTGGCCGGTGCCGAACCGGCAATTCCATCTGCCGACGCGGGCGGGCGATACCTTCGTGGTGGCGTGCGGGCCGGAGAATAGCCGGCCGGTGGTCCTGTTGCATGGATCGGGCGCCAATTCCGTGATGTGGATCGGCGATGCCGCCGTCTGGGCCGGGCAATTCCGGCTTTATGCGGTTGACATGATCGGCGAACCCGGTTTCAGCGCACCCGTAAGGCCGCCGCTCAACAGTGACGCCTATGCCGAATGGCTGGACGATGTGCTGGCGGGGCTTTCGCTCTCTCGCACAGCATTGGTCGGAATTTCGCTGGGCGGGCTTCTCGCCGCCGATTACGCGACCCGCAGGCCGGAGAGGATCGAGAAACTCGCCCTGCTCTGCCCCGGCGGCATCGGGCGGCAGAAGAACTTCCTGCTGAAGGCCTTTCCGCTTCTGTTTCTCGGGTCATGGGGGCGGCACAAAATGGCCGAAATGGTGCTGGGCCGCGCGCCCCAAAACCCCACACCTGCGGAGCGTGCGATGGGCGATTATGTTTCGCTGATCTTCCGCCATTTCCGGCCACGTCTGGAACGGCTGCCGCGGATCGGCGATGCGGCGCTGGCGCGGCTGACCATGCCGGTGCTGGCCATTCTGGGCGGCCGGGATGTGCTGCTGGATTCCGCCGATACCCGGCGGCGGCTGGAAACCCATGTACCGCGGCCAGAGATCGTGTACCTGCCGCAGGAAGGCCATCTGCTTCGCGGACAGACCGCCGCCATCGCCGCGTTTCTCGCCCGGTAAAAAATTCTGCCGCAACCTCACCCCGCGGTAAATTTCGTCCAAGACGGCCCGCGTGACCATGCGCATACTTCCGCCACCCCTGACGGAGCCCCGCCCGCATGCGCCCCGACGAGACCCCCGAGGAAAACCGGACCGGCGCCACGCTGGCCAGCCGGCACGCCCTGACATTCATCTTCATCACCATGCTGGTCGATACCATCGGGCTCGGCATCATCATTCCCGTCACCCCGCAACTGATCGAACAATTGACCGGCGACGGCATGAGCGGGGCGGCGCGCTGGGGCGGCTGGCTGTTTTTCGTTTATGCGCTGATGCAGTTTCTTTGCGCGCCTTTGATCGGCAATCTGAGCGACCGTTTCGGGCGGCGGCCGGTTCTGATCATTTCGCTGGTCGCGCTCGGCATCGATTATCTGATCACCGGTCTTGCCCCCACCATCGCGGTGCTGTTCATCGGGCGCTTTCTCTCCGGCATGGCAGGTGCGGCCTATCCCACCGTCAACGCCTACATTGCCGATGTCAGCCCGCCGGAAAAACGCGCGGCGAATTTCGGATTGACGGGCGCCGCCTTCGGGCTTGGTTTCATCATCGGGCCGGCCATCGGCGGATTGCTGGGCGAATACGGCCCGCGCATTCCTTTCTTCGTGTCTGCGGGAATCGCATTCTGCAACGCACTTTATGGACTGATCGTGTTGCAGGAATCGCTCCCGCCCGCACGGCGGCGGCGCTTTGAATTGTGGCGTGCCAATCCGCTCGGCGCGGTGGTGGCACTGAAGCGTTTTCCGATGCTGATCGGGTTGTGCGGCGTGCTGATCCTGATGCGGCTTGCCCATGACGCCAATCCGGTGGTGTGGACTTATTTCACCATGCTGAAATTCAACTGGTCGCCGGCCGATGTGGGCTATTCGCTGATGGCGGTGGGCGCGATGACGGCGTTCGTGTTCGGCATCGTCACCCGCGTCGTGATTCCGCGCATCGGCGAAACCCGCGCGGTCTATCTGGGCCTTGCCTGCGGGGCTGCGGGCTTCATGGGTTACGCCTATGCCAGCGAAGGCTGGATGCTCTATCCGTGGATGGCGGTGTGGTCGCTGATCGGGCTTGTCATGCCATCGCTCAACGCCATCATGTCGCGACAGGTGGGCGCGCACGGACAGGGCGAATTGCAGGGCGCGCTGGCAAGCCTCGGCAGCCTGACCTCGATCGCGGCACCGCCGCTGCTGTCGAACCTGTTCGGCTATTTCACCAGCCCGGCCGCGCCGGTTTATTTTCCCGGCGCAGCATTCTTCGCGGCCAGTGTGTTCCTGTTGATGGCCGCGATGATCTTTGCCCGTGTGCGCCCGGCAACAGCGGTCGGGAGCGCTGCCGAATGAGGACTTCCATCCTCAAGCTGCGCACAAAACGCGCAAATTAGTGCTTAGTGGATACTGGTTCGAAGGCGCTCAAGTTCGTCTTTGATGCGGAGCTTTTCTCTTTTGAGAGCGGCGACCCGTGTTTCGTCCCAGACGGGGTGGGCCATTTCCGATTCAATGAGCTGTTCCAGTTTCCTGTGCTTTTCGGAGAGTTCCTGGATATGCCCTTGCAGCGCCATATCGTGCACCTCACGCTTTCAGCAGGGCAAAGTAGATCACCAATAATGGGCCCTGTCACGGCCCCAATGAGGACATGGCTTCCTGTTGCTTAACCGGGGGCAAGGTGGATATGGCGTCTGTTACAAAAGATCGCCAGACTGGACATCGAGCAGGAATGAAGCGGACATGACCGAGGCCGAAGAACAGGCGCTTCGCGCAAGGCTGGCCGAACTGACACAGGAACATCGCGACCTCGATTCCGCGATTGCAGCGCTGGTGGATGCGGGCGCGCGCGACCAGATTCAACTGACACGGCTGAAAAAACGCAAACTGCAACTGAAGGATCAGATCGCCCGCATCGAGGACGAACTGCTGCCCGACATCATCGCCTGAAATTTTATTCCGGGATTTTGCGCCGTTACGGTTTGCGCTGGGCCTGCGATTTCTTGTGGGTGTACATCGCTGCATCCGCGCGCGCGATGGCGAGGTCGGCACTGTCGCCCGGATTCAACTGGAAGGCGCCATAGGAAAAAGTGACCGCAATGCTGCCGCCCTGCCAGGGCGTGGGCGCGGCATCCAGTTTCGCGGCCAGCGCATCGGCCTTGGCATGGGCTTGCGTAGCCGTGGCATGGGAAAGGATGACGCCGAACTCATCACCACCCAGGCGGCCGACAATATCGCTTTCGCGCACATTGGCCTTCAGCGTGGCGGCAAAATGCTGCAGCACCGCATCGCCCGCGGCATGGCCATGGGTGTCGTTGACCTGCTTGAAATCGTTGAGGTCGAAATAGATCAGGCTGGCCGGCGTGCCGTAGCGATCCGCGAATGCGATATAGCGGGTCAGTTCGCGCACAAAGGCGCGGCGATTGAGAAGCGGCAGAAGCTGATCCTGATCGGCGGCACGCTCCACCTCCTCCAGCCGGGCCTTGGTCTGCTGAAGCTCGCGGTGCAGCGCATCGACCTCGGCCATCAGGGTCATGATCGCACTGCGCACGCGCGGGGTGAATTCCTCTTCCGGGATGCCGGCAACCGAGGCCGTGACCACGGGCGCCGCCGCATTGACCGGTGCCACCGCCTCGGCCCGGCGCAGATAGGCGGCCGTGCCGACGGGGCGCACGGGCTGGGCTGATTTGGTCCGGTCGATCTTCACCCGCTGTGGTCCTTTCGCCCGCAACGACGTCTTAAACTCTGGTAAAGATAGCTACCAAACCGTTAACAATCTTCCTGCGCTGGCGCGGAAGCCGGACCGGTGCAACTTTCCCGTCTTTCAAGCGGTGAGGCGCCTGCCTATACTGGGCCGCTTCTTCGCCGCAAGGCACGAATCAGGCAGGAAGCATGGCCCCCCCGAAAAGCACGGCACAGATCGGTATCATCATGGGCAGTCAATCGGACTGGCCGACCATGGGCGCGGCCGCGCGCCTGCTGGACGAATTGGGGGCGGCCTATGAAACCCGCATTGTCTCCGCCCACAGGACGCCGGAGCGGCTTTACACTTACGCACGCGAGGCGGCCGGGCGCGGACTGAAAGTGATCATCGCGGGCGCCGGCGGGGCGGCGCATTTGCCCGGCATGACGGCGGCGATGACCACCCTGCCGGTTCTCGGCGTGCCGGTGCAGAGCAAGGCCCTGAGCGGGTTGGACAGCCTGCTCTCCATCGTACAGATGCCGGGCGGCGTGCCGGTGGCCACCTTTGCCATCGGCGAAAGCGGGGCGAAGAACGCAGGCCTGCATGCCGCGGCCATACTGGCCCTTTCGGACAAGGCGCTGGCCAAACGGCTGGCCACATGGCGCAAGCGGCAGACCGACGCCGTTGCGGAGATACCAAGCTCACAATGACCGCATTCAAGACACTTTCAGCGCCCGTTGCGCCGGGCGGAACCATCGGGATTCTGGGCGGCGGCCAACTGGGCCGCATGCTGGCGATGGCTGCCGCACGGCTCGGGCTCAGGACTCACATCTATTCCGACACCGAAAAGGCGCCTGCCTTTCAGGTCAGCGCCGGGCGCAGCCTTGCCGCCTATGACGATGAAGCCGCACTGGCCGAATTCGCCAGGGCCTGCGATGCGGTGACATTCGAGTTCGAAAATGTACCGGGACAGACGGCCGCGTTTCTGGCCGGGCTGGTGCCGGTCAATCCGGGGCCGCGCGCACTCGCCATCTCTCAGGAGCGGTATGAGGAAAAACGCTTCGTCGCCGGGCTGGGGCTGAAGACCGCACCGTTCGCCGCAATCGATTCCCGCGACGACATCGCAAAAGCCATCAAGGCCATCGGCTGTCCGGCGGTGCTGAAGACACGGCGCATGGGCTATGACGGCAAGGGGCAGGCCACAATCAGAAACGCGAAAGAGGCAATGGAGGCCTTTGACCGCTTTCAGGGCGTGCCGCTGATCCTGGAAGGGTTTGTCGATTTTGCCTTTGAAGCCTCCGTCATCGCGGCGCGCGGGCTGGACGGCAGCTTCGCAGCCTATGACCCGCCGGGCAATGAGCACGAGAACCATATTCTGCGCCGTTCCACCGTGCCGTGCGCGCTCAGTGAATCGCAATGTGCGGACGCAAAAGGGATCGCGCGCGCCATAGGCGAAGCGTTCGGTTATGTCGGTGTCTTCACGGTGGAGTTGTTCGTGGCCCGCGATGGCGCCCTGCTGGTGAACGAAATCGCGCCGCGCGTGCACAATTCCGGCCACTGGACACTCGAAGCCTGCATGGTCAGCCAGTTCGAACAACACATGCGCGCGGTGGCGGGCTGGCCGCTGGGCGATCCGGCCCGCCATTCCAACGCGGTGATGGAAAACATTCTGGGGGCGGAGGCCCATGACTGGCTTCGCCTCGCGCAAAACGGCAGCGCGCTGCACCTTTATGGCAAGGGCGAAGCGCGGCCCGGGCGCAAGATGGGCCATCTGACGCGCCTCAGGCCGTTGACGAAAGACTGACGGGCCCATAGGGTCCGCCGCCATGAACGCGACCGCCATCATCACGACCGCCACAACCACGGCCAAGACCAAGTCCTGCGGGACCTTGGAGTGCGCACGCGTCTGACCAAACGACTGATCGCGAAATTCCAGGCCCCGCTCCAAACCGGATGCGGGGTTTTTCATTTTTGAAGCGGAGACGGAACGTGAAGAACAAGAATATCGCCATTGTGGGCGCCACCGGTGCGGTCGGCCGCGAATTCGCCGCCTGTATCGAATCCCGCGGCGTGCCGGTGAAATCGCTCCGGCTGCTGGCCAGCGCACGCTCCGCCGGGCGGACGCAGACCTTCCGTGGGCAAACCCTGACCATCGAGGAACTGACGGAGGGCAGTTTCGATGGCATCGATATTGCGCTGTTCAGCGCCGGTTCCGGCATCTCCAGACAATACGCCCCCATCGCCGTGAAGGCGGGTGCCGTGGTGGTGGACAATTCCAGCGCCTTCCGCGCCGACCCAGCCGTTCCGCTGGTGGTGCCGGAGATCAATGCGCGCCGCATCGCCAGCCACAAGGGCATCATCGCCAACCCGAATTGTTCGGCGGTCACGGCACTGGTGCCGTTATGGCCGGTGCATCAGGCGAACCGGGTCAAGCGGCTGATCATCTCCACCTATCAGGCGGCATCCGGCGGCGGCGCGGCCATGATGCAGGAGCTGGAGGAATCCACCCGTGCCCATCTCGACGGCCGGGATTACGCGCCGAAGGTGGTGAAATACCCTTACGCCTTCAATCTCTTCAGCCACAACACCGCCATCGACATGGATACCGGCTACAACGACGAAGAGACCAAGGTGATGACGGAAGCCCGCAAGATCTTCGAAGATGATGCGATGGCGATCAACGCCACCTGCATCCGCGTGCCGGTGCTGCGGGCCCATTCGGTATCGATGACCTTCACCTGCGAGCGCCCGATCACGCCGGGTGAGGTTCGTGCACTGCTGGAAAAGGCGCCGGGGGTGAAGGTGGTGGACGATTGGGCCAACAATTACTTCCCGATGCCAAAGGACGCCTCCGGCCAGGGCGATGTGCTGGCGGGCCGCATCCGCAAAGACCTTTCCGATCCGAGCGGCCATTCGATCAGCATGTTCGTGGCGGCCGATCAGTTGCTGAAAGGCGCGGCATTAAATGCCGTCCAGATCGCGGAGCTGGTTTAGGAGCGCGGGTTCGACCGGTTGAAACCGCCGAGGATTTCGCCCAGCGACGGCAGGCGCGAAGCCTCCTCCTTCAACCGCGCCTTGAATTTCTCGAACCGCATCACGTCTTCGATGCGGCGGTCGAGAAAGGCGTGGGTATCGGCTTCGTCTTCGCTCTGATCGTTGAACCAGCGCACCAAGGTGGCGGAATAAACCCCGATCAGGATGGTGCGTTTGGTGTAGAAATTGAAATCGGTCGCGGTATCGCCGATGCCGCGCCACATCCGGTCCGCACTCTGCCACAGAAGTTTCGCGGCCAGCGGCGCATTGGGCGGCAACGACAGAAACGCCGCCGCACGGCGCGCGGCTTCCTTGTGCGGACGCAGCAGCGAAAGCCGCGTCAGGACCGCCTGGCGGATGCGGTCACGGATGCGGGCCTCCGCAACACGCGATGCCACAAGCCGTTCTTCCATCGCCTGATCGACGGTTTCCGAATAAAGCGTGACAAGACCCGCAACGCCGCTCGGAAACAGCCGGGCGAGGTCCGCGTCCACCACGCCCACTTCCGCCCCGGCCTTGGCCAGAAGCCCGTCGTTGAAGCCGTCGAAAGCGGCATGGCCAAGGGCTGCCTCCAGCACCGCACGGCGCAGCGCGGTGTCATCGGGCGGTGGTTTCTTCGCACCCGTGCCGCGCGCGGTCATTCGCTTTCCGCCTTCAGCCAGTGGCGCACTTCGGATTCGAAAATCAGTTGCGAAAGGTCGTTCATGCGCCGGGGATAGAGAATGCCGTCGAGGTGATCGCATTCATGCTGCACCACGCGGGCGTGAAAGCCGCGCGCCACGCGCGAGACCGGCTGCCCGTTCTGATCGAGACCGCGATAACGGATATGGTTCGGCCGTTCCACGAAGCCGCGCAGGCCCGGCACCGACAGACAGCCTTCCCAGCCGCCTTCCGTTTCCGGCCCCAGAATCTCGATCTCCGGATTGATCAGCACGGTCAAAGGCGCGGTGTGGTCGAAACGTTCTTCTTCCGAAAGGGTATCGCTGCGGCTTTCGGGCGCCTGAAACACCACCAGCCGGAGCGGCACATGGACCTGCGGCGCGGCCAGCCCTGCCCCATTGGCATCGATCATGGTTTCGATCATCGAGGCGATCAGGTTCTGAATGCCCGGATCGGCCGGATTTTTCACCGGCTCGGCCTTGCGGGCCAGAACGGGGTGGCCCATGCGCGCGATCTTGAGGATTGCCATGGCCGGACTATGGCGCCCGGCACCAGCGCGGTCAAAGCATCCGGACGGGGCTCCGGAAAGGCCGGATTCCGGACCGGATTCCATGCCGCAGCCCCCTGGCCGGGGATAGACAGAAGGGGCCCGGTCTGTTATCAACCGCGCCCTCACGAAAGCGGCCCAAGGAGTAGCCTTTGCAGATCATCGTTCGCGACAACAATATCGACCAGGCGCTGAAGGCGCTGAAAAAGAAGATGCAGCGGGAAGGCATCTTCCGCGAGATGAAACTCCGGGGTCATTACGAGAAGCCGAGCGAGAAGCGCGCCCGCGAACGGGCCGAGGCGATCCGCCGCTATCGCAAGCTGCAGCGTAAGCGCCTGCAGCGCGAGGGCGTCCTGCCGCGCTGAGCCGGGCAGCTAAATAAAGCCGCGTAAGATGAGGCCGCCTCCGGGCGGCCTTTGTGTTTTGCGGAGTCCAAGCGTTTTCCGGTGTCGGGCCGGATAACAGCCTGCTTCCCGGATCTGTAAGCGCCATTTACGGAAGCGGTAGCCGCACACCGGATAATCCGGATGTTAACTTTATAAAATCAGAATTTCCGCCACTCGGTATGATATTTGCTAGTATAATAACAACAAGACTTACGGGTAATAGCCGGGGATTGAGATGAAATTCTTCAAAATGGCCATTCCGGCCATTCTGGCCGCGTTGATGACGGCCGGGACTGCTTCCGCCACACCGGCCGGTCTGACCGGGCCGATCCAGACTTACAGCGCCCCGTTCGGCGCGGCCCATGTCGCGGCCGTTACCGGCTACCTCAACACGTATCTGGGTGTAAGCGACGTCGTCTATCTCGGCCGCTACACGGGCGCCAGCAACTCCTCCGCCCTTGAGGCCGTTCTGAACGGAACCGGGGCCGGTTTCACCATCACCGGCGGGTCGACAAATTCCGGCACCTGGGTCTTCAACCCCGGCAGCACGGATTATCTGATCGTCGGGCTGGAGATCAGCACCTCAGGCAAGGCCGACCTTTACGCGGTCAACCCGGCCAGCAACTCCGGCAACTGGGACACGAACGACATCAACGGGCATAACCTGTCGCATCTCGATTTCTATGCCCGCGCGATTGGCACGGTGAAAACACCGGAACCGGGCACACTTCTGTTGCTCGGCGGCGGCATTGCCGCAATCGGCTTCAGCCGCAGGAAGAAAAAAGCCTGAGCTGCCGAACAAAATTCGCATGAACACGCCCGCTGCCTGACTGGTGGCGGGCGTTTCCGATTCATGCCCTTCCGGTTCGCTTCGCGTGCTTGCGCCGCCGCAACAAGCTGCCGAGCCGCGGCGGGCGTTCCGTCGTCAGCACGTGCGAGGCAAAGATCCGGCCCATCTGGAACACCATGAAGAGCGTGGTCAGCACCATCAGAAGGCTGGCACCCCAGACCTCGACCGCCGGGGGATTCCACGGCAGCCGGAACATCATGAAAAACGGCGTGTAGACCGGCACCCAGGTCATCGCGGTGGCGACCGGGCCATTGGGATCGTGCAACAGCGCCGGCATCATGATCAGCGGCGCCATCACCACGATCATGGTGGGGCCGACAAGCGCCTGCGCATCCTGGATCGAGGTGGCCATCGAGCCGATGGCGAGGAAGATCGAGGCATAGATCAGAAGCCCGCAGACAAAACAGAGCAGGAGCATTGGCAACAGGCTGCTGGTAACGAACGCCATGCCCAGCGCGCCGAGCGTCGCAACCGAATCAGGCAGCACCAGCACTGCGCCCGCGACCAGCATGGCGCCCCACAGAAACAGGGTGAGGAGCGAGGCCGCCGCCGCACCCAGAAGCTTGCCTGCCATGAACTCGGTCGGCGTGACGCAGGAGAGGATCACTTCCACGATACGGCTGGACTTCTCCTCGATCACACCGGAAAGGAGTGCACCAGCATTCATGAAAATGGTGAGCAGCAGCAGAAAGGCGAGCACCGCGGGCGCGTAGCTGCGCAACTGATCCATGATCGAGATTTCATGGCCGGAGCCGCCGGCCCCGAGATTGAGCGGGCGCAGCCGCGCCTCGGGCATCAGCCACGCGGTCGGCACACCGGGCGCCAGTTTCTGCAGCACCTGATTGCGCATCGCTTCCGTCAACGCGCCATGCACGAAATGCTGCAATTCGGGATCGCTGGCGTTCTCGCTCCAATATTCCGCATCGGGTGCGCCACGGGCGGCGGAAAAGCGCGCCGGGATCATGACGATGGCGTAAAGCGGACGGTTGCCGTTCAGCGCTGCGGTCGCGGCAAGGGGAAAACCGGCCGGCGTGGCGGTGGTGAGTGCCCGGTCAGGCGGCACCATTTCAAAACGCGGTTTGGGCGCCACAAATTGCGGCGCACCGTCTTTCCGGAACGGTGCCAATTGGGCGGCAAGACCCTCGGCGCCACCGGCCGCACGGAAAGCGGCCAGGGCGTGGGCATCCCCCTCCGGCGCATCGAGGATGGCGGCCAGATCTGGCTTGGCCGCGTGCGCAGGCCCCGGTTTCACATTGGCGCGGGCGTAAGCGGCAAAGGCCGCCAGCGTGCGCCGGTCGGTATCGTCACGCACCGCATGCGCCAGCGCTTCGGCATAAAAATTGTTTCCGCTGCGATCCACCACCGTGAAAATGCGTGTCGGCGTGGTGCTGGCGATCCATTGCGGCACCACGGCACCGACCACGATCCACAGCGGCAGCATCAGAAGCGAAATGATGAAACCCCGCCGGGTGACGTATTTGATGAATTCGGAGCGGGCGACGAGAAAGGTGCGGGTCATGCGGGCGCCTGCGCCTCCTCTCCGGCGAGAGAGACGAAAACGTCCTGCAAGCTGGCCTCAGCCAGATCGAAATGGTTGAGCGCAATTCCCTGTTCGAAACAGGCGCCCAAAAGGGCACCGCCATCGGCGCCCCGCTCCAACTGGATTTCCCATTGCGGCTGGCCCGGTCCCGGCGGGGCAACACGCAACACGCCCGCAACGCCGCCAAGAAAACCAAGATCGGCATCGGCCCCGATACGGGCGCGGCGCGGCAGGAGCCCGCGCGCCTGATCCAGCGTGCCGTCGAACACCTTGCGGCCGCGGGAAAGGATGACGAGTTGATCGCACAGCCGTTCGGCCTGGGCCATGGTGTGGGTGGAAAACAGAATGGTTTTGCCTTCGCGCGCAAGGCCGCGGATCACATTTTCGAAAACCTGCTGGTTGATGGGGTCGAGGCCGGAAAACGGTTCGTCCAGGATCAGCACATCGGGATTGTGCGCCAGCGTGGCGATGAAGGCGACCTTCTGCGCCATGCCCTTGGAAAGCCCTTCGATGCGCACACGGGCGAAATCGGACAGATCGAAATAGCCCAGCAACTCCTTCGCGCGCTGATAGGCATCGCGCCGCGGCAACCCCTTCAGCATCGCGAGATAGGCGATCTGCGCATTGGTGCGCATGCGTTTGTAGAGCCCGCGCTCCTCCGGCAGATAGCCGATGCGATGGCGCGCACGCCCCGGACTTTGTCCCAGAATGCGCAATTCACCGGCATCGGGCCGCATCAGGCCCAGCAGCATCCGCAAGGTGGTGGTTTTGCCCGCGCCATTGGGGCCGAGAAAACCCAGGATACGGCCCGGCATATGCGCGAAATCAAGTCCGCCGACGGCGGTGAACCCGCCGAAGCGTTTGGTGACGTGGAGGAGTTCTATCGCGGGCGCGGTCATGATTCGAAGTCGCGAGCATGGCCTTGAAGATGCCCCCCGCTCAAGCCGCGAGGGCGCAGGTTTGTGAAAAGACTCAGAGGTGTTTACCCTCGTCCTGCCTGTTCCGTTCCCGAGGACGCGCCGATGTTCACCGAAACGGGGATTTCGCACAGCACGCTCACCCACAAAGGGCGCATGGTGTGGCGCAAAGATGGCAAGCAGATTCTTTTGATCGCGGCCGGCGCCCGCGTGTTCGCCATCGCCAATCGCTGCCCGCACGAAGGTTATCCCTTAAGCGAAGGCACGCTGGGTGAAGGCAGTTCGGGCGGAAGCTGCGTGCTGACCTGCAACTGGCACAACTGGAAGTTCGATCTGGCAAGCGGGGCGGCGTTGATCGGGCGCGATCCGGTGCGAACCTATCCGGTGGAATTGCGCGGCGATGCAATCTTCGTCGATCTGACCGACCCGCCGGCGGAAGCGAGGCGTGCGCGCGCGCTTCAGGGCCTGTCCATGGCGCTGACCTATAATGATCGCGCCCATATGGCGCGCGAGGTGGTGCGGCTGGAACGCGCGGGCTTTGACGCGACGCTTGCGGTCACCGCGGCCATGATCGCATGCAACAGCCGGCTGGAAGACGGGATGACCCATGCCCATGCCGCGGCGGCCGACTGGCTTGCCCTTTCCCGGCGCACACAAACCCCGGCCAGGCGGCTGGCGGCACTGCTGGAACCGCTTGGCCATCTGGCGTGGGACAGCGCCGGTGGCGGGCACTTCCCCTACCCCGATTGCCACACCGCCTGGAACGGCGCCGCATTTCTGAATGCCGTCGAGGGCGAGGATGAGGGGCGTGCCATCGCGCATATGCGCGGCGCACTGGCGGATAATATTCCGTATACGGAATTGCGCCCGGTTCTGGCGAAGGCGGCCCTTTCGCATTACGCCGATTTCGGCCACAGCGCGATTTATGTTTTCAAGACCGGCCAATTGCTGGCGCGGCTGGACCGGGATGCGAGAGAGCCGCTGCTATTGTCCCTGACACGGTCCCTCGTGCGCGCAACGCGCGAGGAGCATGTGCCGGAATTTCGCGGGTTCACCGCCGCACGCAAGGCCTGGAATGGCGGCGGCGCATCCCCGTCCGCGGAGGATTTCAAAGGCACCACCATCGACCACGCACTGGCGCTGACCGTGGCCGGCGCGGCGTGCGATCCGCATGCTTTGCACGAAACGCTGCTGCAGGCGGCGGCGTGGAACATGCTGCACTACGATCCGGCATGGGAGTATGCGAGCGATGGCGCGCTGGCCGACAATGTGAGCTGGCTCGATTTCACCCACGCGCTCACCTTCGCCAATGCCGCACGGCATCTGTGCGAGGAAACACCGGATTTGTGGCCGGATGCGCTGTTGCAGATGGCGATGTTCATCAGCCGCAACAAGAAATACGTGAACGCCGGCCAGGATGTTTCCCATTGGCGGGTGAACGGCCGCACGGCCTTCCTTACAGGCGCTATGGAGGGCCTCTATGATCACGGGCTGCCCGAACCGATCATTGCCTGTCACCGTTTGAAAGTGCTGTTCGCGCTGGAGGATGAATTGCGCGCGGCCCCCGATGCCGCCTGGGCCGGCGATATGTGCGCGGCGGTGAACCGTTATCTGAACACGCCGGTCAAACGCCATCACGGCCTGCGTCTGGCAACGCAGGCACTCGCCTTCATCGCGCGCGAGGGCTGACGGTCAAAACCGAGACGTCTTTAGGCCGCGCAATCCGCGCAGACCGCGATTTCCACCGTGACGTGGCTCAACGTGCCATAGCGCTGGCGAAGGGCGGCCCGCACATTGTCCGCCGTCGCCTCATCCGGCGAAATCAGCGAAACGATCAGGCCTTCATGGCCCGGGCCCAGCCG
>JAFKEW010000064.1 GCA_017308375.1 Alphaproteobacteria bacterium
CGAGGAAAATGCGGCGGGCCTGCCCGAAGCAGTCACCCAGTTGAAGGACGCCGTCGCGAATGCCGATGGGCTGCTGCTGGCGACCCCGGAATACAACAACGGCATTCCGGGTGTGTTCAAAAATGCCATCGACTGGCTGTCGCGGCCCGCGAGCGATATCGGCCGCATCTTCGGCAACCGGCCAGTGGCGATCATGGGCACGTCGCCGGGCAATTTCGGAACCTTGCTGGCACAGAACGACTGGCTTCCGGTGCTTCGCACGCTGGGTGCACGGCCCTGGTTCGGCGGCCGCTTCATTGCCCCGCGCGCCCAATCGCTGTTCGATGGCGAGGGACGATTAAACGATGCGGCGACGCGCGACCGCCTTGCCGCCTTCATGACCGGCTTCGTCCAGTTCATCGAGGGAGTTAACAAATGACCGACATCGTGAGCGCACGCGTTTCCGAGACCGGCAAGAGCACCTTTGCAGTAGAGATCGAGACGGGCGGACATAGGCTTGTGGGAGACGAGCCGGTTGAGACGGGCGGTGGCGGCCTTGGCCCGTCGCCCTACCAACTGCTTGCCGCGGCGCTCGGCGAATGCACGGTGATGACCGTGCGCTGGTTCGCACGCCAGCGGAAATGGCCGGTCGAGCATGTCGCGGTCGCGGTCACCCACCGCAAGGGCGAGCGCGCGGGCACACCGGGCAAGGTCGATCTGTTCGAAAAAACGGTGACGATCCGAGGCGATGCGCTCACCAGCGAGCAGCGGGAGCGCCTGATCGATGTTGCCGCCAAATGCCCCGTACACCGGACGCTGGAAGGACAAGCGTATATTGAAACGCGTTCATCCAACGATTTGTCCTGAGGACACCGGCCCGATCAGTTCCAGTCAGACTTCGCTGAGCCGGATTTTGTTATGCATCCGGGAAGACCGAATATCTTCCCGGATGCACACAATCACATCTGAAAGCGGAGGCCGAGTGTGAAGTAGCGGCCATCCAGATCGTACAGGTTCGGCACCGTGGGGTAGCCGACGCCCGGCAGGGTATTCGGGACGAGCGGCGGCTGCTGGTTGAACAGATTGTTGATCGTTCCATAGAGCTCCACCGGACCGGTGTTGGTATCGATCGTGTAGGCAGCCGAGATGCTTGTGTAG
Source organism: Alphaproteobacteria bacterium (assembly GCA_017308375.1). Lineage (GTDB taxonomy): Bacteria > Pseudomonadota > Alphaproteobacteria > Micropepsales > Micropepsaceae > Rhizomicrobium. The sequence goes on from JAFKEW010000064.1 coordinate 1,138, forward strand.
AAGATGGCCGGCACCCGCGGGCTGGCGAACACGGCATCGGGGATTGCGCCCAGTTGCTTCATCGAACCGATATAGCGTTCCGCAACGGTGAAAGAGTATGGCCCGTTCACGTATGTTGCCGAGAGCATGCCGCGCCAGCGCGGGACACCGGCCAGAGTCAGCACTGACCGCAACGGATTGGCGGTTCCGGCATATTGGGTGACGACACCGCCGGAGACTTGATCCGCCGTCGCGACATAGTTCGCCAGAAACCGGAAGGTCAGGCCGCCATCCATTCCCCACTGGTCTATCGGCGCGGCATAGGTGAGGTCAAAATCGATACCGCTGCGGTGTTCGACGCCGCTATTGACCTTAAGAACATTGATCACGGTAATGGCATCGGTCGCCGGATTGCCGGTGATCAAGGCACAACGCGACGCATCCCCGGAAAAGCAATCGGTGAGAATGCTTTGCGCCGATGTCGCCGTGATCGCATCGGTCAGGCGGATATTGTAGTAATCGATCGAAGCCTGAAGCCCCTCGATGAATGACGGCGTGAGAACCGCGCCGACGGTATAAGTGTCGGCGATTTCCGGTTTAAGACCGGGATTGCCGGACGTGATCGTGGCAATCGTCGGTATCTGATTTCCGGTGAACGGATTGGTGATGAATGCCTGGAACGCCGTTACCGGGCTTGCAAACAATTCGAAAAGATTTGGTGCGCGAATGTCGCGTGAGCGCGTGGCCCGAAGCCGGATATCGCTGACCGGCTGATAGTTCAGCCCCAGTTTCCAGGTGAAGACGCCGCCGCTGTTGCTGTAATTCGTGTAGCGGACGGCGCCATTGAAATCGAGCGACTCCGCCAGATACTGATCCTTCAGCAACGGCACAATGGTTTCGAGATAGCCTTCCTTGACGGTATCGGAGACACTCGCCTGCGGGGCGACATTGCCCTGAATCCAGCCCCCCAGACGGCAGGTGCCGGGATCACCCGGCACCGGGCAGAGCGTGGTGGAAACGCCACGAATGGTGGCCGGATCGATTCTGGAGGCCGCCACCGGATTGGACGTTCCCGACAGATCGCGGGTGCGCCAGTCAACCCCGGTCGCGATCGAAACATCGCCAGCGGGCAGGCTTAACAGCGATCCCTGAAAATCGAGCGACATCACCGTTTGTGCGCTATCCGTCACGGATCTGTTGGTTCCGGTGACGTAAGCGACGGCATCTGGCGACGGCGAACCGACGCCAAAGAGATTGATGGGAACGCAACCGTCATAGATGCTTCCGGGGCTCGTCAGCGTGACGCGGCAAACCGTATTGCCGGTCGCCGGATCCTCGACCGCATCCACCGCGGCGAGAAACCGGCCGACATTGACCGCCCTGCGTTCCTGGGAATCCAGCCGGGTATGGCCGTAGCCGAGATAGGCGCTCCAGGTCCAATCGCCGCCGAGTTCGCCCTTCAGGCCGCCGGACACCTCGTAATAATCATTGGACGAATGATTGTAGGACGGCCCACCGAAATCCGTGTTGGACCGCGACAGGCTGAAGGACGGAATATTCTGGTCCGTCATCTGTGTTTGCAGCGATGCGGGCAGGAAAGGATTGCCGCTGTAGATCGTGGCCAGCGTGCCCCAATTGCTGCTCGCCGGCGGAAAGCCATAGGCATTCTGCGAGATGACACGGGCGGCGTTGACCTGAACGTAGCCTTTCAGGCTTTGCGAAAAATCGTAGCCGAAGCGGCCGAAGACATGATCGGTGCGCAATTGGCCCAATGGCTGCATTCCCGGGCCGGGCGAATAACCATCGCCGCCAATGCGGGCGACGATGTTGCCGGGCACGGGCTCACCCGGATTCCATTGCACCGGCGTGCCGCCGGGAAGGAATTCGATTCCGGTAAAGGGCGAAGAAACCCCCGGGATCACCAGCGGCACCGGAATTGCCGGAGACGCGATCACCAAACCGCCTGTCGTGCCGGTGAAGAACACAGAGTTGGCGTACGGCACATAGGGCGACGCGGCAGTTCCCGACCCGCCCAGAACCCATGATTTCGCGCTCAAAGGGCGGGAGAGCATGGTATCGATCCCGTCCGCCTGGAAATGTTCGACGCTTGCCGTCAGATGGCCGCGCCCGCCCAGAACCGACGTGCCGCCCGCAACGCCAACCTTGAATTGCTTGTCGTCGCTGTAATTGGAAATGCCGCCCTGCACATCCACCTTCAGGCCTTCGAATTCCAGATCGGTGATGTAGTTCACGACACCGGCCACAGCATCCGAGCCATAAGCGGCCGAGGCGCCGCCGGTCACAATCTCCACACGATCGATCAATATCTCCGGCAGGACATTGGCATCGACCAGACCGCTTGCCGTCGATGGCGTGACCCGATTGCCGTTCAACAGCACAAGCGTGCGGTTTGCCCCCATCTGGCGCAAATCGAGATAATTCCCCGCCGTTCCGGCGGCGCAGCAATAAGACCGGTTCGCCGAACCGGAGAGCTGCGGCAACCTGATCAGCGCATCGGTGATCGTGGACGGCGTGGTGGCGAGAAGCTGCCCGGCTGTCAGCGCCGTAACCGGCGTGGGCGCGGCATAGCCCGCGTTCGCGATGCGGCTGCCGGTGACGGTTACCACCTCAACGGCCGGTTCGCCGCCGTCCGCGGACTGGGCCTGCGCCGCAGAACAGAGCAGCGCCAAGGACGTCGCACCAAATGTCAGAACCAAACTGTTTTTCAACAGGCTCGCCAGCGTCATTACGGGCCCTCCCCCAAAATTGTTTTCCAAAACCAAAGGCGCTTGATCCGGTGCCGGTTACACGTCGGACGGAAACCCGAATCCCGGATTTCCAGGCACGGTATAATCAGAATACTCCAATATCAATTTCATTTCGTCAATATCGATCAAAAAATATCATCGAAAATCATTCATCACTGCCAGACCGGGGTAGCCGTTCCGTTGCAATAAGACTGTAAGCCATTGTATCTGGCTCACAATCATGCTTTCCAAGGCCGCGGAGGCGGATATTCCCCGACCGGAAAGACCCATATTCAGCTTTGACAGGATTTGACTGATATTGCACTTTTTATCAGACGGGCTCACACCATCCCCAATCTCCCCGGCCGATTACAAACGGCTGGAGCCCTGGAAGGACCGATCGCATGCACGAAAGAGAACGCTGGCGTCTTATTCTCGAGGCCGTGGCGGAAAAGCATGTGGTGACCATCCGGGATCTTGAGCGGCTGTTGCGCGCCAGTTCCGCAACGGTCAGGCGCGATCTGCAGCGGCTGGAGACAGAGGGCAAATTGCGCCGTGTCCATGGCGGCGCGGAAGCCATCGATGCTCTCAAAAAGCACGACCTTGTCGGCCAGGAGCCGTTTGAACGGGCCCGGTTGAAACATTTGCAGGAGAAGCGCGCCATCGCCAAACGCGCGGCCGCCCTTTGCGAAGACGATGCGTCCGTCATCATCGACGGCGGTACCACGACTTATCTGATGGTCGAGTATCTGCGCGACCGGAACCTGCAGATTCTCACCAGCTCCTTTCCCATCGCCGCCGCACTGATTGAACAGGGGCAGGCGCACGTCATCGTTCCGGGCGGCGAAATCTACCGCCAGCAACAAGTCATCCTGAGCCCCTTTCACGACGGGATCATCGGAAGCTTCTTCGCCAAAAAAATGTTCATGGGAGCGCAAGCCATCACACCCGCCGGGCTGATGCAGACCGATCCGATTCTGGTCCAAAGCGAAAAGCGGCTGATGGAACGGGCCGAACAGATCATCGCACTGGTCGATTCATCCAAATTCGTTCAGACCGGCGGCCTTATCCTCTGCCCGATCAACGAGGTCGATACCATCATCACAGACAGCAATGCCCCGAAATCTGCGCTCGACATGCTGAAGGATGCCGGCGTGGAGGTCATTCTGGTGCCTGCACCACGTTCAAAAGCCGCAGCCGCCTGATATTGCACGAAGCCAGTCACGATGAACGAACCCGTCGATCCGATTGCCTTTCTCGATCCTGAATGCAGGCCCATTCTCGCCCGCATGGCAGCCGGGCGGGAACGCCGCCGCAACAGCGCCGTGTCCATCGCCGCGATCCGCACAAATGCCGCGGCCCTTTTTGCACCGTGGAACGCGGGCGGCGCGAAGCCTGCGCACATCGAAACGGTGGAAATACCGGGCGCCGCCGGACCACGCCGCATACGCCGCTACACACCGCATACCGGTGCCGGCCCGCAACCGACACTTTTCTACATGCATGGCGGCGGCTGGATTGTCGGCGATCTGGATTCGGAAGACCGTTATTTGCGAGAAGCCGCCGTTGAATCCGGAATCCAGATCATATCGCTGGAATACGCACTGGCCCCCGAACACCGCTTTCCCGTGCCGCTGGACGATTGCGTGGCGCTGATTGAATCGGCATTGGAACAGGCGGACCGATTTCAGATCGATACCGGGCGAATTGCACTTGGCGGCGCGTCGGCGGGTGCGAATTTGGCTATTGCAACAGCGATGAGCCTGCGCGACCGCGATATCAAGCTGGCCGGGCTGCTGCTCAATTGCGGTGTCTTTGCAATTGCACATCAAAGCCGCGGCCAGGCGATTGACGATACCGGCCCCGGCCCAGCCGACATGCAATATTTCCTGTCGCAATACGTGGAAGACACAGCGCAGCGTGATGATCCGCGCGTAAACATCCTCAACGCATCGCTCGGCGGCCTTCCCTTCACCCGGATCATCGCCGCGGCCATCGACCCGTTACGCGATGACAGCTTCCTGCTGGCACGCAGGCTGAGCGATTTCGGCGTTGCCTGTGACCTCTCCGTCCATCCCGGTGTCATCCACGGCTTCATGGGCATGTGCGGCGAACTGACGGCGGCACGGCCTGCGATCCGCGAAGCGGCGGATTATCTCAAGCACGTGTTCAAGGTCTCCTGATATGCGGGCTTCCTGTTCCGTCTAGCCAACAAGGCGATGCGCGCCCGGCCCGGCCGTGACGCTAGCGGGCCCAGGCGCCACGCTACCATCCACCATCTGCCAACCGCCGGAGAGCGGACAGACAACTATCCCTTCGCATCCCGCAGGAATATCGATCGTCAGCACGAAGCGGTCGGCGCGGAATTCCCACGCAACGCTGATGGCGCCGTGCGGCGTGGGATATCGGCCGCGCGCCCATTCGAGCCCCGCGATATGCGGCGCGATCTGCACACGCGAGAAACCGGGCGCGGCCGGCGATACCCCCAGCACATCCGTCGACAGGTCGAAGACCGGCGTTGCCGACCAGGCGTGGCATTTGCTGGTGATATCTTCGAGCTGCCAGGTCTCCCGAAACGTGGAGCCGCTGTCTTCGAGCATATCGGCCCAGCGTTTGCGGATGTTCCCCACGATCTGATCGTGTAGCCCCGCTGCGCGCATGGCGCGATGAACGATATGCATGAAAAAGGGCTGGGCAAGAACGATATTGCGCTTTTCGTCAAAGGGCACCGGGCTTTCTTCGCGGCTCGATGGTCGGGTCAGAACGAGATTCGCATCATCCAGAATGGCTTCAAAAATCCGGCGCCATCGGTTGCGCGGGGCCACGCCATGCGCAATTGCGGCTGCATTGGCCTGCTGACTGATGCGGTTGCTCAACCGGCCATGCCGACGCGCATCGGCATAGAGGCCGCGCCCGTCGTTCCACAGACGGGCGTTGATTGAAGAAGTGATTTCCTTCACCAGCGCTTCGAAGCGGGCAGCATCCCGCCCGCATTCCATAATCCGCGCCAGACGCGCCGCGGCAGCGAGCGCCGCCACGAAGTGCGCGTTGAGTGCGGTCACCTGCCCCTGTTTATCCAGTTCGGCCCAGTCGACAAAAACCCAATGCGGCACATCGGTCAGAAGATTCTCGTCATTGAGTTGATCTTCGAACCAGCGGATCGCCTTGACAACGGATGGATACAGACCGGCGGCAATCTGCGTGTCACCGGTATAGAGGACATGATCGTCGATCATCATGATCCAGTACAAACAGAAGTCCGGAATATTGGTGAAGCCGGAGAGCGAAAAATCTCCCGGTGCGGCCATCATGGTCAATCCGTCCGCCCGTTGCGATTGCGCGAATTGTTTCAACGCCTGTGCCGCTAGCCGCGCGTCGCCAAACGCCGCATAATTGATCCGCGCTTCGATATAGGCGTCCATCCATTGCCGCTGTTCGCGCGACGGACAATCGACATAACCATCGTGCATACATCTGCGCAATGTTTTGGCGCCGGCCCGCCAGATCCGATTCAGCAGATCGTCGGAGCACGAGAACGCCCCCACATCTTCCACAGGGTATTCCGTCGTGCAAAGTCCGACACCGAGGATGCGCAGCGGCCTTTCGCAGTTCCTGTATGTGACCTGCAGGTAACGCAGCCCGTTCCATTCGAAACGCTCCCAGCTCTGCGTGCCCTCCCGCAAGGTATAGCGATGCGCGGGCACAGCATCGAAACCGGCGATGCCGCCGAAAATTTTCACGCGGCCATCCGGGTTAAGCTGTTCGCCATAAACGATATCGGCGATGGCGCCATCCGGACCATCAAGGTTCAGGCCAATATAGCCCGTCAGAATTTCACCGAAATCGTAGACGATCGAAACGGCATAGCCGTCCACCGTTTCGACCTCGATAGAATCGCATGTCACTTTGCAATGCGTTAGCGGCGCAAAACATTCCTGCGCAATCTGCTCCGCCAGGTCGGGGCGTGGTGTTTCCGCCACTTCATGGATACCGGCGATACGCGCGGGCGTGGACCAGCCTTCACGCATGGACGGTATTTCGCGCGTGCCCAAATTGGCAAACGGAATCACATCGCCGCTGAAATTCCGGCCCGCCACACGCAGCACCTCGGCCGTCTGCCAGCCGCCATCGTCAAGACCTACGCCGGCCCAGCCTTGCGGCGCACGCCGTGCATCGTAGATTTCCATGAAGCCCAGACTGTTCGATGCCACATCGGTCTGCCACGCCTCCGCGACAAGGCAGCGCCACGATCCATCCGTATCCAGGCAAATACGCGCCCCGGATTCCGTTACGGCATCGCCCTGCAAAAAGAAGCCGCCACAGCCGAACGCACGGCCATGATCCCCGCCCGGCAATTCGTACCAGGCCGTGTTGCGCCCGTAAGAATGCGCCAGAGCGGCAATCACATTGCGGCCCTTCTTCAGATGAAACGCAAGATCGTACAGGTCCATCGTCTGGAACAACGAACTGCACCGTGCCGGGCCGCGGCCAACACGAACGCCGTTGACGAAAAGCTGGTAACGGCCGTCTGCCGACGCATAGACGGGCGCGGACGTCACACCCTGATCCATCTCCAGACTATGCCGGAAATAAACATAGCGGTTGGTTTCTTCAGCCAGCCGCGGGCTTGCCATTTCAAATGCAGCCGCGGTCAGATTGCGCGGCCGCCAAATCCATTCCGCCCGGCGATCGAACTTCGGCATGGCATCACACGATTCCCGCGCTTGTCGCGCCACCCCCGGCGGGCCGATCGCGGGCGCGGTCTTCACGATAGCCCGACGCGCGAAAAACCGCGACCGGATCGATGGCGCCACCGCACTCATAACGCGCCATGGCCAGAACCGGCCCCATCGGCGTTTCGTATGCGGTTCGCAACTGCTCCCGCGCCATGACGACATCGTTTCCGGCCTGCGCGCCATGCAAGGTGTCGCGATCCACGATCAGCGCACGGGCATAGGCACCGGCAATCGCTTCGGCGCTCAAGAGAAGGCTCTCGATCGGGTCGGTCACATTGTGCGACTGATCGATCATATGCTCCAGCGAAGCCACGCCGCTGCCGCGCAGATCCGCTTCCACCAATTCGTTGAAGATCAGGAACAGACGGAATGGATCGATCGACCCGGCATCAAGATCGTCGTCGCCATATTTCGAATCGTTGAAGTGAAACCCGCCCAGCTTTCCGAAACGGGCAAGCCGCGCCACGATCATCTCGATATTGACGGTGGGCGCGTGATGGCCGAGGTCGACAAGGCATTTCGCCCGGTCGCCAAGATGTGTGGCAGCAATATAGCTGGTGCCCCAATCCTGTATCACCGTGGAATAAAACGCCGGTTCGTAGAGTTTGTGTTCGATCAGAAGCGTCCAGTCGCCGGGCAGCGCCGCGTAAATTTTCTCCGCACTTTCAAGATAGCGATCGAAGCTTGCGGTGAAATCCTGCTGGCCCGGAAAATTGGTCCCATCCCCGATCCATACCGTCAGCGCTTTTGAACCCAGCGCGACACCACCTTCAATACAGGCGCGATTGTGCGCGATGGCCTGTTCCTGAACATGCCGGTCCGTGTGCGTCAGGCTGCCATATTTGTACGACAGGTCCGCGCCCGGCCTGTCCTGAAACGTGTTCGAATTGACGGGGCCGAAATGAAGCCCCAATTGCACCGCCGCCTGCCGGAGCCCCTTCAGATCGTCCGTCCAGTCCCACGGAAAATGGATCGATATGCAGGGCGTATTCCGCCCCAGATCCTGCACGACGGAACAATCTTCAAGCTTTTCCCAAACCGAGCGCGGCTCGCCGGCGAGGGGAAAGCGGGCAAACCGGGTGCCGCCGGCGCCCACGCCCCAGGACGGAATTGCGACGGTGAACGCCTTCACACGTTCCTTTATGCGATCGATGGAGAGCCCGCGCCGCGCCAGCTTGCGCCCCAGGAATTCATAATCTTCCTGCAGCGCGGCAAGCCGCGTGGCGTTTTCGGAGCCGATCAGATCGGAGGAAATTCTCGAAAACGGCATGGGACACTCCCTTTTGTCGTCCGCGCGTTACCGTGTGAAGGCCTGTGCATTTCCGGCATCGACATTGATGATGTTTCCGGTCGATTTCGCAGATTTGTCCGACGCCAGAAAAAGGATCGCTTCGGCCACATCCTCAGGCAAAACCGCGGCCTTGAGAAGCGAGCGCTTGCGGTAAACCTCTTCCAGCTCGTCCTCCTTCACGCCATGCGCCTCGGCCCGTTCACGGCGCCAGGTGCCGCTCCATATCCGCGACCCCCGAATGACGGCATCGGGATTGACGACGTTGACGCGTATTCCATCCGGCCCGCCTTCCAGAGCAAGGCATCGCGCCAGATGCAGTTCCGCCGCCTTGGCCGAGGCATAGGCTGAAGCATTCATGGGCGTGGCGAGGGCATTTTTGCTGCCCACGAAAATCACATTTCCGCCACGCTTCTGCTCCCGGAAAAGGGAGAAGGCCTTTTGCGCGACGAGAAAATAGCCTTCGACGAGCACGCTGTAATTGACCCGCCACATATCGAGCGATGTTTCATGGATCGGTGCCGACGATGCGATACCCGCATTGGCCACCGCGATGTCAAGGCCGCCGAAGCGCAAGGCCGCATCTTCGAACGAGGCCTGTACAGAATCCTGTGAACGCACATCGCAGCAAACCGCGAACACACGGTCCCTGCCATAGTCCTCAACCAGTGCTGCCTCGGCCTTTTGCAGGGCATCGCGGTCAAAATCCGCAATGGTTACGCAGGCACCCTCGGACAGAAGCCTGTTCGCAACCGCGCGGCCGATCCCACCGGCACCGCCGCTGACATAGGCAATTGCACCATGAAGCGGCCGTGGCGGAGGCAGGCGGCGGAGCTTTGCCTCCTCAAGCACCCAATATTCGATTCCGAACGCCTCTTTCTCGTCCAGGCCGATATATTGTCCCGTTGCACAGGCACCGCGCATCACATTGATCGCGTTCTGGAAAAACTCCGCCGCAAGCCTTGCCGTTGTCCGGTCATGCGCAAACGTGAACATGCCGATGCCGGGGATCAGGATCACCACGGGATTGGGATCGCGCAACGCCGGACTGTCTGCACGCTTGCACCGCGCATAATAGGCGGTGTAGTCCGCCCGGTATGCCGCAATCTCCGCAATGAGTTTTTCGCGATCGTCCATCGCCGCCGGATCGAGCACCAGTGCCTTGACCTTGGTACGCAGAAAATGATCCGGGCATGACGTGCCCAGCGCCGCAAGTTCGCGGACCCGCGCACCCGAAACAAATTCCAGCACGCCCGGCGCATCGGCAAAATGGCCCGCTTTACGCTGCCGGTCGCCCAGCAGACCTCGCAGCACCGGCATCGCACGGGTGGCAAATGCCCTGCGCGCCGAGGCTTCATGAGGCTGGACAACAGCTTCACCGAAAGGGCGCACGTCTTTAAGCTTTTCGTTCAGAAAATCGGCCGCACGGCGGATCAGATCGACAGTATTCTCATAACATTCCTGAGCCGTTTCGCCCCACGAGACGAGCCCATGGCCACCCAGAACGACCCCGCGCAAGCCGGGGGCCTTCTCAACAGCCGCGCGCAATTGAAGCGCAAGTTGAAAGCCGGGTCGCCGCCAGTCCAGCCAGCCGACCGTATCGCCGAACAATTCCATCACCAGCGCCTTGCCGCGGTCGGAACAGGCCAGTGCCGTAATGGAATCGGGGTGCATATGATCCACATGCGCGAACGGCAGCAGGGCATGCAGCGGCGTATCGATACTGGGCGCGCGCGGATTTCCGCCGAAGACACATAAGGGCAGCAATCCCGCCATTTCGTCTTCGTCCGCGGAACGCAAAAAGCGCCGCTCCATCTGGTGCAGTTTGTCGAGATAAAGCGTTGCAAACCCGTCAAGCTCGATCGAACCGATATCGCCGCCCGATCCCTTCACCCACAGGACTTCGACGGTTTCCCCGGTCAGCGGATCGGCGGTCGCGATTTTGGCGGATGTGTTGCCGCCGCCGAAATTGGTGATCGAAAGATCGCTGCCCAAAAGGCGCGAGCGATAGCGCAACAGACCGGGCGCATCGAGAGATTTGGCGATTTCGCTATCCCAGCGCTTCAGCGGAACCTCAAAACGGCCGCGTGGGTCCAGTTCATCGCTCGTGAAATCCATTGTCCGCCTCAACTTGCACAGGCATCGTACCTACTATGTCAATCGATCAAGAACAAGCATATTATTTCATATACGATCATGACTTGTAATCAAGTAGCTGAAGAATCGCAATATTTCTTCGCGTAAAATCCCGTGCAGCGAGACAATGGCGGGCTGCAAACCGATCAGGATCGCTCAGGCAGGTCCGATGGATTGGCGATTCAGCCGAACGGTGCCGCCGGATGCACCAGGGCCGCCGGGCTCAGCTCGGAAATATGGCGATGCCCGGTCAGTGCCATGGCAACCTGCATCTCCTGCCGCAGAATTTCGAGCATGCCGGCAACGCCACGGCCGCCGGCCGCCCCCAGCGCATAGGCCCAGGCCCGGCCAATGAGAACGCCGCGTGCACCAAGCGCCAGTGCCCGCACAATGTCGAGCCCGGAGCGGATGCCGCCATCCATCAGCACGGTCAGTGCGTCACCAACGGCATCGGCAATCGGCGGCAGGGCCCGGATGGCCGAAGGCACCCCATCGAGCTGACGCCCGCCATGATTGGAGACGACGATGCCGTCCGCCCCCAGGCGCGCAGCCGCCTGGGCATCTTCGAGATCGAGGATGCCCTTGATGACAAGCGGCCGATGCCATGTTTGCCGGATCCAATCGAGATCCTTCCACGTCACCGAGGCATCGAAATTGGCGCCCACCCATTGCCAGAAATCGCCAATGGTGGATCGCGGTTCAAGCTTTGCGGCTACATTGCCGAGCCCGTGCGGCCGCCCCCGCACGCCCACATCCCAGGCCCAGCTGGGATGAGACAGAATTTGCTGCCCGCGCTGCAGGCGTGCCGCCATACCGGCCCCGGTAAGGCGCGAGCGAACATCGCGATAGCGCGCGCCCGGCACCGGCAGATCGACCGTGAACAACAGCGCCGTACAGCCAGCTTCCGATGCGCGTACCAGAAGTTCGCGCATGAAACCGCGATCCTTCATCATGTAGAGCTGAAACCAGAAAGGCGATTCAAGGCCGCGCCCAACCTCCTCCAGCGAGCATCCTGAAACCGTGGACAGACAGAACGGAACGCCCGCGGCCCGCGCAGCCCGGCTGGCCTGCACTTCGCCGCGGCGCGCAAACATGCCGGCCAGCCCCACCGGCGCAAGCGCCAGCGGCATCGCCATCTTTGCGCCAAACAGCGCCGTCGAAAGGTCGATCTCAGAAACATCGCGCAGCACGCGCTGGCGCAGCGCGACTTTCTCAAAATCGCGCACATTGTTCCGCGCCGTATGTTCGGTGTAGGAAGCGCCATCGATATAATCGAACAGGAATCGCGGCAGCCTGCGCCGCGCCCCGTCGCGATAGTCATCCACGTTCGCAGCAATCATTGCGCTGCGCCTCGCGATCCGGCGATGCCCGCAAGTGCCGTGCGAAAGATGCGAAGAAAATTCCCGCCCATGATCATTCCGACTTCGCTTTCGTGCAGGCCCCTGGCGAGCAGCGCCGCGGGAATGAGGCTCCAGTCGCGGTAAGTGGTGAAAACCGGCTTGTAGGTCGCATCCATGTCAGTACCGATCGCCACATGGCGAACACCGACGCAATCCACCAACCTGAGAATGGCATCGATGTAATCGGAAAACCGGCTTTGGCCGAAGCCCCACGGCACGGCACCAATGATTCCGCCATGATCGGCCACAATGGCGGCATGTTTCGCGCTGATCAGGCGGGGCGCGGTATCGCCCGGTGCGGCCAGCGTGCTGTGAGACAGCATCACCGGCCTGTCGGAAATTTCCAGCACATCCTTCGTCACCGCGAATGTCGCGTGCGCGAGATCGACGATGATACCGGCCTTGTTCATTTCCCGGACGATATCCTTACCAAGCGGCGTCAACCCGTTGTGAACCGGCGCTTCGGATTGTATGTCGCCGATCTGATTGACCCGGTAGTGAACGATGGTGATGGCGCGCACGCCATCCATATGGGCACGGTGAATGCGATCCAGCCTGTCTTCAATAAAATCGCCACCTTCCACCGCGAAGATCGCGGCCGTTCTGCCCCGCTGTTTCGCTGCATAGACACCCTGGACATTCACGGCCTGGCCGAGCCCGCCATGTGAAATCAGCGCACGCAGATCGGCAATCTGCCGCGCGTAATCGGCAATCGCTTCTCCCGGTTTGAAATTGCGAACACCGCGAATACCGGTTTTGGAAACCCCTAGCACCTGCATATCGGCCACGGCCGCAAATAGCGCCGCGCTGACATGGCCGGCATTGAGATCGGCAATAACCTGAGGTTCATCGGGCGCGCCGAATGCGCGGACGGCCGGCGCATCTTCCGGCAGACCACGAAGAAAGAAGCGGCCTGGATGCGCATGAATATCGATGCTGGGATGGTGCATCACAAAATCGGCGCCACGCATACGCTGCTGCGGCGTGAGCTTTATGCCGGGCACATCGCCACTGCCTGTTTCGCCCTTATGCGCTTGTGACCACGCCGCCGGGCTGTGCAAGGTCAGGAAGCCGGTCCCGGCGGCAAGGCCCGCGATCATCGCGCGCCGGGAAACAGATTCAATGCCAAATCTACCATGATCATTTTTCCGCATAACCAGCGCCCCCTTCCATCAATCTCCGGTCAGCGATTTCCGCGGCTTCCGCGTCACGCGCCGCCACGGCGGAACGCCATCGCGCCGCGTATTCAGTGAGTCCGGGAATGGCGAGCGGAGCGACAGCGGTTAAAGCGAGCGCCGCTGCCGTATCGAACGGCACGGCCAGTCTGGCGGCGCCGATGCTGACCGCTTCACCCGCGCACAGATAAACCGATGCGCCGGTCAGCGCGGCGATCAATCCCGGAACCAGCGGGTTTTTCGTCATCGCCCCTTCGAGGACAACGGTTTTGCATGGGCCCAGCAAAGCGATTTCGTAGGCCACCATCAGCGCGTAATACAGCGACGCCAGGGCGGCGGACTCTTTGGCATCGCGCGGCGGCGCGCCAACCAGACATCCCCGATGAGACGGGAACGGCCCGCCCGCATTCGCATAGGCAGGCAAGGTCATCGAACCGGACCTTATACATTCCGTGCACGCTGCGGCATCGGGCGCAACATCGACCGTGCCCGCAATCGCCGCATATTCCGCACCACCCATGAACCGGCAGGTTGGAACCGGTGCACCGGAAACCGAAACATTCGCGAGACAATCGCGCCCCGGATCGAGATGGCCCAATTCGGCGCCTGGCGCCATCGTAACGGTCCACGTGCCGGTGGAAATCAGGCAGGCACCCGCGCCCAGCAATCCCGCCGACTGGATTGCAAACAAGGCCGCATTGGAATCGTGCGCCCCGCAGACGATCTGGCAGTCGCCAAGACCGGCCGCGCGCATCGCCGCATTCTGCATCGTTCCAAAAACGGCATTGGCAGCGGTTACCTGCGCAAAGCGTTCATGCCAGCCGCGTGCCTGCGCGAGGCTTGACCATGCCGCCAAGCCCGGCGACCACAGATCGGTGTGACAGCCCAGTGAGGAGACTTCCGAAGCAGCAATACCGCTCAACCGCCAGGCCCAGTATTGCGGCCATGGCAGCAGGACGAGCCCGCTCTCATCAGCCAGGCGGGGTTGCAATGTTTCGGCACAAAATAGTTGCCGGCCGAGATTCAGGCCCAACGGCAAAGACGGCGAACAGGTTTCGGCGAAGGGTGGCCGTTCGGCCTCATAACGCGCGCGGATGGCGGATGGGATTTCCGCCTCATAATCCATGACGGGTACCGCCAATCCATCCGCATTCAGCCATGCCGCGGCGGCACCATGGCCAACGGGTACGAAATGTGTCAGCGGAAAGCGCGAACCGGCCGTGCGAAGCGCATGAAAGAGAAATTCTTCCGCCCGGGCGGTATCAATCACGCCGGCCAGGCTTGAGGCCGTGCGGCTCGGCGTTGAATCGGCAAACAGGCAGCGCCCGTCTTCCGCGATAACACGGAATTTGAGCCTGGTTTTCCCGGCATCGAAAACCGCTGAGACCGTCATCCGGGATGCACCTTGTCGCCAGCCCTCAGAACAGGCCCCGACAGTGAACCGTTCGCCGTTCGCCGGGCCATGGCTTCGGCCTTCAGGGCTTCAAACCGTTCCTCCGTGAGATTGTAGCGCGACAACAGCAGCACGCTGGCGATCCACAGAAGTGCAGGCAAACCGGCATACATGAGCCGGATACCCAGAATGGCCATATCGGATTGTGCCGCAGGGGACGCTCCGCCTGCAAAGCCGAACGCCGACAGGCCCAGGCTCACGGCGAACGCACCCATTGTCATGCCAAGCTTCAGGCAAAAGCTCCAGGCGCCGAAAATGGCGCCTTCCCTGCGTTCGCCGGTCGCCGCTTCATCGACTTCCACGCTGTCAGGCACCATCGCATTGGGAAAAAGCTGATTGCCGCCATCGATCAGGCCGCCGATGACCACGATGCCAAGAAGCAGCCAGGCCAGCGACGGCGAAACGAACAGCAGCGACAGGGCAACGAGGGCTGCGAGCATAAGCCCGATGGAATAAGCGTTGCGCTTGCCCAGACGGCGTGAAACCAGAACCCAGACAGGGGTCGCAACGGCGGCCGCGATACCGCTGGCGGCAAAGAACACGGATGTTTCACGCGGTTCAAACCGCATGGCATAGATCAGAAAATAGATCAGCGCGGTCGTGGCCGCGCCGATCGCGATGTTCTGCAACAGAAACACGAGCCACAGAAGCCGGAACGGACGATTGTTCAGAACGGCGGAAACTTCCGCCCGAAAATTGAATTTGTGCGCAGGCCGGGAAAGCTGCGGCGCGGACCGCGTTGCAAAGAAACTCCACAGGCCGGTTACCAGCATGAATATCCCGGCAATGACGCCCAGAAGACGGAAACCGTCTGCCAGATTGCCCATTGAACGGAAGATCAAAGGCCCGGCAAAGCCCGACAGGATGATGCCCGTTCGTGCCGCGATCATCTTGTATCCGGTCAGGCTCGTCCGCTCGGCATAATCGGCCGTCATCTCCGCTGCCATGGCAGAATAGGGAACGCCGTAAATCGTGATGGCCGCGTTGGAGAGCAGAAATGCCGCCATCAGCAAAACGACCCGGAGCGGCAGATCGATTTCCGGCGGGACGAAAAACACCAGCGCAATGGCAAGGCCAAGAAACGGTGCGCCGATTGCGAGATAAAGGCGCCTGCGGCCGAAGCGGGAAACGGTGCGGTCCGAAACGATGCCCATGACAGGATCGGCGAAAGCATCGAGGATACGGGGCACAAGCAAGGCCATACCGGCGATAGCAGGCGGAATCCGCAGCGCGTCGGTGCAGTAATAAAGCATGAAGGCCATGTTGAGGCCGACATAAACCGCAATCGCCAGTTCACCGACCGCCCAACCGGCCTTGGTCGAGACACTTAGGGTTTGTGGTGTCACGCCCGGCTTCCCTCGCCTTCGCGCGCAGATCTATAGCAATCGCCGCTGCGCTTACATCAAAATAGATCACAAATGATCATTATCAAGCAATAATAGTCAATAGAATTCAGCCAGGTTCCCGGACTACCGTTCCGGCAGCAACCACTTAAACGGCGAACAGGCGGGCGAAGAAGATCATGCTCATCGCGGCGCCAACCACGATGACGGTGGCGCGGACCGCCTTTTCGGGCAAGGCGCGGGCGAGCGGCGCGCCGGCATAGCCGCCGAGCGTTGCCGCCACCATCATCACAACAGCCTGGGGCCAGGCGACAAGGCCCGCAGCCGCGAACGCCGCCACAGAGATTGCCGAGACCACAAAAGACAGCCCGTTCTTCAATCCGTTCATCGCATTGAGATCGCGCATGCCCCAAAGCGCGAACAGCGCCAGCAGCACAATTCCCAGGCCGCCATTGAAGTAGCCGCCATAGAGCGAGACCAGCAGGGTTGCGACCCAGCCATCGGGCTTTCCAAACCGGCTTTGCCGCGCCCAGGCCTGTAACCGCTCGCCAAAGGCGAATACCAGCGTGGCGGTCGCAAGCAGGAACGGCACCACAATGGAAAATGCCCGGTTGGACGAGATCAGAAGCAGGAGCGAACCGATCAGCCCGCCAAGGGCCGTGACCGCCGCGATCCGCAACAGCCGCTTACGCGCCAGCGCGGCGATTTCCCGCCGGAATCCGATCGCGCCGCCGAGATAGCCGGGGAAGACGGCAACCGCACTGGTCGCATTGGCCGCAACCACCGGCACGCCGGTATAGACAAGCGCGGGAAAGGTGAGGAACGTGCCGCCGCCCGCGATGGTGTTGAGCACGCCGGCCGCGAAGGCCGCGGCGGCAAGAAGAAGATAGCCGGTCATGACACGCTGACTATCAGACGGCAGAGGGCACGCCCATAAGGGCGATCAGAAGCGTTCGCCGACCAGTTCTTCGCTTTTGGCCCATAGTGCTTTCGCATTTTCGGGATCGAGTGCGTAACCGCGCACCCCGCCGCGCGCCGCCGGGTTTTCATTCCGCTCTGCGACCTGACAATCCTCACAGAATTTTCCGCCCACGAGATCAGCCGGGGCGACGAAACCTGCCCATACCGATGTTGCAGCCCCTTGCGGGACGGTCTTCCATTCGAAGGGAGGAAGATTTCCGGCCTTGTTGGCGTCTTCGATGCTCTTCGTCATCATCTGCCTGAGCTCAGGTGTCATATGACGGCCAAGCTCTGTCATGATGCCGCCGGGATGGACGGCGGTGGCGCGCACGCCGTTGCCGCGGTGACGGCGGTCAAACTCCACCGCGAACAGAACATTCGCCGTCTTGGAGCGGCCATAAGCACCAAATTCGCTGTAGGGCGTGCGCTCGAAATTCGGATCGTCGAGATTCACGTCCGCGAAACGGTGCCCCGACGAGGACAGATTGACGAGGCGCGAACCGTTGCGAAACAGCGAGGCAATGCGGTTGACCAGAACGAAATGACCGAGGTGATTGGTGCCGAACTGGGTTTCAAAACCATCGGACGTTTTGCCCTTCGGCGTTGCCATCACACCGGCATTGCAGATCACCACATCGAACGGCTTGCCATCGGCGGTAAGCCTGTCCGCGCAGGCGCGCACACTTTTGAGCGACGCAAGATCGAGTTCCACCAACGACAGACTGCCGCCATGCGCCGCATCCCGCCGCACCGGTTCGGTCGCCCGCTCCGCTTTTTTCAGATCGCGGGCCGCACCGACAACCGTTGCGCCATGGGCGGCAAGCGCGCGGGCCGTCTCCACCCCCAACCCGGCCGAGACGCCGGTGACCAGAACCCGTTTTCCGGTGAGCGTGGCACCCGCAAGCACCTCATCCGTGGTCGATTTCGCGCCGAACTGTGCCGTCATTTCTGTCCCATGCGTTCATCCGGGTGCGATCATGGCATAGAGGCGCCACGCTGCCTACAAGCACCGCCGCCGGCCTGGAGAGCGAAAGGGGCCGAGCCAGGCTGCCGTCGCATCGGCGATCGGCTGGCGCTTCATTCCGCCCATCAGAACATCAATCTCTCCTATCGCGATCTGCCCTATCGCGATCTGCCGTCGCGCAGCGACGATCCGGCCGCAGGGCTGCTTGCGCACGGGCTTAAGCCGGGCGATCGCATCGGATTGAAAGCGCACGGCCAAGGGCCGCAGCTAGAATTTGTTTCAGGAATCCGGCAACCACCCGGCCATATTTACAACAGAGTCAAAAGATGACCCGCGCCCGCCGGGCGACGGAAAGCGTTAACCGCTCGTGGCATTATTATCACGATCCGCCACGATACTGGGCATTTAGCGCAATAGAGATTGAGTGTCGGGCCCCACAGCGCCATCCTTGAGGCGCCCGAGAGAAGAACCTCTGGACACGAGGTATATAACGCGTTATAAAAAATTATTGTCAGACGATTCGCCTGGGAGGGTGCGGGCCGCGCTGGCGTTCGGCGGTCGCCCGTATTTTTCCCATCAGCGAATTAAGGGCTTGCGCGGTACCAACGCGCGGCACGAACGGGAGGTAACGGATGTCACGTCAATGGACGCCACTTTGTGGCGTTGTCACAACGCTTGCACTGGCAGCAGCCGCGCCGCCGGCGATGGCGCAGGATCAGCCTTCAACCGGAATCGAAACGGTTGTGGTCACGGCGCAGAAGGTTTCCCAGAATATCAACGATGTCGGTATGTCGATCACCGCGGCATCGGGCGACGAGCTGACCAAGCTCGGCATTACCGATACGTCGCAACTCGTGAAGGTGGTGCCCGGCTTCAACTATACGCCGTCCTTCTACGGCACGCCGATCTATACCATTCGCGGTGTCGGCTTCCTCGACACTTCACTGGCGGCCAGCCCGACAGTGAGCGTCTATAACGACGAAGTACCGCTGCCCTATTCCATCATGACATCGGCCGCCTCACTCGACATTCAGCGGGTGGAAGTGCTGAAAGGCCCGCAAGGCACGCTGTTCGGCGAAAACGCCACCGGCGGTGCGATCAATTTCATCGCTAACAAGCCGACGGACGATTGGGAAGCGGGCGCGGACTTCAGCTATGGCCGCTTCAACACCGCCGATCTGCAAGGATTCGTCAGCGGGCCGATCACCGACACGTTGAAATTCCGTGTGGCGGTGCGCAGCATTCAGAGCGGCGACTGGCAGTACAGCTATACGCACCCCGCAACATCGGGTGCCAAGAACATGCTGCAGGGCCGGGTTTCATTTGAATGGCAGCCGACCGACAACTTCACCGCATTGCTGACACTGTCCGGGTTCAAGGACACCAGCGATACGCAGATGCCGGCGCTTTATGGCATCGCACCGCTGAGCCCGGCGGCCACCATGGATCCGCGGATCGGCATCTATCCGTTCAACCAGTTCGGCTCAACAACCGGATACCACTATCCGTTCGCGCCGCAAGACTCGCGCGCGGCCGACTGGGGCGCGTGCGTGAACACCTCGCCGTTCGATCCGCCGTTCAACACGACGCCGATCGGTGCGGAGCGGCCGCTGAATTCGACCGAATGCACCGGCGCACGCAACGACAACAAGTTCTTCAATGCATCGCTCAGGATGGACTACAACATCACGAACGATCTGACCCTGACATCGCTGACATCACATCAGCGCTTCGACCGTTTCACCACGATTGAAGGCGACGGCACGATCTATCAGGATTATGAATCGCTGCAGCGCGGTTATATCGACGTCACCTATCAGGAATTGCGGCTGGCCGGGAAATTCGCCGGTAAGGGCGACTGGATATTCGGCGGCAATTACGAGAAAGACTCGACGCACGACGACTTCCTGCAGACTTATGGCGGATCGACCGCAAGCCCGACCTCTCTGCCTGGCGCGGTCCTCTGCTCCAGCTATGGCGGTGTTGCTTATGGTGGCCCGTTCGACTGTTCGGGTGTTCCGGCCGGCGTACCGGCTTTCTATCAGACCTATCTGGGCCCGACGAACCCGACCAATCAGCAACACACCCAGACCATGGCGATCTACGCGAATGGCGAATACCCGATCCTGGACAATCTGACCGCCCAGGCCGGTATCCGTTTCACGCAGACCAACAAATCCTTCCATGGCTGCGGTTATGACGGCGGCGACGGCACCTGGTCTTTGGTATCGGAGCAGATTCAGAACATGCTGCAGTTGTTCAGCGGCGTGATTCCGATCTCGACCTATCTGCAGCCGGGTGCATCATCCGGCGGCGGCGGTATCAATGTCGGGCCGGGCGCATGCGCCACCACCGGGCCTGGGCCGAGCTTCCATCCCGAGCACTTCACGAGCCTGTTCAACGAGAACAACGTGTCGTGGCGCGCGGGCCTGAACTGGAAGCCGGTGGAAGACACACTGCTCTATGTCAACGTCAGCCGCGGCTGGAAATCCGGCAGCTTCCCGACGGTGGCAACCTCGGCCTACACCCAGTTGGTGCCGGCCAAGCAGGAAGGCCTTCTGGCTTACGAAGTGGGCTTCAAATCGACGCTGCTGGACAACACGCTGCAACTGAACGGCGCGGTGTTCTACTATGACTACAAGGACAAGCAGATCCTTGGCGCCATCGTCGACCCGATCTTCGGACCGTTGCCACAGTTGGTGAACGTGCCGAAATCCCACGTTATCGGCTTTGAACTGTCCGGTATCTGGGCGCCGATCGAAGGCCTGACCATCACACCGTCGGTCAGCTATGTTCACAGCCGGGTTGACGGTTGCGACGGCGAAGACCTGCCCGGACCGGGATGCCACAACGGGCATTACTTCAACTTCGATCCGTTCAGCCAGAATGTGGACCTGACCGGGGAGCCGTTCCCGGCCGCACCACCATGGCAGTCGTCTGTCGACGTGCAGTATCAATGGCCGCTGACGGACTCGGTCATGGCTTATGTCGGCGCCAACGTGAACCACCAGGCAAGCACGAACGGCTTCTTCTACAACCGGGCGCCGTTCTCGCCGCCGATCAACTCCGGTGTCGGCAACGCCTATCCGTCGGATGTGCTGCGGATCAAGGAGTACACGCTTATCGATCTGCGGGCCGGTGTGGAAATGAATGCCTGGCGTGTCCAGGTCTGGGGCCGCAACATCACCAACGAGTATTACTGGACGGGTGCTTCCCACGTGAACGACGTGCTGTACCGCTATACCGGGATGCCGGCGACCTATGGCTTCACGGTGAGCTATCGCTTCCAGTAATAGCGATCTGACCTAACACCTCGCGCACTCCCCGGACCCTATGGGTCCGGGGAGTTTTTTTATTTGCCATAGGCCGGGCTTTCGAGCCGGGCGTTTTCTGGCCGCTACATATGATGTTGAAACGCGTTCTGAATATTGTTTAGAGTTTTCGCAATGGCCAGAATAACGGCCCATATCATCAGGTGAGGAGCGCCCATGAGCTATCGCGACATTCTTTATGAAACCGACGGACCGGTGCTGACCATCACGCTGAACCGGCCGGACAAGCTGAACGCCTATACCGCCGTGATGGGGGCGGAACTGGAGGATGCCTTCACCCGCGCCGATGCCGATGATGCCATTCGTGCCATCATCGTGACGGGCGCGGGCCGCGGCTTTTGCGCCGGTGCCGATATTTCGGCCGGTGCCAACGCCTTTGACGCGCAAAGCGGCAATTCGGCATCGTTCGGCGATCAGGCGGCGCGCGAACGCCGCTCCGGCGGGGCGGGTTTCATTGGCGCGATCTACAATTGCCGCAAGCCATCCATCGCCGCGTTCAACGGGCCGGCGGTGGGCGTCGGCCTGACCTTGACCCTGCCGATGGACATCAAGATCGCCGCCAGCACGGCACGTTTCGGCTTTGTGTTCGCACGCCGCGGCCTTGTACCGGAAGCGGCCAGCGCATGGTTCCTGCCGCAACTGGTGGGCCTGAGCCAGGCCTTGAAATGGTGCCTGACGGGACGCGTGTTCAACGCGGACGAGGCTCTGGCCGGCGGTCTTTTGAGCGAAGTGGTGCCGCCGGAAAACGTGCTGGAACGGGCCCGCGCGTTGGCGCGCGAAATTGCCGAGGAAACATCCCCCATCGCGATCGCGCTGACGCGGCAGATGCTGTGGCGCTTTGCCGGTGCGCCTGATTACAGCGAACTGCTGAAGATTGACGGCGTGCTGGCGATGCAGCTTGGCGCGGGCGCGGATGTGAAGGAAGGCGTAATGGCGTTTCTGGAAAAGCGCAAACCGCAATTCCCCGGCAAGGTCTCAAAAGACATGCCGGCGCGCTACCCCTGGTGGGAGGCGTAAGCTGACGTGTCCCTGTCAGAGCATGCGTTTGAAGACGGTCTTGCCGCTGTCATCCGCCGCGCAGTCGCAGGCGCGGACGGTATCGCAAATCTTCGCCGCCTGTCCGGCGGTGCAAGCCAGGAAACCTGGGCCTTCGAGGCCGTGGGACCCAAGCTGTCGCAACGGCTGATCCTGCGCCGCGCGCCGGGCGGCGACCGTCAGCATGAAGCCGCCGCCGGTCTTGAGACCGAGGCACGGCTGATGGATCTGGCCGGCAAAGCGGGCATTCCCGAACCGCCGGTGATTTATGTCCTGCGCCCGGAAGATGGCATCGGCAGAGGCTTCATTGTCGGCTTTGTCGATGGTGAAACGCTGGGCCGCAAAATCGTGCGTGACGCGGCGTTCGCGGACGCGCGCAAGGGGCTTGCCTTCCGCTGTGGCGAAGTGCTGGCGGCCATCCACGCCATACCGCTCGACCAGGTGCCGCCGCTGCGCCATGCCGATGCGGCAACCCGGCTCGACGAACTGCACAAGCGCTATCGATTGTCGGAGCGGCCGCGGCCGGTCTTCGCGCTGGCCTTCGAATGGCTGCGGCAGCGCCTGCCCAAGGAGCCACCGGCGCCGCGGCTGGTGCACGGCGATTTCCGCAACGGCAATCTGATCATCGGACCGGACGGATTGCGCGCGGTGCTGGATTGGGAAATCGCCCATATCGGAGACCCGATCGAGGATCTGGGCTGGCTGTGCGTGGGGCCGTGGCGGTTCGGCGGCATCGACAATCCGGTCGGCGGTTTCGGCACGGTGGACCAGTTGCTGGCCGGCTATGAGGCGGGCGGCGGCGGCAGGATAGACCCGGAACAAGTGCGGTTCTGGGAGGTGCTGGGCTCGCTGAGTTGGGGGGTAAGCTGTGCGGCGATGATCCAGGCCATCCGCAGCGGTGTCGATCGCACGGCGGAACGCGCGATGATCGCAAGGCGCGCCTCCGAAAACGAGATCGATCTTTTGAACCTGATTGCGCCCCGGAGCTGAGCCATGCAGGACGAACCGACACCCGCCGAAATTCTGGAAACCGTGGCGCAATTCCTGCGCGAAACGGTGATGCCGGAAATGCAGGGCCGCAATGCGTTTCTCGCCCGCGTCACCGCCAATGCGGTGGATGTGGTGCGCCGTCAGATCGAGCTTTCACCCGCCGCGGATGCGGCCGAGCTGGCCCGCCTTCGCGCACTTCTGGATAGCGATGGCACTCTGGAAACCCTGAACGCGCAACTGTGCGAGCGGATCGAGACGGGCGCCATCACCCTCACTACACAGGGGCTGAAAGACCATCTGTGGGAAACCACCCTTGCCAAACTGGCCGTCGATCAGCCCAATTACGCAGCATACAAACGCGTACACGACCAGACACCGCAAAAAACATAACGGAGCAGGCCATGGATTTCTCCATTCCCAAATACCTCTCGGACTATCTGGACGAGTTGGACCGCTTTATCGAAGCGGAAATCAAGCCGCTGCAGGCGAAGGACGACAATCAGCGTTTCTTCGACCACCGCCGCGAAAACGCCCGCACGGATTGGGATAATGACGGCCTGCCCCGGCCGGAATGGGAAGCCCTGCTGCGGCAGACGCGCGAATTGTGCGACAAGGCAGGCCATCTGCGCTACGCCTGGCCGAAGGAAATGGGCGGCAAAGGCGGCTCCAATTTCGACATGGCGGTAATCCGCGAGCATCTCGCGGCGAAAGGGCTTGGCCTGCACAACGATCTGCAGAACGAGCATTCGGTTGTCGGCAACAACCCCTTCATCCTGATGTTTAAGGAATTTGCCACACCGGACCAGTTCAAACGCTATGGCGACAAGGTGCTGAAAGGAGAAATCACCACCGCGTTCGGCCTGACCGAACCCAATCATGGTTCGGACGCCACCTTCATGGAAACGCGCGCGGTGCCGGAGGAGCGCAACGGCGTCAAAGGCTGGCTGATCAACGGACAGAAGATGTGGACCACCGGCATGCATGTGGTGAGCCATTGCATGGTGTTCGCCCGCACCAGCGGCAAGGACGGCGACGCGTCCGGCATCACCGTGTTTCTGGTGCCGCGCAACGATCCCGGTGTGAAGATCGAGGAATGGCTGTGGACCTTCAACATGCCGACCGATCACCCCCGCGTCAGCTTCACCAATGTGTGGGTGCCGGAAGAAGCGATCTGGGGTGAGGTCGGGCGCGGGCTTGGCCTGGGTCAGAGCTTTGTGCATCAGAACCGCATCCGCCAGGCGGCGGGTTCGCTGGGCGCCGCGGTCTATTGCATCAATGAAAGCGTGAAATATGCCCGCCTGCGCAAGCCGTTCGGCAAGGCGCTGGCTTACAATCAGGCGATTCAGTGGCCGCTGGTCGAACTGGCGACACAGGCCGAGGCGCTGCGCCTTTTGATCCGCAAGACGGCCTGGGAAATGGACCGCATGCCGCACAAGCAGGTGGAGCGCGAACTCTCCGACAAGGTGAGCATGTGCAATTACTGGGGCAATCGCCTCTGCTGCGAGGCGGCCGACCGTGCGATGCAGGTGCATGGCGGCATGGGCTATTCCCGCCACAAGGCGTTCGAGCACATCTATCGCCACCACCGCCGCTATCGCATCACCGAAGGATCGGAAGAAATCCAGATGCGCAAGGTGGCGGCGTTCCTGTTCGGATTCATCGGACCCAAAAAGCCCGAATTCGACCGGCTGGAAGAAGAATACGCTGCCCTGCGCGCGAGCGGAAAAAACGATCGCGAGATCGGATTCTGATTCGGCACGGAAGCGGTCACATGAACCTTGGGCCCGGCCCTGGCGTGGTTCAACGCCGGTGCCGGGCCCTCGCCTTTTTTTGAGCCTTGCCTTGACCATGGCGGGTGTTTCCGCCAATAGCGCCTTCTACACACCGCGCAGACGCCTTGGGCAGGCGGACGAATTCTTGGGGGCAGTGACCAGCCATGGCTCGAAAACCGCCGCCGCGGCGCAGCGCAAAAAAACCGGTCGAAAAAACCGGCCAGCGTGAGCGCGCCAAAAACGAACGGCGCCTGCGCATCATGGCGGCGGCGCGTGATCTGATCCGCGAGACCGGCGAAACCCAGCTTTCGATGCGGACCATTGCCAAGCGCGCCAATGTCAGCCTGGCGACGCCGTACAATCTGTTTGGCTCCAAACGCGCCGTGGTGATGGCGATTCTGGAGGACGTGCGCAACTTCTCGGAGCATGTTGCCGGGCTGGAGCAACTGAGCGCCATCGAACGGATTTTTTCCGCGCTGGCGCTTGCCACCGATTTTTACCGCGACGATCCGCTTTTTTACCGCACGTTGTGGAAGGCCCTGCTGGATACCAGCGGCAAGGGCACCGAACACACCATGTTCACGCCGCAAGGACGGGCCAGAAATCACGCGTTGTGGGAAGGCCTGTTGCGGGATGCGCAAGACGAAGGGACAGTGGCGGACGAAGCCAATCTCGAAAGCCTGCTGAAGAACCTGTCCCACACCTTCAACGGCGTGATGCTGGGCTGGGTGATCGGCGAAGTGAAATCCGCCGACCTGCCGAACGCCATCGCCTATGCCTATGCGCTCGCCTTGCGCGGGGTGGCAACGCCAAAGGGGGCGGCACTGCTTCTGAAGCGGATTCAACTGTATCAAACCGCCCTGACGAAGAAGCCGGCGGCCCGCCGCGGCAAGCGTGCAAACTGAACGCGGAAATTCCCTGTCTTAATCGAGCGAAATGCGTGAGGGGCCGTGCAGCAGCGCCAGCCCCTGTGCCGCCAGCGCCGGCGCGGTATTCACCGCCTCGAAATCACTCGCCACCGTGCCGGACAGAACGCGGCGATAGACGCCCTGCATGATCGAAGCCAGGCGGAACAGCGCAAACGCCAGATAAAAATTCCAGCCATCGATATGATCGCGGCCCGTGCGGCGGCAATAGGCGCCGATATAAGCGGATTCCGTTGGAATGCCGGTTGCCACACTGTCAGCCGTCAGCGCCCCCTTGCCGCCGATGCCGCGGTGCCAGGGCAGTACACTGAAAGCGAGATCGGCCAGCGGATCGCCGATGGTGGCCAATTCCCAATCCAGCACCGCGGCCAGGCGCGGTTCGGAGGGATGGATGACCATGTTGCCCAGTTTGAAATCGCCATGAACGATAGCAATTCTCCGGTCCGGCGGCACACACCCCGGCAGTTCGCGGATCAATATTTCCATATCCGCGATGGTTTCGGTTTCGGCCGCGCGATATTGCTTGATAAAGCGGCGAAGCTGGCGGGCGATATAGTCCCCCTGCGGCGCGAGACCGGCGAGACCGACCGCGGCATAGTCCACCTGATGCAGGGCAGCCAATGTTTCGCCGAAAGAATTGTAGACGGCACCGCGGTCTTCGTTCGCCAGGCCGGGCAATGTGGCATCGAAGATGATGCGGCCCGGCACAAAATCCATCACATAAAAGGCGGTGCCGATGACGGAATCATCCTCGCAAAGGAAATGCACACCGGGAACGGGAACCGGCGTATCGCGCAGTGCCTGCATGATGCGGAATTCACGATCCACCTGATGGGCGCTGGGCAACAGCGGGCCGGGCGGTTTCTTGCGCATGACGAATTGCGCCGGGCCATACCCCATGCGGGCCGAAAGCAGGAATGTGGGATTGGACGCGCCGCCCTGAAACTGCTGCACCACCAGATCGCCGTCATAATCGGGGAGATGGGCGGCAAGACAATCACCCAACCGCGCAATATCGAAGCGATGTGCCGGCGCGATCTCGCCCACCGGCAAGCCGTGTGACTCACCCATCATACGATCCCGAGTTTTGCTGAAACGTGCTACTTCGCTGCGCTGGCCGCTGGCTCCGCCTTGAACATATTGCGCAACTCCCGTTTCAGGACCTTTCCAGTCGCGGTGCGGGGCAACTCCTCCTCCGTCACCTGATAGGCCGACGGAATTTTGAAGCGTGCGAGCGTGGTGGCAAGCGAGGCGCGCAATTCATCGGGAAGCGCACGCGCCTGCGCGCGATCGCCGACCTGAATCACGGCCGCAACCTGTTCGCCATATTCGGGATCCGGCAGGCCGACCACCGCCACATCACGCACCAGGGGATGTTCGAGGATCGCCGCCTCCACCTCCGCGCAATAGACGTTTTCGCCGCCGCGGATGATGACATCCTTCTTGCGGTCGACCACGTAGCAGAAACCTTCATCATCCTGGTAACCGAGATCGCCGGTGCGGAACCAGCCGCCGCCAAACGCGGCTTCTGTCGCGTCCGGCTTGTTCCAATAGCCCGGAATGACATTGGCGCCGCGAATCCACAATTCACCGATCTGGTTGTTGCCGAGGTCCTTGCCACTATCATCGACGAAGCGCACCTCCGCCGTCGCCACCGGGCGGCCGATACTGTCCGGATGGGCGAAATAATCCGCGCCGCTGTTGGTGATGACGGCGCTGGTGGTTTCGGTCAGGCCATAACCATTGGCGGGCGCCGCCTTCTGTTCGAACTGCTTGCCGATCTGGCGGATCAGGTCGGGCGGCACCGCGGCGCCACCGGACGAAACGCCGAGCACCGAGCTGACATCGGCGCCGGAAGCCCGCGCACTTTCCAGCAATTGGCGCACCACGATCGGCACGCCCGAAACCCCTGACAGTTTGTGCTTCGCCACCAACTGTACCGCTTCGGCCGGATTCCATTTGTACATCACGGCCAGCTTCGAGCCGGTGCCGGTGCTGAGGTAAAGCCCGGTCAATCCGCCGATATGAAAGAAGGGGAAAGTCTGCAGCGAGCCGCCTTGCGGCATGTCGGCCGGCGCAATCTCCGAGAAGTCGCCCATCAAACCGCGCGCCGCCGCACCGCTGAGCAATGTGTTCATGTAGTTGGTGATGTGGTTTTGTTGTGTTGCCACCGCGCCCTTGGGCCGGCCCGTGGTGCCGGAGGTATAAAGGATGGTGCAATAGTCCGATGGCCCGATATCCGCCGCGGGCAATTCCGCCGTGCGTTTGGCCACGGCCTCGGCAAAATCGGTTCCACCCGGACCGGCGCCGTTGCGGCGGGCAACCACCAGCGCCTTCAGCTTCATGCCGCCGATCAGCGTGGAGAGCCGCGCCAGCCGCTCCCCATCGATCAGCATGGCCATGGGCGCGGAATCTTCCAGCGCATAGGTGAGTTCCGCACCCGTCCACCAGGCATTGAGCGCCACCACAACCGCCCCGATCGCCTGGCAGGCCCAGAAGCCGATCACCCATTCGGGATAGTTGCGCATGCCGATGGCGACGCGGTCACCCTTGCCCACACCGGCGCCGCGCAAAAAATGCGCAAGCGCCGCCGCCTGTTCAAAATGTTCGCGGAAAGTGATTTCCTCATCGCCATAGATCAGGAACGTGCGATCATCGAACACGCGGGTGGATTGCAGAACCTCCCGCATCGATTTGGGGCCGTTGCGATAAATCTTGAGCGGGTAGCCGGGCGAATGATCCTCAACCAGTTCGAATGCACCGCCTGCGGTCAGGCGAGCGATGACTTCGCTCCGCGTTGGCATTCCCATCCTCCCTGCCGCAAGATTGTGCGGCACGCCCGGCCGCAGGAGAACGTTCCCGCCGGCTGGATCTTGTTTTAAAACACGTTACAAATCTAACACCGCCATGGTATAGGCGGTCAAGAAAAACTCTCCCGCGAAAGGCTTTTTCAGCGGGCGCAGCGTTTGAGGAAACGGGCCATGACGAAACCAGCCATAACCGGAAAAGGCGAATTCGATATGGCGGCGGCGCGCACGCGCTATCGCCAGGATGGCGTCGTGTTTGTTCCCGGTGCTCTTTCGCCCCAGGCATTGCAACAGGCGCAGGCCGCGTTCGACTGGAGCCTGGCGAACCCCGGCCCGCTGGCCTCGAAAATCAGCCAGCACAGCGATGCCCTGTTCTATCAGGACCTGAACAATCTTTCATGCCTGCCCGCCTACCGCGAGATGCTGTTGTCCTCTCCCCTGCCCCGGCTGGTGGCCGATCTGTGGGGGACGCCGGATGTCTGGTTCATGTACGAGCAGGTTTTTCTGAAAGAGGGCGGTGAA
The DNA here is from genome assembly GCA_017308375.1 of Alphaproteobacteria bacterium. Taxonomy (GTDB): domain Bacteria; phylum Pseudomonadota; class Alphaproteobacteria; order Micropepsales; family Micropepsaceae; genus Rhizomicrobium. The sequence continues at coordinate 30,703 of JAFKEW010000064.1, forward strand.
AGCCGGCGCACACCATGGCATCAGGATTCCTCTTACCTCTCCATCGGGGGCGACGATCTGGCGGTGGTATGGATCACCTTTGACAGCCAGGCGAAGGAGGATTCGCTGGAGTTCGTTCTGGGCTCGCACAAGGGGCCGCTCTATGACGGCTCCAGCTTCGAACTCGACAACGATACCGCACCGCTCTACCCCGGCGGGCAATTGCCGCGGCTGCCCGACATCGAGGCCAACCGGAAGAATTACGACATCGCCTCCTGGGCGGTGGAGCCGGGCGATGTGGTGATCTTCCATCCGCAAATGCTGCATGGCGGCGCGCCCACCCACCCCGGCACGCGCAGGCGCACCCTGACCTTGCGTTTCTTCGGGCAATCGGCAGTCTACGAAAAGCGGCCGGGACGGCCGGCGGGACCGAACGCACCGGGGCTGCATGAAGCGCTTTCCCATGGCGACCCGTTTCGCAATAACTGGTTTTTGAAATTGCTGCCGCGCGCAGCCTGATCCGTTCAATTCACCTGATCCATTCAACGCAAAAAGGACTGAACATCATGCCGGAAGCAAAATCCGAATATTCTTTCGCGGCCACCGGCATTGGCGTCAGCGATCTGAAGCGTTCGGTCGATTTTTACACCCGTATTCTGGGCATGACCAATATGCAGACAATCAACCTGCCGCATATGGACGAGGTTCTTCTCTCCTATCCCGGTAGCCCGCTGGTCGTTCTGATGCATTTCACCGACGGGTCGAACCCGCATTATCGCGACAATCCGGTGAAACTGGCACTGCAGATTCCGGATATGGATGCGATGGTGAAGAAGATCCGCGACGGGGGCTATGCCATCACGCGCGAGCCGACGCTTTACGAACCGCTGAAGATGATGATCGCGATGGCGTCCGACCCCGATGGCTATACCATCGAGTTGATGATGCCGGTGAAAGCATAAGGCCTATTGCGCGCGGGCGATGGTGGGCACGAATTCGCGCCGTGCGATCCGCCAGCCTTCCGCCGTTTTGCGATAGACGTCGCGATAGGTGCCGACGACCACGGGCGTAATGGTCTGCACCATGGCCGGGCCGGCACCGCTGTGTGGCACGGCAAAGGCCGTGATGGTGACGGTTCCACGCGCTTCCTCCGCCGAAACCACGTCGATGCGGAGATTGGAATTGCTGTGGACCGTGACGGTGCCGGTTGATTCCGGCCCGCCGACGCTCTGCCGGATGGCGGTGCGGCCCTTGACCGATTTGCCTGCGACAATCAATTCGCCATCCTCGGCAAAAACATTGGCCCAGGCGGTGAAATCGCGGTTATCGGCGAAGTAGCAATAATCCGCGGCAAGCCTTTCACAGGCCCGTTCGATGACCAATTGCGCTTCAGGCGTGACGGCGACCGGATGAGACATGATTTCTCCTGCTGTGCTGGCGGAAATGCAGATTTGCAACAGGCCGGCGCCCGCATCCCGCCCGGACAAAATTTCTGTATCGCGGTATAAATAGAGGTGGCAATCTGGTGTCAACCAAGCATCCTGCCGGCAGGCGTGACGTGCGGCTTTGACAAATCCCGCCGCATGGGGGCCGCCAGCGCGGGTGCGAAAAAAAAGTTTCTATGGAGGAAAACAATGGCAATCGACTTTGAAATTCCAGCAGACGCCAAGGCGGTACGCGAGCGGGTGCGCCGCTGGGTGCATGAAGAATGTATTCCGGCGGAAAAGGAATTGCTCAACCGTCCGTACAAGGAAGTTCTGGACGAATTGCGCAAGAAGGCCCGTGCGCAAGGGCTATGGTGCCCGTTTGTGCCGAAGGAGCATGGCGGCATGGGGCTCGGCCCGCTGGCCAACGCGCTGGTGCAGATGGAGCTGGGTGAGAGCTATCTCGGCGCGCTGTCCCTCAACACGCAGGGGCCGGATGACGCCACCATCATGACGCTTCTGGAACACGGCACCGATTACCAGAAGGAGAAATTCCTCAAGCCGCTTCTGAACGGTGAGAAGCGCATCTGCTATTCGATGACCGAAAAAGCCGCCGGGGCCGACGCCACCGGTATGCAGACACGCGCGGAAAAGAAGGGCAACAGCACCTATGTGCTGAACGGCGAAAAATGGTTTTCAAGTGCGGCGAGCGTGGCGGACATCGCGCTGGTCATGGCCAAGACCAATCCGGACGCGCCGCGCCACCAGCAATTCAGCACCTTTATCGTGGAGTTGCCGAACCCCGGCTACAACATTCTCCGCGATATCAAGACCATGGCGATCGAAGGGCCCTATTCCCACATTCTGGGCGGCGGTCATTCGGAAGTTCAGATCAAGGATCTGGAAGTGCCGGCCGAGAATATTCTCGGCGGTGAAGGCAACGGCTTCAACATGGGCCAGCATCGCCTCGCCTATGGCCGCCTGCGCCACGGCATGCACAACATCGCGATGGCGCAGCGCGCGTTGGACCTTGCGACAAAGCACGTCACCAGTCGTTCGACCTTCGGCGAGAAACTGTCGAAACGACAGGGCGTGCAATGGATGCTGGCCGATTGCGCGACGCAGATTTACATCTCGCGGCTGATGCTGCTGCACATCGCCTACAAGGCGGAAAAGGGTATGGACCTGAGGCAGGAAAATTCCATCGCCAAGGTCTATCTCGCCAATATGGTGCACAAGGTGGTGGATACCGCGATCCAGCTTCATGGCGCGCTGGGCTACAGCCAGGATACGCCGCTGGCCGCGTGGTACACCCATATCCGTTCGCAACGGCTGGTGGATGGACCGGACGAGGTGCACCGCTGGACGGTCGGCCGCAATGTGGTGAAGGCGTTCGAAAAATTCGGCACCACCGCGTCTGCGGCCGGTGGCGACCTTCTCTGACGATCACAGACAGAGAAGGATACCAACATGGCACGTTTGAAATTCGGGGCATTTCTCGCCCCGCACCACCCCATTGGGGAGCACCCGGCGCTGTTGCTGCGCCGGGACCTCGATCTGGTGGAGCAACTCGACAAACTGGGCTTCGACGAATTCTGGTGCGGCGAACATCATTCCAGCGGCTGGGAGATGATCGCCTCACCCGAGATGTTCCTGGCGGTGGCGGGCGAACGCACCAAACGCATCCGGCTCGGCACCGGCGTTGTTTCCCTGCCCTATCACCACCCGTTCAATGTGGCCCAGCGCATGGTGCAACTCGACCATATGACCGGGGGCCGGGCGATTTTCGGCACCGGACCAGGGGCATTGCCGTCCGATGCCTACACACTCGGCATCGATCCGATGGTACAGCGCGACCGGCAGGATGAGGCCATCGGTGTCATCCGCCGCCTGTTTGCGGGCGAGCGCGTCACGGCGGAGAGCGAATGGTTCACCATGCGCGACGCGAAGCTGCAAATCCTGCCGCTGCAGGACGAAATGCCGTGCGTCACCGCCTCGCAAGTGAGCCCGTCCGGCATGACGCTGGCCGGTAAGCACGGCATCGGCGTGATCTCGCTCGGCTCCATGCAGAAGGGCGGCATCACCGCATTGAAAACCCAATGGGCATTTGCCGAGGATGCGGCCGTCAAATATGGCAAGACCGTCAACCGCAAGGATTGGCGTCTGCTACTGGCGTGGCACATTGCCGAAACGCGCGAGCAGGCCGCGGCCGAAGCAGGCAAGGGGTTGATGCGCTGGCACAACGAATACACCGTGCAGACGCTGGGGCGGCCCAACACACCCACCTTCACATCACCCGAAGAAGCAGTGGAACAGACCGCCTTTGTCGAAGGGGCGGCGGCGGTGATCGGCACGCCGGACGATCTGGTGGCGATGATCCGCAATCTGGAAACCATGAGCGGTGGTTTCGGCACGGTAATCGGCTTCGTTCATGACTGGGCCAACCCGGAAGCGACGCGGCGGAGCTGGGATCTGGTGGCACGCTATGTGGTGCCGGAGATCAACAACTACATTGACGGGTTGCGCACCTCACAACGCTACCTGATCGATAACCGCCATATGTTCGAACGCGCCGGTGCCGCCGTGATGCAGAAGATTATGGAGAACAAGCGCGCAGCGGATGCGCTGGCGGAGACGGTGCAATCCGGATCGCCGATCCCGACCACCAATGCACCCGATCTGAGCAAGATGAAAAAGGGTTGAGGTCGCAAGAGATTCAAAAATCGAGCGGGGCGCGTGTGGATCACGCGCTCCGTTTTCTTTTTCCGGTCAGTGCATGTTGAAAACGTCGAGCGCCGTCTTGCCCAGAATCTTCTGCGCATCCACCACATCCGGCACGTGATCGAATACCGCCTGGATCGAACTGCGCGTATAGCCGAATGTGCTTTCCTGATGCGGATAATCCGACGACCACATCACGGTTTCCGCCCCGATGCGCGGCAGAAGGGAGAGCCCGGCCGGGTCGGTCATGAAGGTGGCGTAACAATGCTTGCGCCAGTACCAGCTTGGCGCGTGCGCAAGCTTCGGGTTCATCATGGTGGGGAAAGAATTGTAGGCCATATCCGCATCGTGCAGCATAGACGCGATCCAGCAGATTCCCGCCTCGACAAACACCACTTTCAGATCCGGGAACCGGTCGAACACGCCGCCGAACGTCAGCATGCCCCAGATGGCGCGGAAACCCTGCATCTGCGCGATTACGGCGGTGCCGGCGGCACCGGCCTGGGCCTGTGGAATAGCCTCCCCGATATGGAAGCAGATCGGAATGCCAGACGCAGCGGCGGCTTCCCAGAACGGGTCCATGCGCGGATCGTTATAGTGGATCGATTTGCCCTCAATATCCTTGCCGGGCTTGTTCGGCAGCATCATCACGCGGCCGCCAAGCGTTTTGATCCGCTCGATCGACGCACGCGATTTCGACAGGTCCCAGAAATTGGGAATCATCACGGGGAACAACCGGCCCTTGCCCTTGGCGCATTCGGCCGCGATATCTTCGTTGTAGATCGAGAAGATTTCTTCGCGCATCTCCTCATGGCCCATGATGTAGAGGCCGAAGAGACGCTGGGGGAAAATCAATTCCTTCTCGACCCCTTCGATGTCGAGGTCCTTTAGCCGTTCTTCAACATTGGTGAAGCCGGGATTGCACTCCATCGCATCGCACAGGATGACGGCAACCTCCTGCGGCAGCATCACCTGCCCCTCCAGCGTGAACTGATAGGCGCCATCACGGAATTCGATACGCGGGGCCTTGTCGCGAATGGCTTCGGGGAATTTGTCGAACCAGCAATCGCGTTCGAGCATGTGGCTATCGGCCGAAACAATGACGGTGCCTTGGGGCCATGGCTTGGTGGCGGTTTGCGCCTTGCGCTTGGCCGCCACCGGCATGCCGACCATTTCCGGAATTTCGAGAACGAATTCACTGGTGCTCATTCGGCGTCCTCCCGACTTGTTTTGTTTTGAATCAATCGGAACGTGTTTGTGCGGAAACCTGTTCTGCCACGGACCTTTTCAACCGCCCCCGGATTTCCAGTGTGCCATCGGCAATGCGGGCACGAAGCTCGCGCTTCAGCACCTTGCCCGAAGCATTCTTGGGCAACTCCGCGACGAAAGCGACGAATCGCGGTTTCTTGTAACTGGCGATGCGTTCCTTGCAGAAGGCGATGATCTCGGCCGGCGCAGGTTCGCTATCGCGGACATGCAGCACGGCGACAACGCTTTCGCCCCATTTGGGATCAGGGATGCCGATGACCGCCGCCTCCACGATGGCCGGGTGGGTGTAGAGCACCTCCTCCACCTCGCGCGGATAGACATTCTCGCCACCCGTCAGGATCATGTCCTTCTTGCGATCCACGATGTAGAGATAGCCGTTCTCATCCCAGCGGCCGACATCGCCGGTGCGGAACCAGCCGTCGATGAAGGACTCCTTCGTCGCCTTCTCATTGTTCCAATAGCCGGTCAGAACCTGATCGCCCTTGACCACGATTTCACCCGGCACGTTTGGTGGCGCATCGCTGTTGTCTTCCTGCAGCACACGCACGCGGGCGAGCGGCATCTGCCGCCCGACGGAGCGCAGGATTTCCAGATCCTGTTCGGCGGCACGCTCATGATCGTCCCTGCTGAGCGACATGACATTGCCGGCCAGTTCCGTCATGCCGAAGCCGGTGGCAAAACCGACGCCCGGCCATTGCCGTCGCGCCCGGCGCAAAACCTCCAACGGCATGGACGAGGCGCCATAGCCAAGGCTGCGCAGACTGCTGAGATCGTATTTCTGCGTTTCCGGATTTTCGAGCAGCATGGCCAACATGGTGGGGGCGATGGGGGCTGAGGTGACCCGGTGCCGCTCCACGGCTTTAAGGAAGTTCACCGCATCGAATACATCCAGCAATACCACCGGCCAGTTGCGCAGATGATACATCGGCATCACATAGCCTGCGACATGGAATTGCGGGAACATGAAAAGGCAGATTTCATCGGGCGGCGCCTCCGCCCCGCCGGACATCGCATTCAGCATTGCGGCAAGCAGATTGCGATGGCTGAGCATCGCGCCTTTGGGCAGGCCGGTGGTGCCACTGGTGTAAAGCAGCCAGGCGAGATCGTTCTCATCGGGGCGCACCGGCGGCGCATGCGGCTTGCCGCGCGCGATCAATTCTTCATAGGCAAACGCATCCGCCGCGCCATCGCCGATCACCACCACATGCTGAACGGATGTCAGTTCAGGCCGGATCTTGCGGATGGTTTCGAGATATTTCGGCTGCACCAACAATACGGACGGCGCGCTGTCGTTCAGGATGTAAACCAGTTCCCGCGGGGCGAGGCGGTAGTTGAGGAAAACGAGCCCCATGCCCGCACCGGGCACACCGTAATAGGCCTCGGTATATTCGGGGCAGTTTTCCGCCAGAATCGCGACCCGGTCATGCGGTTTGGCCAGCGTCAGCAGCGCATTGGACAATTGCCAGCTGCGGTCGCGCAATTGCGCAAAGGTCCAGCGCCGGTCCTGAAACAGAAGTGCAGGTTTGTCCGCGGCGTGATGGGCCGCGATTTCCGGAATGTCGCTGACGAGCATGGGTGTTTCCTCGATACCAATTCGGATGGGGCGCGCTCTCTGCCGGGGCGCCTCTACTGCCTGGATGTTCTCACATTCTTATAACACTTTCTACTTTTTCCACGGCGATGGCTGGGTTACCGTTCAAAAAACCATTTCCTGGAGTAGGCGCCGATGAGCCTGAAAGGCAAAACCATCTTCATGACCGGGGGTTCGCGTGGCATCGGGCTGGCCATCGCGCTCAGGGCGGCACGCGACGGCGCCAACATTGCCATCGCCGCCAAGACGGCGGCGCCGCACCGCCATTTGCCCGGCACGATCTATACCGCGGCAGAGGAGATCGAGCGGGCGGGCGGCAAGGCGCTGCCGCTGGTGGTGGATGTGCGCAACGACGGGGCCGTGTTCGACGCGGTGGAGAAAACCGCGGCAAGTTTCGGCGGCATCGATATCTGCCTCAACAACGCCTCGGCCATCAGCCTGACCGGAACGCTGGAAACCGATATGAAACGCTTCGATCTGATGCATCAGATCACGGCCCGCGGCACCTTTCTGACCTCAAAGGCGTGCATTCCGCATTTGAAACGGGCGGCCAATCCGCATGTGCTGAACATGTCGCCGCCCCTGAACCTCGACACCAAATGGCTGGGGCGGCACGTGGCCTATACCTCCGCCAAGCTGGTGATGGCGATGTGCACGGCCGGCATGGCAGAGGAGTTTCGCAATGACGGTATCGCCTTCAATTCGCTGTGGCCGCGCACGGGCATCGCGACGGCAGCGATCGAATTCGCCGTCTCCGGCAAGGAGGGGATGCGCGCCTGCCGGACGGTGGATATCATGTCCGACGCCGCCTATATCGTCCTGAACAAGAAGGCGCGGGAATTCACGGGCAATTTCCTGATCGACGACATCGTGCTGTACGAGGCCGGGGAACGCGACTTCGACAAATATCGCGTCGATCCCAGCCACGATCTGGGCGGTGGGGACTATATGATCCCCGATACCATGCCGTTGCCGCCGGGTGTCAGCCTGAAGGCGGTGCAGCGTTAAAGACCACGGATTGCCGCCGGATCGGAGCACGCGATACCATGCGCGCGCATCCCGCCAGGAAACGCTCCATGCCGAAAGAAATCCGGATCAATGCCTTTGATATGAATTGTGCCGTGCATCAGTCGCCGGGGCTTTGGCGGCATCCGCGGGACCGTTCGACGGACTATAAAACGCTGAAGTACTGGCAGGATCTTGCACGCACGCTGGAGCGTGGATTGTTCGACGGTATCTTCCTGGCCGATGTTGCGGGCATTTACGATGTGTATGGCGGCGGCCCCGAAACCGCGCTGCGCAACGGCGTACAGGTGCCGGTCAACGATCCGTTCATGATCGTGCCGGCCATGGCCGCGGTAACGGAACATCTGGGCTTCGGCGTGACCGGGAACATCTCTTACGAGCCGCCCTACTCGTTCGCGCGGCGGCTGACGACGCTGGATCACCTGACCAATGGCCGCTTCGGCTGGAACATCGTGACTGGCTATCTCAACAGCGCCGCCAAGGCGACCGGCCTTGCGAAACAGACGGCGCACGACACCCGCTATGACATCGCCGCGGAATATCTGGATCTGATGTACAAGCTGTGGGAAGGAAGCTGGGAAGACGACGCGGTGCGCGCGGACAAGAGTGCGGGTGTTTATGTCGACCCCGCGAAGGTGCATCGCATCCATCATGACGGCGAGTATTTCCGGCTGGATGCGATTTACCTTTCCGAACCATCACCACAGCGGACCCCGGTGCTTTATCAGGCCGGCACATCACCCAAAGGTGTCGCCTTCGCCGGGCGGAACGCGGAATGCGTCTTCGTCGGCGCACGCAGCAAGGGCGCACTGGCCGCATCCGTAAAGGCCATTCGCGAAGCGGCCGTGCGGGAAGGGCGGAGGCCGAACGACATCCTGATCTTCGCAATGATGACCGTTATCGTCGGTCATACAGATGCGGAGGCGGAAGAGCGGCTGCGCGACTATCGCCACTATGCGAGCCGTGAAGGCGCGCTCGAGCCGTGAAGGCGCGCTGACCCTGTTGAGCGGGTGGAGCGGCGTCGATTTTTCCGCCTGCGATCCGGACGAGCCGGTAAAATTCGTCAAGAACGACGCGGTCCAGGCCGTCTTGTCGAATCTCACACGGCCCCGGTCCGCGCCCACCTGGACCGTACGGGAAGCGGCCGAGAGTCTTTCGGTGGGCGGGGCGAGCCCGATTGTCACCGGTTCGCCGGCAACCGTTGCGGACGCGCTGCAATCATGGGTGGCCGATACGGATATCGACGGCTTCAACCTGACCTATACGGTGGCACCTGAAAGCATCCAGGATTTCATCGCACTGGTGGTGCCGGAATTGCAGACACGCGGCGCCTACAAAACCGCTTATGCGCCCGGAACATTGCGCGAGAAATTGTTCGGCGCGGGCCCGCGGCTGCAACCGCCGCATCACGGGGCATCATTCCGGCGTTAAAGTTGACGCGTGAGACCGAAGCAAAGATTGGTGGGCCCGGCAGGATTCGAACCTGCGACCAAGCCGTTATGAGCGGCCGGCTCTAACCAGGCTGAGCTACAGGCCCCACCGGCCGGTTCCATAGCAGCATTTGCCTGAAAGCAAAATTCCCGCACAGTGGTGGCCGGAAACCTGTGGCCGGGGCTCATCAACCGCCCGGCCCCGGTGCAACTTCTGGAGAAGCCTTGGCAAAGTTGGATGGAAAAGTGGCCCTGGTGACGGGCGGCGCAAGCGGAATCGGGCTGGCCTGTGCCCAAAGGCTGGCGAAGGAGGGCGCGACCGTCACGCTTAGCGATATTGACACAGCGTTGGGTGAAGCCGCCGTGGCCGGGATCGTCCGCGACGGCGGCAAGGCGATTTTTCTGTCTCATGACGTGGCGGACGAAGCCAACTGGATTTCCGTGATCGCAGAGATCCGTTCGCGGTTCGGGCGGCTGGATATTCTGGTCAACAATGCCGGGATTGCGATTGCCGGACCGATCACCGATCTCTCCCTTGCCGATTGGCGGCGCCAGATGGGCATCAATCTCGATGGCGTGTTCCTGGGCACCAAGCACGGATTGCCGCTGATGCGCGCGGGGGGCGGCGGATCGCTGATCAACATCGCCTCAACCGTTGCGCTCTCCGGCTCCGGCAATATGCCGTCCTATGCGGCAACCAAGGGCGGGGTGCGGGCCTTCACCAAATCCATCGCCCTGCAATGCGCCGCGCAGAAAGACGGTGTGCGGGTCAACGCGATTTTTCCTGGCATCATCGACACGCCGGTTTACGGCAAATTCGAAGGCGCGCCACAGCATGGGCCGGGCGGCGTGAACACCAAACACATCACACGCGACCCCGAAGCGCTGGCCGCCAAGGTGGTGCCGATCGGCGTGCCCGGCGCGCCGGAGGATATCGCGGCCGGCGTCCTCTATCTGGCCAGCGATGAATCCCGCTACGTCACGGGTGCGGAACTGGTGGTCGCCGGCGGGCTTGCCTGACCCTGCCGCATTTCTGCCGCGAGGCGCAGGAAAAGTGAGGCCTTTCATAAAGGGGATTTCGATCATGAATCATCGCCATCGTGTTTCCCACGCCATCGTTGGGGCCGCAGCCCTTGCCAGCATTCCATTCGTCGCCACGGCGCAGCCGGCGGCCACGCATGCCAAACACACACTCTCCGTTTCGGGTGAAGGTGAAGTGCGTGCGGTGCCCGACCAGGCACAATTGTCGGCCGGTGTGGTGACACAGGCCAAGACTGCTGAAGCGGCCCTTTCGGCCAATGCCAAGGCCATGAACGGCGTGTTTGCATCGCTGCGCAAAGCCGGCATTCCTGAAAAATCGATCCAGACCTCCAACTTCTCGATCTCGCCGCAATATCCGCCCTACCGTCAGAACGCGGAAGCGGAGAACGCGCGGAAGATCATCGGATATGAGGTTTCCAACCAGGTCACCGTCATTCTGGACGATGTCTCGAAAGTGGGCGCGACACTGGATGCGCTGGTGGCATCCGGTGCCAATTCGGCCGGCGGTGTCAGCTTCGCCATTCGCAACCCCAAACCGCTGATGACGCAGGCACGCGGCGAAGCGGTGAAAGACGCCATCGCCAAGGCGCAGACGCTGGCCAAGGCGGCCGGTGTCAGCCTGGGCCCGATCCTTTCCATTTCTGAAGGCGGGGAAATGCGGCCGGTGCCCATGTATGAGAAGGTAACGGTGACCGCAGCACGCATGAATGCGGCCCCGCCGTCACCCGTTGCGGCCGGCGAACAGAGCGTGACGGCACACGTGGCCATCACCTGGGAAATTCAATAACCGTCCGATATAGCTCGGCCCCGCCATCACAATGATGGTGGGGCCATTCGCATTTTCGGCACTCTATTTTTCACGCTGCAGCACGTCGATCCGATCCATGATGGCGTTCATCCTGGCCATCAACGCGGCATAGGGTTCTGCCGTCGCCATATCGATTCCGGCTTTTTTGTAGATCTCATAAGGATAATCCGAACCGCCCGCCTTCAGCATGGCGATGAAGCGGTCGCGCGCCGGGGCACCTTCCCTTGCGATGGCGTCCGTCAATTGCGCGGCACCCGCGATCGAGGTGGCGTATTGATAGACATAAAAGCCATAGTAGAAGTGCAGGATGTAGGCCCATTCCAGACAGTAATGCGGGTCGATTTTGGTGACGCCTTCCGCGTCGCCGTAATATTTGCGGAGGAGGCCGCAATAGATTTCGGTCATGCGCTCGCCTGAAAGGGCATCGCCCTTCTCCACCACATCGTGAATTGCGAGCTGAAACTCGGCGAACATGGTCTGGCGGAAGAATGTGGTGCGGATCAGCTCCAGGCTTCTGCCCAGGAAATAGAGTTTCTCCGCTTTGCCCGGCGAATGGGCCACCATGTAATCGTTCAACAGCAATTCGTTGGCGATGGAGGCCGTTTCCGCAATGAAGGTCGAATAATCGGCGGTTTCAAACGGCTGCGCCTTGTTCGCCAGCAGCGAATGCACGGCATGCCCCCACTCATGCACGAACGTGGAGAGCGATTCGTAATCATCGTGATTGTTGAACAGCAGATAGGGGTGCACGTCATAGGCCGCGCCATTCATATAGGCGCCATCGGCCTTGCCCGGATGGGGAAACAGGTTCATCCAGCGGCCCGCAAACCCCTTATCCAGAAACGCGGTATATTCGGGGCCGTAGATCGCCGTCACTTCGCGTGCGATACGCTTTGATTCGTCTACAGAGTATTTTGGGGGCTGCGGCGGATCGAAGATCGGCGCATAAAGATCGTAATAGGCGAGCGAATCGGTGATCCCCAACTCCTTCTTGCGCAGGTTCAGATAGCGGTAGAGCGTCGGCAAATTCGCGTTCGCCTGCGAAACCAGCGTGCGATAGACCGAGACCGGCATGTTGTCGGCAAAGGTTGCGGCGCTGAGCGAATCCGGGAAATGGCGGGCGCGGGCCTGAAACACCTCCGCCAGAACCTGGGTCGTCAAGGTGGCGCCAAAGGTACCCTGGAATTTTCCGAAACCGGCCCAGAAAGCATCGAAAACCAATTTGCGGTCGTCGCGATTGGGCCGCTGACGATATTTTTCATACGCCGCCTGGTCGAGCGTGACCTTGGTGCCGTCCGACAGCGTGATTTCCGGCCGTGGCAGTTCACCACTGGCAAGCTGGCTGAAAATATTGTCCGGCTGGCCAAGCACGGTTCCGGCTTCCGCCAGTACGCCTTCCGCCTCCACCCCCAGCGTGTGTGGCCCGGCGCGCAGAATATCGCCGAGGAAGAAGCCGAAGCGTTTCTTGAGTTCTGGCGATTGATGTTCGAAGGCGTGCACCTTCTCGGCCCCGATCGCCAGAACCTCCGGCGAGAGCCAGGCGGTTTTCGCCTGCAGCAGCGTATCGAGGGTGCGGGCGGATTGTGCGCGTTCCTGATTAGCCGCGATTTTCACATTTTCATCGGCCTTCAGCATGGCATAAACGGCCAGCCGGTTCAGGGTTTTGCGCGCATCGCTGAAACGGTCGAGCACCGCCAGCATCTCAGCCGCACTTTGGCCAAGTGTGCCCTTGTAACTCTCGAAGTTCGAAATCTCCTTTTGCAGGCGATTGTATTCGGCACGCCAGGCATCGGGCGTCGGGTAGAGATCGCCCAGATCCCACATATAGGCCGGATCGTCCGCCGGATCGGCGGCAGAGCCCGTTGCGGCCGATGCCGCCTGCGGCGCAACCGCAACAGAAATCGCAAACGCGGCCAAACGCGCCTTCAATGAGAACATATCTGTTCCTTTTTCCAATCGTGCCGTCACAAAATCACTCCCACAACAATGGCATTGCCAAACCTATCGCGCCCACTCCTTTGCGCAGGAAGAGTATGGCTTGCAAGCGGGCCGGTTCGGAGGCAAAGCTCCGCACGGGTCAGGACGCGGCGTATCTTTCGCGGCACATTGCAAAACGGAGCATCAGAATGCGCAGGCGGTTTGGAACAGCGTTTGGTGCCGCTCTCGCCGCCACCGCGATGCTGGCGATTGGCGCCGCCTTTGCTGCGCCCGCACCGCGCGTTCACATCACCAGCCTGAAGCAGCTGCCGACGCCGCTGCCCTACCCTTACAACACCGCCGCCAATGCGGATGCCGATGTGGCCGCCGCACGGGCGAAAGCGAAGGCCGAGAACAAATTGCTGCTGATCGATCTGGGTGGAAACTGGTGCCCGGATTGCCGCATTCTGGCCGGCGTGATGAAACTGCCTGAAGTGCAACGCTTCGTCGACAAACACTATGTGCACGTGATGGTCGATGTCGGGCGGTTCGACAAAACCTTCAAATACCGGCGCATTACGGCATGACCGAGCGGCTGGTCGGTGTGCCGAGCGTGTTGATTGTCGATCCGAAAACCGACCGGCTGCTGAACAGGGACCGCACCGCCGCGCTGGCCGATGCCCGGTCGATGACACCGCAGGCGCTGGCCGACTGGCTGGCGCAATGGACACGATAAGACAGTTCCGGCAACCAGCCCCTTACCACGCATTGGGATTCGTCACCGCCCTGTCGCGGTAATATTCCGGCAGCAGGCGTTTCAGATTGGCAATCTTGGGCAGATCGTTCGCCACGATGTAGGGATTGGACGGATGGCGGACCAGAAAATCCTGGTGATAGGCCTCCGCTGGATAGAATGCTTTCAGCGGGTCGAGTTGGGTGACGATCCTGGCTGAGAACAGATGCGCCTTGTCGAGCTGGGCGATATAGGCTTGCGCCACACGCTTCTGCTCGGCATCACGATAGAAAATCACAGAACGATAACTGGGGCCGCTGTCCGGGCCCTGACGGTTCAATTGCGTTGGATCGTGCGCCACCGAGAAGAAGATGCGCAGCAACTGGCCATAGGTGACCATTTTCGGATCATAGGTGATCCTGACCGCTTCGGCATGGCCGGTGGTTTCGGTGGTGACGTCCGGATAATTGGCCGTTTCGCGCGTGCCGCCGGAATAGCCGGCTTCCACCCGTTTCACGCCATTGACGTGCTGGAACACACCTTCAACACCCCAGAAGCAGCCGCCGGCAAAAACGGCGGTTTCAAGACTGTTGCCCGCATTGGCGTCGACAAGCGGGAGGGGGAGCGCGCGTGCCGGTTCATCGGCCTTGGCGCCCGCAAACCACAACACGGCCAAAGCGGCAAAGATCGCCAACAGAGAGGAGGCGCCGATCCGGGTGAAATGCTTAAGCATGGGCATCACGCGGGACGAATTTGAGCGAGGCGGAATTCATGCAATAGCGAAGGCCGGTCGGCCGCGGCCCATCGTTGAAGACATGGCCGAGATGGGCATCGCATTCGGCGCAGGAAATCGCGATGCGCTGCATGAACAGCGAAGTGTCCCGCGAGCGGGTGACGTTGCGGGTGCTGATCGGCGCAGTGAAGCTGGGCCAGCCGGTATGCGAATTAAACTTGGTACGGGAATCGAACAGGGCGGTTTCGCAACAGGCGCAGCGGTAAAGCCCCGAAGCGTGGTTGTTCCACAAGGCGCCGGTGAAGGCGCGCTCCGTCCCCGCGTGGCGGGTGATTTCATAGGCTTCCGGGGAAAGCTGCGCCTGCCATTGCGCATCGCTTTTCACCAGTTTGGCCATGCGCACGATGCCGAGGCTTTTGCCGGTGGCATCGAATTTCTCGATCAGCACGGTGCTGGCCGTTGCCGCGTGAACCCGCACGCCTGTCACGGCGGCGGTGCAGAAAAGGGCGGTGCCCAGAAGAAACTGACGGCGATCGGTCATACTCTGTCCTCCCTACCCTCCCCATCCCACCAATATAGAAAGGTGCGGGGCGCATGCGGAGCACCCGCACGCAAAATTGAACCCGGCCGCCACACCGGACGACATACCTATCCTATATAGGATTATTATCTGTTATAGCAAGAGGTAAAGGAAAAATATTCCTTAACCTGCCCGTCAGCTTTCCCGGTCGAGGAGGGAGGCCGGCAGCGCCCGCAAGGGATCGGCCGCCGGGCCATAAGGCTCCAGCAAGGCGGCGGCTTCCCGGGCAAGCGCCTTCACCTCGGCCCTGGCCGCGGCCACACCTTGGATCGAGACCAGCGTTGCCTTGCCTTGCGCCGTATCCTTGCCCACGGATTTCCCGGCTTTTTCCGCCGTACTGGTAACATCCAGCAGGTCGTCTGAAATCTGGAATGCGAGGCCGAAGGCCCGCGCATAGGCCAGCATCCGTTCCCGATGGTCGGCACTGGCCCCACCCAGAATGGCGCCTGCCTCGCAGCAGAATTCGAACAGGGCGCCGGTTTTCAACTGCTGCAGCAGCACGATCTCATCGCGGCCGAAACGGTGGGTGGGGGCCAGCATGTCGATCATCTGGCCACCGATCATGCCGTCGGCGCCCGCCGCCTGTGCCAGACGGGCAACAAGTTTACAGCGCACATCCGCGGATGGATGGGTTTTGACGTCGGCGAGGATTTCAAAGGCGATGGTCAGAAGCGCATCGCCCGCCAGAACCGCTGTCGCCTCATCAAACGCCTTGTGCGTGGTGGGGCGGCCGCGGCGCAGATCGTCATTGTCCATGCAGGGCAGATCGTCATGCACCAGCGAATAGGTGTGCACCGCCTCGATCGCCGCGGCGGTCCTGAGCGCGCTTTCCTGCGGCACGCCGAACAGATGCGCGGATTGCAGGGTCAGGAAAGGGCGCAGCCGCTTGCCGCCGGCAAAGACGGGGTAGCGCATCGCCTCGTGAATACGGGCATGCAACCCCGAGGGCCGGGGCAGGCACTGGTCAAGCATCTGCTCCGCCGCCGTGGCCGCGGATTTGAGGGCTTCATCGAGATCGAAAGACCCGCTCACCGGGGGTGCCCCGGACTTCGCCATTTTCACGCTGCTCATGTCCCCTGAGAATCCTGAACCGCGCCCCTTCAATAGCCCAGATTCCATTCCCGGTGTTAACGGCCCCCGTGGGCGGACATGCCAAAACCCGCCATAACCCACAATTTTTGCAAGGAAACCCGGCTATGGACGGCAGGGGCCGACAAAGGTAAACACGGGTCCAACAGGCGCCATCAGGCCGCCACGGCGTGGCGTCCGTTCGGGAACCCATCGGCAAAGATTTGTAAAATGCGCGTTATTCTTGCTCAACCCCGTGGTTTCTGCGCAGGCGTGGTGCGCGCGATCGACATCGTGGAACGCGCGCTGGTGAAGTATGGCGAGCCTGTCTATGTGCGGCATGAAATCGTGCACAACCGCCATGTGGTGGAGACACTGAAAAACAAGGGAGCGCGCTTTGTCGAGGAACTGACCGAAGTTCCCGATGGCGCGGTGACCGTGTTCAGTGCCCATGGCGTGGCACAGAGCGTGGTGAAGGATGCGGAAGCGCGCGGCCTTCCGATTCTCGACGCAACCTGCCCGCTGGTTTCCAAGGTGCACTCGCAAGGCAAGCGCTATGTCGCGCAAGGGCGCACGCTGATCCTGATCGGCCATGCCGGCCACCCCGAAGTGGAAGGCACCATGGGCCAGGTCGGCGCGCCGGTGACACTGGTACAATCGGAAGCCGATGTCGAAGCGCTGGCCATTCCCGCGGACAGTCCGGTTGCCTACGTCACCCAGACCACGCTTTCGATCGACGACACGCGCGGCATCATCGCGGCGCTGAAAAAGAAATTCACCGACATCGTCGGGCCCGAAACATCCGACATCTGTTACGCGACGCAGAACCGGCAATCCGCGGTGCGCGAGTTGAGCAAGGTGTGCGACATCATTCTGGTGGTGGGGGCGAAGAACAGCTCCAACTCCAACCGGCTGCGCGAGATCGGGTTCGAGGAAGGGGTGCCGAGCTACCTGATTGCCGACGCGACCGAACTGAACCGCGACTGGCTGGACGGCAAGGAGCGCATCGGACTGACGGCGGGCGCATCGGCGCCGGAGCTGCTGGTCGAAAACGTGATCGACGCCCTGCGTGCCATCGATGGCACATTGGAAGTTTCGAGCCTTGAGGGGATCAAGGAGCATGTGGAATTCCGCCTGCCGGCGGAATTGCGAAGCTGAACCCGAAAGCGGGTTCGGGAAGGAGTGACCGTGGGTATTCCGGTAAAGCAGGCCGCCAGGATCGGCGCCTATGTTCTGAAGCAGCACCTCTTGGGCCGCTCGCACTATCCGCTGGTGCTGATGCTGGAGCCGCTGTTCCGCTGCAATCTGGCCTGTTCGGGCTGTGGCAAGATCGATTATCCCGACCCGATCCTGAATCAGCGCCTGTCCTATGACCAGTGCATGGAAGCGATCGATGAATGCGGGGCGCCCGCGGTTTCGATCGCTGGTGGCGAGCCGCTGCTGCACAAGGATATGCCGGAAATCGTCAAAGGCTATCTGAAGCGCAAGAAGTTCGTGATCCTGTGCACCAACGCGCTGTTGCTGGCCAAGAAGATCGACCAGTACACGCCGCACGAGAATTTCACCTGGTCGATCCATCTGGATGGCGACCGGGAGATGCATGACCAGTCGGTCAATCTGGAAGGCACCTACGACAAGGCGATTGACGCGATCAAGCTGGCGCGGGCAAAGGGCTTCCGCACCCAGATCAACTGCACCCTGTTCAACAATGCCGATCCGGAGCGGACCGCGAAATTCTTCGACACCATCACCGAGATGGGAATCGACGGGATCACGGTTTCGCCCGGCTATGCCTATGAGCGCGCGCCGGATCAGGAGCACTTCCTGAACCGGGAACGGACCAAGAAGCTGTTCCGCGACATTCTTTCCCGCGGCAATGGCGGCAAGAACTGGGCCTTTACCCAGTCCGAACTGTTCCTGGATTTTCTGGCCGGAAACCAGACCTATCACTGCACGCCATGGTCGATGCCGCTGCGCACCGTATTCGGCTGGCAGAAGCCCTGTTATCTCCTGGGCGAAGGCTATGCCAAGACCTTCCGCGAATTGATGGAAGGAACGGAGTGGGAGAAATACGGCGTCGGCAATTACGAGAAATGCGCCAACTGCATGGTGCATTGCGGCTTTGAAGGCACCGCAGTGGCCGATTCGGTCAAGCACCCGTGGAAGATCGTGCCGATTGCGCTGCGTGGTGTAAAAACCACCGGACCGATGGCGCCGGACATCCCGCTCGACAAGCAGCGGCCTGCCGAATACGTCTTCTCCCGGCACGTGGAAACGAAGCTAGCCGAGATCCGGGAAGGCAAGACCCCGCCCAAGAAAACGATGGCAGCGGAGTAACGCAGAAAACGCCAGGCGCGAATCATGCCCCGCCGCAATCAGCGACGGGATCTGCCATGGTGCGCCGAGCACCGACAGCAGCACACGCAGCAGACTGATCTTCCCGTTCGGGCGCAGTGCCACTGTGGCGGCGTGCGGCAAGCGGCGGCCCGGCGGATCGGAAACCACGCGCAGGGCCGCAAACGGCAGGCCGTGCCGGGCGGCCACACGCGCCGCAATGTGGGATTCCATATCGACGGCGAGCGCACCGGTGCGTTCGAACAAGGCCGCTTTCTCAACCGGGGTAGCAGCCAACACATCGCTGCCGAACAGCGGGCCTTGTTTCGTGCCCGTGACCGCGCGGGCGATGTGCGCGGCCCAGGCCTCATCAACCGGATAGGTGCCATCCTGCGCGATGATTTTCGTCGCTGTGACAACGCTGCCCGGCCGGATGTCCGGCATCAGGCCGCCGGCGATGCCGAAACTGATAATGCCGGCGGCATCCCTGCCAAGCGCGGCATCGAGCTTCTGCGCAAGCCCGGCACCGTCGGAGCCGGCAATCAGGGTTTTGCCATGCGCGCTGCCCAGGATGCGGGCTTCACGCACCATGCCGGTGACGGCAACTATCATTCACGACCCCGAACATCCCAACACTGTTGTTTACTGCCGCCGCCACCGGGGCGGGGGCGGACAAGATAACGCAACGTCCCCGCCAGTCTTTCCCATAGCACATGCGCAAAATGGCTAGCAGGCGAACCTTTCATGCGCCCTGCAGGCAAATGAAAATCTGGTATGGGCCCTCTTGCGCCTAACGGTTGGAGAAGCCGCCATAAGGCACGGTCAAAATCTCCAGGAAATGACCGGACGGTTCATGGAAATAGCAGCCACGTCCGCCATCGCGCCGGTTGATTTTGCCCTTCTCGTGTTTGAAAGGATCGGCCCAATAATCGAGACCGCGCTCTTTTTTGCGGCCGAAAGCGGTTTCGAATTCGCTCTCCGAAATCAGGAAAGCATAGTGCTGCACGTCGATGGGACCGGGATGGTTCATGAAATCAAGGCTGACACCATTCGCCATCTCCACCACCAGAAACGGGCCGAACGATTTGGGTTTCGGAAGCCCCAATATCTCCGTCACGAAAGAGGCAGATACCTGCTTGTCGGCGACATGGACGATGGTGTGATTGAGTTCCACGCTCATCGCAAACTCCTCTGCAAGAGGCGTTTGCAATTATAACCCGTATGCCACGGCGCGCGAATTGCTTTGTGTGAGGTTGCGATAGCGCGCAACCGCCCAAAGCGGGAAGAATTTCGGATAGCCGTGGTAGCGCAAGTAAAACACACGCGGGAAACCGCCGCCGGTATATTCCTCCTGCGGCCAAAGGCCGTGTTCGTCCTGCGTATCCTGCAGATAGCGGATGCCGCGGGCGACCGCGGGATGATTGACATCGCCCGCCGCCATCAATGCCAGCAGCGCCCACGCGGTTTGCGACGCGGTGGAGACACTTTGTTCGTAACCCGCATAATCCAGCTTGTAACTGGCACAATCCTCACCCCAGCCGCCATCGCCGTTCTGGATCGAGACCAGCCAATCGGCCGCGCGGCGGATCATCGGTGTCTGCGGATCGACCTTGGCCGCGTTGAGCCCGGCCAGCACAGACCAGGTGCCATAAATGTAATTAACGCCCCAGCGGCCGAACCAACTGCCATCCTTCATCTGCACGCGTTCGAGATAGGCAATCGCCTCTTTCATCCGCGGGCTGTCGGGGGCTTCACCCAATTGCGCCAGCATGCCGATACAGCGGCCGGTCACATCCTCCGTCGGCGGGTCGAGCAGCGCGCCATGATCGGCAAACGGAATGTTGTTCAGATAGTGATAGCTGTTGTCGGCGTCGAAGGCGCCCCAGCCGCCATTGCGGCTTTGCAGGCCTTCCACCCATTCGCGGCCGCGCGCAATCGCCTCACCATAATCGGCCTGCGGCGCAATGCTGTCGCGCGCCCGGTCCAGCGCCATCACGACGACCGCGGTATCATCCAGATCGGGATAATGGGCGTTGTTGTACTGAAAGGCCCAGCCGCCGGGACGGACATTGGGCTTTTCATCCACCCAATCGCCCTTCACATCCAGAACCTGGCGCGTCTTGAGCCATTCAAGACCGCGCACCACTTTTTCCGACGTATCGCCTTCACGGGTTTCCATCAGCGCGTGACAGGCAAGTGCGGTATCCCACACCGGCGACACGCAAGGCTGGCAATAGGCTTCGTCTTCTTTCACCACCAGAAGCTTCTCAACCGAACGGCGCGCAATCGCGCGGTCCGGATGATTGGCGGGATAACCCAGAAGATCGAACATCATCACGCTGTTGACCATGGCGGGATAAATGGCGCCAAGACCATCCTCCCCGTTCAGCCGTTCGGTGACGAAGGCAACGCAAGCGTCGATCGCACGCTGATGCAGGCGGGACGGCCAATAAGGCTCCACCACCTTCAACACTTTATCGAGGGTATGAAAAAACGCGTACCAGGCGCGGCTTTGATGCGGCGCGCGGCCGGGCGGCGTGCGCCTGCCGGGCGCGAACAATTCATCGACGCCAATTTTGCGCGGGTTACGCGCCAGCGGTTTTTTTGCGGCCAGAACCAGAAGCGGCACCAGCACGGTGCGCGCCCAATACGACATCTTCCACAGATGAATCGGAAACCAGCGCGGCACCAGAATCAGTTCGACCGGAATAGTCGGCACATTTTTCCACGACAACTGGCCATAAAGTGCCAGCAGGATGCGGGTGAAGACATTGGCATGCGCAGCCCCGCCATGGGCGAGAATAGCCTCACGCGCGCGCACCATATGCGGCGCATTGATGTCGTCGCCGATCATTTTGAGCGCGAAATAGGCCTTCACCGTCGCGCTGATGTCGAAGGCGCCATTGTGGAACAGCGGCCAGCCGCCATGGGCACCCTGAACGCGGCGCAAATAATTGCCGATCTTCGCTTCCAGCGTCAGATCGGGTTTTTCACCCAGATAATGCACCAGCAGGATATATTCGGACGGGATGGTGGCATCGGCCTCCAGCTCGAAAACCCAATGGCCATCCTCGCGCTGCAATGCGAGGAGCGCGGTTTTGGCCTTCTCAATCGTGCTGTCGACACGGGGCCCAGCCCTGTCGATGACCATTTCATTCATGTGGCTAATCTGTCGAAGACGTTACGGGAGTTTACCGGGTTCTTTCCCCAAGGGCCAATTTTGCAGCCTTCTGGCCTGAACGGACCGCGCCTTCGATGGTTGCGGGAAGGCCGGTATCCGTCCAATCCCCGGCCAGCAGAAGATTGGACCATTCCGTGGCGGCAGGCGGGCGCTTTGCAGCCTGTTCCACCGTGGCAAGGAAGGTTGCACGCTTCTCCTTGACGATCTGCCATGGCGGAAGTGTGGCAGAAAGCCCGTAAGCCGCAGTAACATCGCGCCACAGCAATTGGGCGAGTTCTTCCCGGTCCCGATCGATCAGACGGTCGGCACAACTGACCGTGACCGAGATGCGGTCTTCGAATGCGAAAATCCATTCGGCCGTGCCGCCGATCACACCCAGAATCGGCACGGCCTGCGCCGGTGCGGGATAAAGGAAATGCGCATTCAGAATGGCACTGTGCTGCGTCGGCACCGCAATGCCCGGCAGCAGGTCCTGTGTCACCCAGGGCGGTGTGGCGAGCACCAGCGAATCGCCATCGCCAAGACGGATTTCCGTATCCCCGATGCGGAGTGCCACCACACGGCCATGCGCGAATTCAAGTTTGCGCACCCGCTGACCGAAGCGCAGCGTGGCGCCCGCCTGTTTCAGCATGGCGAGCGCGGGTTCGACCAGCGCCGCAGCCAATGTGGGATGGGCAATGCGCGGATAATAATGCCGCCCGCCCTTGGCCAATGTTTCGCGGATCACGGCACCGGCAAGTTCAGCCGATGCACGCTGAGGCTCCGTATTGAGGGCGGCGAGCAGAAAGGGCCGCATCAACCGTTCCCACAACGCGCCTTTGCAGGCCATCACATCCGCAATGGCTTTGCCGCGATTGGCGCGCGCAAGCCCCGCAAGGCCGAGATAATCGATGGCCGTCGTACCCGGTACCCGGCGGCCCTTGGCAAAAATCCACCATGGCAGCAGGCCGTCATTGGGTGTGATACGCCAGCGCGCACCGCTTTTCAGATCGGCAAATTCAAACTCCGCATAATCCGGCCCCGCCATCGCTTTTTCCGCGCCGATCGCGCGCAGATAAGCGAAGGTGGCCCGATTGCCGGACAGCACCAGATGATTGCCATTGTCGATGCTGCGGCCGAGCGTGGCATCGTGATAGGACCGGCAACGGCCACCGGCCTGATTGGCGGCCTCGATCAGTTCGACATGAACACCGCGACTCGCCAGCGCCACCGCGGCGCTAAGTCCCGAAAGACCGGCGCCCACGATATAAACAGTTTTTGGCTTCATGCCGTGAGCCCGCGACGGAGCAGAATCCCGATCAGCTCCACCTTGCCGACACGGGTGCGCGCCCGCGGCGGGGCCCAGCCGATACGTTCCATCTTGTCCAGAATACGTTCATAAACCGCCGCCATCAGACGGGGCGCGCGCAACAGCCCCCTGGGCCGGGTGGCCAGAATATCGCTGACACCGCGATAATGGATGCGCGCGCGTGCGGCGACGATACGGCAAGTCTTGTCGATCGCGGCATGGCGCAAAACCGTTTCCGGATCATCGCCGGTGATGCCGGCTTCCGCCAAAGCCTCACGCGGCAGGTAAAGGCGGCCGATCCCGGCATCTTCATCCACATCGCGCAGGATGTTGGTGAGCTGCAGCGCGCGGCCGAGATGATAGGCGGTCTCGATGCCCGGCTTTTCTTCCATGCCGAAGACGCGAACCGACAGCCGCCCGACCGCACTGGCCACACGGTCGCAATAAAGATCGAGCGTGTTCCAATCCGGCGCGCGGATGTCTTCGGCGGCATCCATGTCCATACCGTCGATCACGGCCAGAAAATCATCCTGTTTCAGGTTGAAACGCGCGACCGCATCGTTCAGGAACTGGGTGTGCGAAGGTGCCTTGCCGGCATAGAGAGCCGCGAGATCGTCGCGCCAGCTTTGCAATTGTGCATGCCGTTCGGCGCGGGTGCCAAGACCATCATCAGCGATATCGTCCACCGCGCGGCAGAAGGCATAGATGGCGAACATCGCGTCGCGCTCCGCCCGCGGCAGCAGGCGCATGGCGGCATAGAACGAACTGCCCGAGGCCTTTTGCCGGGCCAGGGCCAGATCGGCCTGCGGCGCGGGCGCAACATTTTCGGCAAAACCGCTCATGACCCGCGCACCGGTACCAGGGATGTTTTTCCGATTCCCATGCGCATCAGGAGAAAGCGCATCGCGGCGCGCGCCGCAAGGCCAAGGGCTTCCGCCTTCCTGTGATGAACACGCTGGCAGAGCGGATCGCACACGGAAAGGCGCGCATTCAGATCTTCCGCCAGACGCTGAATCACACTGACCTCAAGCCCCAGGCGGCGATCCCGGATCAACCCCGCCAGCGGCCGCGCGGCGGCCAGCAAATCCACCGTGCGGCGGGAGAGATCCGTGATGACCCGCCGCAGGCCGGGTGTGCTTTGCGCCGCACCCAGCACAGACACGTCCACATCGGCGGCGGCCAGCATATCCTGCGGGAGGTAGACGCGGTTGAGATTGCGGAAATCCTTGCCGCAATCCTGAAGGTGGTTGATGACCTGAAGCGCGGCACACAGCGCATCCGACGCGGGCCAGGTGGCGGCGCGGTCTTCGCCATGAACATCGAGCACATAGCGGCCGACCGGCATCGCCGAATAACGGCAATAATCCATCAGCGCATCCCAATTGGGATAACGCAGTACGGTGACATCGCGGCGGAACGCCTCCAGCAAATCGAGGCCGTGCTGCGGCGTAAGGCGATAGGCCGCCAGCGTGGTGCGGAGCGCGACCGCTTCCGCCGAAGCATCGCTTTCGCCCACCAGCGAACGGCGCATGCCATCCAGGATATCGAGCTTTTCATCCGCGGATGCGGTGGGATGGTCGGAGACATCATCGGCCGCACGGGCAAACCGGTAATAAGCGAGGATAGGCGGGCGATGGCGCGGATGGATAAGAACCGAGGCGACGGGAAAATTCTCGTCGTGATGGCCCTTGCCCGAGGCGAGATCGGAGGCGCCGGTCATGACGGGCGCCCCATGGCCTGGGCCCGGCCCTTCCACATGCCGCCGCGGCCCCGCCAATGCTGGATCGCGGAATCCATCGTGAAAGTGGTGTAGAACAGACCGATCATCGGCAAGGCCAGACCCCAAAGCGGCGTGACCCTATAAAACCGCAACATGGGCTGGAATGCGACCGCCATCAGGACCCAGGCCGCAATTCCCCCAATCCGGGCCAGCCCGGCCCCGAGCAGCGCGAAAGACGGCGGCACCAGATAGAGCAGCACCATGCCGAGCACGGTGCCCACAAGCAGCAGCGGCGAATAGTGCAGTTGGGCGTAGGCCGAGCGCGCCACCATGCGGTGGATTTCGCCGATCCCGTCATAGGGCCGGACCGAGCGGGCGCGATTCGTCAGGCCGAGCCAGATCGGCCCCTGCCCCTTCATCAGCCGCCCCAGCGCGCAATCGTCGATGATTTCATGGGCGATGGCACCGATCCCGCCTGCGTTTTCCAGCGCGGTGCGTTTGACCAGCATGCAGCCGCCCGCGGCGGCGGCCACCGTGCTGCGCTGGCGGTTCACCAATCCGAAGGGATAGAGCATGGCGAAAAAGAACACGAAGGCGGGAATCAGAAAGCGTTCGAACAGATCGCGGCAATGCAGCTTCGCCATCAGCGAGGTGAGCACCAGACCACCCGCTTCCGCCCGCGCCACCAACTGGCGCAGATTATCCGGTGTGTGCGCGATATCGGCATCGGTGAGCCAGAGATAGGCTGGCGCATGATCGTGGGATGCGTGCGCGACACCCTGGTTCACCGCCCACAATTTTCCCGTCCAGCCGGGCGGCCGGGCGGCACCGCTGAGCACGATCAGGCGATCCGGATGACCCAACGCGCGCGCGATTGCGCCCGTCCCATCATCGCTTTGGTCGTCCACCAGCACGATATGAAAGGGGCCGGGATAATCCTGTGCCAGCAGGCTGGACAGCGTGGTCGCAATCACATCGGCTTCGTTGCGGGCCGGAACGATGGCCGTGACGGACGGCCAGGGATTTCCGTTGCCGGGTGTGGAGGCAAAAATATTCGTATCCCGTTCGCGGGTAAGCCAGAACCCGCCACGGCCGAGCAGCAGATAAAGCCAGATCGCCGCCGCGAGCAGAGACAATGTGGCGGCAATCATTTGAGATAACCGGCCTGCCGGAACCAGGCGAGCGCGTCGGCAAGACCTTCCCGATAAGGCCGGGCGTGGTAACCGAGTTCGGAGACTGCCTTGGCCGACGAAAAGAACATGCGATACTTCGCCATGCGCAGCGCATCGGCGGTGATGAACGGTTCCCTGCCCGTCAAACGCGCAACCGCCTCGGCGCCATAGGCCAGCGGAAACAGCGGCAGCCGCGGCAGGCGGACACGCGGCGCATGGCGGCCGGTGAGTTTGGCGATTGCCGCCAGCATCTCCTTCAGCGAAACATCGCTGCCGCCGAGCACATAGCTTTCACCCACACGCCCCTTATCCAGCGCAAGGAAATGGCCAAGCGCGACATCTTCCACATGCACGAGATTGAGGCCGGTATCGACAAAGGCCGGCATACGGCCCGTTGCCGCCTCCACAATGATGCGGCCGGTCGGCGTCGGGCGAATGTCGCGCGGGCCGATGGGGGTGGAGGGATTGACGATGATGGCCGGCAGGCCGCGTTCGGCCACCATTTTCTCGACCAGCCGTTCGGCCAGAAGCTTGCTCAGCTTGTAGGCGCCAATCGCGGATTGTTCGTCGTGGCGGGAGGTTTCATCGGCGGCACAGCGATTGAGCGGCTTCAGTGTGGCAACGCTTGAAGTGTAGACGATGCGTTCGACACCGGCGGCCAGCGCCGCTTCCATGGTCGCGCGCGTGCCTTCGACATTGTTGCGGACAATCTCCTCCGGATCGCGCGCCCACAGCCGGTAATCCGCCGCCACATGAAGCAGGAAGCGCACACCTTTCAGGGCCCGTTCCATCGAAGCGGTATCACGCATATCGCCGGTGACGATTTCGCAATCGAGCCCTTCCAGATTGGCGCGGGAGGACGTGGCGCGGACCAGCACACCAACATCATAACCGCGCTGGACCGCAAGGCGCGCAACCGCCGAACCGACAAAGCCAGACGCACCGGTGACGAGAATCCGATCCGCCATCGCGATCAGGCAGCGGCCGGGCTGCGCATGAACTTGCGCGCCAGCTGCACCATGCGCGGCACGAAATTGGGGCGCAGCAGACGGGAATCATAAATACCAAGGCGGCGATCGTTCTCCGCCAGACAGATGTCCATCAATTGCGGGATGGTAATGTCCACGCCCAGATCCTTGGCACCATTGACGGTGAAATTGTTGTCCTGCTCGCCATTGCCGACATCACGCGCGATGCCGATGCGTTCCCAGATCAGAAAGGCCCAGACGGCGGCGATCTTCAACGCGAACCACGGCCTGCGCCACAGGGGCATATTGCGGCGATGCCAGGCGACCCAATTGACGTAGAAGAGGATATGGCGCCCCTCCTCCCGCATTACGGGCTCGAACGTATCCACCAGTTCCGGCGGGAAGAAGCCCGAACGCTTGGCCAGATCGAACAGGCCGAAAGCAAAGAAGCTGTCGATGCATTCGCTATAGCCGGTGACCATAAAGGCCCATTCCGCATCGCGCGGCACGAGATAGGCCGGTTCGGGCGCGAGGCGGATGCCATAAGCCTGTACCATATTGTGCAGCACATGCTTGTGGCGGCTTTCTTCATAGGCGTTGAGCGCGATGGCGCGCTTGAGCATCGTGTCCTGAACGAACTTGCCATAGGTGGCGACCCGCAAACCCGCTTTGCCTTCGGTCTGCACCGCTATGTCCCAAATGGGCAGCGAGGTGATCTTGTCGCGCGTATCGGGCGCAAGCTCCGGCCAATCGATCACCGCCGGCTTGTAGGGATCGAAGGTGGTGAGCAGCGTGCGGCAGAACAGGTTCTTGTGTTCCTCGCTGCCGAGGCGGATGGGGCCGTTCGGCGGCACAGTCGAGGCATCGACCTTAATATCGGGCACGGCCAGGGGGGCAGCAGTCAAGGTGGCGGCAGTCAACGGCGCGAACTCACGGGTTGCGATTGCGGCCGCCATCATAATGGATGGTAGGGCCGATCCCAAAGCTCAGGCTGCGCGCGATTTGCCGCCCTGAAAATCGGCGAATCCACCGCGCGCAAAGCCCGACGCCGCGGCGACAACAGCCGGGTCGGTAAGCGCCGCCAACTCCTCCGCATAGCGGTAACCGGGGGCCGACCCCGGATAGGACCCGGTTGCGGGATGGAGATAAATCTCGCTCAACCCATCAGGTAGGCGGCCAATCAACCCCAGCAGGCGATCACGCGTCATCGCACCCGACCATCTGAGGCCGAAGACCCGATCCGGCACCAGCAGCCCCTGCCCGCGCATGCGCCGTGCAAGACGGGCAGCGAACAGGTGCGCGAGGGATTCGAGTCCACCTCCATTCCCCCTCACCCTGCCCCCCTCCCCCTGCGGGGGCGAGACAGGACTATTCGACGCCACCGCATCTATGACCGCGCGCGGTTCGCGCGGCACTCGCAGCCCGGTCATGCCGAAACGGCGGCCGATACGCAGGATGGTGTTCGCAATGGTGGGATGGAGATGAAAATGCTTGTGCGCATTGACGTGATCGAGGGCGAGACCCGTGGCGCGAAAAGCTTCGAACTGGGCGGTAATCTCAGCCGTGAGTTGACGGCGCACATGCGGCAGAAAAAACATGCGCGCGCCGGTCATGGCCATATCGGTACGGAACTGACCTGAAGCATCGACCAGATCGGGAATCCGTGAAGGCAACAGAACCGGGCGGCCTTCCACCAGCACGATATGAAGGCCCACACGCAAACCCGGCAGACGGTTTGCCAGCGCCACCGCATCTTTTGCCGCAGGGGCCGCCACCATCAGGCTGGCAGCAGAGAGAATACCATCACGGTGTGCGGTCTCGACCGCCGCGTTGACTTCCGGCGCGGCGCCGAAATCGTCCGCCGTGACAATCAGGCCCTTGATCAAGCAGCGTGTTCCCGCCGCTCCTTCAGGAAGTGGAAGAATTCCACGCCTTCACGCAGGCGGCGCTTCATCATCTGGCTGGACGACAGCATCTCACCCACGATGGACGCGATCTTGCCCGGACGGAAATAGAATTCCTTGTAGAAGACTTCGAGGGAATCGAAGATCTCCTTATGCGAGAGATGCGGATAATGCAGCGGCGCGATCTGAATGCCGTGCTCATCCACCAGCTCCGCGTTGGCGGCGTCGAGCCAGCCATTCTGCACTGCCTGATTATAAAGGAAGGTGCCGGGATAGGGCGCGGCCAGCGAGACCTGAATGGTGTGCGGATTGATGCGCTTGGCGAATTCCACCGTTTCACGGATGGTCTGTGAGGTCTCACCCGGCAGGCCGAGAATAAAGGTACCGTGGATGGTGATGCCGAGTTCGTGGCAATCGCGGGTGAAACGCTCCGCCACGTCGATCAGCATGCCTTTCTTGATGTTGTGCAGGATCTGCTGATTGCCCGATTCATAGCCAACCAGAAGCAGACGCAGGCCATTGGCACGCATCACTTCCAGCGATTTGCGCGGCACATTGGCCTTGGCATTGCAGGACCAGGTAACGCCAAGCTTGCCCAATTCCTTCGCGATCGCTTCGGCACGCGGCAGATTGTCGGTGAAGGTATCGTCGTCGAAGAAGAACTCCTTCACCTGCGGGAAGGCCTTCTTCGCCCAGGCGATTTCTTCCACCACATGGGCAACGCTGCGGGTGCGGTAATTGTGGCCGCCGACCGTCTGCGGCCAGAGGCAGAAGGTGCAGCGCGATTTGCAGCCGCGGCCGGTATACATCGAGATATAGGGGTGCTTCAGATAACCGATGAAGTAATTCTCGATCTTCAGGTCACGCTGATAAACCGGCGTGACGAAGGGCAGGGAATCCATATTCTCGATCATCGGCCGGTCGTCATTGTTCACAATGGCATCGCGGCTGGTGCGATAGGTGATGCCCTTGATGTCTTTCAGCGGAATTTCATCGGCGACATCCTTCACCGTGAAATCGAATTCATTGCGGGCGGCATAGTCGATCACCGGCGCTTCGCGCAACGAACCTTCGGCATTCACCGCCACCTTGGCCCCGATCATGCCGACCAGCAGGTTGGGGTTGGCGGCCTTCATCGCCTCCACCACCTTCACATCGGATTTGAATGACGGAACGGAAGTGTGGACGACGAGGTGATCGTAATCTTTCGCCTGGGCCACCACTTCGGCCAGCGTGGTCTTGTGCGGCGGCGCGTCGATCAGCTTTGAATTCTCCACCAGCGCGGCCGGTTGGGCGAGCCAGGTCGGATACCAGAAGGATTTGATTTCCCGCTTTGCCTGGTAGCGCGAGCCCGCGCCGCCATCGAAACCGTCAAACGAAGGGGCCTGGAGAAAAAGCGTACGAAGCATAACGAACCCTCAGGATTGGGAGAGCGCGCCACTGGGCTGAACCACAAACTGTTCACCGCGCCAGTCGACCGATCGCCCGAAGAAAGAACACAGATACACCAAAAACGAAACGGCGTCCCGCAATGGCAGAAGCCAATAAGGCCCGGCGGGGGCGGAAACAAGGCGGTCCATGTGCGCCTTGAGCACAAAGCGGGCAACAATGGACACCACCAATACCCCAAGAGAAATTGGGGAAAAGCCAAGCAGGATCGCCGCAATGAGTGCCAGCGCCACGATATGGGTCAGCCCGCTGCCCAGATGGCCCGCGAAATCAATGCTGCGGATGGTGCGGTTCCAGCGCAACTCATGCCGCAAAAGTGTCGTGGCACTTGCTTCCGTACAGAGATGGCCCACCGTGAACGGCGGCAACACCATCTCAAGGCCCAGCCCGCGAATCGCCCGGCCGAGTTCGTAATCATCGGCAAGAAAACTGGCGAAGGCGGCGAAACCGCCGATCCGTTCCAGCGTCTGCCGGGTAAACGCGATGGTGGAGCCGAAACAGGGCCGTGCCAGCCCAAAACGGAACCCCGCGATGGCATTGGGAAGGAACTGGTAGCTGATCCCCATTGCCGAGAGTTTTGACCACACAGATGTTAAGGCCATTCCGCTGTAGAAACAGGTGACCCCGCCCACCCCGGGCACAGAGAGGGCGGCTGCCACGCGGGAAAGCCAATCCTTCGGCACCGCGATATCGCTGTCGCTCAACACCAGAATATCGTGATGGGCATGGGCCGCCATGTTGATCAGGTTGGAGACCTTGCGGTTGGTGCCGTGGAGCCCAGGCTCCACCACAAGCTGCAGGTCCTTTCCCGGGTGGCGGGCGATCAGGTCGTAGACCAGCGGAATAGCCGGGTCCCCCGCATCCTGGACCCCGAACAGGACCTGAACCGGGGCGGCATAGTCCTGTGCCAGCACGGTTTCGAGATTTTCCACCAGCCCGGGCTCGGCCCCATGCAGCGGCTTCAGAATCGTGACGGGAACCGGCCGCACGGGCGGAACGGGCCCACGCTGGAGCGCCGGGCCAGCCAGAAGCGCAGAAAGCAATGTGTAGAGCGTGCCGGCCACCGCCAGCACCAGAAACGCCCACCCCAGAATGACGAGCCATGCCATGAACGGCGGATCGCGATCCCGGGCAGCCCGATGCGGGACAAAAGCGCGGCCCGCCCGGCCCCCCGAAGGGGCCGCCCGGCATCATGACCTTCGGGAAACGGCGCGGAAACCGGCCAAGCCGGTTCTAACTGGAGCGGGCGACGCGATTCGAACGCGCGACCCCGACCTTGGCAAGGTCGTGCTCTACCCCTGAGCTACGCCCGCGGCTCCAAGCAGGCGGGGTTTATTGCGCATGCGCTGCAAAGATTCAATAGGCAGGCAGGGGCCTTACCCCACCCAGTACAGGCCCCAACAGGCGCTGGCCATATCAGGCGCTGGCCATGACTTTCTCATAGGCCGCGCGGGCAGTGGCCTGTGCTGCGGCCAGCCGGGCAGTCAGTTGCCCAAAGTCCGGCGCCCCGCCGACGCGGGCCAGCAGGGTCTTCAGCCCCTCGGTCGCTATAGCGGGGTCGAGCACGCCGTCAATCGCAATGCGCAGGGTTTGCAGCAGCGCATTTTGCAGATGGGCGGCCGCAATCAGGCCTTCTGCATCCGCATTTGCCAGACTGCCGCTGCGGGCGAGATTTTCCAGTGCCGCGATTGTATTGGTGTGCAGGATTTCCGGCGTGCGGTGCGCATCGCGCAATTGCAACGTCTGGGCCGCAAACTCGATGTCGATCATGCCGCCGCGGGTATATTTCAGATCCCATGTATTGCGGCCGGGAAATTGCGCCGCCAGCTTCTCGCGCATCTCGCGTGCATCCCTGAACAGGATTGCAGGATCGGATGGTTTGGTCAACGTGGCGTGGACGATCGCTTCAACCTTTTCCGCAAGTGCCGCGGGCGCACGAACGACGCGCGCGCGGGTCAACGCCAGATGTTCCCAGGTCCAGGAATCGTCGGCGTGATAGCGGCGGAAGGATTCCAGGCTGACGGCAACCGGCCCTTTGTTGCCGGTAGGGCGGAGCCGCATGTCGACATCGTAAAGCCCACCCTGCGCGGTGTGCGCCGTCAGCGCCGCAATGAACCTTTGCGCCAGACGCGCATAGTAAAGTGGAACCGCCAGCGCTTTTTCACCATCCGAAGCCTCCACATCGTCGGGCGCATCGTAGACGAAGACGAGATCGAGGTCGGAGCTTGCCGTCATTTCCCGCCCGCCAAGCTTGCCCATCGCAATGATGGCAAAGCTGCCGCCGGGAATACGGCCCGCACTTTGCGCCAGTTCATTTTCAACCGCGGGAAAAAGGCGCGACAACACGCAATCGGCGACATGGGTAAAAGCGGGCCCCGCCTCTTCCGCCGTGGCGGCGCCGTCGATCACCTGAACGCTGACGCGAAAATTCTGTTCGCGGGCAAAACGGCGGGTGAGATCAAGCGCATCCTCAAAATCCCGCGCACCGGCAAGCGTGCCGGACAACATTGAATCGAGCCGTTTGCGCGAGGGCAACTCGCCCATGAAGCCTGGATCGAGCAGCGCGTCGAGTGTGCCGGGCGAACCGGAGAGGACCATTGCCACGCGCGGGGTGGAGCCCGCGATTTCCGCAATCAGGTTGAGGAAATGCGGATTGGCAAGCAAAAGCGAAAAAAGCTGCACGCTGGACGGCAGGCGGCTCAAGAAACGATCGAATTGCGCGAAGGCGCCATCGGGATCGGCGGTCTTGCTCAATGCCTCCAGCAGGGCAGGCACCAATGCCGTTAGCCTTTCGCGCGCACGCTCACCGCGCACCGCGCGCACCCGGCCATGATGCCAGCCGCGAATAGCGGCGGAGACATGGGCGGGTTCGCGGAAACCCATGCCGGCGAGCGTTTCGAGCGTTTGCGGGTCTTCCTCCACCCCTGTGAACACCAGACTGCCGCTTTGGGCGGCGAGCGGGGCCTCACGCTCAAAGAGGCGGCTGTAATGACCGCTGACAGTTTGCAGGCACTGTGTGACCGCAACGGTGAAGGACGGCGTATCGGCAAAGCCCATGAAGCAGGCGATGTGGTTCAGGTCTTCTTCGCTTTTCGGCAGGGTGTGGGTCTGCTGATCTTCCACCATCTGCAGGCGGTGTTCGAGTTCGCGCAGGAAAAGATAGGCGGTGCGCAATTCCGCCTCCGTCTCCTTCGCGATCAGGCCACGTGCGGCAAGTGCTGCAAGCGTTTCGAGTGTTGCACGCCCGCGCAGGTCGGAATTGCGGCCGCCCAATATCAATTGCTGGGTCTGGACGAAGAATTCGATCTCGCGAATGCCGCCACGGCCGAGCTTGATGTTGTGACCGGCGACCGCGATTCTGCTGTGGCCTTCATGGGCGTGTATCTGCCGCTTGATCGAATGAATATCTTCGATTGCCGCGAAATCGAGATTCTTGCGCCAGATGAAAGGCTCCATCGCCTTCAGAAATCGCTGCCCCGTTTCGGGATCGCCGGCACAGGCACGCGCCTTGATCATGGCCGCGCGTTCCCAGTTCTGGCCCATCGCTTCGTAATAATGCTCCGCCGCATCGGTTGAAATGGCGATCTGCGTGGCCCCCGCATCGGGACGCAGACGCAAATCCACCCGGAAGACATAGCCCGCGGTGGTGGTTTCACTCAGCAAACGCACCATGGTCTTGACGATTTCGACCGCGGCGGCGCGCCTGTCATCACGCACGCGGAAGGGAAATTTCTCCGCGTCGTAAAACACGATGAAATCGACATCGCTGGAGTAGTTCAGTTCCAGCGCGCCATATTTGCCCATCGCAAGCACGGTCAATCCGGTTTCGGCTTCGAGGCCGGCCGGATCGCGCGCGGCGAACCCGGTGCGGGCCGCCATGTCCTTCAAGGCGAACCGCAAGGCGCCCGTTACGGCGGCATCGGCAAACCTGCTGAGGGCCGCGGTCACCTGCATCACCGGCCACGCACCGGAAAGATCGGCCATGGCGATCAGCAAGGCCGCGCGCGCCTTGGCCCGGCGCAGGCGTGTCATGGCGGCGGCGGTTTCTTCCCCGGCCGCGCCCAGTGCATCGGCACAAATGGCATCCAGCAATATGTGCGGCGGCTGCACCATGGCCTGATGCAGCAACGCCCGCTCCCGCAACGCGAGGCGGGCAAGAAATGGCGAATTGCCGAACAGCGCCTCCAGAAGGGCGCGAAACGCACCCTCCGGCGCGAAGGGATCATCCCCTTCCGCCAGCGTAGCGAAGGTGCGTGCGGCACGCGCCGGATCAAACGGTTTTGGCAGCGGGCCGGGATAGGCGGTCAAGGGCGGTGTGGTCATGGCGGCCCATCATAATGAAAAAGTCGCGATTGGCGCGTGATCTTCACCAGCCGAAAAAAGGATTTCAGGACGTGGCCTGGGGACGGCGGCGCGAGGGGGGAAACAGCAGGCTCGCCTTCAGGCCCGGTGCGTTGCTGGCAAGATCGAAGGTGGCATTGTGCAGCTTGGCCACGGCCGCCACCAGGCTGAGCCCAAGACCCGTGCCCGGCGAATTGCGGCTGGTATCGAGGCGGACAAAACGGTCCAGCACACGGGCACGATCGGTTTCCGGGATGCCGGGGCCGCTGTCGCTGACCGACAGAAGCGCACCATCGGGCGTTTGCGTGGCAGCAAGGGTGATGCGCCCGCCGTCGGGGGTATATTTGATCGCGTTGTCCACCAGATTGGCGAGTGCCTGGGTAATCAGGCTGCGATTGCCCTCAATCGGCACAGTGCCGCCCGGTTCGATCCCAAGCGTCAACCCTTTTTCTTCGGCAAGCGGGGCATAAAGTTCGGCCACCCCTTCCACGATGGGGGCCAGCGTGATCGGGGCCATAGCCTCCCGCGCGACGCCGGATTCGGCTTCCGCGATCAGAAGCAGCGCATTGAACGTGGCAATCAGGCCATCGGTCTCCTCCACCGCACTTTCCAGTTCAGCCACCGCGCGCTCCCCATTCGTGGCATGCGCCAGCGCCGATTCCAGCCGGTTGCGCAGCCGGTTGAGTGGTGAGCGCAGATCGTGCGCCACGGAATCCGTCACCTCGCGCATGCCACGCATCAAACGCTCGTTCTGATCCAGCATGCGATTGAGATTTTCGGCCAGAGTATCGAATTCATCGCCCGCTTTCAGAACCGGCACGCGGCGGGAGAGATCGCCGCGCATGATGTCCTGACTGGTGCGGTTGATGGTATCGAGCCTTGCCAGCATGTTGCGGCTGACCAGCGTGCCGCCGATGAAGCCGAGCAGGATCATCAGCGCGACCGTCCACGGTAAGGTGGTGGTGAAAAGCCGCCCGGTTTCATAACGCTCATGCACGTCACGGGCGACCAGAAGGCGCAATCCACCCGGCAGCAAAAAGACACGCCCGCGGGCACGGCGGTTTTCTGTCTGGCTGTCAAAGCGGCGCTGGTAATCGAATTCGACAAATCGCGACGATTGCAGCTTTATCTTGGGCCAGGCATCGAGATTGCCCGCCAGAAGATGGCCGGCGCTGTCGGTCAGGAGATAGAGCCCCTGTGTGCCGTGGGCGGAACGCGAAATGATGACATCGACCAGGCCGCCGACACCAAGACGCTGATATTGTTCGGACAGGCCGACGATCTCGGCCTCGATCGTCTGATCGGTTTGCGCATCGAGCGCGCGACGCGTGTTCCAGTAACTGAACGCAACCAGCGCCGCCGCAGAGATGGCGAAAACAATCAGATAAACCAGCAGAATCCGAAACGCCTGTGTCCGGAGGACACCAGGAATCCAGCGTCTAGTTGCGTGCACGGATCATGTAGCCTGCGCCGCGCACCGTATGCAGCAACGGCGTCTCAAAACCCTTGTCGATCTTGGCACGCAGCCGGGAAATATGCACGTCGATCACGTTGGTCTGCGGATCGAAGTGATATTCCCACACGCTTTCAAGCAGCATGGTACGGGTGACCACCTGGCCGGCGTGGCGCATGAGATATTCCAGCAGCCGGAATTCACGCGGCTGAAGGTCAATTGTCTGGTCGGCGCGCGTGGCGGCCCGCGTCAGCAGATCAAGCTCCAGATCGCCAACCTGAAGCCGGGTGCGGACCGAGGCGGGGCTGCGCCGGCGCATCAGCGCATCGATCCGCGCCAGCAATTCGACGAAGGCATAGGGCTTGGTCAGATAATCATCGCCGCCTGCCTTCAACCCCTTGACGCGGTCATCCACCTCGGACAGCGCGCTGAGGAAGAGGACCGGAACGGCGTTACCGTGCTCGCGCATCTCGCCCACCACATGCAGGCCGTCCATCTTGGGCAGCATGCGGTCGATAATCGCGACATCGTAGGGACGCGAGAGCGCAAGCGTCAGTCCGACATCGCCATCGGCGGCATCATCCACCACATGGCCCGCTTCCTTCAGGCCATTGACGAGATAACGCTGTGCTTCCAGATCATCTTCAACGACAAGTATGCGCATTGCCCAGCTCCTTTGAAGCGATGTTCCCTGGAAGGTTTCGCCCCCCAAAAATCCTATTTGAGATCAACGGCGACAAAATGCTCCGTCCCATTGGTCGAGACCAGCATCAAAATGGTTTTCCGCCCGCTCTTGCGTGCATCGGCAATGTGGTTTTCCACATCCTTCGGTGAACGCACTTCGCGATTGGCGACAGAGAGGATCACATCGCCTGAGCGGATGCCCTTCTGCGCCGCATCGCTGTCGGGATCGACATTGGTCACCACGGCGCCCTGCACATTGTCCGGCAGATTGAAGGTGCGGCGCACATCGGGCGTCAGCGCAGAAAGGCTGAGACCAAGCGCACTTGCGCTGCCGTGGCTTTGCGGCGTGGACGGACTGTTGTCGTTCGACGCGTTCTGATCTTCGCTGCGCTGGGCGATTTTGGCGGTCAGCGTTTTGCTGTCGCCATTGCGGGAGACGGTGAATTTGGCCTCGCTGCCCACGGCAAGGGCCGCAACGCGGCGGGTCAGATCGCGTGCATCCTCAACCGAAGCACCATTGACGGCCAGCACCACATCGCCCTGCTTGAAACCGGCCTTGTCCGCCGGGCTGCCCGAAACCACGCTGGCCACGATGGCGCCGTGCGGTTCCTTCATACCGAGGCTGGAAGCGATATCGGGTGTGATGCTCTGAATCTGGATACCAAGCCAGCCGCGAGTGACTTTGCCGTGCGCCTGAAGCTGCGCCACCACATGATGGATGGTGGTGGAGGGAATGGCGAAACCGATGCCCACGCTGCCGCCCGATGGCGAGAAGATCATCGTATTCATGCCGACCACATGGCCGCGCAGATCGAATGTGGGGCCGCCGGAATTGCCGCGATTGATGGGGGCGTCGATCTGGATGAAATCCGTATAGGGGCCATTGCCGATATTGCGGCCGATCGACGAAACAATACCGGCGGTGACGGTGTTGGAGAGGCCGAAGGGATTGCCCACCGCCACCACCCAATCGCCCACGCGGAGCTGGCGGTCATCGCCGAATTCCACGGTGGGCAACGGCTTGTCGGATTTGATTTTCAGAAGCGCGATGTCGGTCGCCGGATCCTTGCCGATCAGCTTGGCATCGAAGCTGCGCCCGTCAGGCAATTTGACGGTGATCTTGGTGCCGTGATCGACGACATGATTGTTGGTGACGATGTAGCCCGACTTGCTGATGATGAAGCCCGACCCCATCGAGGTGGATTTGCGCGGCAACTGGAAGCCGGGCCCGTTCTCGCCAAAACGGCGGAAAAATTCCCGGAACGGGTCGGGGATATTATCCGGCAGGTTGAGGGTGGTCTGGCTGGGACTCTGTGTTTCCTCGACCGTGATGGTGACCACCGCCGGGCTGACGCGCTCCACCAGATCGGCAAAACTGAAGGGGGCGCCGTTTTCCACCATCCGTGGGGTTGAGCTATCGTCAGCACGGGCGATCTTGAACATATCGCCGTTGCCGGCCGCGGTCGTATTCTCCGCATGGTCGCGCGGAATAAGGGCGAAGGCGCCAAGGCCGCCCAAGACCAGGACCGTGGCCACACCGGCCGCCAGCAATTTGGCGTGGCGTTTGGGCTGTTGCGTGCCGGTGTTTTCCGTTGCCATGGCTAACTCCTTGATGACCACCACACTTTCCGCCCGTGAACGGGAGCGGGAAGCGGCCTAGACCTAACCGGTCAGAATGACCTGTTCCTATCTTGAACATTACAAATAAGTTACGACGAAAATGGGACGCAGGGCGCCTACTGATGGTCTTCAGACCACAGGGGGCTTTGCCTGGCCCGGCGGCGGGCGCGGCCGATCACCAGCACCACGACGCCGGCGCCGACCACCAGGACCAGAACGGGGCCGAACCACAGCACATAGGTGTCGGGCTGCAGCGGCGGCTTCATCAGAATGAAGTCGCCATAGCGCGAGACCAGAAACTGTTTGATCTGTTCGTCGCTTTCGCCCGCAACGATGCGGGCGCGGATCAGTTTGCGCAAATCTGCGGCCAGTGGCGCACGCGATTCATCGAGCGATTCACCCTGGCAGACGACGCAGCGGAATTCTTTCTGCAGGGCACGTGCGCGAGCTTCCTGAGCCGGATTGGGCAACGCACCGGGCGACGGCTCTGCAAAAGCTCCAGCCGAAAAAAAAGCTGCGAGCATTAGAATCGCAAGGCCGGCCCCACAGCGCCGGATCGCGGACGGGGTGCGGTTCATTCGGCCGCCGCCGCTTGCCCATGCGGCACCGGAACACGCGCACGGATACGGCCCCAAAGACTTGCCAGGCCGCCGAGTGCCATGATGCCGCCGCCGAACCAGATGAAAGGCGCCAGCGGATTGTAATAGGCCCTTAAGATGAAGCGCCCGCCACCGCGATCATCACCCAGTGCCATATAGAGATCCGAAAAGCCCGTGGTGCGGATAGAAGTTTCGAACGTTTCCTGTTGCTCCGTCGGGAACATGCGGTGTTCGGGATGCATCACAGCCAATGACGCGCCGCCACGCCCGACCGTCACATCCGCACGGGTCGCAAAATAGTTTGGCCCGGTCACGCGGCGTGCACCGTCAAAGGTCAGCTTATAAGGGCCGACCTGAACGCTTTCGCCCGGCGCCAGCAGGGACAGCGTTTCGGCTCGCCACAGCGTGGTGCCGGCAATGCCCATCAGCGTGACGCCAAGCCCGGCATGAGCAAGGGCCACGGCAAAGGCCGAAGCCGGTACAAATCGCAGCCGTGCCACAGCCGCCCACAAATCACCGCGCCAGGGACCAACGCGCCGCGCCAGATCGAGAGCACTGGCCGCGATCACCCAGGCCGCGAGACCAAATGCGAGCACGGCCGCCGCCACATGTCGGGCAGCGAACACCAGAACCAGAAGGACTGCGAAAAGTGCGATGCCGAATGCCGGAAGAAGGCTTT
Source organism: Alphaproteobacteria bacterium (assembly GCA_017308375.1). Classification (GTDB taxonomy): domain Bacteria; phylum Pseudomonadota; class Alphaproteobacteria; order Micropepsales; family Micropepsaceae; genus Rhizomicrobium. The sequence continues at coordinate 70,415 of JAFKEW010000064.1, forward strand.
TCACAGCGCCCACGCCATCGCCACGGCGCCAGCCAAGGCGGGGGCCAAATGGCAGGGCGACCAGAAGCGCCACCGCGATCGGCGCGAACGTGGCGGCAAAATAGGGTGGACCAACGGAAATCTTGGTACCGGTCAGGGCATCGAGCACCAGCGGATAAAGCGTGCCGAGAAACACGGTCGCGGCCGCGGCGGTCAGCAGCACATTGTTGACCAGAAGCGCGCTTTCACGGCTGACGGGCTCAAAAGCCGCCCCGCCTTCAAGCGAAGGCGCACGCCACGCAAACAAGGCCAGCGCCCCGCCGATTGCCAGCACCAGCATCAACAAGATGAACATGCCGCGTTCGGGATCGTTGGCGAAGGCGTGCACCGATGTCAGCACGCCGGAACGGACAAGGAAGGTGCCGATCAGGCTGAGCGAGAACGCGGCAATGGCCAGCAGCAAGGTCCAGGTGCGGAAGGCACCGGTGCGTTCGGTCGCAAGCGCGGAATGCAGCAACGCGGTTGCGACAAGCCATGGCATCAGGGACGCGTTTTCCACCGGGTCCCAGAACCAGAAACCGCCCCAGCCAAGTTCATAATAGGCCCACCAGCTTCCCAGCGTGATGCCGAGCGTCAAGGACAGCCATGCGAACAACATGAAAGGACGTGCGGCACGCGCCCAACCGGCATCGGCTTCGCGCGTGATAAGTGCAGCAGCGGCGTAAGCAAACGACGCCGAAAGGCCGACATAACCGACGTAAAGTAGCGGCGGATGAAGCGCGAGCCCCGGATCCTGCAACAACGGATTGAGGCCGGCACCCTGAAACGGCGGCGGATCGATGCGCAGAAACGGATTGGAAGTGAAAAGAATGAAGAGCAGAAATGCAATCGCGAGCAGGCCCTGAACACCCAGCGCCGCCGACGTCAACCGCCCACTGCCGCGCTGGAACACCGCAATAGCCGCGGTATAAAGCGCAAGCACCAGCATCCAGAGCAGCATCGAGCCTTCGTGATTGCCCCATACGCCGGTGATTTTGTAAATCAGCGGTTTCAGCGTGCTGGAATTGTTGGCGATGTTGACGATGCTGAAATCGGAAGTGATGGCCGCATAAGTGAGCGCGGCAAAGGCCAGCAGCACAAAAACCAGCATGCCGAGCGCCGCACTGCCCGCAACGCCGCGCGCGGTCACCGCATTTTCGCGCGCGCCAGCAAGGCCGGCACCCGCCATGACAAAGGACAGCGCCAACGCCAGCGTCAGTGCCAGTTGACCGATTTCGCCGGTCATGTTCCCGCACCGCCTTCCTGCCAGCGGCCGGAGCGCTTCAGTGCGTCGACCACCTCAGGCGGCATATATTTTTCATCATGCTTGGCAAGAACCTGCGTGGCGTCGAAAACGCCATTGCCGTTCAACGCGCCCGATGCCACGACACCCTGCCCCTCCCGGAACAGAGCCGGAAGCACGCCATCGAACCGCACCGGGACCTCATGCTTGCCATCCGTCACCACAAAGCTGATGGCGGTGCCCGTGCCATGCTTCACACTGTGATCGGCCACCAGACCGCCAATGCGGAATGAAACACCAGGCCCAACATGCTTCGCCATCACATCCGACGGACTATAGAAATAGAGGACATTGTCGCTCAGCGCGTAGATCGTCAGCGCCGCGCCGCCCGCCCCGGCAAGGAGCAAGGCGATGGCAAATGCCAGCCGGCGTTTTTTGCGAGGGTTCATGGCACCTGCACACACGCGAAAACCGCGGGCCATATATAAAGTCTTGGGCGCAGCCATCCAATGCGGGTAGCTGCGTCACACGGCCCCGGCAGCAGATGGCCGATTCATGGCCAAATTTCAGTGTGACGCGGTGTGGAGAATCTCGTCCGCCAGACCGGTATCGTAGCCAAGCCCAGCCGGTGTCATGGTCAACTGGTGCGGCCATTCCGCCCGGATCAACGCCTTGCGGGAAAGCGCGTTCCACACCTTTTCATTATAGAGACCGGTGGCATCGCGGACCGCCACAACCGCATCGCCCAGGTGAAAATGATCGCCATGGGCGTTGGGAAAGACATGGATGGTGACTTCGCCGGGGCCAGGACCGGCCTTGGCTGCGTTGGGCAGACGGGCCAGCGCCTGGAGCAGGGTAAGCGTACGCAATTGCAGCGGATTGAGCTTCAGCGGGTTCATTTTGGGAGGCATGGCAGATCCGTCGAAAGAAAACCGGGGCACGCGAAAAGCGGCCTTTGAAACAGGGGTTTCGCAGATTTGGGCAAAACCGTCGAGAGGGCACACGATTTCGCCCCGCGGCAGGAAAGAACAGCCCAAAACCGTAAGCCAGGCATGGATTTCGGTGGCGGACGGCTATAGTTCGTATTGGTCATTGGAAAAGCGATCCGGGAGGAATTTGTGAGCGCACCGCTGGAAGGCATTCGGGTCATCGATTTCGGCCGCTATATCGCAGGACCTTTCTGTGCCGCCTTGCTGGCCGATCTGGGTGCGGACGTTATTCGCGTGGAAAAGCGTCAGGGCAGCGAAGACCGCACGATGGTCCCGCTGGCCGAAGACGCGGACGGTTCCCCGCGCGAGGGCGCGATGTTCCTGCAGATGAACCGCAACAAACGCAGCCTGACGCTGGACCCCATGCACGCCGACGGCCGCGACGTGGTGCGCCGCCTGGTGGAAAAGGCAGATGTGGTGGTGGCCAACCTGCCCGGCGAAACCTTGAAGGCCATGGGCCTTGATTACGAAAGCATCAGCGCCATCAATCCGCGCGCCATCGCCGCCCTGGTATCGGCCTTCGGGCTGGAAGGGCCTTATTCCAGACGCGTCGGTTTTGACGGCGTGACGCAGGCGATGTCGGGCGCCGCCTGGTTCGCCGGTACCGAAGACCAGCCGGTACGCTGTGCTGCACCTTATGTCGATTTCGGTACCGCCTCGCTGCTGGCGCTTGGCGTGGTGACCGCGCTCAGGGTTCGCGATCAGACCGGCAAAGGCCAATTGGTGGAAGGGGCACTTCTGCGCACCGCCATGACATTTTTCAGCCCCACACTGATCGAGGAAGCGGTACTGAAACTGGAACGCAAGCCGACGCTCAACCGCTCCCAGACATCGGGACCATCCGACATCTTCCGCACCAGGGACGGCTGGGTCACCGTTGCGGTCAATGGCGATCCCCTGTTCCGGCGCGTGTGCAAGCTGATCGGTGCGACCGAGTGGCTGGAGGATCCGCGCTT
>JAFKEW010000030.1 GCA_017308375.1 Alphaproteobacteria bacterium
TTCACTGGCGGGCTCAATGTGCGCGATGCCGCGTTCCAGCGCCTGTTCCCGCAGGACTGGCTTGCCTATGCGCTTGGCGGGCGGCGGGTTTATGCGGTGTCGGGAAGCGTTCAGGCATTGCGGCGGAAGAAGAATGAAGAGGCCCAGCCCAGCAGCGTCGCCATCAACACGGTGAAGATGCCGTAGGACAGTGGCTGCAAATGGGCGAAGTTGAACAGCCGCCGCTCGAGCCCGGTCTGATCCACGAACAGCGGCGTCGATTGCGCGCTGACCACCGCACCGTCCCGGAACAGGAACACCTGCGCGTTGTATTGCCCGCGCACCACACTGGCGGGCACCGGCACGCGGGTACGGAAAAGGGCGGGACTCAGAAACTCCACACCCGCGATATTTTCGTTGTAGAGCCCTTCCAGCGTTTTGTGCCGGACAAGTGCGCGAACATAAGGCTCCGCAATCGCCGCTGTGCGGGCGCTGTCGGCGCGCGGCTCCAGATTCTCCAGTGCGATGCCGTAACGGGCCAGCGTTGCCTTCGAGGCGATTTCGTTCAACGGGCGCGTGCTGGCCAGAAAATAGAAGGTCGGCACGCCTTCCATTACCACACCGTGATTGTTGAGCCAGATGCCCGCGACACGCTCTTTCTTGCGCACGGTCATGTCCACATCCGGCCCGCGCACCAGCACGACGATGTCGGCGGGGTTGGGCGCCAGCACACTGCGGTTTTCGATGGCACCAAACACCACGATGTCGGTGCCGGTGTAGTTGGAGGTGATCTGGATCACATCTTGCGACAGGCCGGAAACGAGGTCCTCGCCCTGCGCCGGACTGCAGGCTGCCAGAAGTGCCGCGATGATAAGGGCGAAGCGCGCTTTCATGGCATTCCCACCGCCACGCTGAACGGATCGCCGGGCGGCGCCACAAGGCCGTAGAACAGCCGCGCGCCAACCGCCAGAACCAGGATTGCCATCAGCAGCCGCAACTGCTCACCGCGCAGCCGCGCCGCCGCTCGCACGCCGAATTGCGCCCCCACCGCGCCGCCGATGATCAGGATGAAGGCCAGCACGATGTCCACGGTGAAATCGTTGACCGAATGCAGAATGGTGCTGGCCGCGGCCACGAACACGATCTGGAAGAGAGAGGTGCCCATCACGATCTTGGTCGGCATGCGCAGCAGATAGATCATCGCGGGCACCAGCACGAAGCCGCCGCCGACCCCCATCAGCGATGACAGCACGCCGACGAAGAAGCCGATCACGACCGGCGGAATCACGCTGATGAACAGCCGGGATTCGCGGAAGCGGACTTTCAGCGGCAGCCCGTGAATCCAGTTGTGGTGCCGGGTTTTTCGCGGGGCGCCGCCGCTGCGCTCTGCCGTCAGCGTGCGCACGGATTCGTTGAGCATCAATCCGCCGACGGTGCCGAGCAGGATGACATAACCGCCTGAGACCAGAAGCTCGATCTGGCCGGCCCGGCGCAGAATGCCGAACAGCCACACACCCGCGAACGAGCCCACCAGCCCGCCCGCGATCATGATGCCGCCCATCTTGAAGTCGACTGCGCGGTGCCGCCACTGCGCCAGCGCGCCCGCGGTGGAGGAGGCGGTGATATGGCTGGCCGTTGTGGCCACCGCCACGCTGGGCGGAATGCCGTAAAACATCAGAAGCGGGGTCAGCAGAAAGCCGCCGCCCACACCGAACATGCCGGAGAGAAAGCCGACCGCCCCTCCCATACCCAGCACGACAAGCCAGTGAACCGACATCTCGGCGATGGGCAGGTAGATTTCCATCGATCCGGTGCTTCAGGCGACAGCAAGGCCCGGAATCGAACGGTTCCGGAATGCACGAGTCTTGCGTGTCCACCGGTGCCGGTCAACCGCTGCGCGCGATCAAAGCTGTGACGCCGGCCCTTGTGGGGACCCGCGTCCGGCTTTGTACTTGGCTGGTTCAGCCGTGAGAGGTGTTGGGCATGTCCGGCGCGATGTTCGCGGCCCGGTTCATTGTTTCCGGCTTGAAGGCGGCGGCGGCTTTTTCGGCGCTGTCGCGATCCTGCAGCTTCAACTGTGTGGCAAGCGCCTGCACCCGTGCCTTGGATTCGCTGTCACCCTGGGCTGCCGCGATGGCATACCATTTGTAGGCTTCGCTCAGGCTTTGCGGCACGCCCAGCCCGCGTTCATAGAGAACCGCGAGATTGAATTGCGAATCTGCAAGGCCAAGGGCCGCTGCGCGCTGAAACCAGCGGGCCGCCTCGGTGAAATTCTTCTCCATGCCGCGCCCTTCGGCATAGGCCACGGCCAGATTGTGCATCGCCTTGCGATTGCCCTGTTTTGCGGCGGCCTGATACCAGTGCGCCGCCTTGGCCAGATCGGCGCCGACACCACGGCCGCGCTCATAAAGCGTGCCGAGGCGGTATTGCGCCACCGGTTCGCCCTGACTGGCCGCGCCTTGCAGCCATTTGGCGGCGATGGTTTCGTTCACGGCAACGCCGTTGCCATCGAGATATTTCAGCCCCATCAGAAGCTGGGCCCGCGCGTTGCCGCCATCGGCAAGCGCGGTCAGCCGGTCGGGCTGCGCCTTGGCGGAGGCCTGTCCGGCCGGGACCTGAACTGCCGGTGTGGCCGCGGCGGTCTGTTTGGCCGGCTCCTTCGCGGTTTCACTGGTTGCGGCCTTCGCTTCCGGCTTCTTTGTCTCCGGTGCTTTTGCCGCCGGTACTTTCGTTTCTGCGGCTTTGGTTGCGGTTTGTGCGTGCGCCGGTTTTGCGGCGGCTTTCGTTGCCGGTGCGGCCTGCTTGCTGGCGGCCTGTTTGCCGGTGGCCGGTGGTGCTGCTGCGGGCCGTGTGGCCAGCGGCTTCACCGCCTTCTGCGGCGCCGTTGCGGTGACCGGCGCTGTGGTGCTGCTGCGGCCGAAATGCTGGCTGAATGCCACACCGGCTGCGATGGCCAGAATGGCGACCAGCGCGATCAGCCCGATGATCAGGGTCCGCGAGCGCGGCTGTGTGTCTGCCACCGGCTCCGGCTCGTCCTGGCGTGCGCCCCAGGTAAAACCACCCAGTGTCGAGCGCATCGGTGTGCCGTCATCCACGCCGGATGTGACGGGAATGGAGCGGTGCACCGACAGCAGATGCGATTCGCCGTGTTCCGCCGCCTCCTCATCCGGATTCAGCGGTGTGCCTTCATCCTCGTGGATTACGGCGCTCAGACTTTCCGCCGCCATCGGGTGGTCGAGTTCGAACACATCCTCATTCTCCGCCGGTGGCGGTGCCTGAAATGCATCTTTGCGGGTACCGAAGGCACGATGAATGTCATTGTCCCCGAAACCGGTGCCCGTATTCTGATTGCCCATGCTCTGCGGGCCGATGTCCTGCGCAAACGGCGGGGGATCGAATGTCGTGGGCGCTTGTAGTGTTTCGCTGACCGCGGCGAACGCCGGTGCTGCCGGTTGATCGACGTGCGGCTCCGTGGTCGCGGGCACGCCTTCAATCACTTCCAGCCGGGCAGCGGTGTTGTGAAGGCTGGCGCGCAATTCCTCCACCGCGTCGCGGTTGTTGCGCTCCTGCGTATCCAGTCTTTCTCCGACATCTTTCAGGCTTTGCTCGACATGGCCGATTGCATGCGTCCAGTGCTGCTCCACCGTGTCGATGCGGGCGCCAATATCCTGAACGCTGCCCGCCGCGGATGACGCCTGATGTTCCGCACTTGCGATGCGGTTCGCGAAATCCTGAACGTCGGCGGCCGTG
>JAFKEW010000065.1 GCA_017308375.1 Alphaproteobacteria bacterium
ATCGAGGGTTTAACGCGATGCGCGCCGACGAATTGGGATGCATAAAGGAAGTTGATGACTGGCAGAAAAGGACAGGGATCGAACTGTACCCCATCGGGGTCGTAAACCGTCGGGCGCTGTGTATGGCCGAGCACGGCTGGGCACAAAATCTCTAGCTGTTAAATTAGGACACTACCCGGTGACGCTAACCTGCACTTCAGGTGTGGGAGGTAGAGATATAATCGAATTAGAGATTGATGGGCATCAGCATTCCAATCGCGTTCATCGCACTTGGACTAAAAATCGCATTTGTATATGGCTGTGGAATATTGAAATGAATTGCCAAATCTCGACACGTTGCAGCATCGGGATAACCACTCTTCTCAACATATTAGAGACGAAATTGAAACGGACAAAGTATTTCCAGCGCGCAAATCTCGGCCAATAATTCTAGCTTAAGTAATCCGTCAATTGTGCCGCTGCTTTCTAGATTACTATGAAAAGAAAATTTATTTACGAGATCGACGAGATTCCTGTCGCTAACATTGTGCTGGCCCTCTTCAGCGTCCAGAGAGTGACACAGTTCTTTCGTTATAATAAGCCGAAGCCAGTCTTCTTTGTTACGAAGATGCCTCGCATATCGAATTTCAACCATTATTTCGGGAAGCGCATATACCGCAACTTGACCCTTCCATTTACGAAATGACCCCCAAATCGGGTTTTCTTCAGAAGTGTCATAGTCCCTAAAAGATGTGCGGTCGATTTCTGTATACACTTCGAAAGCCGACTGTATTGTTTGAAGGTCTAGCTTCCGTGGATCGCAAGTCTCCTGAAGTTTGCAAGAGACATGGCATGCAGCTTCAATCATTGTGCCCACCAACAAAATAGGCGGCACAGGGCCGCCTATTGAGTAGGTACAACCTGGGATTTAACAGTCAAGTCTAGGCAGGAACATTTCCCGTCCAGCCTTTATGGCGGTGACCATTCTCAACTGCCTCATCGACCTCATTGATCGCGCCAAAAATTTCCTCCGGCGTCATCGGGCGGCTTGGCCTAAAGAAAAACTTCATATCGATGAGACCAGCTCCGCGATCTTCGGCGAGCCGCGTCAGGAATTTATCGCGTTCTGTCATGGCTCACTCCTTTCTTTTCTACTATCCCCAATATGGGGACGTCATATGGCAATCCCAAGGCAATTCCATTGGTATATTTAATACCCAGATATTCCCCGGAATGCCCAAATCGTCCCACAAATTCATTCTGTACGCGTTAAAATCGCACGCGGCAATTGAAATAACCGGCGATCTGTCAAGGAGAAATTAGATTACCCACAGTGTTATATATGTGGCTATATATTAAGTCTTTGATCGATCTACGTTTTTCTTCTGGAGTTCGGAGGTTGTACTATTCTGGCCACGAGGAAAAGGCGATTATCCACATAAAACACCTTAGTCATCCAAACCTTTATTCCAGCCCTACTGATCTCGGGTTCGGCCTTGGATTCTAGCGTGGAAAGCTAACGCCGTTCCGACACATAGCACCACCAAGGCTTGCTAGCGGCCCAGAAAGGCCCGGTCCATATTAGTGTCAGCCTTTCGCGGCCACTAACAGGATGCTCGCTATGGGGAAATACCGTGACCTCAATTCCAGTCGGAGAAATAAGCGCCCGATTCCTCGCTTTGCATATAACGCGCGTGACGCAGCGGAAGCATTCGGTGTTACCAAAGCTACATTTCTATCTTGGGTCTCGCAGCGCCTAATGCCCCAACCTATCAAGATCCGGAATCTTGAGCTTTATGACGCTTACGCACTCCAGGATGCATGGGATAAAATCCTTAGCTCAAAAGAAAAAGAGCCTGAGAATCTCTTCGAGAAGTACGCGGACTGGCCTGAAAGCTAAACAAAAATATGAATTATTACCTTCTTCAACAATGGCAATGACGTGCAAAACTTTTCAAGTTTGACACTAAGGTTAGACACTCTGAATTCTTGGTAAAAATCGCTTAAGTCTTTGATTTCATTGGTGCGCCCTAGGGGAGTCGAACCCCTCTTGCAAGATTGAAAATCTTGAGTCCTAACCGATAGACGAAGGGCGCCCAGGGTCCCGCCGCCGGCCTTGGCCGGTTCGCGGGCATCCGGTCCGCCAGCGGCTGCGGCGAACCTCGGAGCGGGGGCTATAACGGCCCATTTGCGGCTTGGCAAGCCGGGCTGAAAGCGGGTCCCCGGAAAAGTGGGCACCGGTTTTCCGCGGCGGCCCGCGGCAAACAAAAAGCTCAGCCTTCCGCCGCCGCGGCATCCTCGATCTGAAGCTGCACCCGGGCCCGGCCGTTCCATTCATCGGCGCGCAACCGCCCCACGGCATGAATCCGCCGCCCGCGGCTGGCCAGTACCCCCTCGCCCAGCGGCGTGCCGCCGGCGCGAAAGGCAATCGCGTCCAGCCGCGTACCGTCGCCGCCGGAAAGCCTCAGGCGCACATGATTGCGGCCCACCGAATCGGCGAACGCCACCGTCACATCCGGCAGCACCCACAGCGGCTCGGGATTTCCAGCCCCGAACGGGCCCAATTTTCCAATCTCTGCTGCCAGCACCGCATTGGCGCCGCCGGGCGACAACGCCCCGTCGAGGTCGAGGTCGCCGGCACGCGCGATCGCGCCACCCGCATCCGCAAATGCTTCGGCCAGGAACGCGGCAAAGCCGTCCAACTGCTCCGGCCGCAATCCGAACCCGGCCGCCATGGCATGGCCGCCGCCGGTTTCGATGATCCCGCGTTCGCGTGCGCGGCGCACCATCGCGCCGATATCCACGCCCGGAACGGAGCGGGCGGAGCCGCGGCCCAATCCGCCCTCAAACCCCGCGACGAAGGCCGGTTTGGCAAAACGCTCTTTCAGCCGCCCGGCCACAATGCCGACCACGCCGGGGTGCCAGCCATCCTGTGCCGCCAGCAGGAAGGGCGCGTTCTCCTGCCGCGCCGCCATCGCGATGGCGTCTTCCAGAATGACCGCTTCAATCGCCTGCCGTTCGCGATTGTGCAGGTCGAGCTGCAACGCCGCTTCTTCGCACGCTTCATCGGTGGTGCCGGTCAGAAGCTCCACCCCCAGGCTGCATTTGCCGACGCGCCCGCCCGCATTGATGCGCGGCCCGAACACGAAGCCGGCGTGATAGGCCGTAAACGGCGGCGTCGCGTTGGCAATGCGCGCCAGTGCGGCAATGCCCTTGCGCCTGCCTTCGCCAAGCCGCGCCAGCCCGCCGCGCGCGAAAGCGCGGTTCACCCCGGTCAGCGGCACCACATCGCAAATCGTCGCCAGCCCAACGAGGTCCAGCGCCGCCATCAGATCGGGCGGCTCAACACGGGCACGCAGATACCAGCCGCCATCGCGCAGGCTGCGGTTCAGCGCCACCAGAAACAGAAAACTCACACCCGCCGCACAAAGCTGATGCAGGCCGGAGCTATCGCCGACCCGGTTCGGATTCACATGTGCGAATGCGGGCGGCAAAACCTCCGCCGCATGGTGGTCGAGCACGATCGCGTCCAGTCCGCTGTCACGCGCCGCGTTCATCGCGGCCATCGCATTGGCACCGCAATCGACTGTGAGGACGAGCGTCGCGCCCTCCCCCAGAAGGGTGGCGAATGCAGCCGCCGACGGGCCATAACCTTCGGTCATCCGGTCGGGGATATAAACGCGCGTGCGGCAGCCGATGCCATGCAGGAAGTCCTGCACGATCGCGGCGGAGCACGATCCATCCACGTCATAATCACCGAAGATCGCGATGGTCTCGCCGGTTTCGATCGCGAGCTTTGTGCGCGCCACCGCACGCGCCATGTCGGCCAGCGAATTCGGCTCCGGCAGAAGCCGCTTCATGGTCGGGTTCAGCAGATCGTCCACCGCATCGGCGGCGATGCCGCGCACGGCCAGAAGTTCGGCCAGGCTGGTGGAAACACCCGTGGCGCGCACCAGTGCCGCGGCCCGCTCCCGGTCCGCCGTGCGCAGCCGCCAGCGGCGGCCGGAAAAGGATTGGGTGACGCCAAAGGCCGCGCCGGATTGTGGCTGTGCCGCCTCAGACACCGTGGCGGGCGCGATGGTGCCGCGCCTTGATCCAGCGCACCGTGCCGGTGGCGGAGCGCATCACCACGCTGTCGGTGGTGACGAATTCGCGGTCGATGTGCACACCCTGCAGCATCGAACCATCGGTGACGCCGGTGGCCGCGAACACCACATCGCCCGAGGCCAGATCCATCAGCAGATATTTGCGATTGAAATCGCGGATGCCGAGCTTCTCGGCCCGCGCACGCTCATCGTCGGTGCGGAATACCAGCCGGGTCTGAATCTGCCCGCCGACACAGCGCAGCGCCGCCGCCGCCAGCACACCCTCCGGCGCGCCGCCCTGCCCGATATAGATGTCGATGCCCGTCGCCGGATCGCTGGTCGCGATCACACCGGCCACGTCGCCATCGGTGATCAGCCGCACCGCGGCGCCCACTTTGCGAATGCTTTCGATGATCTTGGAATGCCGCGGCCGGTCCAGCACAAGCGCCGTGATCTCGTTCGGCTTCACGCCCTTCGCCTTGGCCAGCGATTGCACATTCTCCGCCGGGTCGGCATCGAGGTCGATGGTCCCGTCGGGATAGCCGCCGCCAATCGCGATCTTGTCCATGTATGTGTCGGGCGCGTTCAGAAGCGTGCCCGGCTCCGCCATGGCCATCACGGCCAGTGCATTGGGTAGCGCCTTCGCCGTCAGCGTGGTGCCTTCCAGCGGGTCGAGCGCGATGTCGATGGCCGCACCGCCCTGCCCGACTTTCTCACCGATATAAAGCATCGGCGCTTCGTCACGCTCGCCTTCGCCAATCACCACCGTGCCCGCGATGGGAAGATGGTTGAAGGCGGTCCGCATCGCCTCCACCGCGGCATGATCGGCGGCGTGTTCATCGCCACGGCCGATCTGGCGCGAGGCTGCAATCGCAGCCGCTTCGGTGACACGCACAGCTTCCAGTGCAAAAGCACGATCCAGTAATACGCTCATTGTTCTCCCGGGTTTTCAGCCGGTCTCCATCGGAATCATGCACGGATTGCCCAGTACCTTGTCCGACGCGGCAATCACCTTCAAGGCGCGCGCGACGGCAGGTTCCGGCGATTCATGCGTTATCATAACAATCGCCACAGGTTCGCCGGGGCTGCGGCCGCGCTGGATCATGCTTTCGATCGAAACGCCGGATTCCGCAAGCCTGCCTGCGATTTCCGCGAGGACGCCCGGCATATCCAGAACAGCAAATCGTAAATAAAATGCCGCCCGCCGCGAATCCGGCAGGGCTGGCGTCAAGGCGCTGAGTTCTGCGGCCGGAACGCCAAAGCACGGCCCGTTCGCACCGCGCGCCACATCGACGATATCGGCCACCACGGCGGAAGCTGTCGGCGCCGCCCCGGCCCCGCGGCCCTCGAAGAAATAGGGTCCGGCCTCGCCCACGTCGGCCATCACGGCATTGAACGCGCCATCCACATCGGCCAGCGGCGTGCCGATCTTGACCATCGCGGGCTGTACCCGCTGGTCGATCCCATGCGGCATCTGCCGCGCAATCCCCAAAAGTTTGATGCGATAGCCGAATTCATGCGCGAAGCGAATGTCGTCATAGGTCAGATGGCGAATGCCTGTGACGCTCATCTGCGCCAGATCGGGCGCGGTACCGAACGCAAGGCTCGCAAGCAGCGCCAGCTTGTGCGCGGTATCGCCGCCGCCGACATCCAGTTCCGGGTCCGCTTCGGCAAAGCCCAGCCGCTGCGCCTCGGCCAGCGCATCAGCGAATTCGTTTCCCGTCGCCTCCATCCGGGTCAGGATATAGTTGCAGGTGCCGTTCAGAATGCCGCGCACCGACCGCACGCCATAGCCGACGAAACTTTCCCGCATCGCCTTGACGATCGGAATGCCGCCAGCCACCGCGGCTTCAAACCGCAACGCGCTCCTGTTCTTCTCGGCCAGCGCGGCCAGTGCGGCGCCATGGGTCGCCAGCAAGGCCTTGTTCGCGGTGACAAAATGCTTGCCTGCGGAAAGGGCCGCCTTCGCCAGATCGAGCGCGACACCGCCCTCGCCGCCGATCAGCTCCACCACGACATCGGCATCGCTTCGGGCCAGCGCAACGGGATCATCCGTCCACGGAATATGATCGAGCACCATGCCGCGATCCTTGCCGCGGCTGCGCGCGTTGATCGCAACGACCTGCAACTCCCGGCCAGCGCGCTGCGCCAGCGCCTCGCCGCCTTTGGCCAGACAGGTGAGAACCCCCATGCCGACTGTGCCAAGTCCCGCAACGGCAATCTTCAGCGGTTTCATCTCACCGCTTCCAGATCGGCGGGCTCATTGCTGCGCAGGGAGAGAAAGCGTTTCACGTTGCGCGCCGCCTGCCGGATGCGATGTTCGTTCTCCACCAGTGCGATGCGGACATAGCCTTCGCCATATTCGCCGAAGCCGAGGCCGGGCGACACCGCCACCTTGGCGTGGGCCAGCAACTGCTTGGAGAATTCGAGCGATCCCGCCTCGCGGAATTGTTCGGGGATCGGCGCCCATGCGAACATCGAGGCCGGCGGCGCCGGAATATTCCAGCCCGCCCGCGCCATGCTTTCCACCAGCACGTCACGGCGTGCGCGGTAGATCGCGCGCATCTCGTCGACACAATCCTGCGGCCCGTTGAGGGCTGCGGCGGCCGCCACCTGAATGGGCGTGTAGGCGCCATAGTCGAGATAGGATTTGATCCGCCCCAGGGCACCGATCAGCGTCTTGTTGCCCGCGGCAAATCCCATGCGCCAGCCCGGCATCGCATAGGTCTTGCTCAGCGACTGGAACTCGACCGCGATCTCCTTCGCGCCCGGTATCTGCAGGATCGATGGCGGCGGTTCGTCGAAATAAATGTCGGCATAGGCGAGATCGGACAGAACCCAGATCTCATGCTTCTTCGCAAACCGGATGACCTCTTCGTAGAAATCGAGGCCCACCACCTGCGCCGTCGGGTTGGAGGGGTAGTTCACCACCAGGGCGGTCGGCGACGGAACGGAGTGGCGCACCGCGCGGCTCACGCTCGCGAGATATTCTTCGGGCGAATTGGCCGGCACATGGCGGATGGCGGCGCCCGCCAGAATGAAACCGAACGCGTGAATGGGATAGGCCGGATTGGGCACCAGCACCACATCGCCGGGTGCGGTGATCGCCTGTGCCAGATTGGCGAAACCTTCCTTGGAGCCGAGTGTCGCAATCACTTCGGTATCGGGATTGACCTGCACCCCGAAGCGCCGCTCGTAATAGGCGGCCATCGCCTTGCGTAGGCCCTTGATCCCGCGTGACGCCGAATAGCGGTTGGAGCGGGGGTCGCGCGCCGTCTCGACCAGCTTTTCGATGATGTGGCGTGGCGTCGGCATGTCGGGGTTGCCCATGCCGAAATCGATGATGTCCTCGGCGCGGGCGCGCGCCTCGGCCTTCAGGCGGTTGACCTCCTCGAAGACGTAAGGCGGCAGGCGCCGGATACGATAAAATTCGCTTTGCATAGGTACCGTTTCAGGCCAGCGGACTGCCCCCTTGTAAATACCGTTCGAAGCAATCCGGCAATGGCGTCAATTATGAGGCGCTATCAGCTTTGCAGGTAAATCTCGGCTGCCGCCTGTGGCGCCGGGCTGCCTGCGGTGTCGATCAGGACCTTGTCCGCCGGCACACCGGCACTGATCAGCGCGCGCGCCACCGCCCGCGCCCGGGCCTGCGAATGCTCGAAATTCACCGAAAGAAGCCGTTCCGCCGACAGACTGCCGGTGCTGCGGGAGGCATGCCCCACGATCCGGACATAGCCCTGCCCGCCGCGGGAGAGGAACGCCTGCGCCGCGCTGCGCACCTGTTCACGCGCTGCCTCGTTCAGCACCGTGGTGTCGTTCGGGAAGGTCACGACCGCGGCAGCGGTTCCCGCGCTGCCGGACCAGGCCGGATATTTCGGCGGCTCCAGCTTCGCGGTCTGCTCATAGCGCGCGATGGTCGACGCCGGCACAAATTGCGATACCGAAGGGTTCAGCGGCGGCGCGCTGGACGGTGCAAAGCCCAGTGCCCCGCCGGTGGCCATCGCGGCCTGTGCACCCGGAACCGGGGCGGAAGGCGTGGAAGGAGACGATGCGGGCGCCGGGACGGCCTGTGTCTGCACCGAAGGCGCGGCTGTGTAAGCCGGTGCCGCAGCACTGGCCGCCTGCTGCCCGGCCATCTGCGCGGGCGGCGGCAGGGTTCCGGGTTGCGACGAAGGCTGCATCGTGGCCGTTTGCGGCGCGGGCTCCGGCGCGGCCGGTGCCGGTTCCGCCGGGGTGGGGGCCGCTGCGGCCTCGGTGGAACCGTCAGGTGCGCCTTCGCGGGCTGGTTGCGGTGCAGTCTCCTCCGGCAATGGCTGTTCCGGCGGGGGGCTTGCCGGGGGCGGGGCCGCCGCGGCTTCCGTTCCGCCGCGCAGGGCTTCCGAACTGTACTGGGCCTGGGTCCGGTCGGCCGCCAGCGAATCGGCGACCTGGACATTCTGCTCCGCACTGCTCGGCGGCGTCGGCCGGCCCGGCACCGCGGCCAGATCGGGCTGCTGCCCAGTGGTGGCAGGCGGTGTGCTGTCATCGAACCAGGAGGTCGGATCGGCCACGGACCCGCAACCTGCCAGCGCGGCCGCCATGGCCGCCGTCAGCGTCAATCGCAGTGCCAGCCTGGAAAGACCACCCCGGTTATCTGTCATATGTATCTCCGCATGCGCACTTTAAGGCCAAATGGCGACGCCCAAATGGCGCGTTTTGTGAAGGCCTTATAACGCGGGCGCCTTCCCGCGTCCAAGGCGCCGCGCGAGTACCGCCCCTAACTTGCAGCCGGATGCAGCAAACGGCTACCGTGAAAGAAAAGACGGGCACCGGCCATGGAAAAAAGCACCACCGGCAAACGCGCCGGGGAAGGACATCGGGAGAAAAAACAGCCTGAACCCGAATCATTGGGGAACACGGCGGAATACACCATGGCCGACCCCGGCGAATTTGCCCGCAACATGGTTCGTGTCGGCCAGCAGACCCAGCAATTGCTCGCCCGCTTTGCCGAACACCAATCGGCCCGCGCGGGTACGGAGCCACTGGACCCCCTGAACCTGACCGGCACCTTCATGGACCTTGCCCAGGCCATGACCCGCAACCCCACCGCGATGGTGGAGGCATCGTTCCAGCTCTGGCGCGATTACATGGGGCTTTGGGAAAACGCCGCCCGCCGCATGCTTGGCGAAAAAACCGATCCCGTGGTGACGCCGAACCCCGGCGACAAACGCTTCCGCGACAAGGACTGGCAGGAAAACCAGGTCTTCGATTTCATCAAGCAGTCCTATCTTCTGACCGCGAACTGGCTGCAATCTACCGTGGCCGATGTCGAAGGGCTCGACCCTGCCGCCCGCAAGCGCGCGAGCTTCTATACGAAGCAGTTTGCCGACGCGATGGCACCGACCAATTTCGTCCTCACCAATCCCGAAGTGCTGCGCGCCACGATGCAGTCGAACGGCGAGAACCTGGTGAAGGGCCTCGAAAACCTGCTTGAGGATATGGAGCGCGGCCATGGCCGCATCGCCATCCGCCAGTCGGCGGATGCTTTCCGCGTCGGCGAGAATATCGCGACCTCACCCGGTAAGGTGATCTTCCGCAACGAATTGCTGGAGCTTCTGCAATACGATCCGTCTACGGACGAAGTATACGAACGCCCATTGCTGATCTTCCCGCCCTGGATCAACAAGTTCTACATCCTCGACCTCAGGCCGGAAAATTCCTTCATCAAATGGCTGACGGGTCAGGGCTATACCGTGTTCGTCGCCTCCTGGGTCAATCCCGACCGGCGTCTGGCGCAGAAATCCTTCGAGGATTACATGCGCGACGGCATTTTCGCCGCCCTCGACGCGGTGGAACAGGCGACCGGCGTGCACGATCCCAATGTGGTCGGCTATTGCATCGGCGGCACGCTGCTCACCGCCACGCTCGGCTACATGGCCGCGACCGATGACAAGCGCATCCACTCCGCCACCTTCTGGGCCGCGCAGGCGGATTTCTCCGATGCAGGCGATCTGCAGATTTTCGTCGATGACGCCCAGCTCGACGCCCTGCAACAGCAGATGGAGGCCGCGGGCGGCGTGCTTGAGGGCAGCAAGATGGCCACCACCTTCAACATGCTGCGCTCCAACGACCTGATCTGGTCTTTCGTGGTGAACAATTATCTCCTCGGCAAGGAGCCGATGCCGTTCGACCTGCTCTACTGGAACTCCGACACCACGCGGATGCCGGAGAAAACGCATCTGTTCTATTTGCGGGAGTTCTACAAGAACAACGCGCTTTCCAAAGGCAAGCTCAAGCTGGGCGGCAAGGCTATCGACCTGAAGAAGGTCAAGCTTCCCGTCTATCTGCAAAGCGCGAAGGAAGATCACATCGCGCCCTGCCGCTCGATCTACAAATCGACCGCGCTGTTCGGCGGCCCGGTCCGTTTCATCATGGCGGGCTCTGGCCATATCGCGGGCGTGGTCAATCCGCCGGCGGCGAAGAAATATCAGTACTGGACCAACGATGCCCTGCCGCCCACCGTCGCCGAATGGCAGGCCGGCGCGAAAGAACATCCCGGCTCCTGGTGGCCGGACTGGGATGCCTGGCTGTCAAAGCTGTCGGGCAAAAAAATCCCGGCGCGCAAACCCGGCGACGGCAAGCTGAAACCGCTCGGCAACGCACCCGGCTCCTACGTCAAGATCAAGGCGCAGTAGCACCTGCGTCTGTCACGGCCCACCACTCCGGTCCGCGCAAGCATGGCCGGAGCATAAACTCCCTATGGGCCAACAAATTGAAGCGATCACGCACTAACATCAAGAGGCGCAGATAGCTCTGCACCAGACGGTCCGATGTCACCTGGGCGGCCCACACTCCGGTGGGCCGTGACAACTGTGGGGTGATGAGCCTCGATTGCTTTTTTGCGCTCGAATGACAGCTCATTATGTCATGGCCTGCAAATGCAGGCCATCCAGGTGAAGCTTGCAATGCTCCGTCAGAATGTACGCTGAAATAGCCCTGTAACGGTAGGGCTATACTCACTCATACCAGCCTTCGCTCAGATCGCGCCAAACGGCATTCTTCTGCTGAATGAGATTTAACTTCCATTCGCGCCGATACTTCTTCATCTGCGTTTCGCGATGAATGGCGTCGTGAATACTGCCGAAATCCTCAAAATAAACGAGCATTTTCACGCCATATTTTTTTGTAAAGCCTTCGGCCAATCCCTGCTTGTGTTCCCACACCCGGCGTTCGAGATCATTGGTAACACCAATATAAAGCGTGCCGTTACGCTTATTAGCGAGGATGTAAACATAGTAGCTCTTCGACATCCCGCTCATTCATATTCCGTCACGACCCGCCGCACAGCGCTCACTTCCAGAAACTGCACGCCGCCGCGCGGCTCCCGCCATCACCGCAGCCCTTCGGTTTCCGGCAGGCCGAGCATGATGTTCAGGTTCTGCACCGCAGCCCCGCCCGCGCCCTTGCCCAGATTGTCCAGCACGGCCACCAGCCGCGCCTGCCCGGCCTTTTCATTGCCGAACACGAACAGCCGCATGTCGTTCCGCGCACGCAAAAGCTCGGCGTCGAGCGATTTCAGCCCGGCCTCCTCCGCACTGTCCGCCACCTGCACCAGCGGCTCGTCCTTGTAGGCATCCTGCAAAGTCCGTTGCAGATCGTCCGGCTTCGGCTTGCCCGGCAGCGCCCACAATTGCAGCGGCACTTCCACCATCATGCCGCGATAGAACCGCCCCACCGATGGCGAGAACACCGGCGGATGCGCCAGCTTTCCATGCACCTGCATTTCCGGCACATGCTTGTGCGACAAGGTCAGCGCATAGCTGCGCACCACGGTCTCGACATAGCCGGGCGCTTCCTTCTTTTCGAATTCCTCGATCATCTGCCGGCCGCCGCCCGAATAGCCGGAGACGGCATTGACCGTGACCGGATAGTCCGGCGGCACGATCCCGGCCTCGACCAGCGGCCGCACCAGCGCGATGAACCCGGTGGGATAACAGCCGGGATTGGCCACGCGTTTGGCGCCCGCAATCCGCGCCCGCTGGCCCGCATCCATTTCCGCGAAGCCGTACGTCCAATCGGGGTGCACCCGATGCGCAGTGGAGGCGTCGATCACCCGCACATCCGGATTCTCAATCATCGAAACCGCTTCGCGCGCCGCGTCGTCCGGCAGGCACAGGATCACCGCATCGGCTTCGTTCAGCGCGGCGGCACGCGCCTTCGGGTCTTTCCGCGCCGCATCATCCAGCGCGAAAACCTCCAGATCGGCGCGGCGCCCCAGCCGCTCACGGATTTCCAGTCCCGTGGTGCCTGCTGCGCCGTCAATGAAAACCCTGGCCGTCATTTGCCAATTCCTGCCCAAATGCTCGAAAACCAGCCCGCCTTACGCTCTCTCGCAGCCTGTGGGCAAGCGCCGCCGCAGCATGGCAGGGCCGCGGGCACACATTGCGGCAGGATTTTCGCAAGATTACGCACTTCTTGACACATTCCGCATGGCATCCTTAGCTCATCAGGATTGGCGAATCCTGTTTTCCAGGGTTCGCAGGGCAGCGCCGCGGGCCAAGATTTTCTCGCCGAGACGTGTCTACCCGCGCGACCGTATGATGGCGGGTTCCCCCGCCGGGGCATAACAACGGCGGGCCTCCCCCGCCGGGAGGGAGCGATGGACCAGATCGACGTCAACCGCCTTTGGCAGAATTTTACCGATACCCTGACCAACCATTACATGGACTTCAACGGCCGCGTCGGCCGGCCGCAATTCTGGTATTACATCCTGGTCAGTTTCCTGGTCTCGGTGGCCGCCAGTGTCATCGCCTCCTTCACCACCGGGCTCATTTCCACGCTGGTCTCGCTTGGCCTTTTGCTGCCCAATCTCGGCATGACCGTGCGCCGCCTGCACGATACCGGCAAACCCGGCACCTGGGTCTGGATTGCGGCCATCCCGCTCGGGCTGATGATCGTGCTCGGCTTCTTCTCGCTTCTCGGCGGGGTGGCCGGGATGATGGCGTTCCTGCTTGTGCTGCTGCCGCTGGTCTGGCTGGCTGCCCTCGCCGCCGCCATTGTGCTGATCTACTTCTGCGCCCGGCCCGGTGTCACGGGCCCGAACCAGTACGGGCCGGAGCCGCCGCACTGGTCGCCGTCCGCAGCACCACCGGTTCAGCAGAGCTGAACCGGGCCACGCGGCGAAAAGGCAATGCCTGCCCCCGCCCTCCTGATAACGACCTGGGACAACGGGTTGTTCAGTGTCGCGGGGGAAACGGTTCGTCACGAACGCGCCGGCCAATCGCTGCGCGGCCTCACATCTGATGGCCGCGGCGGCGTGCTCACCATCGTGGATGGACACGCGCTTTGCCGCCGCTCTGCCGCTGGCGAATGGACCACGATCATCGAAAGCGGAGCAGCCCTTTCCTGCTGCGTCGCGGTTGGCGATGCCATTTTCGCCGGGACGGATGATGCCCGCATCCTGCGCGTTGCATCCGATGGCACACAGCAATGGCTGACAGGTTTCGACACCGTGGCGGGGCGTGAGACCTGGTACGCCGGCACCGCCATCGTTGACGGCAAGGTGATGGGACCGCCGCTCGGCATCCGCTCGATGACCGTGACATGCGACGGCGCCGTTCTTCTTGCCAATGTGCATGTCGGCGGCATTCCGCGTTCGACCGATGGCGGGATATTCATCAGGTCGCCGCGCATCCGACCCGGCCAAATCTTGTGATCGCGGCTGCAGCAACCGGCTTCTGCATCAGCCGCGATGCCGGCGCGACATGGCGCATCGAACAGCGCGGGCTTCATGCCCCGCATTGCTCCGCCGCCGCCTTCGGCCGGAACGATGTTTTCGTCTCGGCCTCCACCGATCCCTTTGCGGCGCACGGTGCGGTCTACCGCCGCCCGATCGATCACGACGGCCCGCTTGGGCCCTTGGGCGGCGGCATGCCGCAATGGACCGACCGCCACGTCGATACGGATTGTATTGCAAGCCGCGATTCCGTGATTGCAATGGCCGATGGCGCCGGACACCTCTACACATCGTATGACGATGGGTTGTCATGGTCGCAGCCGCTCGACGGCTTTGCCAATCCCAGCGCGGTTCACATCTGCTGATCTGGTTCAATCTTCGTCATGGCCGCGCCAGGCGAAGCGCAGCTAACATGAACGTGTACGCAGCCGGCCTTCATAATCACGCTTACCAATCGGAACGCCCTGCATCCGCAGGATGTCGTAGGCAGTGACAACGTGGAAATAGAAGTTTGGAATCGAGAACGACAGAATGAGCGTCTCAGACGTAAAAGCGAGTTTGCGAGGACCGATCTGAAGGTCCAAAGGCCTGCCCGCCCAGCCATTGACCGCGTCAGGCTCAAACGCCTCCAGCGCCCGTTTCGCTTTCTCCATCATCCCTTGCAAATCGCGGAATGGAACCGGTCCCACAAGCGCGGGCGGCGTGAATGCCCCCGTCCGCGCGGCCTCAAGCCCCCACACGGCATGATGCCATGCTGCCTCGATCTGGAAATGAAATGGAGCCATGTCATCGATCAGGCGAACGTCCACAAAGTCGTCAGGGTCGCGGCCCGTTTTTGCGCAATGCTCGCCCGCGCGATCAAGGACCCCTGCAAGAGCATTCACGGTCTGCAAGAAGGTCGGCACGCTGAGGTCGTAGAGTGAAATAGACATGGGGTGCCCTCTTCGGCGATGCCGAACAGAAAAAAGCGTCTGCTGAGCCTAATTCAGCGCCTGCAATTTCTGCTGCGCAGGTTTGTATTTCGGGTTGAGCTTCAGGGCCTTTTGAAAACTTGCGGCCGCGTCCGTCTTTTGCCCGATATCGCCATAGACCATGCCGAGATGGGTATAGCTGCCCGCGCTTGGCCTCAGCGCGATCGCCTGCTTGAAGGCGGCTTCGGCCTCTTTCAATTCCCCGCGCTGATAGCGCACCCAACCCAGCGTATCGCGGAAATCGGCCTGTTTCGGTGCCAGTGTCGTTGCGCGCGTCGCCCAAGTCAGGGCCTCGTCCAGATCCGCCTTTCTGCCGGCCGAAAGCCAGGCCAGATTGTTCAGCGCCAAGGGGGAATTGGGCGCGATGGCGATCACCTTGCGATAGGTCGCGATGGCGTCCCCATCCTGACCCAGCGCCTGATGCGCCATGCCCTTCCCCAACAGCGCGTCCAGCGATTTCGGTGCCGCCGTCAGTGCCGCATCGTAATCCTTCAGCGCATTCCGATAGCGGCCGAGGCTCAGCATCAGCCCCGCCCGCCCGATCCGCGCTTCAACGAAATCGGGCCGGATGCGAAGCGCGCGGTCGAACGCGGCCATCGCTTTCGTACTGTCGTTCTGTTGCAGATAAAGTTTGGCCTCCGCCAGCGCGGGCAGCGGATTGTGCGGCGCCAGTTTCTGCGCCTTGTCCAGTGCCGCAATCGCATCCGTGTTCCGCTTCAGCCGCGACAGCGCGAAGCCCAGCCCGTAATAGGCCGCACCGTTTTCCGGCGCGCGCGCAATCGCGCTTTGATAGATGGGCAATGCTTTGCCGGGATCGCTGCTGCGCTGGGCCAGGTAATCGGCAAATTCCAGCCGCCCTGGCTCATTGTCGGGCTGCAGCGTGATGGCCTTTTCATAGGCCTTGATCGCGCCCTCCTCCAACCCCTTGCCGGCATAGAGCCGCGCGCGGGCCCGATAAAGCTCCGCCGAGTTGGGCAGCGCCGCGATGCCGCTGCCGATGAGCGCGTCAGCCGCATCGAACTGGCCTTTGCGTGCCTTCACTTCCGCCAGCCCGATATAGGGTGCCACCGCATTCGGAAACGCATTGTGCAAGGCCTGAAACATCTTTGTGGCGTTGTCGAAATCGCCGCGCGCCAGCGCCGCAATCGCGGTTTTGAGTGAAACGCGCTGTTCTTCCGCGACACCGTTCTGGCCGGGGAGTTTGAGTTCGGGAAACAATTGCAAGGTGCCCGGCGGCGCAATGGAAAACGGGCCTGCCTGCCCGTCGGCGGGAAGCGGCGCCGCCTGAAGCGTGACGCAGCCGAGAAACAGTGCCGCCGCGGCGGCGGCCCCCAATCGCAACCCCGATCCCGTCACGCGCATGGCACCCGCCCTGATGGATGGACCGAACCCGGCCAGTCTATCACGCAAAAAGTGAAGGCGGCACGCGCGCCGCCTTCACCTGTTCATCCCTTGAAAATTATCTCAGCGCGCCATCTTCCGGCGGCGCAACACCAGTCCGGCAAGGCCAGCCCCCATCAACGCAAGGGTTGCAGGCTCAGGAACACCACCACCCGGCGGGGGCACGATCACACCACCACCCACGCCGTTGAACGCAAACACAAAGGTCGGCAGGTCATTGCAAATCCCGGACGCCGATGACGTACAGCCGGAGCTTTGGCCAAGCGAGTACAGTTCCGGTGAGATCAGACCCAAAAGGTTCAGCGCGTCGGTCAGATTGGCGCCCGCGCCATAGAAGATGTTGAAGGTCTTGCTTGCACCGTCGGCCAGATCGCCAAACCCAAAGATAAACAGCGCGCCGTGATCGGCAACGCCGGTGGTTCCATCCGCATCGTTCGGCCCGATGATTCCGCCATCGCTCATGCTGCTGATCGGCAGCGCATAGGCAAAGCCGTTGTCGGTCGAATGCAGCAGTTCAGACGCCGTGCCCGTGCCCTTGATGGTCACGAACTCGCTGAACTCTGTTGGCGGCACGTCCCAGTCCATGGCACGTGCAAAGCGCACATCGGTCACGGCCGCGCCGGTCGTATTGGTGATCGTGACCTTGTCCATGAACAGGGCGCCGGTTCCTGTCTGCGCGCCCAGCGAGAACTCCTGTGTCACAGTCAGGCCGGGCAATGTGGTCAGATAGGTATTGGACGTGAATGTTGCCGTCGCACCACTGTCGGGCGAATTGTCCGACGTTCCGGCGGAGGACGCATTCACCCCGATATTGAGGTTGCCGGTTGAGCGGCCCACCTGGCCTTCCAGACCATTGCCTGCGACACCCCAGGCTTCACACGGGCACCCCGGCGTCAGCGCATCCTGAAAGCCGGTGCGCCCGCCCTGACCGGTAAAGTTGTAACCGATACCGACAAAGCCGCGCGTCGTGTTCGCGTCCAGAGCGCCATCGTCGTTGACACCGATCTGCGTGGTGCCATTCGGTGAAACGATCACGCCATTGGCCAGTGCCGCGCCGGAAAACACACAAAAAATAGCTGCAAATCCTGCTGAAAATAGGTGTCTCATAGGCCTCTCCACACCAACGCAGAAATTTTTCTGCAGACAATTCAAAGCAAAACGAATGCCAAATAGGAATATTTAGCATTATCAAAGTGTTAACGTTTTGAGACCCTTTCCACTGTTAACATGGAATACATCGGCACACTGCCCGCCCGCACATCTGGCCGAATTTCTGTGTTTCCGGCGCTTACAACCCGGCCTGTCCGGCGCGCAAACAAAAACCCCGCACGGCAGAGCCGCGCGGGGCTTTGTTTTCGGCAGAGTCTCCGGCTTTAGCGCTTGGAGAACTGGAAGCTGCGGCGGGCCTTGGGGCGGCCGTACTTCTTGCGCTCCACAGCGCGGGGGTCGCGGGTCAGGAAGCCGCCCGGTTTCAGCACCGCGCGCAGGCCCGGCTCATAGGCGATCAGCGCCCGCGAAATGCCGTGGCGCACCGCGCCGGCCTGTCCCGACAGGCCACCGCCCGCCACCGTCACCATGATGTCGAACTGGCCGTCGCGATTGGCTGCGATCAGCGGCTGGCGCACGATCATGCGCAGCACGGGGCGTGCGAAATAGTCTTTCTCGTCCTTGCCGTTGACCTGAATGCGGCCAAGGCCCGGCTTGATCCAGACGCGGGCGACCGCGTTTTTGCGCTTGCCGGTGGCATAGGCGCGGCCCTTGGAATCGCGGTTCGGCTTGCCCTGCTCGGCTGCATCGGCTGCCGTGTCCGGCGTCTTCGCCTTGATCAGCGTGGATTTCAGATCACTGAAGGATTTGGTTTCCTCGGCCATAGGCTAGCTCACCTTGCGGAAATTGTGGTTCTTCGGGTTCATCGCAGCGATGTCGATGGTTTCAGGCTGCTGCGCGGCGTGGGGATGCTCGGCCCCGGCATAGACGCGCAGATTGCCAAGCTGCTTGCGGCCGAGCGGCCCGCGCGGAAGCATGCGCTCTACCGCCTTCTCCACCACGCGGCCGGGAAATTTGCCGGCCATGATCGCGCCCGCGGTGCGTTCCTTGATGCCGCCGATATAGCCGGTGTGGTGGTAATACACCTTCTTCAGCAGCTTGTTTCCGGTCAGCAGCACCTTGTCCGCGTTGATCACGATGACATTGTCACCGCAATCCATATGCGGGGTGTAGCTGGGCTTGTGCTTGCCGCGCAGCCGCATCGCGATGATCGAGGCGAGACGGCCGACCACCAGCCCTTCGGCGTCGATCAGCACCCATTTCTTCTCGATCTCGGACGGCTTGGCCGAGTAGGTTTTCATGTCCATCTCCAAAAGGGGGAGGATTAGTCTGGCGCGGCATGTACACGCGCCACCGCCCGTGGTCAAGCCGAAAAGGCCCGTGACAGCGGCACTTTAGAGATGTGGTATTGCAATACCACAAATCGCCGGCGATTGTATACTTGATTACACGGGGTAAAGGATGAACTATCTCAACGGAAAGATCGCCAAAAAATCAGATGCATGTAGAGCGCGCGCTAAGATAGAAACAAGAAGGAGGTCGCGAACACCTATTTACGTGGAAGAGGCTTTTCTAGACGCGGGAGTCGACCGCCTTTTGCGCTACGATCCAGAGCGTCATAATCCAAAGGATTACGTGCTGACCATTGCCTCAGCCATTCTGGGGGTTCCTTGTCGGCGTGGTGAGTGAAGCGGCCGTATTTTGCGCGGAATGGAACCCCGTCGAATTGATTTGTAAGGTCTGAGCCGATCCTAGAGATGCGACATAGCTTTTTCTCCAAGGCTGCTAACTGCGCCGTCTTCATTGGTTGTTTGGGATCGACAGTTCGCCTTGCACAGGGCTCTACGGTTTTTGTCCGCGAATTCGCGCGCCAACCCCACATACCGTGCATCGCATGATTGCGCGCAACTTTTGTCTCGTTGAGGAGATCGCAGAACTGCTGAACCTTTGCTTCCATATCAGGGTCCTGCAAACGCTTCCGGGCCATGCTGATAAAGTTAGTTTTTGCTCCCATAGGCTTTTCAGTGATTTGGAGCGCCTCCAGTTCTTTCCACGACAGACCGGAGACGCGGCAGAGCAACCTCTCTACAAAATGTTCTACTTGACCCCAAAGCACCACGACACGGCCTAACCGAGCATGTTCTTTGTCAGTAAGCGGTGATATGAATGCAGGAACGTATTCTAACGGATCATCCGCCATGCCAAAGTCCCCTGATCCGACGAAAGGCGCCGAGTTTCAGAGCGTGATCCGGCATTTCTTGAAAACGCCCCCGAAGCCTTTCACGCCCAGAGCGAAGGTTAAACCGAGTCGGCTTAAGAAGGCTTCCGCCAAGCCTTCTTCCCCCAAAACGGGCGGCAGAAAGGCGTGACTTCGTAGCCTCTGGCTTTGCGCCAGCGGATGAAATCAAGCGTTCGCTGCCTGATTGTCTTGAGTTTTGTTAGTCCGCCGATAGGTGAGGCGCTTTCCGGTAATGCCTTTAACGGCCTTCTCGGTACGCATGGCATCATCAATGCCAAACTTGGCACGGGTGTTGGCGCGGAAATCAAATTCGGCCAGATAGCGGTCTAGGTGCTGTTCGCCGCAATGCTGATACGTCCCAACCATGCCGCGCTTGAACACGCTAAAGAACCCTTCGAGGGTGTTGGTGTGGACCTTGCGACCAGCCTTTCCAGCGCGGACATATTCCTTGTTGTGGTCAACTGCTTCATGGATGCGGACCAAGCCGGTGTCAGTGTAAAGACCTGAACCATCGGTGTGCAGCGTCGAGGCGGGATGCACGTTGACGCGGAGAATATCCTTGATCTCCAGCTTGGTGCCGTCCTTGACGCGCTGGCTGCGAATTTTGCCGCCGCGTTCGACAAGGCTGACGATCTTCATTTTGTGACGAAAGCCGCCCTCTTTGGGGCGCTTGCGCTTGCCATCGGCCTTTCCGATGTACGCCTCATCGGCTTCCACGATCTTGCCTTGTCCACCGAGGGGGCCAGCATCGGGACCGGACGGTTTCATGCCTTCGCGGATACGATGCGCCATGAACCAGGCCGTCTTGTAGGTGACGCCCAACATGCGGCTTAGCTGGTGGCTGCTGATGCCCTTCTTTGACGAGCAGAGCAGATGGGTGGCGTACAACCACTTGTGCAGCGGGACGTGGCTGCGTTCGTAGAGGGTGCCAACGCGGACGGTGAACTTCTTGCGGCAATCGCCACAATGCCACCAACCAGCACCTAGAGCGCCTTTGGCAGGTAGTGCCTTGGCGGCGCCGATCTGGCCGCAGAACGGGCAAATGACGCCTTCTGGCCAACGCTGGCCTTCCAGATATGCGCGGGCAGCATCTTCGTTCTGGAAAATCGGGTTCTTGAGAATGCTGGCGGCCATGGGTGTCTCCTATGCGTTGAAACATAGGTTATTGGCGATGTGTAGTCAAGTATACAATCGCCAAATCGCCGGTCCCGGTTTCACGAAACCGGCGGCCGCACTATAACCTTCTCATGACCGACCATACCCAAGCCCCGCTCATCCTCTCCCGCCGCGCCGGCGCCGTCTTGCGCCTGTCGCTGAACCGCCCCGCCGCCCGCAATGCGTTGAGCGAAGGGCTGATGGCCGCGCTCCAGACCGCGCTGGACGATGCGGGCCGCGATCCCGCCATCCACGCAATCGTCCTCGCCGCCGAAGGCACTGCCTTTTCCGCCGGGCACGATTTGCGGGAAATGACCGCGCATCGTCAGGATTCCGATGGCGGCAAAGCGGCTTATGCCGCGCTGTTCGTACAATGCTCGAAGTTGATGCAGACCATCGTGCGCCATCGTGTG
Organism: Alphaproteobacteria bacterium; assembly: GCA_017308375.1. GTDB lineage: Bacteria > Pseudomonadota > Alphaproteobacteria > Micropepsales > Micropepsaceae > Rhizomicrobium. Next base: position 21,006 of record JAFKEW010000065.1, read on the forward strand.
CCGGTGATTGCGGAGGTTCAGGGCATCGCCACCGCGGCCGGCTGCCAGCTTGTCGCCAGTTGCGATCTTGCGGTCGCCGCCTCCACCGCGCGTTTCGCCACGCCTGGGGTGAATATAGGGCTGTTCTGTTCCACACCGATGGTGGCGCTGTCGCGCAACGTCTCGCGCAAGCACGCGATGGAAATGCTGCTGACCGGCGACATGGTTGCGGCGGAAGATGCGAAGGCGATGGGCCTCGTCAATCGCGTGGTTCACCCCGAAACCTTGGAATCGGAAACCATGGCGCTGGCGGCAAAGGTGGCAGCGAAACCCTATGCCACGGTCAAAACCGGCAAGGATGCCTTCTATCGCCAACTCGAAATGGGGCTGGAAGACGCCTACGCCTACACCGCGCGGGTGATGACCGAGAACATGCTGGCCGGTGAAGCCTGCGAAGGAATCGGCGCCTTCCTCGAAAAACGCGAACCCAACTGGCCCCAGTTCTCATCTTCCCCCCTTGTGGGGGAAGGTGGCGCGCCAAAGGCGTGACGGAAGGGGGGGGCTTTTGCCAAATCTCCGGGCCCGCGAACTGCGCTGGAATATGACGGATGGCGAACGCAAGCTTTGGTTTCTGCTTCGCCGCAAACAGCTTGGCGGTTTCCGCTTTCGCCGTCAGGCGGCGATCGGCCCCTATATCGCGGACTTCTTCTGCCCGAAGGCGCGGCTGATTGTCGAGCTAGACGGCGAACCGCATAGTCATGAAGCCCGAATCCGGCGTGATGGAATCCGGACGCGATGGCTGGAGGCGCATGGCTGTCGCGTGGTCCGGTTCTGGAATATCGATGTGTTCAAACGCCCTGACGAAGTGGTTGACGTGATCGCACGGATTTGCGCCGAACAACTCTGCCCCCCTTCTGCCGCTACGCGGCATCTTCCCCCACGCGGGGGGAAGACAGATATGGGATGACCATGCCCACCTACAGCGACGATTTCATCAAATCCATTTTGCGCTCCACCAAGACCATTGCGATGGTGGGTGCCAGCGCCAATCAGATGCGCCCCTCCTTCTTCGCGATGAAATATCTGCATGAGAAGGGGTTCCACATTCACCCCGTGAACCCGGCTGCGGCCGGCAGCACAATTCTTGGCCGGACCGTCTATGCCTCGCTGAAAGATGTGCCAGCCCCGGTCGATATGGTGGATATTTTCCGCGGTTCCGACGCGGCCCCCGGCATCGTGCGCGAGGCGTTGGCGGAAAAAGATCGCTTCGGCCTGAAAACCATCTGGATGCAGCTTGGCGTCATCAGCGAAGAAGCCGCGGCGCTTGCCCGCGAAGCCGGCCTCGATGTGGTGATGGATCGCTGCCCGAAGATCGAATATGGCCGCCTCTCCGGTGAAATCGGCTGGATGGGCGTCAACCGCCGCGTGATCGACAACCGCAAGCCGCTGCTCTTTTCCAAGGGCGGCAGCCTGAAACGCGACGGCTGAACCGGCGGAACCTGGCGGCGGACTCGCCCCTCGCGCGCGGGCATGGCATGGTCGCGCATAACAGTTTTCCGGCCCCCGCGGGCCATTCAACTTTCCGGCCCTCGCGGGCCATTCAACCGAGACGAGAGACGAACCATGAGTGAATACGGCTTCAACACCCTCAGCATCCACGCGGGCGCCCAGCCCGATCCGGCCACCGGCGCGCGCGCCACGCCGATTTATCAGACCACCTCCTTCGTGTTCGACAGTGCTGACCACGCCGCCTCTCTGTTCAATCTCCAGACCTTCGGCAACATCTACACGCGCATCAACAACCCGACCAACGCGGTGCTGGAAGAACGCGTCACCGCGCTCGAAGGCGGGCGCGCGGGCCTCGCCGTCGCCTCCGGCCATTCGGCGCAGTTCCTCTGCTTCTACACCTTGATGTCGCCGGGCGATGAAATCGTCGCCGCGCGCCAGCTTTACGGCGGCTCGATCAACCAGCTCACCCACGGCATCAAGAAATTCGGCTGGAATGTGCGCTGGGCCGATGCGCGCGATCCCGAAAGCTTCAAGGCCGCGATCACCGACAAGACCCGGCTTGTGTTTCTGGAAGCGCTGGCCAATCCCGGCGGCATCGTGGTGGACCTCGAACCGATTGCGGCGGCGGCCCATGCGGCCGGCGTGCCGTTGATCGTCGATAACACCTTCGCCTCGCCCTACCTGATCCAGCCGATCAAATGGGGTGCCGACATCGTGGTCCATTCCGCCACCAAATTCCTCGGCGGTCATGGCAACTCGATCGGCGGCGTGATCGTCGATGGCGGCACCTTCAACTGGGGCAGCGGCAAGTTCCCGATGCTGTCGGAGCCGAACCCCTCCTATCACGGCATGAAGATGTGGGAGACATTCGGCGACATGGCGTTCGCCATCACCTGCCGCGTGCTGGGCCTGCGCGACTGGGGTCCGGCCTTGTCGCCGATGAATGCGTTTCTGATTTTGCAGGGTATCGAAACCCTGCCGCTGCGGATGCAGCGCCATTGTGACAACACGCTGAAAGTCGCGCAATGGCTGAAGAAGCATCCGAAGGTGAGTTGGGTGAATTATGCCGGGCTGGAGGACGATCCCTGCTACAACCTTCACCGCACCTATTGCCCGAAGGGCGCCGGCGCGGTTTTCACCTTCGGCATCAAGGGCGGCTTCGATGCCGGCGTCAAACTGGTGGATTCGGTCAAGCTGTTCAGCCATCTCGCCAACGTCGGCGACACGCGCAGCCTGATCATTCATCCCGCCTCCACCACCCATCGCCAGCTTGAGGCGAAGGAGCGCGATGCGGCCGGTGCGGGCGACGATGTGGTGCGCCTCTCCGTCGGCCTCGAAGATATCGAGGACATCATCGCCGACCTCGATCAGGCGATGGCCGCGACCTGATCAGGCCTCACGCGTCTTATCCTCCCCCGCTCGCGGGGGAGGTGCCCACCGAAGCTTCAGCGCAGGTGGGCGGAGGGGGCCGCCGCACGCCGCATTTCAAAGGCGTGCCACACCGCCACACAGAACAGCAGCGTCGCCACCAGTTGATGCGTGGCGGAAAGATGGATCGGCGCCTGCATCAGAAGCGTCGCGATGCCGAGCGCGACCTGCAACAGCGTGGTGTGCAGCACAGCCATGCTGCTCCGCCGCGCTAGTCCCGTCAGCCCCGCCTTGCGCCCCTGCCACCACAGCCATCCGGCTGAGATCGCCACGATATAGGCGCCGATGCGGTGGTCGAATTGCGCCAGCCCCGGATTGTCGAAGAAATTGATCCACCACGGCTGGTGAAAGAACGCGCCTTCGGGAAACACCCGTCCATCCATCGACGGCCAGGTGTTGTAGATCAGCCCGGCGTGAAGTCCCGCCACCAATGCGCCCAGCAGAAGTTGCACATAAACCAGCCCGGCAAACAGGGCGGCGCCTTTGCGCAACGCTTCCGGTGCGCGCGCCGCTTCCGTGTGTGTGCGCAGATAGCCGAGTGCCGTCCACAAAATCGCACCCAGCAGAATGATCGCGGTGCCGAGATGAATCGCAAGCCGGTACTGGCTGACGGACAGCCGCGTCTCCAGCCCGCTCTGCACCATCCACCAGCCGATAAAGCCCTGCAGCCCGCCCAGCGCGAACAGCAGCGCCATGCGTGGAATGTCCCTACGTCCGATCGCGCCTTTCCACGCGAACCACACGAACGGCACGAAGAACACGAACCCGATCAGCCGGCCCAGCAGCCGGTGCGCCCATTCCCACCAGAAAATGCCCTTGAACTGGGAAAGCGTCATGCCCCGGTTCTCGAACTGATATTGCGGAATGGCCTTGTAGCGGGTGAATTCCTGCTGCCACGCCGTCTCGCTCAGGGGTGGTATGACGCCCGACACCGGATTCCATTCGGTGATCGAAAGACCCGATCCGGTCAGCCGGGTCAGCCCGCCAACGATCACCATGGCCACGATCATCGCCGCCACGACAAGCAGCCACACACCCACCGCCTTGCGGCCCGGCGGCGGCGCGGCGGCCTCTACCCGGTCGATCCGTGCTTCCATGCTGCCTGCTTAGCCGCCCTTCCCGGCCCGGTCCATGGCCCGCAATGCCTCACCGGCCATTGCGCCGTCTGGGGCAATGGGTGGCGTATCAATCGCGACAGGTTCCGGAAATGTCGCCCGCCGCTAAATCCGCCCCAACACACCTTTGAAAAATGCCGCTGCGTTGGGCCCCAGGGTTCGGGTGCGATAACCGCCTTCCTGAACGAAGGCGGTCGGCAGGCTCATCGCCGCAATGGCCCCGCCAAGTTCGTTGAAATGCGGCGCCCTCAGGCTCCAGCTTCCGGTAGGGTCGGCAATGGCGGTGTCGAAGCCCAGCGCCACCACCAGATAGACCGGCGCGAATTGCGCGATACGATGCAGCGCCTTGCGGATTGCGGCGAAGAATTCCTCCGGCGACGCATTTTCCTTCAATGGCAGGTTCAGGTTGACCCCCTGCCCTGCTCCGCCGCCCGTTTCATCATCGAAACCGGAGAAATACGGATAGGCGAAGCGCGGATGACCATGCACCGAGATCGTCAGAACATCGGCACGGTCCCAGAAAATATCCTGCGTGCCGTTGCCGTGATGATAATCGACATCGAGCACGGCCACCTTGCCGAAATGCGAGAGATAGTCGGCCGCGATCGCCGCGTTGTTGAGATAGCAGAAGCCTCCGAAGGCCTGCCGTTCCGCATGGTGGCCGGGCGGCCGCACCAGGGCATAGGAAAAACGCCGTCCTTCAAGGCACAACGCCGCCGCCGTCAGCGCACAGTTCACCGCCTGGCGGGCCGCGGGCCATGCGTTGCGGTTGATCGGCGTGAATGTGTCCATGCAGTAATAGCCGGCATGCAATGCGCGATCCTTTGGCGGCCGGTTCCGGTTGTGGATGGGAAAAACATAAGGATAGGTGCTTTTTCCCGGCGGCGTTTCCGCCGAACAGCGCCGGATAAATTCCACCAGTTTGGGATCGTGCACCGCCGTAACGAAACGATCTGGAAAATTGCGTGCCGCGATTTCCTCGATCTTCAGGGCATGGCGCAGCGCATCGCGGATCAACGGAACGCGCACCGGCGCTTCCACATAGCCGCGTTCCTTTACGTGAAAAATATCGTGCTTGGTGTTGGCGATGACGGCCAGTTCGTGGCGCGCCGTCACCGGCAAGGCGACACGCGCGCGTTTGGGCGCGTTCAGGCGAACCGGATCGTCGGCAAACGATTCCACGACGCGGGCGACATAATCCGGCGGGCACAGCCAGCCATATTTGCGTTCCAGAATGGCTTTGACTGCGGTACGCCCTTCGTCCCGCGAGAGCGGTCTTTCGCGCCCGCAGGAATCATACATCAGATGGGGCGGGCAATCCGCATCCTGCCCCACCGGCAATTCATACGCCGTGCCGGCAATGGGATAAGCGCCGAAGCGGGCATAGAAGGTCAGCCGCTTCCGGTTCTCCGCCAGGGTTTCCGCCGCCGCGCGGCAATGCGCGCCGTCGCCCGGCAGACATTCAAAGAACAATCCGATACCGCCGATATCGGCAGTGATTTCGCGCAGGCGCTGGTAAAGCGCACCGCCCAAACCGCCGCCGATCCCGCCATTGCGCACACCCAGATAGTCAAGAAAGACGAAAGCGGGATTGGCGAAGCGATGCGCCAGAAGGGCCGCGCGCACCTCGTCATGCGCGCCCTCGGCCACAAGCACAAGCGGCGTCGTCAAATCCTTGCCGGGCCTGCCAAGCCGCGCCGGCAGATCGGCGAAATCCCGCTCCCGCGCAGAGGGAAAATGCGTTGAAAGAATAGCCTCGGCCGCGGCCAGCGCCTTCGCGTTGGCCTCCGTATAACCATCGGCAATCCTGCGGATTCGGAACATAAAGGAAGATTAGCGCACCACTTTGCTTCCGCGAACAGGAAACGGTGGAAGAACGCCGCGCGGGAACGCACCGCCCTTGCGCTCAAGGGGCAGGATAAGGCAAACGGTGCCGAGGCGGTTCGGCACGAATTCCGCATGACATGGCCGCAAGCCGATGTGAAACTCGCCTCATCCCGATTCTGGATTCAGACTGATCCTCGCATGTCGCCCCGGCTCAAGAAACTCATCGGCACACTCGTGATCTTCATCTGGCTGCCGGTCTATATCCTGTTCGCCTGGGCCATCGGGCTGCACGTCCTGCCCAGTGCCAATGGCGTCACCGCATTCCTCTATTATGCACTCGCCGGAACGCTGTGGATCATCCCCATCGGGCTGATGCTGCCCTGGATGTACCGCGACGCATCCCGCAATTAGGCTTTGCGCAGCGCACCGGCCATGCGCTCACCCGCCAGCAGAACGATCACCGACAGGCCGAAAATCGGCAGCACGGCACACATGGTGACCACGCTCGCGATCAAGCCTTTCGGCCATGCGGTAGCGGTTTTCGGCGGCGGTGCGATGCGCCCCTCGGGTCTGCGCAGCCACCATGAAACAAATCCGGTCACGCTCAACCAGATCAGCGATAGCGCAAGACCCGTGTTCAGCATCAGGTTCGCGATCCCGAAATCGCCCTGATGCACATGTATGCCAAAGGCCACAAAGCGCGGGATGGCGGGCAGATCGCCCGGCCGCACATCGCGAATAATCTGGCCGCTCTGCGGATCGGCATGCAGCGTGCGATCCGCCCCCGGCATATGCTGGTTGGTCAGCCACAGCGGCGCGCCGGGCCATGGCGACAACCGCACATCCAACAGGCCTTTCACCCCGCGCGCACGGGCCTGCGCCACCGCTTCATCCAATGCCTGCCCATGCGCCAGCATTTCCGCCGCGCTGGCGCCACCGTTCGAAAATCCGGCCGGGCTCGTCTGCCCCGTTGCGGCCTGAATGCGCGACAGGATTTGCCCGCCCCAGAAACTGGTCCATGGCAGGGCACTGATCAGGAAGAACAGCAACGCCAGCGAAAACAGCACCGCAACACTGGCGTGCAGATCTTTCACCACGACGCGCGCGCCATGGCGGAAGCGTGGCCACAGCACTTCCGGAAATGGCCGCCCGCGCGGCCACCACAGATAAAATCCCGTCAGCACCATCACGATGGCCCAGCCATCGGCCAGTTCCAGCAGCCAGCTTCCCGCATCGCCAAGCGGCCAGCCGCCATGCAGCGCCCGCGTCAGTCCGGGTAACCATTGGGCGGGGGTCAGCGTGCCCAGAACATGCGCCGTATACGGATCAACGAAGACGGGATAGGGAAGCCCGTCGCCGCCCTGCAACAGAACGGTCGTGCTGCGCGCGGGGTCCGCCGGCAGCAGCATACCCAGAACCGGCGTGTCTGTTCCGGCGTCGCGAATGGCGCCGGCCAGTTGTGCCCCCGGCGGCAGCGCCGCACCGCGCGGTTCGACAAACCGCATGGCCGGTTGCGTTTGGTCCATCCACCATTCCGACCAGAGATAGAGCGTGCCCGTCGTGCTCTGCCACAGCACGAACGGGATCACGAGCAACGCGGCAAAGAAATGCCAGCGCCACAACAGGCCGTAATAACGTGGCCGCCCGGCTGCCACTGTATCGCCCCACACCATACCGTCCGCCATGGCTAAAACCCCGCCCGCGCGCCAACATAAAACGCGCGCCCCTCACCGGGATAGAACACGGCTGTATTCACCGTGGGATCGGCCGCATTGGTGATGGCGCCGAATTCCGGCACATAATGCTTGTCCGCCAGATTGCGCGCATCCAGAAACAGCGACAGATGGCTGTTGATGCGAACGCCCGCGCTGAGGCCGTAAAGTGCATAACCCGGCACCTTCATCGTATTGGCATAATCGGCATAGGTGTTGACCGGCCGCCAGGTGATCGACGGCGCGACGAACAGCCCATCCGGCAATTCATATTTCAGCTCGGCGCGATATTGATGCACCGGAATGACCGGAAGCCGGTTGTCGCCATAGGTGGCATCGCCATCGAAATGAAAATCCGACCAGGTATAGGTCTGCCGCAAGGTCAATCGGCCATGCAGCGGTCCGTCATCGGTGATGGTCCAGTCCAGCCCCGCCTCGACGCCTTGATGAATGGTACGATCCGCGTTGAAGAACGCCGACGGTAGGCCGAACACGGCATAACTCAGCATCTCATCCTTCAGCGATGCGCGATAGAAATCGACATCCCAGACCAGCGTGCTCGTCCGCCCGCGGGTGCCGAACTCGAACGTCCACGCCTTCTGCGGCACCACTGGCACAAAACCGGGATAGGGCGCCTGCACCAGTGCGCCGTAATGCGGCGGCTCCACCGATCGGGTGAGATTGGTGTAAATCTGCGTGCCGTTGTCATCCTGCCACAACAGGCCGATGCGCGGCGAAAGCCAGTCGAAATCCTTTGCGGCATTGTTCGCCGGGTTCAGCCGGTCGCGATAATCCCGTGTCGCAAGCCCGTAGGAGCCGCCCAGCACCAGCGCCAGTTGTTTGACAATGAAAAGCCGGCCTTCGCCGAACACGTCCAGCCCCGATGCCTGTTGCCGGCCATTGCCGAACTGCGCCCCGTTCGCCCCGCCCGCATTCACGAACAGGTTCTGATTGGTCACGCCCTGCCGGTACGACACGCCCCAGAACAGATCGGCATCGCGGCCCAGCACCGTTCCCGCCCAATCGAAGCGGCCGAACAATCCCTCGGTCGAGATGTTCTGGGCGATGACGATGGAAATCGGATGATGAATATCCGTATGCGTGACATAGACGCCGCCGTCGAAACTCAGATTGTCGTCGAAACGCCAATGCGTTTGCAGCGACAGGCGGCCCACCGTCTGGTTGCGGGCCCAGCGATTGGCGACCACATTCGCGCCCGCTGCTTGCGGCGTGGCCAGCGCGTCGGCCAGGCTCAGCGTCCCCGGCACCTGCTGGCGAATATCGGCGCCATAGGCAATCAGGCGGATTTCCTGATCGGTGCCGAAGCTGTATCCGGTGTTGAGGGTGCCGCGCACCTCCTTCTGCCCGCTCCAGTCGCGAAAACCATCGGCGGTCATGCCTTCGATGGCGCCATAGACATCCCAATCGTCATCGGCGCGTGCCACCGCCGCGCGCCCGCGCACGGTCCCGAACGAGCCGCCTTCCAGCCGCAGCATGTCCGGCGCCTCCGCCGTGCGGCCTGTCGGCGTGATCAGGTTGATCGCGCCGCCAAGCTGCGCCCCCCCAAAACGCAGCGCATTGCCGCCCTTGTAGACTTCGATATAGCGCGCCCCCAGCGCGTCGACCTTCTGGAAATCCGAGAACCCGTCGGCATCGGCGAACGGCACACCATCCTGCGCCAGCAACACGCCGCGCTGATGATAAGGCTGGCTGATGCCGGAGCCGCGAATGGAAAGCCGCGATTCCTCGCCATAGCGTTTTTCCGCGATCACGCCCGGCACATCGCGCAACAGATCGGGCATCCCGACAACCAGCCGGTTTTCATAGCTCTCCGCCGCCACCACGGCCACCGCCCCCGGCGTGCGGGACAGGCGATTGCGGGCCGCCGCCACCACCGGCGCATCGTCCGTATTGCGCGCCGCGGTGACGATCACGGTTTCGACCTGAAAACGGTCTTTCTGGTCCTGCGCACCCGCCTGCGAAGCAGCCGTCAACGCACATAAGGTCAAGGCAACGCGCGATACAGCGCGTGAAGTTCCGGGCATGATGGCCCCCTCTGCATGAGATGAAACGGGCCCGCACAGATACAATCTGCGGGCCGGACGAAATTTCACTCAGGTGAGATGGGGCGGCGCGCGCGGGGAATGCTGTGGGGGAAGCGGCGCCGCAATCGGGGCTTCGGCGAATGTCTGCGGCCGCCAGACGGTTTCGATCAGGCCGGGTGCCGCGGTGGCCACAACCACCGGCGCGCTCGCCAGATGCGGCGCACCGGCAAACGGGCAAACCCCGTCATGATGCGCAGAATTGCCCTTGTCCGGGGCCTTCTTGTGCGGTTGGCCGTTGCTGTCGAAGGTAATCTGAATCTGGCCGTTCGCGGTGCAAAGCACGATCGGCGGCCCGCCTACCTTCCCGCCTGCGCCATTAGGCATCCAGCCCGCCGGCAACAGCGCACTCAGCAGCATCGCGGCAAGCGCGATATAGGTGGCGGCAAGGCGGGTGGCGATTGTCATGATGCCCTCGCCCGCGAGCGAACCCGCTTTCCGGCAACGGAACAAGCACGAACGATGTCGCAGCCGAATCAGTACCCGCCGCTGCCCTTCGCCACCACCGCCAGCGCCTTTGCGATCTCCGCTTTGCAGGTGGCGGTATCGCCCTTGGCGATCGCAGCCTGCGCGGCGCGCACATGCGCCACCGCAGCGACCTTTTCTTCCTGCTCGATCACCGGCTGAATTTTCAGCTCCGCATCGACGATCATGTCGTCGCAACTCATCCCGCCGCTGTCGCCCTGCGGCGCTTCGGCCGGTGCAGGCGCGGGCGTCGGCGTCATCTGTGCTGCGGCCGGCCCAATTCCGGCCAATCCGGCAATCAGCACGGCATATCGTATCCGCATGAATATCCTCATCCCGGAATCCCGGCAGCAGTCTCGTTGAAACGTGCGCCGCCGCATCCCCGTTCCCGGCCGCTATTCCCACAGGCGCCGGGTTGTTCATGTACCATACTGCAACCGTCCGGAATATGACCGCGGGTTGGCGATTGTCCGATACATCCGAGGACGATTGGCCGTCTCCTGCCTTGCGCCATCCGGCCATATCGGTAGAACGGTATCGACCACCCGGTAATGGTCCGCGGCCCAGCACCCGCAGGAGTAACATATGAGTGGCACCAATGAAGGCGCGCCGCCGGAAAAGCGCCAATCAGCCCGCCGCCGGACCCTTTTGCGTGGCAAACTTGTCCACTCTGCCGGTTCCTTTACGCAGGATTGCGCCATCCGCAATCTTTCGGAAACAGGCGCCCAGGTTCGCGTGACGAATGCCCAATCGATCCCGGACAAGATGCAACTGATCGATATCACCAACGCCATGCTTTACGAGGCGGAAATCGTCTGGCGCCGCGCGCCCGAATTCGGCCTGCGCTTTCTGGCCGGTTGCCCCGCACAGGAAGCGCCGCCCCGCCTCTATTATCTACGCCAGCTCTGGCTGGAATGTTCGCGGCGCTAAAAGCGGTTCCAGGAAAAGTGTGAAGCGGTTTTCCGTCCGGAACCGCGACAGATAATTAAAATCGGTTCCAGGAAAAGTATCTACGCCCGCGCGCCTACCCTGCACGTTGCTTACAATTAAGTTCCATCTGCTGAGGCAAATGTGCGCCCATGGAACTATTGCCGCGTTGGCCCGTTGTAACAGGACACCGGGGGCTAAACCGGCCGGCGCGTTGCGTATTTCCATGTCCGCAAGGTTGGACCGTGCGGGGCGTTTGACCGCACGCTTTGAACACCCGTGGGCGGCATCGCCACCGGCAGTCACACCACCACCCCTGCGATGTGCGTCATGATTGTTGGGCAAGGCATTTTCGCTTGGATACGAAACCATCACAGACTGATCCGGCGTCCCGTTCGAACTTCATGATGGAGCCGGGTATATCGGGGCAGGAGCCACCGATCCGGGCCGAACTCTTCAGTGTTGAGCGGCTGGAGCAGCACGCCCGCAGCCTCGCCGCCGCGCAGACGCTCGCCCCCCGGCACAAGCGCGGCCGCCCGATGGCACCGCGGCTCTATGACAACACCAAGGTTCTACGCACCGCCTATCGCGCCATCGCGCATGCGGCATCCGCCCGCCGCGCCATCAAGCCCGCAGCCGAATGGATGCTCGACAATTTTTATATCATCGACGAGCAGATTCGCGAGATCAAGAACGATCTGCCGCCCGGCTATTACCGCACCCTGCCGAAACTGGGCGAAGGTCCGCTTGCCGGTTATCCGCGTGTGTTCGGCATTGCCTGGGCGCTCGTCGCCCACACCGACAGCGCCTTCGACATTGAAAAACTCACCCGCTTCGTTCAGGCCTATCAGACGGTGCAACCCCTCACCATCGGTGAATTGTGGGCGCTCGCGATCACGCTGCGCATCACGCTGGTGGAAAACCTGCGCCGCCTGGCCGAATCCATCGTGCTGCGCCTCTCCGCCAGCCAGGAAGCCGACACGCTCGCCGACCGCTTCCTCGCACCCGGCCCGCAGAACGCGGACGCGGTTGAAGCCGCGCTGAACGATGCGTTGTGGTCCACGCCGTTCGTGGTTCAGCTTGCCCAGCGCCTGCGTGACCGCGATCCCAACACCACACCCGCTTTGCGCTGGCTGGACACCCGCCTCGCGCTCGAACGCACCAGTATCGACCAGATCGTCCGCGAGGAGGTTCAACGCCAGAGCGCGATGAACGTCACCGTGCGCAACGTCATCACCAGCATGCGCATGGTATCGATGGTCAATTGGGCGGAGTTTTTTGAAAGCGTCAGCCCGGTCGACAAGGTGCTGCGCACCAGTTCCAGTTTCGCCGCGATGGATTTCCCCACCCGCGACAATTACCGCCGCGCGGTGGAGGGGCTGGCCCGCGGCAGCGGACAATCCGAAATCGCGGTGGCGCAGCGCGCCGTCGCCGCCGCGGAACAGGCCGCCCGGAACGCGAAGCCGGATGATCGCGCGACGCTGCGCGAATGCGATCCCGGTTTCTATCTGATCGGGCCGGGCCGGCGCACGCTGGAGCGTGCGCTCACCTGCCGCGTTCCCATCCGTACACGGATTTTCCGCCTCAATTCCCGCCTCGGCGTTCTCAGCTATATCGGCATGATCGCGATCGTCACCGCGCTCGTCCTCGCGCCGGTCATCATCGCCAGCACCTATCTCAATGTCGCTGTCTGGGTGCTGGCCGCACTCGCCGTCGCGGCACTGGTTCCCGCGTCCGATGTGGCGGTTGCCATCGTGAACCGCATCATCACACGCCACGTCGGCCCCACCTTGCTGCCCAGCATGGCATTGCGCGATGGCGTGCCTGCGGACCTCGCGACCATCATCGTGGTGCCGACCATTCTCGGCGACATGGATGACATTGCCCGGCAGGTGGAACGGCTGGAGGTGCATCACCTCTCCAATCCCGATGCCAATTTCTGTTATGCGCTGCTTTCCGACTGGCGCGACTGGAAGGACGAACACGCCCCGGACGATGACCGCCTGCTGGCCGAAGCCACCGAGGGGATTGCCCGCCTCAACGCCCACTATGTTCCGCCCGGTGGCGGCGCGCGGTTCTTTCTGCTGCATCGCCGCCGCCTGTGGAACGCCGGTGAAGACAAATGGATCGGCTGGGAACGCAAGCGCGGCAAGCTGCATGAATTGAACCGCCTTCTGCGCGGCGCCGGCGATACAACCTTCATCACGGCCGATGGCAGCACACCATCGCTGCCGCAGAACATCCGCTATGTCATCACGCTCGATGCCGATACGCGCCTGCCCATCGGGGCTGCCCGCCGCATGGTGGGCAAGATGGCCCATCCCCTCAACCAGCCTTACTTCGACGCGCGGAAAGGCCGGGTCGCCCATGGCCACGGCATTCTTCAGCCGCGTGTCACGCCCTCGCTGCCGCTTGGCGATCAGGGTTCGCTCTATCAGCGCGTGTTCTCGGGGCCGGATGGGCTCGATCCCTATGCGCTCGCCGTTTCCGATGTCTATCAGGACCTGTTCGAGGAAGGCTCTTATTCCGGCAAGGGCATTTACGAGATCGACACGTTCGAGGCTGCGCTGGAAGGCCAGATCCCGGAATGCAGCGTTCTCAGCCACGATCTGCTCGAAGGCATTCTCGCGCGTGCCGGTCTTGCTTCCGATATCGAGGTGGTGGAGGAATTTCCCTCCCGCTACAACGTCGCCGCCGCCCGCCAGCACCGCTGGGTGCGTGGCGACTGGCAGTTGCTGCCGTGGATATTCGGCTTCGGTGCCAGATGGCGCCGCAACGGAAAAACCTCTCTGCCGCCGATGGGGCGCTGGAAGCTGCTGGACAATCTGCGCCGCTCGCTCTCTGCGCCCGCGGCGGTGCTCACCATGCTGCTGGGCTGGCTTCTGCCATTGCCGGCGGCGGTTTTGTGGACCGGCTTCGTCGTCCTGACCGTCGTGCTGCCGTCTTTCGTTCCCCCGCTCAGCAGCATTCTGCCACCGCGCCGCCACACCTCGTGGCGCAATCACATCCACGCGCTGGCCCGCGATTTCGAACTCGCATTGCAGCAAAGCGTGTTCCTGCTCACCTTCCTCGCCCATCAGGCCTGGCTGATGACGGATGCGGTGGCCCGCACACTCTATCGCCTTGTCGTGCGCCGCCGCCTGCTCGAATGGGTTACCGCGGCACAGACCAATGACGATCTGCAATTCGACCGCCGCTCCCTTTTCACGCAGATGGCGGCCAGCATCGCCTTTGCGCTCGCCGCCTTCGCGCTGCTCTACGTATTCGGCAACCACCCATGGTCGATTGCCGCGCCGTTCACGGCCTTGTGGATTCTGTCGCCCCTGATCGCGCACTGGGCCAGTACCCAGCCGCCTTCCGCCGGTCACCTGACGATCGACGGTGACGACGCGCAGAAATTGCGCATGGTGGCGCGCCGGACCTGGCGGTTTTTTGAAACCTTCGTCACTGCGGCGGACAACATGCTGCCGCCCGACAATTTTCAGGAAGACCCGGCACCGGTCATCGCGCACCGCACTTCGCCCACCAATATCGGCCTTTATCTGCTCTCCACCGTCTCGGCCCGCGACTTCGGCTGGATCGGCACGCACGACATGCTGGACCGGCTGGAAGCCACCATGGCAACCATGGACAGGCTGGAGCGTTCGCGCGGCCATTTTTACAACTGGTATGAAACGACCGACCTGCGCGCGCTGGAACCGAAATACATTTCCACGGTCGACAGCGGCAATCTTGCCGGGCATCTGATCGCGCTCTCCAACACCTGCAAGGAAATCGCAGACGCGCCCGCCTGCAATCCGCACTGGGCGTTCGCCGTTGCCGACAATCTGGCCCTGATGCGCGGCGCCATCGTGGCCCACGCCGTCGAACTGCATCGGGACGATGCCGCACAGGCCGCCCTGACCGCCGCGCTGGACGATTTTGCGGCCCGCCTTCAGATGCCCGCGCCCACGCCATCCGCCATCGCCGCCCGTCTGGATGAACTGGCGCAAAAGGCCGATGCCTTGTCCGGGCAGGTCCGGCTTTGCCCCGGCAAATGCGAAAGCGGCGGCTGCGGCGAGATTGCGTACTGGACCAATGCGCTCGGCACCGCCATCGCCGCCAGTGCCCGCGACGTTACGCAATTGATGCCGTGGGCCGCGATCATCGCGCGCGACCCGCCACCGGCAGATGTCATGGCCGCGCTCGATACCATGCCAACGCTTGCGGCCCTTGCCGATCATTGCAACGCGGCGCTCAAGGCCCTGCATCCGCCCTGCACGAAGGACAGTCACCCCGAAACGGCCCTCGAACAGGCGCTGGAGGCTTCCGTCGCCGCGGCGGCTCGCCTCCAGTCCCGGCTCTCAACGCTCGCGGCCGACGCCAAATCGCTGTTCGATGCGATGACGTTCGATTTCCTTTTCGATCAGCACCGGCAATTGTTCTCCATCGGCTATCGCGGCGCCGACGGCACGCTCGATTCCAATTTCTACGATCTGCTGGCCTCGGAAGCGCGGCTGGCCAGTTTCGTCGCCATCGCCAAGGGCGATGTGCCCGCCAAGCACTGGTTTCATCTCGGCCGCACCTTGACGCCCATCGGCCGCAATTCCGGCCTGATCTCGTGGTCCGGCTCGATGTTCGAGTATCTGATGCCGTCGCTCGTCATGCGCGCACCGGCGGGCAGCCTGCTCGAACACACCAACCGGCTGATCGTCCGCCGTCAGGAGGATTATGGCCGCGAACTGGGCGTGCCATGGGGCATGTCGGAATCCGGTTATTTCGCCCGCGACATCGAAAAGACCTTTCAATATTCCAGTTTCGGTGTCCCCGACCTCGGGCTGAAACGCGGCCTGAGCGACAACATCGTGGTCGCGCCCTATGCGAGCGGCCTTGCTGCGATGGTCGATCCTGCCGCGGCGGCGCGAAACTATATCACCTTGCAAGGTCTTGGCGTTCGCGGCCCCTACGGCTGGTACGAAGCGGTCGACTACACCCCTGCCCGCCTGCCGCAAGGCGCAAAATTCGAAATCGTGCGCACCTATATGGCCCATCATCAGGGCATGACCATCGTGGCGCTTTCCAACGCGCTGCATGACGGCCAGATGCGAGCGCGCTTTCACGCCGAACCGATCGTTCAGGCGACCGAACTTCTGTTGCAGGAACGTGTGCCGCGCGACATCGCGCTTGCCCGTCCGCCGCCGGACCAGACGCCCACCACCACCGATGCCGAGACGCCGCCGGATTCACAACGCCGCTACACCAACGCCCATTCGCGCATTCCGCGCACACAATTGCTGTCGAATGGCCGCCTCGCCGCCATGGTCACCGCCGCGGGCTCCGGCTACACGGCCTGGCGTGACATTGCGCTCACCCGCTGGCGTGAGGATGTCGCCCGCGATCATTGGGGCAGCTATGTTTTCCTGCGTGATGTGCGCAGCGGCGAATACTGGTCCGCCACCTATCAACCCGGCACCACCGAGCCGGATAGCTATGAGGTGACCTTCTCCGAAGATCGCGTCGACATCACCCGCACCGAAGGCAGCATGACCACGGTGCTGACCGTCGCGATCTCGCCGGAAGACGATGCCGAGGTGCGCCGTATCGCCATCACCAATCACGGGCCCCGCCATCGCGACATCGAAATCACCTCTTACGCCGAACTTTCGCTCGCCCGGCAGGCGGACGACATTGCCCATCCCGCCTTCGCCAAGATGTTCGTCGAAACCGAATTCGTGCGGGACATGGGCGTCATCCTCGCCACACGGCGGCAGCGTTCTTCCGGCGATCCCATGATCTGGGCTGCGCACCTTTCGGTGGTGGAGGGGGATTCCACCGGCGACGTGCAGTTTGAAACCGACCGTGCCCGCTTCATCGACCGCGGCCAGACCATCCGCACCGCCGCCGCCATCACCGAAGGCTGGCCGCTTTCCAACACCGCCGGTGCGGTGCTCGATCCCATCTTCAGTCTGCGCCGCCGGGTGCGGATTCCGCGAGGTGCCACCGCGCGCATCGCGTTCTGGACCGTGGCCGCCGAAAGCCGCGATGCGGTGATGAATCTCGCCGACAAGCATCACGACGCCATCGCCTTCGACCGCGCCACCACGCTGGCCTGGACGCAGGCGCAGATGCAGCTCCATCACCTCGGCATTGCACAGGAAGACGCGCAACTTTTTCAGCGCCTTGCCAATCACATCCTTTATTCCGATCCGGTGCTGCGTCCGGCACCGGCCACCATTCAGCGCAATCTGCGCCGCGCCAGCACCTTGTGGCCGCAAGGCATCTCCGGCGATCTGCCCATCGTGCTCGTCCGCGTCTGCGAGGAGGATGAACTGACCCTGGTGCACCAATTGCTGCATGCCCATGAATACTGGCGCATGAAACAGCTTGCGGTCGATCTCGTCATCCTGAACGACCGTGGCGCGTCCTATGTGCAGGATTTCCACACCGCCATCGACACGCTGGTGCGCACGAACCGGCCTGCGCCGCCGGGCGACAGCCCCCGTGGCGGCGTTTACGTCCTCAGGGCCGATCTCGTTCCGCCCGACATCCGCAATCTTCTGTTCGTCTGCGCCCGCGCGGTTCTGCATGGCGACCGCGGCAGCTTGCGGCAACAGATCGACCGTGCCCGCGATCTGAAGCCCGGCGCACCGCCGCCGGCCCGCCCGCAACTGCCACCCGCGCCGCCCGAACCGCCCCTGCCCCGGCCGGAGCTTCAGTTCTTCAACGGTGTTGGCGGTTTCAGCATGGACGGCCGCGAATACATTACCATCCTCGACGGCAACGATCAGACACCGGCCCCCTGGGCCAATGTGATCGCCAATCCGGATTTCGGGTTTCTGGCCACCACCAGCGGCTCCGGCTTCACCTGGGCCCTGAACAGCCAGCAAAATCTGCTGACACCATGGTCGAACGATCCGGTTAGCGATGCGCCGGGCGAGGCGATCTATCTGCGCGACGAAGACAGCGGCGAACTCTGGTGTCCCACACCCCTGCCGATCCGCGAAAAACACGCGGCCTACACCATTCACCACGGCCAGGGTTACAGCCGTTTCGAATATACCGCGCACGGCATTGCACTCGACCTGCTGCAATTCGTGCCGGTCAGCGATTCCATCAAGATCGCGCGCCTCAAACTGGTGAACCAGTCGCTACGCGAACGCCGCCTCTCCGTCACCGCCTATGTCGAATGGGTGCTGGGGCAGAACCGGGCCCGCACACAGCCTTTCATCGTTACCACGCTCGATTCCGAAACCGGCGCCCTTCTCGCGCGCAATCCGTGGAACGAACAGTTCGGCACCCGCGTCTCGTTCATGGATATGAACGGTAAACAAACCGGTTGGACCGGCGACCGCATCGAATTCATCGGCCGCGATGGCGGGCTTGATTTTCCCAACGCACTCGCCCCCGGCGCCACATTGTCCAACCACACCGGCGCAGCACTCGATCCTTGCGGCGTCCTGCAAACCACGCTGCGCCTGCCGCCCGCCGGCACAAAGGAAGTCGTCCTGTTCCTCGGCCAGGCCGGAACGGATGCCGAAGTCCGCGCCCTGATCGCGAAATACCGCAAGGCCGATCTCGATGCCGCATTCGATGCCGTCACCCGGCAATGGGATGACATCTGCGGCACGGTTCAGGTGAAAACGCCGGATCGCGCCCTCGACGTTCTTCTCAACCGCTGGATTCCCTATCAGGCACTCTCCTGCCGCATCTGGGCCCGCACCGGCTTTTATCAGGCGAGTGGTGCTTACGGTTTCCGCGATCAGTTACAGGATGTGCTGTCCGTCTGCCTGTCACGGCCCGATGTCGCGCGCGCCCAGCTTCTGCGCGCGGCGGGGCGCCAGTTTCCCGAAGGGGACGTTCAGCACTGGTGGCTGCCGGAATCCGGCCGTGGCATCCGCACCCGTATCAAGGACGACCGCATCTGGCTCGCTTACGCCGCAGCACAATACATTCAGGTTACCGGCGACGACGCGATCCTGAATCAGCCGGTGCCCTATCTCGATGGCCCCGCCCTGCGCGAGGATCAGCACGATTCCTTCTTCGAGCCCCAGATTTCGGAGAAGCAGGCCGATCTCTACACCCATTGCGCGCTCGCGCTCGACACCAGTCTTGCCACCGGCGCCCACGGCCTGCCGCTGATGGGTGCAGGCGACTGGAACGACGGCATGGATCGTGTCGGTGCCGGCGGCAAGGGCGAAAGTGTGTGGCTCGGCTGGTTTCTCTACGCCACGCTCGATGCCTTTGCGGCCCTTGCCGAACAGCGCAAGGATAGCGAACACGCCGAACGCTGGCGCGCCCATATGAAGGCACTGGCCGACGCGCTGGAGAACGAGGCGTGGGACGGCGACTGGTATCGCCGCGCCTATTTCGATGACGGCTCGCCGCTCGGTTCCGTCTCCAACGACGCCTGCCGCATCGATTCCATCGCGCAATCCTGGTCGGTCATTTCGCGCGCGGCGGCGCCGAAGCGGGCGGCGCGTGCGATGGCGGCGCTCGACAAATATCTGGTGCGCCGCGACGATAAACTTCTGCTGCTGTTCGCCCCGCCCTTCGATCATCCCACCCGCGATCCCGGCTACATCAAGGGCTATCCCCCCGGTATCCGCGAAAACGGCGGGCAATATACCCATGGCGCGCTATGGGCCGTACTCGCCTTCGCGATGCAGGGCGATGGCGACCGCGCCGGTGAACTTCTCACCATGCTGAACCCGGTCCATCACGCCGGCAATCCCAACGACGTTCACCGCTACAAGGTGGAGCCCTATGTCATCTGCGCCGATCTCTATGCCATGCCGCCCCACACCGGCCGCGGCGGCTGGACGTGGTACACCGGCTCGGCCGGCTGGTTCTATCGTGTTGCGCTGGAATGGTTCCTGGGCCTGCGCGTGCAGGGCGCGCAAATGACCGTCGATCCCTGCATCCCGCGCCACTGGCCGGGGTTTGAAATCACCTATCGCTACCACAGCGCCACTTATGAAATCTCGGTGGAGAATCCGCTCGGCGTCAACCGCGGCATTCTGGCCACCAAACTCGATGGCCGTATGTTGACGGGGAAGAAAAAACTTCTCATCCCTCTCGCCGACGACGGCACCACCCACAAACTCCAGATTGTTCTGGGATAGGCCCCACCATGCCTGACGCAATCAGCCCTCTCGCCGGCAAACCGGCCCCCGCCTCGCTTCTGGTCAACGTGCCGCGTCTCATCACCGCCTATTACGCACTGACGCCGGACCCGTCCCAACCCGGTCAGCGCGTTTCCTTCGGCACCTCCGGTCATCGCGGCTCCGCCTTCACCGCCTCGTTCAACGAGGCGCATATCCTCGCCATGACACAGGCGATCTGTCTTTACCGCCGCCATGCCGGCATCGACGGCCCGCTTTTCCTCGGCATGGATACCCACGCGCTATCCGAACCGGCTTTCGCCAGTGTGCTGGAAGTGCTCGCCGCCAACGGCATCGAAACCATGATCGATGCGGCCCACGGCTATACCCCTACGCCCGTCATCAGCCACGCCATCCTCACCTATAATCACGGCCGCGATACCGGGCTGGCGGACGGCATCGTGATCAGCCCGTCGCACAATCCGCCCGATGAAGGCGGCTTCAAATACAATCCGCCCCATGGCGGCCCGGCGGATACCGATGTCACCGGCTGGATCGGCAAGACCGCAAACGAGCTGCTGGCCAAAAATCTGGCCGGTGTCGAACGCATCCCCTATTCGCGCGCGCACAAAGCCGCCACCACGCACGCGCATGATTACATCACGCCCTATGTCGCCGACCTTGAAAATGTGGTGGCGATGGAGGCGATCCGCGCCGCCGGTGTGCGCATCGGCATCGATCCGCTGGGCGGTGCCGCCGTCCACTACTGGCAGCCTGTGGTCGAACGCTATCGTATCGACGCGACCATCGTGAACACCACCGTCGATCCCACCTTCCGTTTCATGACCGTCGATCATGACGGCAAAATTCGCATGGATTGTTCGTCGCCCTACGCAATGGCCAGTCTGATCGCGCTCAGGGACAAATTCGACATCGCCTTCGCCAACGATACCGATGCGGATCGTCACGGCATCGTCTGCCGCTCCGCCGGCCTGATGAAGCCGAACGATTATCTGGCCGCGGCCATCGCCTATCTCTTTGCCAATCGCGCGCGCTGGAAGAATGAAAGCGCCATCGGCAAAACCGTTGTCTCCAGCGCGATGATCGACCGCGTTGCAAAACAACTTGACCGCAAGCTGGTGGAAGTCCCGGTCGGCTTCAAATGGTTCAGCGGGCTCAAGGACGGTTCCCTCGGCTTCGGGGGCGAGGAAAGTGCGGGCGCCTCCTTCCTCCGCCGTGACGGCACGGTGTGGACGACAGATAAGGACGGTCTGATCCTCGGCCTGCTCGCGGCTGAGATCACCGCCAAGACCGGCAAGGACCCACAGGAATTCTACCGCGCCGTCACCACGAACCTTGGCGCCTCGCATTACGCCCGCATCGACGCGCCCGCGTCACACGAACAGAAATCCCGCCTCTCGGCACTGACACCCGAACAATGGACAGCGAAAGAACTCGCGGGGGAAAAAATCACGTCCGTCCTCTCACGCGCGCCCGGCAACGATCAGCCGATTGGCGGCATCAAGGTGACAACGGAAAACGGCTGGTTCGCCGCCCGTCCCTCCGGCACCGAAGAGATTTACAAGATCTACGCCGAAAGTTTCGTCAGCGAAGCGCATCTGGAACAGATTCAGCACGACGCCCAATCCGCCATCACCGCCCTGTTCGCCACCACCTGAGCGCAAGCACCGTCATGGCCGGCCACTGTGCAGGCCACCCATGAACATCGGCTGGACAAACGTACACATCTTCTGTACAAACGTACACATGCAGGCTGGTGAACCGTATTACACCGCGCCGGATGGGCGCAAGCGTGAAATCCTCGATGCCGCGCTCCGGCTGATTGCTGCAGGCGGGCCGGATTCGCTCACCTATCGCCGCGTGGCCGATGAAGCGGGCGTGCCCTTGGGCTCCCTCACCTATTATTTCGAGGCGCGGGAGGATCTGATCCGCGAAGCCTTCCGCCTTTACATTGCCGAAGCCTCGCGCGCGCTTGAGGCGGTGCAGCAGGAAATTCCGCCGGACAATCCGCACCGCCTTGCCGATCTCCTCCTCGAGATCATGCGGCGGGAATTTCAGGACGGCATGCTGTTCCGCGCCGAATATGAGTTGGTGCTGCATGCCGCGCGCGATCCCCAGGTGGCGGAGGATTATGCCGCGTGGGAACGCGCGCTGGAGGCGAGCCTGGCCGCGCCGCTGGAACAGATGGGGGCCACCCGTCCGCAATTCGCGGCCAAGACCTTGCTGCGGTTGATCCGCGGCCACGAACTGGAACAGATCGCCCACCGCCCCGATCCACCGGCCGAATTGCGGGAGCGTCTGCTCATCGTCATTCTCGCTTTCCTGCCGGCCGCTGCCGCGCGGCGGGCCGCATCACCCGGCCGCGCCGTCAAATCAATCGTGAAACGACCAATACGAAAAAACACCGTCCACAAAGGGAGAGCACGTTCATGAGCCTGACACACCTGCCTGCCAGCGCATCCCCGGAAGAGGTTACGGCGCTGATCCGCAAAGATGGCGCCTGCATTGTCGATTCCGTCCTCTCAGTGGCGGAGATGGATCTGGTCGCCACCGAACTCGAACCCTATATCGCCGCGACCAAGGTCGGGCCGGATGATTTTGCCGGCCACAACACGCGGCGCACCGGCGGGCTGGTCGGGCGTTCGCCCCGCTGCCGCGATCTTGTCATGCACCCGCTGGTGCTCGGAACGGCGGGAAAGCTGCTCGGCCATTCCACCAGTTTCCAGCTTCACCTCACTCAGGTCATTGCCATCGGCCCGGGCGAACCGGCGCAGACCATTCATCGCGATCAATGGGCGTTCGATTTCTTTCCGTTTCCGAAAGACTATGACGTTCAGTGCAACACCATCTGGGCGATGACCGATTTCACGGAGGAGAACGGCGCCACCCGCGTCATCCCCGGCAGCAATCATTTCGAGGACCGGATGGAATTCACCCAAGCCGATACCATTCCCGCCGAAATGAAAAAGGGTTCGGTGCTGTTCTATAGCGGCAGCGTCTATCACGGTGGCGGTGCCAACCGCTCCACCATGGTGCGCAAGGGGATCAACATTACTTACAACCTGTCCTGGCTGCGGCAGGAGGAGAACCAGTATCTCGCCGTGCCACACGACATTGCGCGCACCCTGCCGGTCGAGTTGCTGCGGCTGATGGGGTATGCCCGCGGCGCCTATGCGCTCGGCTATATCGACGATCTGCGCGACCCGATCGAGGTTTTGCGCCCCGATCTGAAGCGCGAAGGTCTTGGCGACCTGCCCAATGTCGGCACCCGCACGCTGACGCCGGATTCGGCGCCGGCTGCTTCACCGGGCCTTTGACCGGTTCAGCGTCACCGCCGCCTTGATCAGGGTCTTGAACGCGCCTTCGTTCAACGCATCGCCCTCATGCAGGTCGATTGCACGGCGGACATTGCCGTCCAGACTGGCATTGAAAAGGCCCGTGGGGTCCTTCAGCGACGCGCCCTTGGCGAAGGTCAGCTTCACAGCACTCTTGTAGGTCTCGCCGGTGCAGATGATGCCGCTGTCAGACCACACCGGAACGCCGCGCCACTTCCATTCCTCGACCACCTGCGGATCGGCCTGTTTGATCAGGGCGCGCACGCGGGCAAGCGTCTCGCCCCGCCAATCGCCCAGTTCCCTGATCCGCGCATCGATCAGCCGGGACGGTGCATCATCGCTCTTGGCCGCCGCACTCTTTGCCATCGCGGAAGGTCTCCCTCGTTCCCCCATTAGAGAATAACGGGTGGGCAGGATAGCGGACAAATTGCGCCCTCGTCCGCCCCATTCTATCGTCGCCGCGGATACAGACACAGACTCACTGGAGCCCTCCCCCATGGCACTGTCCCTTCATGCCGCGACCGTACAAAGCTACCTGCAAACCCTCGATGCCGTCAGCGGCATCCTCGACAAGGGTCTGGCCTATTGCCGCGACAACCAGATCGATCCGGAGGTGATTGTCGACACCCGCCTTTACCCCAACATGCGGCCGTTCCGCTTTCAGATTCAGTCGATCGCCCACCATTCGGCGGGCGCGATCGATGCGGTCAGGAACGGCGCCTTCCAGCCGCCCAATGCGGAAGCGCAGCAGGATTATGCCGGTCTGCAGGCGCTGATCGCCGATGCGCGCGCCCGCACGGCCAAGGCCACCCCGGCGGAGGTCGATGCCTGCGAAAACCGCGACATCATTTTCGCCATTGGTGAGCACAAATGGCACTTCACCGGCGCGGACTTTCTATTGTCCTTCTCGCTGCCGAATTTCTATTTCCATGCCACCACGGCCTACGACATCCTGCGCTCGAAGGGCGTGCCGCTCGGCAAGCGCGACTACATCGGCGCCGTCCGCTGGACGAAATTGTGAAACCACCCGGCCGCCAAAACAGATGAACCACCTGACACCGCGAAAGGTCTAAAGAAAGTATGCCGGCACAACAGCGTAGCGCCAGCAGAACGGCATTGGGCGTGGCGGCCTTGCGCGCCGCGCACCAGCGGATCGACGGTGAACCAAAACTGCTCGACGATCGGATTTCCGAGAAGCTTGTCGATCGCGAGACGCTTGAACGGACGATTGAACGCGCTGCCGTGCCGGAAGCGCTGGCCTTGCGGGTTCGCGTTCTGCTGCGCAGCCGTTTCACGGAAGAGCGGCTGGAGGCCGCGGTACGCCGCGGCGTACGGCAGTTCGTATGCCTCGGCGCGGGCTTCGACACATTCGCCTATCGCCAGCCGGATTGGGCACACAGCTTGCGTCTATACGAAGTCGATCATGGTGGGAGCCAGTCCGCCAAGCGCGCCAGCCTTGACGAAGCGGGAATCGTACGGCCGCACAATCTTGAATACGTCGCGATCGACTTCGAATCCGTCTCATTGCGTGACGGCCTCAAGGCAAGCTCGCTCGACTTCACACAGCCCACCTTTTTTTCATGCCTCGGTGTCCTCGTTTATCTCAGCCGGGCGGCGGTGGACGAGATCTTCACGCTGGTCGCGGATTTTCCGCCCGGCAGTGAGATCGCCTTCACGTTCGCGACGGGTCAGGCCATGAATTCCGAAGCCGCGCGCCGCGTCGAAAACATGGGCGAGCCGTGGCGCACGCATCTGGAAGTCGCGGCACTATCGCGCGATCTTGCGCGGTTGGGCTATGGGCCACTCGAAATGCTCGACCTGGCGGAAGCCGGCCGGCGGTTCTTTCGCGAGCGGACCGATCTTCTGCAACCACCCCCGCACGCCGGAATCGCCGCCGCGATTGTCCGCCCCAGATCCTCGTAAAATCACGCATGACTCAAATGACGAGTCTGTTCTCCGCTCCCGAAAGCAGCCTTCGCATGTTTTCCCGGTGCTTGAAAACGATCATGCCCGCCATCAGACAGGCGAATATGTGAAACCAGAATGTGTGTGCAAAAACCGGTACAAATGAAAGCGCCACGAAAAAAACGGCAGCACATATCGTGCCCAAAGAAACATAGCGCGTGAAAACGACGATTATCGCGAAAAGGCCAAGGCATATAAGCGCCATAACCCGGTCAACCATGAACAGCACGGTCACGGCTGTCAGCGCGCCCTTACCGCCTCGAAATCCGAAATAGAGCGGCCAGTGCAGAAATATAACGCGCGCCTGCAGGCAGTATAGATAGGCCGCCCGTCAACCGGTGGGCGCCTGACCGGTCATGGCAATGCCGCCGCTATGAATGCCGCCCCATATCGCGCACGCCATAAAACGCCACGCG
Organism: Alphaproteobacteria bacterium; assembly: GCA_017308375.1. Taxonomy (GTDB): domain Bacteria; phylum Pseudomonadota; class Alphaproteobacteria; order Micropepsales; family Micropepsaceae; genus Rhizomicrobium. Next base: position 46,887 of record JAFKEW010000065.1, read on the forward strand.
GACACTTTCCGACTCGGACTTCTTGCTGCGGACGCTCAGAATGTCTTTCCAGGCGATGTAGCCGACAAGGCGCTGATCCTCGCGGGAAACAACCGGCACATGGGCGATATTGGCCTTGGTCATCTGCTCCACCAGATTGTCCAGATACCAATCGGGATAGGCCACGGGCGGCATACGCTGCTCGGCCAGCAATTCGGCCAGGGTGGCGGTGCGGTGCCTGCCGGCCCGGCGCCATGCCAGAACCGTCGGCGGATTGAGAATGCCGAGCACACGGTTCTCCGCATCGACGACCGGAAAACTGGGATGTTTTGTGGTCGGCTTCGTCAGGAAGCTGGTCGCTTCGTGCAGCGTCATCGTCCCCGGAACGGTTTTCACCTCCCGGATCATGATGTCTTTCACCTGGGCCAGCGCAAACGGGTCGGCATGCCATTCGCGCGTCACGTGATGGCCGTGCCGTGCCACTTTCTCGGTCAAAATATCGCGGCGCATCAGCAGTACCGTGACGGTATGCGCGGTGAAGCAGCACACGATCAGCGGCAGAAGCGCATGGATATTGCCGGTGACGCCGAGGGCAAAGAACGCGGCGGTCAGCGGAAGGCGCAACGTCCCGCCAAGGGTCGCCGACATGGCCAGAAGCGGCCAGAAGCCCGGGCTTGCCGCCGGAAGCAGGCTCACCGCGGCGGCAGCCATGGCACCGCCGATCATCATCAGGGGCGCGAGCGTGCCGCCGGATGTGCCGGAGCCGAGCGCCACACTCCATACGATGGTCTTGACCACCAGAAGGCTCAGCCCCTGCCCGGCGCCGACATCGCCGCGCAGCAACGCCTCGATATTGGCGTAACCGAGGCCCAGGACATTGGGATCGATCAGCCCGCCGATGCCGACAACGACGGCACCAAGGGCGGGCCACCACATCCAATGGATCGGAAGGCGATGGAATCCGTCTTCCAGCGCATAGACGAGCCGGGTGAGAAAGCCGGACAGCAGGCCGGCACAGATGCCGACAACAATCCACATGCCCGCCTGATAGAACGAGACGGTAACGCTGCCGACGAACGGGAACAGCGGATCGGCAAGCCCCGTATAAGTGCGCAAGATGGCGGCCACGACACAGGCGGTGGCGACGGGCAGCAGGCTGCGCGGCGTCCATTCGAACAGAAGCAGTTCAAGGGCCAGCATAATCGCCGCAACCGGCGTGCCGAACACGATGGTCATGCCGGCGCAAGCCCCGGCAACAAGCAGCGTTTTGCGTTCGACGTCACTCACCGGCAGCCATTGCGCGATCAGCGAACCGATCGCGCCGCCGGTCATGATGATCGGCCCTTCCGCACCGAACGGGCCGCCGGTGCCGATGACGATGGACGAGGAAATCGGCTTCAGGATCGCCACCTTGAGGTTCAGCCGCGAACGGCCGAGCAGGATCGCCTCGATCGCCTCCGGCAACCCATGGCCCCGTATCTGCTCGGTGCCGTAACGCGCCATCAGCCCCACGATGATCGAACCGCCGATCGGTATGAACGCGGCGATCCAGCCGAGCGGCGACTTGCCGAACGGCACATAATCCAGGCTGAATTTGCCGAAATAGCAGAGATTGGTGATCAGCTCGATCAGCCAGAACATCAGCACGCCGACGACCGAGATACAGACCGATGCAAGCGCGGCAATGCCCATGATGACGAGAACACGCCGGTCGGCGGTGAAGTCACCAAGGCTGCGAATAAAGGCGAGAGGAGAGCTACCCGCGGAAGGCGGGCGAGAGGAAGGCTTTGACACTGACTTATAAAAACTCCGAGAGGCGGCGGCACCGGCCACCCGGTCACGTCGCGGCACGACCTATCACTGCGAATTGACGGTGGCAACGGCCGCACGAAGGCCGGGCCGCGACATCTGGTCGCTGGAACTCGCTCTCGGGGTTCCGCCGCGCGCCCCGCGTGTTTCAACCCAGCGCGGGCCGTCGTTACGTTGCTCGCGGACCGGATGCACGGTACGCGAAGTCGTTTCGACCGCCGGACACACGCTGTAATCGGTAACGCGGATTCTTGAAAAATATCTCGCCCGCACGAAGGCGATTTCAGACGCCACGGCTCTTAATGGCTGGCGCGGCGGAATTTGAACCCACGCCCCAGACTTGTCGGAAGTATTGATTTCAAACGACATTTTTGCAAACCGGGCCTAAAATGGCCCAAAGGAAGTCAAGGGGATAGCAGCGACCTGCAAACTAAATTCGGGCTACGATTCGCGCATGATTCGTTATCGAAATGGCCCTCGCTGAAATGGACCTTCACGACGTTTTCATCTGCCACGCCAGCGAGGACAAGGACGATTTTGTCCGGCCTCTGGCGGAGGTGTTGCGCTCGCATCATATCGACGTGTGGTATGACGAGTTCACGCTCACGGTGGGTGACAGCTTGCGCGAGGCAATCGACCGTGGCCTTGCGTCATCCCGTTTCGCAATCGTGGTCCTGAGTCCTAGCTTCTTCAAAAAGCGGTGGCCGAAGCGCGAACTGAACGGGCTTGTTGCCAGAGAAATGGGGGAAGACCGTAACTTGATACTGCCGGTCTGGCACGGCGTCGGTCGTGACGACGTGTTGCGACTCTCGCCTCCCCTTGCTGACCTTCTGGCCGTCTCATCCGCACGGGGTATGGATCATGTTGTCCACGACCTTCTAAAAAAAATTCGCCCCAACGAGAGTCCGCTCATCGTTGCGCGAGACTTCCTAATAGAGAAGGGAGTCCCGCCACCCGTGGTTACGGATGAGTGGTGGCTAGATATCGTTGAAGTCAAGGAAGCGGAATTCGCATGGCCAGACCTTAATCACGACTGGCGTTGGATTTTTCCTCTGCCATTTCCTACGGGCAGCCGCGCTCGGGAACGAGGTCTCAATATCGGATGGACTGCACTACAACTAGACTGGGCGAAAGCCGCGAAAGAGCAGAGGATTTGCCAGCTCACACACCCCGACGAAGTTAGGGCGTTTATGGACGAATGGCCGGGGCTGGTAGAATTGGCGCGGTCGAGTCCCGAAATTCTCGCGCTCTATGCGCCTCAACTTACCATTCCCGGATTTGATGCTGGGTTCTCCGATGTATTCGACGCACTCTTGCCGCCTGAGCAAATCAACAAAACCGATGCATTCCGATACAGCGGTCCGTCCACAATCGACGGAAAGGAACCGCTTTGCGGCGATTTTATCGCATGGAGACATCCGACGTATGGCAATTATACGCCGGGCGAACTCAGCTATGAATTCGTTTCTGCCCATGACGGGTCATATTCCCGGCGCGAATTCGACGGGTTTGAATGTCTCGTGTGGCTTTTGAGTAGCGCATCAGGGTGGATGCCAACGAAATTGCGAAGCGTGCTGCTACAGGGGTTCAAGGACCGCACTCATTGGTGGATAACCGATATTTGTAGAAGCGATAGCACTTTGGAAGATGCAGTATTTCCGAAACGCCCGAGTGCATTCCGATATACAAAGGCCATCAAAGCAGCATTGATCGGGAGAGTAGATCAAGCGTTGCGCGAAGTCGGAATCGGCGATGACGCGGAGCGGTGTGCTGCCAGATTCATGGAATGCCGATTCTTTGAATCAAGCCACGACGAAAGAAAACGCATAGCATGCGAAAGAAGGAAGAAATGAGCTGGGACACGCGAGTTAGCCCCACACAACCGCGGTGTTCGCGCCGGTCTGGATTCGGTTGAATCGGACGACCGCTAATTCAAGGCGATGCTGGACAGGACGCCCAAGTCCGGTCTCTACATCCTCACCCGCCCGGATGACCGCCCGTGGTTCACGGCGAAGAACGACAAGGAGATGGGAAAGGCTTTCCGCGATCATATGAGGACCGCGAAACTCTATCCGGACGACCCGAAAGAGCGACTCCATTTCAATGGTCTTCGCGGCACGGCGGTTACGCCACTTGCGGAAGTGGATGCACAGCGCCGGAAATTGTTTCGATCACCGGACACACGCTGCAATCCGCAACCCGAATTCTCGAAAAGTATCTCGCGCGGACTAAGGCGATTTCCGGTGCCGCGATCCTCAAGTTCGAGAACGCCCCGGCAACCGATCTTGCAAGCCAGTTGCAAACTGCGGATGGCACGAAAAAACTAAGCCGTTGATTTGAATGGTCGGAGCGGCGGGATTTGAACCCACGACCCCCAGTCCCCCAGACTGGTGCGCTAACCAGGCTGCGCCACGCTCCGTTACCAATTCCTGCCCGGCGGAAACGCGCATCCGGGGATGATGCGCTTCTATGAACCTGTCAAAGGACAGTGCGCGATCCGGAAAAGTGTGAAGCGGTTTTCCGGGCAAATCGCGCGAAATCGAACAAAAGCGATCCGGAAAAGTGTGAAGCGCCGGCGACGCTGCCGCGCCCTGCGTCGGGCAACGCCCAAACGCCGGATCAAGCGGCGCTGGCCCGCGCCTCCTGCAGCCTCGATTTCAGGTCCTGCAATTCGATCAGGCGAATCTCCAGCCGGGCGCGGTGTTCCTCGCTCAGCCGCCCATCGCTCAACAGCCCGTCACAGGCGGGCGTCACCTTCGCGCCTGCCCCGCGCGCCTTCCGGCCCACAGCGGGCGTTCTCGCCGCCGGAATCACCGGCGCAATCGTCAGGGCCTCGAAATCCGCTGCGCGTTCCGCCGCCCGTCCGTGCGGTGCGGCCTGTCCACGGCCCACCGCCACGACATAGCGCCCGCCGCGTTCACGCAGAACCTTCTGCACGCCCTTGATCGTCATCCCCTCTTCATAAAGAAGGGTTTGAATACCGCGCAGAAGCGCCACATCCTCGGGGCGGTAATAACGGCGTCCTCCGGCCCGTTTCACCGGTTTGACCTGGGTGAAACGGCCTTCCCAGAAACGCAACACATGCTGGGGCACGTCAAGCTCCGCCGCCACTTCGCTGATGGTGCGAAAGGCCTGCGGTGATTTGGCCCGCGTTTCAATCGCGGTGTGAAGCATATTGTCTAATCCTCGTCGTGGGCGCCGTGCGCGGGTGTCTGCCCGTTGATCACCGCCTTCAGGACGTGACTGGGCCGGAACACCAACACGCGCCGCGGCGCGATGGGTACCTCATCCCCCGTCTTCGGATTGCGGCCCATGCGCTGTGATTTTTGCCGCACGGCAAAGGTGCCGAACGACGACAGCTTCACGGTTTCCCCTCGTGTCAGCGCCGCACAGACTTCTTCCAGCATGTCTTCGACCATTTGCGCAGATTCATTGCGCGACAGACCGACCGCCTGGAAAACGGCCTCCGTCAAATCCGCCCGTGTCAAAGTATTCGTTGTCACCACAAGCCGACTCCGTACCCCACGGCCGGAGCCTATGGTCATCAAATTTTTCCGTCAATGACAAAGGGATAGGACCCGCCTTTAACAGCGAAATTTACCATCTTATGAGGGCGGAGCCCCAGGTCAGGCCGCCGCCCATCGCCTCCAGCAGCACCAGTTGGCCGGGCTTGATTCGGCCATCGGCCACGGCCGTCGCCAGCGCCAGCGGCACCGATGCGGCAGACGTATTGCCATGGTCGGCCACGGTCGACACCACCTTCGCCGGGTCGATGCCCAGCTTGCGCGCCGTGCCGTCCAGAATGCGCTGGTTGGCCTGATGCGGCACGAACCAGTCGATCTCCGAAATCGCGATCCCCGCCTCGTCGGCAGAGGCCTGAATGGCGGCGGCGATATTCGTCACCGCGTGCTTGAACACCTCGCGCCCCTGCATCCGCAGATAGCCGGTGGTGCCGGTGGTCGACGGCCCGCCATCGACATAGAGCAGATCGTGCAGCCGCCCGTCCGAAAACAGCTTGGTGTTCAGCACACCACGGTCGGCGTTGCCGCCCTTGCCCTCGCCCGCGCGCAGAACCACCGCGCCCGCGCCATCGCCGAACAGCACACACGTCGTGCGGTCGCTCCAGTCCATCAGCCGCGACATGGTCTCGGCGCCGATCACCAGCACGGTCTTCGCTTGGCCCGCGCGGATAAAATTGTCGGCCACCGAAAGCGCGAAGATGAAACCGGAGCAGACCGCCTGCACATCGAACGCGGCGCCGCGCGTCATGCCAAGACGCGCCTGTATCGCCGTCGCCACGGCCGGGAATGTTTCGTCCGGCGTCGTGGTCGCCACCACGATCAGGTCCAGCGCGTCAGCCCCGATGCCGGCATGGCGCATCGCATCGGTTGCAGCTTCAAAAGCAAGGTCGGATGTCTTCTCGCCTTCGGCGGCGATATGACGGCGGTGAATGCCGGTGCGCGCCACGATCCATTCGTCGTTGGTATCGACACGCTTGGCCAGGTCGGTATTGGTCAGCACGTTCCTGGGAAGAAACGCACCACACCCGATAATCTGTGATCGCAAAACGCTCACGAAACCGCCGCTGGAGACAAAGCCGGAATCGCGCGCGCGCGATCGGCGACAATATGGGTCATGACATTGGCGGACGCCATATCGATCGCCATGTCAAGCGCGCTGGCAAAGCCCAGTGCATCGGTGCCGCCATGGCTTTTCACCACCACACCGTTCAGGCCCAGGAAAATCCCGCCATTGGCCGCGCGCGGATCCAGCTTGCGGCGCAGCGCTTTCAGCCCGCCGCTGGCGAGCAGCGCGCCCATCCGGGTCAGAAACGAACGCCTGAGCGCCGCGCGCAGATATTCGACTACCAGTTTCGCGGTGCCTTCGGCGGTTTTCAGCGCCACATTGCCGGTGAAACCGTCGGTCACCACCACATCGACCGTGCCTTCGGAAATGTCGTCACCTTCGACGAAGCCGGTGAATTCCATCTGCAACGGCACGCTGCGCAGGATGTGGGCCGCGCCGCGCACCGCGTCATTGCCCTTCATATCTTCCGAACCGACATTGAGAAGGCCCAGCGTCGGCCGCTCCAACCCCAGAATCGCGCGCGCGAAGGCCGCACCCATGATGGCAAAATCGACCAGTTGCTCCGGGCTGGTGCCGATATTGGCGCCGACGTCCAGCACCACGCTCTGCCCGCGCTTGGTCGGCCACAAGGCGGCGATGGCGGGCCGTTCGATTCCTTCGGCAACGCCGAGTTGATACATCGACATCGCCATCAGCGCGCCGGTATTGCCGGCGGAGATCACGACCTCGGCTTCTTTCTTCGCCACCGCTTCGATCGCACGCCACATGCTGGTGTTGCGCCCGCGGCGCAGCGCGATGGACGGCTTGTCCTCCATCCGCACCCGCTCTGCGCTGTGACGGATTTCGACCTGCGTGGAAAGCTTCGCCCGCCGTTCCAGCAGCGGCTTCAGCGCCGCTTCATCGCCATGCAGCAGATAGCGCACGCCCGGATGGCGTTCGACCGCCCGCGCCAATGCCGCTACGACAATGCCGGGGCCGGCATCGCCGCCCATGGCATCAATCGAAACGGTCATGCTCTGGTTCAACGTCGCGCCCCAATCCGTTGAGCGAAGCCACAATCCGGCTTCCGCCAAAAGCGGATCAGTCTTTCGCCTTGGCGACTTCGCGGCCATCGTAATGGCCACAGGCGCCGCAGACGTGGTGCGGCCGCTTGCGCTCGCCGCAATTGGGGCATTCCACATGGGCGACCGGGGTCAGCCGGTGGTGTGAGCGCCGCATGTTGCGCCGCGACGGCGAGGTTTTTCGTTTTGGAACCGCCATGGCGGAACTGCTCCTTTGATACTGCCCGCGGAATCGGGGTCCTGCGGCCACCCGTTAAGGGCGCCTGCCAAGCTCGAAGCGGCGGGCAAACGAGCGGTGGAGGTAACCCGAAACGCCTTCCCGTTTCAAGATTATCCGCACCGGAAGATTATTGGCCCTGTTTCAGCTTGGCCAGCACCGCAAACGGGCTTTCCGGCTTCGGTTCCGGCTCCGGCGGCGCGAATTCAACCCCCGGCGCCCGGGGATAAGGGTCGATTGCCAGTACAAATTCCTCCAGAATCGGGCCAGCCACGTCGAATCGGGGGTCCTCGATCTCCTCCGGCGTGTCGTCGTCGGCCGGGCTCACCTGCAGCGGCGCCTCGATCTCCGGCCGCAAATGCCGCACCAGGTGAAGTTCCCGCGTGAAGTCGAGCCGGACCGGCGTCACCACCGGAACCAGGGTCACGACGCAGCTCTGTACCACCTCGGCCCGCACCCTGGCCTGATAGCGGAACCGGGTCTGCGACAGCTTCTGAAGCTCCACCGCGGCCGAAAAAGCCTGCACCGCCTCCACACCGGCCCATTGCGCCAGCTTGGCGTGATCGGCGTCCGCCACCTCAAGCACGATCTCAACACCCGCCTGCGGAACCGTTGAAAGATCGACGGTTTTCTCCAGCGGCGCCCGTGCGCCCTCGTCCCGTGTCAGCATGGCGCACCGAAATCCGGCAGCGCGGCGCGCAGATCCTGGCCCGCAATATTCGCACGCGCGGTGACCGCGTAGTGCGCCAGCGTCTGCGCCACCGGCCGCATTCCCTCGTCACCGCGATAGATGTTCCGCCAGATGGCCTCGGCCATCGCCGCCTCGTCGGGCGCGTCGCGATAAACCTGCATCCGGCCATAAAAGGCATTGGCCAGTTTGCGCATCTTGCGCCCCATGCCCATGTCCCCGGCGCCCAGTTCGCGCAAGCCCTCGTCAAACCCGTCGAACAGGATATTGGTCAGCGCCTGCGCCTGATCGCGCGCGCCCAGCGCCTCCAGCCGCTCCAGAACCAGCCAGCTATGCAGCGCCACCATATCGAAGCGCCCGTCGAGCGAATCGGCCACACCGAGCGCGGTATAAAATTGCGGCACGCGCGCCGCCGCGGCGATCGCGGCATGAAGCCGCCCCGCCTGCGCCCTGGCCTCGGTCTGTGCTTTGCGGTTGCGCGCCAGCAGTTTCAACATGGAAACGGGGGTTCCTTCTCCCGGCTTGCAACCGGCATCCCACGAGGTTAGCACATTGCCCTTATCACATTGCATCTAGCACAGTGTTGAGGCCGGGTGGCACTCGAAGGAGTTTTTCCGAATGCGGATGAGCACGCTTCTCTTCGCCGCGGTCGTTCTGGCCGGATGCGCCCCCGTCATCAGCCAGCGCGGCTATCTGCCCGATCCCGACAATGAATCGGCCATCGAAGTCGGCAAGGATTCCAAGAACAGCGTGCAGCAACGCCTTGGCGATCCGTCGGTGGAAAGCGCCTTCGGGTCCGAGGCCTGGTACTACATTTCCAGCAGCGAAAAACAGGTCGCGTTCTTCCGCCCCACGGTGCAGTCGCGCTCGATCCTCGCGGTCTATTTCGACAAGGACGGCAAGGTCACCGACATCAAGCATTACGGCCTGAAGGACGGCAATGTGGTCGCCTTCGAGAGTCGCGAAACACCCACCCGCGGGCGCGAGCTGACCTTCCTGCAGCAATTGTTCAACGCCACCCCCGGCGTGCCCGGCACCGGCACCGCCGATCAGGAACGCAACCCCGGCGGCGGCAACGGCCCCCCCGGCGGCTACTAGCCTCTCTTTTCTTTCGCTTCCCCCTCCGTTCCTTCGGAACACCTCCCCCGTGAGAACGGGGGAGGACAAGAATGCGCTGTTCTCAACCATCCCCCCCCCCCCGCAGGCGGGGGAGGTGGCGGCGCGAAGCGGCGGCGGAGGGGGGCCACCACACACAAAAAAGAGGCGCGCCTTTGCGGGGCGCGCCTCTCTCTCATTCCAAACCAGATTGATCAGAACGAACGCGCCAGCGTCGCCAGCAGCAGCAGCGCCACAATGTTCGTGATCTTGATCATCGGGTTCACGGCCGGACCCGCGGTATCCTTGTACGGATCGCCAACGGTATCGCCGGTCACCGCGGCCTTGTGTGCCTCGGAACCCTTACCGCCAAAATGCCCGTCTTCGATGTACTTCTTCGCGTTGTCCCACGCGCCGCCGCCCGATGTCATCGACACCGCAACGAACAGGCCGGTCACGATCACACCCAGCAGCATCGCGCCCAGCGTCGCAAACGCTTCCGCCTTGCCCGCGACCCAGTCGATCACGAAGAACACCACGATGGGCGACAACACCGGCAGCATCGACGGGATGATCATCTCGCGGATCGCGGCCTTGGTCAGCATGTCCACGGCGCGGCCATAAAGCGGCTTCTGCGTGCCCTGCATGATGCCGGGCATTTCCTTGAACTGCTTGCGCACTTCCTCGACCACCGCACCGGCTGCACGGCCGACCGCGGTCATCGCGATGCCACCGAACAGGTAAGGCAGCATGCCGCCCAGCAGCAGGCCGATCACCACGTAAGGATTGGCCAGCCCGAAATCGATCTGGTCGATGCCCGCGAAATACGGGTACTGCGACGGATCGCTCATGAAGTGATGCAGATCCTCGGTATAGGCCGCGAACAGCACCAGCGCACCCAGCGCCGCAGACCCGATGGCATAACCCTTGGTCACAGCCTTGGTGGTGTTGCCCACCGCGTCCAGCGCGTCGGTCGTCTTGCGCACATCGCCTTCCAGACCGGCCATTTCGGCAATGCCGCCGGCATTGTCGGTCACCGGGCCGAAGGCATCCAGCGCCACGATCATGCCCGCCAGCGCCAGCATGGTCGAAACCGCAATCGCGATGCCGAACAGGCCTGCAATGGCATAGGTCACGCCGATGCCGATACAGATCACCAGCGCCGGCAGCGCCGTCGATTCCATCGACACCGCAAGGCCCTGAATCACGTTGGTGCCGTGGCCGGTATTGGAAGCCTCGGCAATCACCTTCACCGGACGATAGCCGGTGCCGGTGTAATATTCGGTGATCCAGATCAGCAGACCCGTCACCACCAGACCGGCAACGGCGCAATAGAACAGGCTCATGCCCGTCACATTGTACCAGGTCGAGGTCGGATCATCCGACAACGGTCCGGCCAAACCGACAATCCAGTCGGTCAGCGGATAAAGCAGGATCAGCGACAGCACGCCTGTGGCGATGATGCCCTTGTACAGCGCACCCATGATCGAGTTGCTGCTGCCCAGCCGCACGAAGAACGTGCCAACGATCGAGGTCAGGATGCACATGCCGCCGATCGCCAGCGGGAACAGCATCAGGGCGGCACGATGCTCACCCGTGAAATAGATCGAGGCGAGAACCATGGTCGCGACCGTGGTCACCGCATAGGTCTCGAACAGGTCGGCCGCCATACCGGCGCAGTCGCCGACATTGTCGCCCACATTGTCCGCGATGGTGGCGGGGTTGCGGGGGTCGTCTTCCGGAATACCGGCTTCGACCTTGCCCACCATGTCGCCGCCCACGTCGGCACCCTTGGTGAAGATGCCGCCGCCAAGACGGGCGAAGATCGAGATCAGCGAGGCGCCAAAGCCCAGCGCGACCAGCGAATCGATCAGCACCCGGTCATCCAGCGACACGCCAAGGCCCGCCGTCAGGAAGGCGTAGTAACCGGCCACTGCCAGAAGGCCGAGGCCCGCCACCAGAAGACCCGTCACCGCGCCGGAGCGGAAGGCCAGCGAAAGGCCCGCCGCCAAACCCTGGCGGGAGGCTTCGGCCGTGCGCACATTGGCCCGGACCGAGACGTTCATGCCGATATAACCGGCCAAGCCCGAGAACACGGCACCGATCAGGAAGCCGACCGCGACGTGCCAGCTGAAAAGAAGGAAGGCGATAATAAAGATCGCCACACCGGCAATGCCGATGGTGGTGTATTGCCGGTTCAGATAGGCGGCAGCGCCTTCCTGAATGGCCGATGCGATTTCCTGCATCCGCTCATTGCCGGCGCTTTGCGCCAGCACCGATCTTACGGTCCATGCCCCGTAAAGCACGGCCAGCACTCCGCAGGCCAAAACGAGTTCAAGCTGCAAGCTCATCGCCCTCAATTCCTCATAAATCCAACTATCCGGCAGTCCGCGGCGGCGAGACCCCGCACACGCGTATCCCCAAGCCCCGGCCCGGATTTTTGCCACCCGCGCAAAGGCGGGCGAACATGCCAAAACCCTTGGCTGGTGGCAACGATTGCTTAAGCCAATTCGCCGCAGGGGGAAACCACCAATCCGCAGCCCTTGTTGACTTCCCCTCTCCCCTTGCGGGAGAGGACGCAAAATCTTGGCTTTGGCGAAGCAGCGCGAGCCAAACCTTAGATTTTGCTGGTGAGGGGGATTGATTCACCACCGCCCCCTCCGCTTCCCCCGGATCAAGTCCGGGGTCAGCACCTCCCCCGTAAAAACGGGGGAGGATGGTCACAGCGATACGTCTCTCACTTCTCCTCCCCCGCCTGCGGGGGAGGTGCGCCAGCGGCGCGGAGGGGGGAGGTCTGCCCGCAAGCCGCAGCCCTACCCCTGTGGGGTGTCGCGCAGAGTCGTGACCTGGATTCGGATAATCTCCAGCGAAACCACCTCGGCCGCGCCCGCAATCCGGCGCGCATCGGCCAGAAGCCGCGCTGCCAGCGGCGCCCGGTCGATCTTGGCGGGGTCGCCGGTCGCGGGCAGCATGTCGCGGTTCACATCGCGCACAAAGGCGTCCTGAATAAAGGGCACCTTGCCGCGAATCTTGACCGCACTGTTGGGGGAGCGTGCCACCAGCTTGATCGAGATATAGGCATATCCCGCCAGCCGCCCCTCGTCCGTCGCCATGGGCGCGACCAGATAGGGCATTTCCACGCTGGAACCGGGCGGCGGCGCTTTCGCCGCTGGCGCGGCCACGGCCGGTCCGGCCAAAAGACCAAGCAGAACCGCGAAAACAAGGGCGAACGGGGCTTTCATGCCGCCATCCTGCCCCGCCGGGAGCTAAAAGAGCGTTAGTGAAAATCCTGCGCTAAAAATGCGTGAAACCCTTGTACTCCGGCGCGATGTCCCGCCCCGCCGCGTCCAGCAGCGCCACACCCGCCCCCGGCAGCACGCGGCCGATCTCGGTCACCGCCACACCGCTCGCGCGTGCCGCCGCCTGCACCGCTTCTGCCGCTTCCGCCGGTGCCGTGAACACAATCTCGTAATCGTCCCCACCGGTGGCTGCTGCAATCCGCGCGGAATCATCGCCCCGCACACGCACAAACGCATCCGAAAGCGGCAGCCGCGCCGCATCAATCGCGAGCCGCAGTTGAGAGGTTTCGGCAATATGGCCCGCATCGGCCAGCAAGCCGTCGGAAACATCCAGCGCCGCGTGCGCAATCCCCCTGAGCGCGCGGCCCAACGCCAGCCGCGGCGTCGGCACCTGATGCCGCCCGGTCAGGAAATCGCGCGCGGCTTCGTCCTGCGTCTGCCGCTCTCCATTCAACAACGCCAAGCCAAGGGCGGCATCGCCGACGCTGCCGGAGACGAACACCGCATCGCCCGCGCGCGCGCCGTCACGCCGCACCATCGCGCCCTTCGGCACAAATCCGAATGCGGTGATGGTCAGCGTCAGCGGTCCCGGCGTTGCCGTGGTATCGCCGCCATACAGCGATACGCCGAACATGCGCTGATCAGCAGCAAGCCCATCTGCAAATCCGTGCAGCCAATCCATGCTGACATCGCCGGGCAGCGACAGCGCGAGCAGATAGCCGCGTGCCTCCGCCCCCTTCGCTGCGAGGTCGGAGAGATTGACCCGCAGCGCCTTCCGCGCCACGCGGTCCGCCGGCGTGTCGGAAAGAAAATGCACGCCCGCCACCAGCGTGTCGGTGGTGATAACGATCTCGTAGCCGTCGGGGGCTGCAAGCAGGGCCGCATCATCGCGCAACCCCAGCGCGCCCGACGCCCCCGCCGCCAGCGGCGCGAACAATTCCGCGATCAGGGCGAATTCATGCGGGCGCTCGGTCATGCCGTTCTTTTACCACGCACACACACGCCTTACGCCTTCTTTCGCCTCCCCCTTGCGGGGAGGTCGAAATGTGCGAAGCGCATTTCGGGTGGGGGGTGGCACAAAACTCCGCCCCTAAAACTGCAACTCGTCATCGGGCGGGGTTTCGCCGAATTCCACCGCACGTTTCCTGCGCGCGATCCTGTCCAGCGCGGCATTGACGAACGAGGGTTCCTCGCCCTCGAAAAACGCATGCGCGATATCGACATATTCGTCGATCACCACCTTGGCCGGAACGTCCTTGCGGGCAATGAACTCGAACGCAGCCACACGCAGGATCGCGCGCAAAATCGAATCCAGCCGCGCAATCCGCCAATTGGCCGACAGGCTGCCGGTGATCGCACGATCGATCTCGGCCTGGTGATGCGGCACGCCGCGCATCAATGCGGTGAAGAATTCTTCGTCCGGGTCACCGGGCGCGCCCATATCGGCACGGCCGAAGCGGTGGTCGCAAAATTCCCGCGTCACGCTTTCCGCATCGGCGCCCGTCAATTCCATCTGATAGAGGCCCTGCACCGCCGCCATCCGCGCGGCCCGGCGTGCCCGCGCCGTCGGCCCGGCCGGTGCAGACGGCGCCGCACTCATCGGAATTTGCCGAGCTTGCTGCGGATTTCGATCAGGGCCAGCGCCGCACGCGCCGCACCGCCACCTTTGTCCCCGTTGTTGCGGTCGGCACGTTCCAGCGCCTGCGCCTCGTTCTCGACCGTGAGGATTCCGTTGCCGACGCACAGCCCGTGCAACAGCCCCAGATCCATCAACCCGCGTGCCGATTGGGTCGACACGATCTCGAAATGATAGGTCTCGCCGCGGATCACGCAGCCGAGCGCAACATACCCGTCATAGCGTTTGCCGGCGCCCTCGCCCGCCAGCGCGGCGAAATGGATCGCCGCCGGAATCTCCAGCGCGCCTGGTACGGAAATCGTTTCGTATTCCGCACCCGCCTCTTTCAGCGCCACCGTGGCACCTTCCAGCATCATATCGGCGATATGCTCGTAGAAGCGCGCCTCAACGATCAGAATATTCGCCATGCTCAATCCTTGTGGCTGCGGATCGGGCGCGTGCCCGCGATGTTCAGGCCGTATCCGTCGAGCGCCACGACCTTCTTCTCCGGCGTGTCGGTCAGAAGCACCATGTCCTTCACACCGAGGTCGAGCAGGATTTGCGCCCCCACACCATATTCCTTCAGCCGCCTGCGGTCGGCATCCTCCGGCAACCGGCGCAGCACCACGTCGCTGACGAAGGTCGGCCGGTCCTGCCGCAGGATCACCACGATGCCGCGCCCTTCTTCGGAAATCAGGCGCATGCTCTCGCCCAGCACATCTTTCTCGTAAGGCTTGTAGCGCAGCATGTCGGTGAAGATGTTGCTCGCGTGCATGCGGACCAGCACCGGCTCCGGCCCGGAAACATCGCCCTTCACCAGTGCGATATGTTCGGCATATTCGATGGTGTTGATGAAGATCATCATCTTCCATTCGCCGCCGATATGGCTTTCAAACGTGGTCTCCGCCGCACGGCTGATCAGATGATCGTATTTGCGGCGATAAGCGATCAGATCGGCAATGGTGCCGATCTTGATGCCGTGAAGCTGGGCGAATTTCACCAGATCCGGCATCCGCGCCATGGTGCCGTCATCGTTCATGATCTCGCAGATCACCCCGGCCGGATAAAGCCCGGCCAGCCGCGCGATATCGACGGCTGCCTCGGTATGACCGGCCCGCACCAGTGTGCCGCCGTGGCGCGCCACCAGCGGAAACACATGGCCCGGCATCACAATGTCCTGCGGCCCCTTGGTGGGGTCGATCGCCACCGCAATGGTGTGCGCGCGGTCATGCGCCGAAATGCCGGTCGAAACGCCCTCGCGCGCCTCGACTGAAACCGTGAACGCGGTCTGATGCGCGGAACCGTTGAACTGCGTCATCATCGGAAGCTGCAAGGTGGTCGCGCGCTCCTGCGTCATGCACAGACAGATCAGCCCGCGGCCATAGCGCGCCATGAAGTTGACCGCCTGCGGCGTGCACATCTGCGCCGGAATGACGAGATCGCCTTCGTTCTCGCGATCCTCCGCATCGGCCAGGATGAACATCCGGCCATTGCGTGCATCCTCGATCACGTCTTCGATATCGGAAATATAATCGTGAAAAACCGGCATGTTCATGCATTCACCAATCGCGCCACATAACGCGCCATCAAATCGACTTCCAGATTGACCCGCACCCCCGGCTTCAGCCGCCCGAAGGTCGTCACACTCGCGGTGTGCGGAATGATGTTCACGCCAAAGCGCGTGCCCTCGACCGAATTCACCGTCAGCGAAATCCCGTCCAGCGCCACCGATCCTTTCGGCGCGATGAAACGTGCCACCGCGGCCGGCGCCTCGAAAATCACCCGCAGGGATTCGCCTTCGGGCAGCACCGATTTCACCTCGGCCACGCCATCGACATGGCCGGTCACGATATGGCCGCCCAGTTCATCGCCCACCCGCATCGCGCGTTCCAGATTGACCGGGTCGCCCACTTTCCAGTCGCCCAGCGTGGTCCTGGACAGGGTCTCCCCCGATGCCGTCGCCACGAACCAGCGGTCCGTCCCCTTGCCCTTGTCCACCACCGTCAGGCAGATGCCCGAGCATGCGATGGAGGCGCCGATATCCACCGCGTCCACGTCATATTTGGTGGCGATCACCACATGGGTGTCCCCGCGCTTCTCGATATGCCGGACCTGGCCGACGTCGCTGACGATTCCCGTAAACATGGCGTTGTTTTAAGCGCTGTCCTTCAATTTGTCCTCACCCTCCCCCGCGGGAGATTTTGTCACCCCTCTCCCCTGGAGGGAGAGGACGCAAAATCTTGGCTTTGGCGAAGCGTTTGCGAGCCAAACCTTAGATTTTGCTGGAGAGGGGGTCCATCGCCCGCCGCTCATACCGCTCCAGCCGGTCCGGCCCAAATTGCCGCGTCCCGGTCAGGGTATAGTTTTCGAGCGGGAACACCGGTGCCGGCCGACCGCCCGCGCCTGCCACAACCGGGCTGCGGAAAATCTCCAGCCGGTCCGCCAGCCCCCGGTCCAGAAAGCCCTGCGCGACTGCGGCCCCCCCTTCAACCAGCAGTCTCGTGATCCCCCGTTCCGCCAGATCGCCCAGAACCGCGCGCAGATCGACGCCGCCATCCGCCCCGGCCGCAAGGCGCACCGCCTCCACGCTCGCCGCCCGCAAGCCTTCGCCGCCTTCGGCTGCCGTGTAAACGATCACGGGAACGATCTCTGCCGTCCGCACCAGCTTCGCGCCCGGCGGCATCCGCAACCGTCCGTCCAGCACCACCCGCAGGGGGGAGCGATCCTCCAGCCCTGCAATGCGGCAGGTCAGGTCGGGATCATCCGCCAACACCGTGCCGCTGCCCACTAGAATGGCGTCATGGGTGGCGCGCAGAAAATGGCCGAAGCGCCGCGCCCCCTCGCCGGTCAGCCATTGTTCGCCGCCCGGCGCCCGCGCGATCATGCCGTCCGCGCTGACAGCCAGTTTCAACGTCACCAGCGGCCGCTTTTCCATCACCCGCAGGAAGAACCCCGCGTTCAACGCCGCGGCTTCCGCCGCCAGCAGGCCCACATCAACGGCAAGCCCTGCATCCCTCAGCATCGCGATGCCCCGGCCGGAAACGCGCGGGTCCGGGTCTTCCACCGCAGCCACCACGCGCGCGATGCCGGCGGCGATCAATGCACCGGCACAAGGCGGCGTGCGGCCGTGATGGGAACAGGGCTCCAGCGTGACATAGGCCGTGGCCCCGCGCGCCGCGTCACCGGCACCGGCCAGCGCCACGGTCTCGGCATGGGGCCGCCCGCCTTTTTGCGTACAGCCGCGGCCAACGATGATCCCGTCCCGCACGATCACACAGCCCACCGCCGGGTTGGGCGCCACCTGCCCCAATCCCCGCCCCGCCAGCCGCAAGGCATGCTGCATGTGAACGCGATCGGTCTGCATCATTCCGTGTTGTCTTCTCCTCCCCCGCGTGCGGGGGAGGTGCCCATTGAAGCCGCAGGCTGCAGATGGGCGGAGGGGGCATGCAACGCCGCCCAAACGGCATCGAGAACAGTGTCCAGATTTCTATAAATGTCCTCGTTGCGGATGCGCATCACACGCCAGCCCAGCCTATGCAAATACGCATCGCGCCTGTTGTCATACGCAACCTCTTTATCGCTGGCATGTGTCGCACCATCCACCTCGATGACAAGCCGTCCCGGCACGCAGGCAAAGTCGGCGATATAGGGCCTACAGGATGCTGACGCCGAATGCGAAAGCCGTGCCCGTTCCGGCGCAGGCGTGACCACAGGATCACTTCCGCTTTCGGCATGCGCCCCCGCAATGCCTTCTCCAGCGGCCGTGCCCGATTCTCCTTGCACCGCATGCCCCCTCCGCCTCCGTTTCGCTCCGGCAC
>JAFKEW010000066.1 GCA_017308375.1 Alphaproteobacteria bacterium
GAACATGAAAAGCCGCATCGCGGCGTGGCCTATGAACATTTCCTGCCCTCCGGCCCCTTTGCCATTCTGCCGCTGCCGGGGCGGCGGTCGTCCCTGGTATGGACGGAGGATACGCGCATCGCGCCGTCGCTGATCGCGATGGATGAAGACGATTTCAATGCCGAATTGCACCGCCGCTTCGGTGCGCATCTGGGGGCCGCGCATGTGGCGGGGCCGCGCTGGTCCTATCCGCTGAAATTCCATCTCGCGCGCGCCTTCGTGCGGCCGCGCTTTGCGCTGGCCGGTGACAGCGCACATGGCATCCACCCGATTGCGGGGCAGGGGCTCAATCTCGGTTTGAAAGATGCCGCGGCACTGGCCGAGGTGGTGCTGGATGCCGCGCGGCTGGGGTTGGATATCGGTGCGCTGGACGTGCTGCGCCGTTACGAACGCTGGCGCCGCTTCGATGCTTTTACCCTCGCGGCTGCGACCGACGGGCTGAACCGGCTGTTCTCGAACGACATCGTACCCTTGCGGGTCGCACGCGACCTCGGCATGGGGGTGGTGGATCGCATCGGCCCCTTGCGCCGCTTCTTCATGCGCCACGCCGGCGGCGAGATCGGCAAACTGCCGCGTCTGCTGAAGGGCGAAGCGGCTTAGGCCTGTTCACGATTACAGACATTAAAACACGATGTCATAGCCCGCGAATGCGGGCTATCCGGGTGATGTGTCAGATTTTAAAGCAGATATCCGCCGTCGAGGTAGATGATGCTGCCGGTCATGAACCGGTTGGTCATGCAGGCGATGATCTGCTGCGCGATTTCTTCCGGCTGACCCACGCGGCCCACCGCCGTGCGCTTCGCCATCTCCTTGATCTGGGCGATACGCGCTTCGTCCAGCCCGCTCCAGATCGGGGTTTCCACCACGCCGGGCGAAACGGTGTTGACGCGCACGGGCGCAAATTCCAGCGCCAGGCCCTTGGTCAATGCCTCTACCGCCGCGTTGATCGCGGTCTGCAGTGAGCGCCCCTTGGCCGCACGCACAGCCGCCGCCCCCGAAACCAGGGTCAGCGATCCGTTGTCGGCAATTTGGGCCGCGCGCGCCACGCGATAGCTGCCCCAGAACTTGGAGTTCATCGCGGTCTGCGCTTCGGCGACAGTTAGCGTCTTGACCGGCGCGATGCGCACTTCGGCGGCGCTCATCACCACGTGATCGAACCGGCCCGCGGCGGCGAAATAGTTCTCGACCGAGGCATCGTCGCGAATGTCGATGGTGGCGGTTTCCACGCCGTGGCCGATGCGGGATGCCGCTGCTTTCAGTTTGCCTTCAGAGCGCGAGGCGATGACGACATGCGCGCCCGCCTCGGCACAGGCCTTTGCCGTGCCTTCACCGATACCCGAACTGCCGCCCACCACGGCAATGCGTTTGCCCTTCAGATCGAACATCTTCGTCCCTCCCGATTTTCCGGTTCAACCAAATGAATGCTATTCCTGACCCAAGCGGCTTTTTTCGCGCGCGGCAAGGGCGCGTGGCAGATCCATGTAGAATTCCCGCGCGATGGCGCGCACGGCATCGGCGCGTGCCCGTTCGGCGTCGGCGCGGGCGGCGAAGACTTCGCCCTGGAACAAAAAGCGCGTCACCGGCTGGGCGGTGCGTTCGTCGCGCGTTTCAAATTCCGAAACCGCTTCGACCTGTTCCTCCGCCAGTGTCAGCGTGTGACGGAAATGAGCCAGCGGGTCCTGCCGCTCCGCGATCTGTTCCATCTGGCGAGCGCGGTTGCGCGCATCGAAGCGTTGCAGCGCCGCAACCAGGGGCGCGCGGAAACGATAGCCGAGAATAAGGATCAGAAGGCCCGCGGCGGTCAGCAGCAGATCGCGCATGGGTTAGGGTCCATACTCCATTACCGCGCGAGCCGCGCTGCGTGGAAAAATGGCTGGATGATAGGAGGGAAGCGCAGGGTGTATCGGCAATACGGCCAAGCTTTCCGACGCCTCAGCCGGCCATTTTAACCGCAGCCCGAAGGGACGCGGGCCTTTTGGCCGCTGGCGGTGTCGTTCGTCGCTCATGGACGGCATGTCCACATCGCTCCTCTCTCCTGGCCTGCCGCCAAAATGCCCGGCGTCGCGGCCACGGGGCAATGGAGTATGGACCCTAGTCTACACCGGCTGCCTGCCGCTCGGCCATGGCGCGGTCGAGATAGTCTGCACTCTGCATTTCTGCCAGGCGCGAGGCGGTGCGGCGGAAGGCCTGCATCCCGTCGCCAGTGGGATAAAGTGCGTCCGGCTCCGCCGCGGCGGAACACAGCACCATCACGCCTTCGTCATAAAGCGTGTCGATCAGCAGCATGAAACGCTTGGCCTCGTTGCGCATCTCCGGCGTCATGGCCGGAATATGCTCAATCAGCACGGTATGAAAGTGATGCGCCAGCACCAGATAATCCGCCGCCGCCAATGGCCGGGCGCAAAGCTCGTCGAAGGAAAACCGCGCCACGCCGGATGCCGCCCGCGGCACGGTCAGGGTGCGGCCCAGAACCGGCAGCGCCACCGGGCTGGCGTGGCCGCCATGGGTCAGCCTGCGCCAGGCGGATTCCATTTCGGCATCAGCGGCAGGCCCGAGTGGCGTCAGATAAACCGCCATGCCGCCCAACCGATTCTGCCGGTAATCGACCGTACTGTTGATGGTGATGATGTCGAGCTGTTCCTTGAGCAGTGCGATGAAGGGCAGGAACAATTGCCGGTTCAAGCCGCCTTCGTAAAGTTTTGCCGGCGGTGTGTTGGAGGTGGCGACCACCACCACACGGTTCTCGAACAATTGCGCGAACAGGCGGCCCAGGATCATCGCATCGGCAACATCCGACACCTGAAATTCGTCGAAGCAGAGAAGGCCGGCTTCATCCGTGATCTGGCGCGCCACGGGCGGAATGGGGTCGGCCTCGCCACGCGCACGCGCCGCATGAATACGCTCATGGGTTTCGACCATGAAGGCGTTGAAATGGACGCGGCGTTTTCTCGCCACCGGCGCTTCGGCGAAGAACAGATCCATCAGCATGGATTTGCCGCGGCCGACATCGCCCCAGAGATAAAGCCCGCGCGGGCGGGGGATTTTGGACGCGAACAGCGAGAACCAGCGCCGCCCGGTATCCGCCTTCAACGCGCGGGCGAGTGCGTCCAGCCTTTCCGCAGCCGCCTTTTGCGCGGCATCGGGTTTCAGTGTCCCGTCTCGGATCAGCGCGCGATAGCGCTCCAGCAACGACATCAGAGTTTGCGCGGCAGAAGCGCCCAGTAATCGAAATCCAGAATCACATCGGCGGGGTATTTGCCGCTTTCGTCCTTGTCCGGGAAGTCCGCGCAAATCCGGTTCTTGGTCGCGACAAGGCGCAGGCGCAAGGCCCCCACATCCTTGCGATGGGGAATTTCGGCCTTGTCCAGCACCTCGCTCCACGCGAACACGGTGTCGCCAGCGAACAGCGGATTGACGTGGCGCCCGCCATTGATCGCGGCGATCGAGACCGCATTGGCAAGCCCGTTGAACGACAGCGCACGGGCGAGCGAGATGACATGCCCGCCATAGATCAGGCGGCGGCCGAAGCGGCCCTTCCCTTCCGTATACTGATTGAAATGCACCCGCGCGGTGTTCTGATAGAGGCGGGTGGCCAGCATGTGCTCGGCTTCCTCCACCGTCATGCCGTCAACGTGATCGATCTTTTCGCCCGTGCTGTAATCGTCCCAGCGATGCGGGCTGCCGGATAACGTGGTGTCGAACAGGGTCGCGTAATCGGTGCCGTGCGGCGGCGCCAGATCGGCCGGGGAAACGCAGGCCGCAAGTTTCGGCACCACGGTTTCGCCCACACGTGCGCCCGCGTCGCGCTTTCGCACCATCACCCAGCGGATATAGGACAACACCTGCTCGCCCGCCGCATTCCGCCCATGGGTGCGGACATAGACGACACCGGTTTCCTTGTTGGAATTCTCCTTCAGCCCGATCACTTCCGAACTCGCGCTCAGCATTTCGCCGGGATAGACAGGCTTCAGGAACCGCCCTTCGGCGTAACCCAGGTAACCCAGATTGGCCACCGCGTTCAGCGAAATGTCCGGCACGGATTTGCCGAACACGGTGTGGAACACCAGCAGATCGTCGATCGGGCTTTGGCGAAAGCCCAGATGCCTGGCGAAGCCGTCGCCCGATTGCAGCGCAAAGCGCGACCCGTAAAGAGCGGTGTAAAGCGCGCGATCGCCTTCGGTCAGCGTGCGCGGCGTGGCGTGGGCAAGCTGCTGCCCGATTTTGAAATCTTCAAAAAAATTGCCGCTGGCGGTTTTCTGCGTCATGCCTCTATCCTTTATTGTCATCCCGGACGGCCTTGGGCCGATCCGGGACCCATCCCCGAAGCAATTCGGGATAGAGGTCAGCCCAGTGCGGGTTGTCCTCTTCGATCAAGCTTCGTTTCCAGTCACGACGCCAGCGTTTCAGCCTCTTTTCACGTGCGATGGCTTCGCGAATATCGCCATGACGCTCGTACCAGACAAGCATTTTGACGCCATATCGTTTTGTAAAGCCCGGTACCAATCCTTCGCGATGTTCTAAGACACGGCGGATCAGGTCGTTTGTCACGCCCGTGTAAAGTGTCCCTTGTGGCTTGCTGGCGAGCATGTAGACGAAATAAAGCCGTTCGCGCATTTACAGTGAGGGCAGCGTTAAAATTTCGTCGTTGCGGCCAAACGATGCGTCAGCATCGCTTAGGGCCGAAACCCATTGTGCCGCGGCTCCATGGGTCCCGGTTCTCGCTCCGCTCGACCGGGATGACAAAGCTATATTTCCGGCAAATGGTCTGCATCAGATTTGCAGCTCCGCAATCGCGTCGGACAGTGCCACGGTCGCCCGCGCGATCTCGGCATGCAGAAGCTCGACCATCCGGCCATCCACCTTGATGGCGCCCTTGCCCTTGTTCTCCGGCAGGTCGAAGGCCGCGATCACCTTGCGCGCGGCCTCCACGTCGGCGGGCGACGGCGCGAAAATCGCGTTGCAGCTTTCCACCTGCGAGGGGTGGATCAGGGTCTTGCCGTCAAAGCCGTAGGCGCGCCCCTGGCGGCAGGAGGCGGCAAAGCCCTCCGTATCCTGGATGTCGTTGTAGACGCCGTCGATCACCGCAAGGTTGTTGGCGCGCGCCGCCAGCACCGAAAGCGACAATGCGGCGGCGAGGTTCATCCGGTCCGGCGTGTGCAGCCCGCGCATCTCCTTGATCAGGTCGTTGGTACCCATCACGAAACAGGCAAGCCGGCCGCCGGAAGCTGCCACCTGGCCGATGTTCAGAATGGCGACCGGCGTTTCCACCATGGCCCAGATCGCGATGTTCGCACTGCCCAGACCCTGTTCCACTGCTGCCAGCTCGGCCGGGGCGGAGACCTTGGGGACCAGAATGGCGTCCGGCGCGGCCTCCGCCGCCGCCTTCAGATCCGCAGCACCCCAGGGGGTGGAGAGCGCATTGATGCGCACAATCACCTCCCGCTTGCCGAAGCCGCGCGCCTTGACGGCGGCGCAAACCTGCTCGCGGGCGATGTCCTTCGCGTCAGGGGCGACCGCGTCTTCAAGGTCCAGGATCAGGGCGTCGGCGGGCAGGGTGCGCGCCTTTTCCAGCGCCCTTGTGTTGGAGCCCGGCATGTAAAGCACGCTGCGGCGCGGGCGGATGGTCGGCATCGGTTTTTCCCTCATTTGGCTGGGGCCAGAGCTAGCATCTGCCATCCCCGCGGCCAAGCGAGAGCTTGCGGATGATTACAGGCGCACCCGGCACCGCTTTGTTCTGCGGCCATGCGGCACAGGCCGCGAACGGCGGGCCACCCTGGCACGTTTTGCAGCCGGGGAGCGTCTGTGCCAGGAGGTTGGATCAATGGCAGGCCATGGCTTTGTTACCAACGCTGGGCCCGGGCCGATAGCCCCCGGACCCACACCCGATGCCACGCGGCGCGATTTTCTTTTTGTCGCCACCGGGGCGTTTGCGGCGGTGGGTGCGATTTTCGCGGTCTGGCCGTTTATCGACCAGATGGAGCCGGCTGCCGATGTGATCGCCGCCGGTGCGCCCTTGACGGTCGATGTTTCCAAAATCCCACCCGGGCAGCAGATCGTGGTGATCTGGCGCGCCAAGCCTATTTTCATCGTCCACCGAACACCGGCCCTGATCGCGGAATTGCGCAAGCCCGCCGCGCTATCCCTGTTGCGCGATCCGGATTCAAAGGAGGACCAGCAACCCGCTTACGCCGCCAACTGGTCACGCTCCTTGAAGCCGGAATTTCTAGTCGCGGTTGGTATCTGCACCCATCTGGGCTGCATCCCGACCTTCGTGCCCACCATCGGTGATCCCACGCTGGGGGCGGATTGGCCGGGCGGCTATCTCTGCCATTGTCATGGCTCGCGTTACGATAGCGCGGGCCGGGTGTTCAAGAATGTACCGGCGCCGCTCAACCTGCCGGTGCCGCCCTATCATTTCGTGGGCGGCACCAAGCTCGTGATCGGGGAAAATCCCACCGGCCAGAAATTCGATATTTCCTCGGTGGAGCAGCTTTGAACGCAGCCCGTCAGGGCCGGTCGCTGCGCCAGGGATTGGGGGCTGCCATCGCTTGTGCCTTGCCGGCATCGAACAGGCAGGCGGTAAAACCCGCACTGAACTGCCGGGTGATGGAGGCTGGCGCGGCACAGCGGCCGGACGCCGGCTTTTCATCCGCTTTCGCGATGGCGTTTTCCGCGCTGGTCCACAGGAAGCGATAACCGTTCTGGGCTGCGTAATCATGGATCGTGCGCAAGGAATCGCGCTGAATCTGGTTGGCCGCCAGTTCGAAGCCGCGCACGCCAACGCCGACCAGTGTGTTTTCCGTTTGCGCCGGGCGCGGTGCCAGCGGTCCGTTGACGATGGTGTAAATCGTCACCTCCGGCTTTTGGACGTGCTTGTCTGTGCCGGGGGCGCCGATGGCGGTTTTGATCATATCCGCCAGGAACACATTCTCGCGCACCGCGCCATCCATATACATGCAGCCGCCGATGAATTGCGGCGGAAAGAATCCCGGCACGGCGGATGCCGCCATGATGCGTTGAAGCATGGCTTCGCGGGCTTCGTCATGCGGGCGCGTGGCGGCAAGATGGGTCAGTTCGAATTCGGTGAAGGCGCCGCTGTCGAAATTGACCGCGCCGACAAACAGGGCGCGCCGTTTGGTGGCCGCGGCCAACCGGTCCAGTGCGCGGTCGTCCAGTGCGGCGGCGATCGCGCGGCGCATGGGTTCGGGATCCTTCAGCGAATTCCAGAACGGCAGTCCCGCGATAGCACGCTGCCGGAACAAGCCGTTGCTTGAAACGCCACGGAAGGCCTCTGCCAGCGTGGCATCATAATCGCGGCCCAGAAGCGCGAATGGCGCGATGATCGCCCCTGTTGAAACCCCGGTGACGGCATCGAATTGCGGCCGTGCCATGCCAAGGCTGGCATAGCGTTCCGACCAGCCGTTGAGAAACCCGGCCCCGTAAGCACCCCAGGCACCACCGCCTGACAGGACAAGAATATTGATCGGGCCTGACGGCGCCGCGCGCGCGGTCTGGGTGTAGCGGGTTGTGTCCTGCACCGGGCATTGCGCGCCATCCGGCCGCGCGCCGACGCATGCGGAAAGCCCGAGGGACAGCAGCAGAGTCAGAACCGCCGCAACGCCTTTCCGCATGATCTTTATTTCGCGTATCGCGCCCGTACGGCGCGGCGATAGGTTTCCACATCTGCGCGATCACGAAAGCGTTTGGCCCAGCGCGCCATCACTTTCGCCATGTGTTCGGGCGCAAGGCCAAGCTGGGCATGCGCCACGCCGCCATTGACGCTTTCGTGGTATTCGGCGATCAGCCCGCCTTGCAGAACAAAGCGGCTGATGCCGTCGATCACCACTTCGCGGCCCTTGAAGGCCGGCACGGTGGAGACGAAGGTGGAGAGCGAATGGGCATAGCCCGTATCGCCGTTCACCACCGGGTCATAGAAGGCCCAGTCGTAATCCGTGGCATCGCGGTGGAACAGATTTTCCAGCATGTCCGCGATGGCGTCGCGGCCCTGATGGGGCCCGTAGATGTAATCGAAATAGGTGCCGTCCGGCGTGAAGCAGGCGGCCAGCGCCTTGCCGTCACCCGCCGTCGCCGCGGCGGAAAAGCGAGTGATCAATTGCGCGAAGGCTTCCGGGTTCATGCCGCGTCTTCAAGGCTGATGGAAAGCCGTTTGCCCAGTGCACTCGCTGCCTTGTTCATGGTCAGAAGCGTCACCGAATTGTTCTCCGGATCCAGCAGGCGGTCGAGTGCCGCCCGGCTCGTCCTCATGCGTTTGGCCATCGTGGCTTTGCTGACCTTCTGCTTCCGCATCATTTCGCCAAGCTGCCATGCGAGAACTTTTTTCATCGCATGAGCATGCGTCTCTTCCAGGATACCTTCTTCTTCAAGAAAGGAATCGAAGGATGAGCCCAGATGTTTGTTCCTTTTTCTCATGCTTCATTCTCCCAGATATGCTGCCGCCTCTTCGCAAGCTCGAGATCGGGGCGTGGCGTTGCCTGGCTCTTCTTGATGAATCCGTGCAGAAGCACCATGTCATCGCCATCGATCAGGAATAGAAGGCGCGCGATTCTGTCTTTGAGTTGAACGCGGACTTCATAGAGGCCCTTACCCAAGGCCCGGCAAACCGGCATGCCGATGGGCCAGCCAAACTCCACCACTGCGATCGCGCGTCCGATGCGTTGCCGGTCATCAGATTCCAGAGACCGCAACCACTCGCGCACGGGCTGATGGCCCGATGCACTCGCAAAAAAAGCCGCGTGGATACGCTTCTGGGCAATCACAATGGAACGTACCAAATGTGGTACATTCCGTCAACCGCTCATGCCGCTTTCTTCAGAAGCTTGCGGTTGATCAGGCATTCGGCGATCTGCACCGCGTTCAGCGCGGCCCCTTTGCGCAGATTGTCCGACACCACCCACAGCATCAGCCCGTGCTCCACCGTCGGGTCCTTGCGGATGCGGCTGACATAGGTGGCATCTTCGCCCGCGCATTCCACCGGCGTGATGTAGCCTTCGTCCTCGCGCTTGTCGATGACAAGCACGCCCGGCGCCTCACGCAGGATGCTGCGCGCCTTCTCCGCCGTGATCGCGTTCTCGAATTCGATGTTGACGCTTTCCGAATGACCGACGAACACCGGCACGCGCACACAGGTCGCGGTAGTCTGGATATCGGGGTCGAGGATTTTCTGCACCTCGACCATCATCTTCCATTCCTCCTTGGTGAAGCCGGAATCGAGGAAGACGTCGATATGCGGAATCACGTTGAAAGCGATCTGCTTGGTGAATTTCTCTTTCTCGATCGGGTCGGCCACGAACACCGCGCGGGTCTGGCGGAACAGTTCGTCCATCGCGTCCTTGCCGGCGCCAGAAACCGATTGATAGGTCGAAACCACCACGCGCTTGATCCTGGCGGCGTCATGCAGCGGCTTCAGCGCCACGACCAGTTGCGCGGTCGAACAATTGGGATTGGCAATGATGCCTTTCTTGATCCCGTTCAGCGCATCGGCGTTCACTTCCGGCACCACCAGCGGCACTTCGCGGTCCATGCGCCAGGCGCTGGAATTGTCGATCACGATCGGGCCCTGTGCCGCGATCTTCGGCGCCCATTCCTTTGCGATGGTGCCGCCCGCGCTCATCAAACAGATGTCGGTATCCTTGAAGTCGTAATAGTCGAGCGCTTTCACCTTCAGCGTCGCGTCGCCGAACGAAACCTCTTTGCCGATCGAGCGGGTGGAGGCGAGCGCCACCACTTCGGATGCGGGGAACGCGCGCTCGGCGAGGACGTTCAACATCTCCCGCCCGACATTGCCGGTCGCGCCGACCACGGCGACCTTGTACGACATCATGGTGTCCTTTCTCCTGCCGCGATTGGGTGCGGCTCGCGCGGGACAAATACTGGAAAGGCGGGGCAGTGAAAAGGCTGCGCTGACAGCCCGCGGCAGGGAAGGGGGCAATCACCTGAACAAGCACTGAACAATCACTGGCCGGGCGGCAGCGCGATCACCAGATGCGCGCCCTTGCCATCGACAAGGCCCACCACATCGGCCCCGTCCAGGCTCTCGGCATGGGATTGAAACAAAAGCGCTTTGCCACCCCGGATCGGGATGCCGGCAATCTCTCTGTCCAGCAGGGCGGCATCGGACCTGTTACGGGCTTTGTTTTTCGCGGCCTGGCGGGCCACATCGCGAAGTCCGAAGGCTTCGCGGCCGGGCACTTTCGGGC
This sequence comes from Alphaproteobacteria bacterium, assembly GCA_017308375.1. Lineage (GTDB taxonomy): Bacteria > Pseudomonadota > Alphaproteobacteria > Micropepsales > Micropepsaceae > Rhizomicrobium. Next base: position 10,257 of record JAFKEW010000066.1, read on the forward strand.
TGGCGTAAAGCTGATCCTGCCATCCGGCCTGCTGGCACAATCCCGGTCCTGCCGCCGCGGTCAGGGCAGCAAAAACGAAAACCGGCAATGCCCGGAACAGGCCCATGCACTTCGCCTCATGGCGATTAAGGGAATGCTCTGCCTGCTGCATGGATTGCACAAGGGCCATGTCAGCCCATGCTTAACGGTGGCACATCCGTCAGATTGCTTTTTCCGCCTTCAGATGCGCGATTTCGTCCGCGGAAAGATCCAGCACGCCGCGCAACACTTCCTCGGTATGCTGGCCCAGAGTGGGCGGTGCGCTGACATATTCCGGCGGGGTGCGGGAAAGTTTCAACGGGCTCGCCACCAGATCGATCGGGCCCGCCGCGGCGTGGTCGAGGGAGATTTTCAACCCGCGCGCGATTGCCTGCGGATCGGCGAACACCTGATCCACCCGGTTGATCGGGCCGCAGGGCACGTTCGCCCGCTCCAGCAGCGCGATCCAGCCGGCGCTGTTTTTCGCCGCGAAAACGGGTTTCAGCAGGTTGACCAGTTCGTCGCGATGATCCACCCGCGCCGCGTTGGTGGCGTAGCGCGGATCGGCGGCCAGTCCGGAAAGACCGGCGGCGTCGCAAAAGCGGCGGAACTGTCCGTCATTGGCGATGGCCAGAATCAGGTGCCCGTCAGCGGTCGCGAACACCTGATACGGCACGATGTTGGGGTGCGCATTGCCAAGCCTGCCGGGCACCATGTTGCCGGCGAGATAATTCATCGCCTGATTGGCAAGGCTCGCAGTCTGGCAATCGAACAGCGCCATGTCGATTTCCTGGCCTTCGCCGGTGCGGCCCTGATGCACCAGCGCGGCCAGAATGCCGATGGTGGTGTAAAGCCCGGTCAGAAGATCGCTGACCGCGACGCCCACCTTCATCGGCTCCGCACCCGGTGCGCCGTCGGGCTGGCCGGTGATGCTCATCAACCCGGCCATGCCCTGAACCAGATAGTCGTAACCGGCTTTGTCCTTGTAAGGCCCGTCATGACCGAAGCCGGTCAGCGAACAATAGATCAGCGCCGGGTTTTCGGCAGCGAGAGTTTTGTAGTCGAGGCCATAGCGCGCAAGCGTACCGGTCTTGAAATTCTCCACCACCACATGGGCGCGCCGGGCCAGCCTGCGCACCAGCGCGGCACCTTTCTTCTGTGACAGATCGACAGTGACGGATTTCTTGTTGCGGTTGGTGGTCAGGAAGTAGGCGGCATCGCCCTTGCCGCCGTCTTTCGTGGTCAGGAACGGCGGGCCGAAATGGCGGGTTTCATCGCCTTCGCCAGGCTTTTCGATCTTGATCACTTCGGCGCCGAGATCGGCCAGAATCTGCGTCGCCCACGGCCCGGCCAGCACGCGGCTCAGATCGAGCACGCGGATATGCGAAAGTGCGCCCATCAAATCTCCGTCCGGACCGCCCACAATTCGGGGTAGAAGGTCAGGTCCAATGCTTTCTTCAAATAGGGAACGCCGCTCGTGCCCCCGGTGCCGGGTTTGTGGCCGATGATGCGTTCCACCGTCTTCATGTGACTGAACCGCCACAAATGGAAGCGGTATTCGAGGTCGACCAGTTTTTCCGCCAGTTCGTACATATCCCAGTGGGTTTCGACATCGCGATAAACCTCACGCCAGACCTGGGTTACGCGGGCATCGGCGCCGTAGCTTTGTGAAAAATCGCGCGACAATTTTTCCGGCGGCACGGCGAAACCGCGGCGCGCCAAAAGGCGCAGGGCTTCGTCATAGATGCTGGGGGCGTTCAGCGCCGCATTCACCGCGGCCGCGATTTCCGGGCTGGCGGCGAACACCCGCGTCGCCTCCCGGTTCTTGTTGCCGAGTTTGAATTCCAGCATGCGATATTGAAAGGACTGGAAGCCGGAGCTTTTGCCCAGGCTGTCGCGGAACCCCGCATAATCGAACGGGGTCATGGTAGAGAGAATTTCCCAACTTTGAATCAGATTGACCTGAATGCGCGCGGTTCGCGCCATCATCTTGAAGGCAGCGCCCAGATCGTCTGCCGCGATGGCCGCAATCGCTGCCCCGATCTCATGCAGGCACAGCTTGATCCAAAGCTCGCTCGCCTGATGAATGGTGATGAACAGCATTTCGTCATGCCGGTCGGTCAGCGGTTTCTGCGCCGACAACAGCAGCGGAAGCTGCAGGTAGTCGGCATAGCTCATGGTTTTGCTGAAGTCCCAATGGACGTTTTCATCCGTCAGGTCGACGGCTGGCGGTGTGGGAACTTTTTTGCGCATGGCCTTGTCCGCATACGGCCCTTGACGGGCGTGGGCGACTTTTTGGGTGTCGGAATGCGCCGCCGTCAATGCCAGAGCGCAATCGGAAAACTGTGAAACGCCGATACGCGGCCGCCACCGGCTTCCGATAAATTGCGCGATAAAACAAAGAACTAGAACAAAATCGCGATTCCATCGAATCCGATTTTGCTCTAGGATGATTTGCGTAGCATACATCGGGTTTATGTATATGGGACGTTCGCTGAAGGCTGGCGCCTGTTTGCTTGCGTGGTTTGCTGCATCAGGGCCGGCATTCGCCGCCGGCCAATGCGCGCGTGCGGATGAGATGACCGCGATCCGCGCCACGGCCGTACAACAGCAATTGATGGTGGCTGCCCTCACCTGCAATCAGGTCAGCAATTTCAACGCTTTTCAGACCAGCTTCGGGAAAGAATTGCGCCGTTCCGATGCCAGGCTGCTCAGCATGTTCAAGCGCTTTTACGGCGCGCGCGCGGGCGAAAAGGAATATCACGCCTTCAAGACCCGCATCGCCAACGATTCCTCCATCCGCAGCATTCGCGACAACCGCGATTATTGTTCGTCTGCCCAAGTGGTGTTCGCCGCGGCGCTGACGCCGCAGAAGCCGACCCTGGCAAACTTCGTCTCCGGCGTGCAGATCACCGAATCAAGCCCGGTGGATTCCTGCGAGATCCGGGTGGCGGTCGGGCTTCAGGGGGCGAAGGCCGTGCCCAGCATCGTGCCCAGGCCGAAACCCGCCCTGACCCAGACGGCCGCGACCATCCGGTAAAATACGCCGCCGGAGAACCGGCGTGCACAGCCGGTGGGGCCTGGGCGCGCCGCTTTCCAAGCTTCTGATACAAAAGAAAAAGGGCGGACCGGAAGGTCCGCCCTTTTGATTTGGCCGGCTGGGCCGGGACTTACGTCCCGGAGCCGTCGCCGAGCTGGATCACAGCGCGGCGGTTCTGCGGTTCACGCACGCCCGGTCCGGTCGGGACCAGCGGGTCGTCAAAGCTCTTGCCTTCCGTCGCGATGGACGAACCGTCAAGACCCTGGGTGACCATTTCGCTCTTCACCGACTGGGCGCGCCGTTCAGACAGGCCCTGGTTGTAGCGATGCGAACCAACTGTATCGGTATGGCCGGTGATCACCACGCGGACGATATGATTGTCCTTCGCGGTCCGCACGGCTTCGCTCACCACCTGGCGGGCTTCCGGCGTCAGGTTCGACTTGTCGAAGTCGAAGAAGACGATGAACGTCTTCACCGCTGGCGGCGGCGGAGGCGGCGGAGGCGGCGGGGGAGGCGGCGGCGGTGGCGGGGGTGGCGGCGGCGGTGCCGGCGGGTTCACGAAGTAACGCAGACCCAGGAACACCACATGCTCGTCGAAGCGGCTGACCTTCACCGGCTGCGAGGCAATGAACGATGTGCCGTATTCGTCATCCAGTTGCGCCTGGCGGAAACGGTATTCGCCGAAAATGTCCCACGCGTCGGCGATGTGCCAGGAAAGGCCGCCGATCGCCTGCCACATCAGGCCGGTATGGCTGCCCTTGACGATGTCGAGCCCGCTTGAGATCTCGCTGATCGCCATGCGCGCATTGCCCATGCCGATACCGCCGCCGAGCGACAGGTCCAGGGTATCGGTCAGCGGCACGTCATAGACGGCGTTGATCAGGGCCGAGCGCAAAGAGGCCGAACCGTGGCAGTCCACGCAGTTTTTCGGGCCATGGGAGTCGTAGCCGATTTCGGCCTCGAGGCGGACATTGGTGTCGAACTTGTAGCCGACGCCGCCCGCAACCATGGCGCTGTTGTCGAACGGAAGATTGCTCTGCGTCTGCGCCGGGCCTGTTTTGATTTTCACATCCTGGAGCTGGTCCCAACCGGCACCCAAGGTGAAATACCAACCTTGCTGCGTGACGCCTTGCGCAGATGCAGGGCCACCCAAGGCCAGCGCTGCTACGCCCGCCAAGGCGATCAGACGGAGTTTCATTTGTTACCCTCGCTATGAAGAAGCCGAATTGCAGGAAGCCCCCACGCCTCGACCGGACTGTTCGGTATATAATGGCCATTGTGTCGAAAGTCTCCAGCCAATGTCCATTGAAAGCCTATGTTTCAAAGGCTTTTACCCGGATTTGAAGACTGTCTGTGTCTGCGCTGCAACATAATTCCGTTCTGTAGACAGTGCCTGCACAGTGTGACGCAATGGTGCCACAAAAAGGCACGAAACGGCCGCAGAAGGGTGCGGAAGCCGCCAAAGTTCCGCACGCGACAGGAAGTGGCGGAATAAGGCCGGACCCGATTCGAATTGTTTCCGGCACCGGCGGCGCATTCGCGGCCGAGCCCGCCGTGTGTGTCCCGTATATGAAGTGTGCCGGTTTCCGCTCTCTTGCACGCCTGTCTGGCCGACACTATGAGACGGCATGAGCAAGCCTGATTCCGCTGCCCTTGCCGAGGCCAGAACGCCGATCGAAGAGGTGCTGCAGCTGCTCGATCTGGAAGCGATCGAGGTCAATATTTTCCGTGGTCTTTCGCCAAAGGACCGCACCCAGCGTGTGTTTGGCGGCCAGGTGCTGGGGCAGGCCCTGGTGGCGGCCTACCGCACGGTGGAAGGTCGCGTCTGCCACTCGCTGCACGCCTATTTCCTGCGCGGCGGCGACCCCAAGGTTCCGATCCTCTATGAGGTGGACCGCAGCCGCGACGGCAAAAGTTTCACCGCCCGCCGCGTGGTCGCGATCCAGCATGGCCATCCGATTTTCACTCTTTCGGCCTCGTTTCAGGTGCCGGAAGACGGGCTTGAGCATCAGGTCCCGATGCCGGAGGCACCGCCGCCCGAAACCCTGCCGACGGAAGCGGAACAGCGCGCGAAGGTGATGCACCTGTTGCCGGAGGCGGTGCGCGCGTCCTTCACCAAGAACTGGCCGATCGAGATGCGCCATGTCGAGCCGGTGGCCTTCCTCAATCCGGAGAAGACGGCACCCCTGCAGCGGGTCTGGTTCCGGGCCACCGGCGCGTTGCCGGATGCGCTGGCGCTGCATCAATGCCTGCTGGCCTACGCCTCGGACATGACGCTGCTCGACACCGCGTTGCGCCCGCACGGGATCGGCTGGTTCGATCACAAGGTGCAGATGGCCAGCCTCGATCACGCAATGTGGTTTCACCACCCGTTCCGGGCCGATGAATGGCTGCTTTATGTGCAGGATTCGCCATCCGCATCGGGCGCCCGCGGGTTCAATCGCGGCGCGATCTATCGCAGGGATGGGGTTCTGGTGGCATCGGTGGTGCAGGAAGGCCTGATGCGGCCCCGGCCCTGACAAAGCCAATAAACGGTGTTCAGCCGGTGATGCGTGTGATCGTCACCGCCCGGCGTGGCTTGGCGTAGAAGGTATCGGTCATCGGAATATCGCCGATGGCGGAGCCGGCCAGCGGGGGGACGAAATTATAGTGCACTTCCGCCAGGATCACGCTGCAGCCGGTCGCGGTGTTGCAGCCGGGCGGAAAAAGCCCATCCGGCACCGGAAGCGTGTCGCCGACCGCGTGGGCGCCGTTGCCGTTGGACGCATCGCTCCACAGCACCGTGCCGTCGCCGCCGATGCTGGTCAGCACAATGCTGGTGGCGGCCTGCGGGAACGGAACCATGATCGAATTGGCGGCGGTGAAAATGTCCGCCATGTCGGTATCGCTGACCCGGGTGGCCTGCGCGACCAGGTCTGCCGCACTGGATGCCACCGTGGTCACCTTCTGGTGACAGCTAAGCGCATTGCAGACTTCCACCGTGCCGAAGAACAGCCCGATCATCACCGGCGCGATCAGGGCGAATTCCACGGCTGCCATGCCGCCGTCCTGGCGGCGGAATCGTCGTATCGTTTTCAGCATAGCGCGTTGCTCACATGCTGCTGGTCGGGATAGGGCTCGTTGCGGAAAGCGGCTGCCGCCGTCATCAGGTACTGATCGCTCGGCATGTTGGACATCAGGGGCGCCATCAGCGGCGTCATGATGGTCCAGGGATAAAAGGTGCGGAACAGAACCACACTGCAGGCGGTGGAGGTATTCACCGCCATATTGTTGGTGTTCAGGCTGCCGTCCGGGTTCAGCACGTCGGGATAGCTTGCCCCGCCGAAGCCGCCATAGACACGCAGATCGACTTTCAGATTGGCCTGGCAGGTTTGCAGGCTCATTAGTCCGGTCATCTCGCCGCAAACCGCGTCGGTCAGTTGGGATGCGGTGATGTCGCCTTTGAGCTGACCCGTGCGCACCATGCGCGCAGCATCGTTGGTGGCATTGGTCAGCGCCGATTGCGCAAAGAAAATCACACCGGTTTCGATGATGCCGAACAGGAACAGGAAAAACGCCGGCGCGACCATGGCGAATTCCACCGCGGCCATCCCGGATCGTGAATTCTTCCGCATCCGCAGCCTTGTGCGGCGCAGACGCGAAGCAAGTACACCCAGCCCGAACATGCTTTTCGCGCTTCTTATGCGACTTCAGCGTGCATTCTATGCGCACAGATAGCCAAAAGAAGCGAAACGATGAACCGTGCTGAAGAAAGCGTTATCGTGTGCCGTTTACTGTTAAGATTTGTCGAAAAACACCCGCCTTCCCCTCATCATGCGTTTACGTTCGTTTACGGGCGGGCGGTTAAAATGCGCGCCGATAACGCTTGAATAACCACGGCTCGCGAAAGCAGGGGTTTTTTTGCGGCGCCTTCCCGATACTTCCACGGACGACCAAAAGCGTTGGAGCTGGGGATGGGTATCGGAACCGCCATAGGTTTTGTTCTTGGCCGCTTGCGCGCCTTTCCCAGCGCAAAAAGCGCCAATGTCGCGATGATTTTCGGTCTGGCGCTTGTTCCGCTGGTGCTTGCGGCGGGTGCGGGCCTCGACATTTCGCGCGCGCTGGTGGTGCGTGCCCGCCTGGCAGAGGCGCTGGACGCAGCCGGTCTCGCGGTCGGCGCGACCAACGGACTGTCCCAAACTGAGATGGAGACGCTGGCCCAGAAATATTTCAACGCCAACTATACGGCCGACAAGTCTTTCGGCACGCCCGCACCCCTGACGGTGGTGCCGGTGGGCCAGCAGATCAGCCTCTCGACCACGGTGCCTATGCCCACAGCCATCATGCGGATTGTCGGCATCGATCAGATGAATGTCGGCGCCACCTCGCAGGTCACCTGGGGCCAGACCAAATTGTGGGTCGCGCTCGTACTCGACAATACCGGTTCGATGTGCGAGCCCGGCAGCCAGCCTTGCTCCGTTCCCATCTCCACCTCGAAAATGGCCGCGCTGAAGACGGCGACACATAATCTTCTCGGCATGCTGCAGAACGCCGCCACCAATCCGGGCGATGTGAAGGTGTCGATCGTGCCGTTCAGCAAGGACGTGAATATGGGCGCGTCCAATGTTGGCGCGGCCTGGGTCGACTGGACCGATTGGGAAGCCCCGCCGGCGAATTCCACACCGGGGTCCAGTATAGGGCCGGGTTCATCCTGCCCCTATGGCACCAGTACGTCGCCTTATGGCTATCGCTGCACCAATGGCGCCGCCAATGGCAGTTCCAGCACCAACACCATTCCGGCCAGCGGGCTGATCTGCCCCGGCGTGGACAATGGCCGCTACAATGACGGCCGTGGTGGCCATTATTACAATGGCTGCTGGAACAGCACGCCCACCAATACGAATACCAAGACCTGCACCCAGGTGGATAACAATTCGCAGACCTGCAACACGGTGACGGACAATACGGTGGGCTATACCGGCTCCACCAGTCCGGTTTCCAGCACGTCGTGCACCGGTTCGGGCCGGCGGCGAACCTGCACCACGACCACGGTGACCAAGTGGGCCAGCCGCTTCGATCACAGTTGGGTGGCGAACGATCATAGCACCTGGACCGGCTGCATCATGGACCGCAACCAGGATTATGACACGCTGAATACCGCGCCCACCGCCACGGATACGAAATTCCCGGCCGAGAACTCGCAATATTGTCCGCCCGGTACCATCACCGCGCTCGGTTATGACTGGGCCACCATGTCAAGCCAGGTCGATGCGATGACGGCGAACGGCAACACCAACCAGACCGTCGGCCTCGCCTGGGGCTGGCAGACATTGAGCGACAGCGATCCCTTCAACCCCGGTGCCGTGCCGGAGGATACGCGCCGCGTGGTCATCCTCCTGACGGACGGCGAGAACACGCAGAACCGCTGGACCAACACGGCCTCCACGATCGATGCACGCACCAGCGCGGCCTGCACCAACATCAAGAACGATCACATCACGCTTTATTCGGTGCAGGTCGATACCAGCACCAATCCGCAGCAGTCGAGCATGCTGCAGAGTTGTGCCAGCGACCCCAGCAAATATTTCATGCTGACCAATGCGGACGAGATCGTGACCACCTTCAACCAGATCGGCACACAGATCACGGACCTTCGCGTTTCACTCTGAACAGCTATCACGGGGCCGTCGTGTCCCCGAACTGGCCGCGCGCTTTCCCCTCTCCGCAAGGCGCGCGGCTTTCTTTTGCGCAAGTCTTTAAGGATTGCGCGTTAGGGTTTGCGGCATGAGCAGCTTCGAAGCCCTTCTCGACAAGGCGCAAGGCCGCCTTCCGCCGGATCTGCGCCGCGGCGGCAAGGCGTATGATCTGTTCGCCGCCATGCCTCTGATCGTGTGGTACGGGTTTTCCACGGTGGGGCGCTTCGGGGTGATTGCGGACGATCTTTCGCGCTTCGATCTCTCCCGGCCGGACCCGGCACTCGCCATCGATGTTCTGGCCAAGCTCAGCGGCACATTGCTGGCCCTGCTGTTCGTCGTGTTCCTGTTCACGCGGCGCCCGCCGGTGGCCGGTGCGCGCGGGTTCGGGCCGCGGCTTGCCGCGGTTCTCGGTGCCTATCTCAGTGTCGGCATCCTGTTTCTGCCGATGCGCGAGAATCCCATGTGGCTCAACTTCGTTTCGACCCTGGTTATTCTTGGCGGGGTTGGTTTCGCGGCGCTGTCGCTCAGCCATCTTGGCCGTTCGATCAGCCTGATGGCCGAAGCGCGCGCGCTTGTCACCACCGGGCCTTATGCGCGCATCCGTCATCCGCTCTACCTGGGGGAGCAGATCGCGATCTTCGGTCTTCTGCTGCAATATCTCTCGCCCGCCGCATTTCTGGTTGTGGCGGTCCAGTGCGCCTGCCAGTTCTACCGCATGGGGTTCGAGGAACAGGTGCTGGAAGAAACCTTCCCGGACTACGCCGCCTATCGCGAACGGACCTGGCGGTTGTTGCCGGGCATTTATTGATGCGCGGTTCTCGCCATCCACCGGCGCGCGATGTGGCCGGCCAGCCACCAGAACAACAGCGCCAATGCGATACCCGCAATTCCATCTGCTGCATAATGCCACGCGAGGTGGATGGAGCCGATCACAATGGCGAATGCAAACGCGCCAAGTGCAAGGCCCTGCTTGCGGTTGGTCGCGGCACCGAGAAGGGCCAGCAGAACCGCGATGGTTACATGCATGCTGGGCATCGCGGACACGCCGCTGATAGCGCCGCCACCCCGCACAAAGGATTGCCACAGTGAATCCTGCACGCCCAAAGACCAGATCCAGTCCGCGCCGATGCCACGCAGATAGGCCATTTGCGCCGCATAAGGATCGGCGCCGAGATTCAGATGACCATAAAAGCACGGCCCTGCCGAGGAAAACCACAGCGCCAGAAGCGATCCGCCCGCGAACCACGCAATCGCATAAGCCAAAAGAAATTGCAGCCGGACGGGAGAACGCTGTGATGAAAACCCCTGCCACACCGTGCAGATAAGCACGACCAGAAACCAGCCGTCATAGATGATGTTGATCAGGACGGTTATCGCCGGATGCCCGAATACGGCCTGCAGCAACACCCATGGTGCGTGGCCGAAGCCCAGATGTGTATCGACTTGCGTCAGCCATGCATCCCACGCGAAGGGGTTCATATAAGGAATGGCATTCTTGAAGGCGGTGAAAGCCAGCATCAGCGGCGTTAGTGTTGCCAGTGAATGCACGATGTTGCCCGGACGGTCTCCGGCTGAAAATCTCTCCTGCATGCGCCGCAACAACGTGGCGAGGACGGCATGGTTTTCATGCGCGCGATACATGCGCAGAAGTTCGTACAGGCTGATCAGGCCCACTGCGATGAGAGCGAACTGGAAAAAACCAGCGACCACCGTTACGCCCATGCGCAGATCGGGCGCGATGCCATAGATGAACAATATGCCGAACAGGATGGCATCGAACAGGACCGTACAAATGTATAGCGGGATGTGATCGGGAAAGGTTCGCGCGATGCTCGCCGCAATGTGTGACGCAGGCCGCCGGACATCGATTTTTTCAGTGGCCTGAAATATCTCGGTCATCGTGCATCACCCGCGCGCAATTGTGGGGCAGCAGGTGCCGGTATGGCATCTGCTACTGCGCGGACGCCGCCTTGATGCTCATGTCAGAATGGCTATTGATCTCTTCATGCACGCCTTTGTGATAGTCAGTCACATCGCCCGGCATCGGCATGGCTTCGCAATGGGCGGCGGTGCAAGTGTAGCTGTATTGATTGGCACCGCGATTCAGTGTCACGGCCCCCATGCGGCGGCCGAACACGGTGACGGGGTCGTTGACCACCGGTTTCCCCTCCGCATTCAGCGCAATCAGATTGGTGGTGCCGAAGGTCTTGCCCAGGACGAACACGCGCTTGGAATCAATCGTGGTGACATCGGCGATGGCCGGGTTGCCAAGATAGACCGCTGTGACCGGCTGTTTGAAGGTCACGATGCGCACCTCATCCATCGGAACCGCAATCCCTTCCGCAAACGCAGGCGTGGTGAACGCAGCGGCGGCTGCCAGAAAGCACAGGCCGGAAATGACAGGACGCATGGAACCCTCGCGCGATAGATCGAAGGCCACTTTAGGTCCTGGCCTGTAAAAGAACGCTTAAGTTTCTCGGGTCCGGATACGATGCGGCGGTTGATCTATTTCTTAGGTGCGCGTTAATCCGATACGTTTAATTTTTACGGTTTCTCGCCGCGTGTATCGTAGCTTCGGTGCTTCGTTGACGTTCCCGGTGCGGCAGACCGGAATTGAAAAGGAGAAATCTGTGCGGCGATATCTCAGCGAAACCGGTGATGGTGAACCGCGCACGACAATGCTGGAATATGGCCTGACGGCTGCCCTGGTCGCCGTCGTGGTTGCAGCCCTGCTGCAGATCGCGGGTCTCCGGTTTTGATCGATATCGCCTTGGCCCCCCGCAATACGCGAACATGGTAAAGAAGCGGTCAAGATTTACTTTGACGTTGCGCCGGGAAGGCCGGTTTTGTTTGAAAGCGGTACAGTTCGTGCCGTTTCCTGCCGGCCGCATTTAAGCCGTCTTTAAGAGACGGGGCCTAATCTCGTGTGCATCCAGACCGCACGCCGGAGAAAGACGGCCACGGGAATGGATAACCAGGGTGTCACTCAAGTGGAGGTTTCCATGACCAATCTTGTTTCGCGTTTTGTGCGCGACGAGTCCGGCGCGACGGCTATCGAATACGGCCTGATCGCCGCACTGATTTCTGTCGTGATCATCGGTGTTCTGACCACGATCGGCACGAGCCTGAGCGGCAAGTTCCAGAGCGTCGCGTCCGCGCTGTAATCCGCGTTCGCGTACAGACGTATCGCAGCGGCCGCCCGAAAGGGCGGCCGTTTGCATATTTGGTTTACCGGTTCGTGCCATGCTGGCCGCATGATCATGGCCTTCATTCCGTTCGCGTTTCTGCTCGCGCTGCTTGTCGTCGCGGCGGCCTGGGATGTTGCGAGCTTCACCATCCCCAACACATTGCAGCTTGGCTTGGTGCTGGCCTTCATCGCCTTCGCACTTCTGGCTCCGTTGCCACTTTCCGTTGTGGGCATGCATGTTCTGGCAGGGCTTACTGCCCTTGCGCTTGGCTTCACTTTGTTCGCCCTCGGTTATGTCGGCGGCGGCGATGCAAAACTTCTGGCTGCGGTTGCACTCTGGCTCGGGTTCGGTGATTTGCCGGCCTATGTGCTGGTTGCCTGCGTCTTCGGCGGCGCGCTTTCGCTCGGCATTCTCATGATGCGCAAATGGCCGCTGCCGGCTCCCTTGGCGCGGCAGAACTGGTTGTTGCGCCTGCATGATCCGAAAGCGGGTGTGCCTTATGGTGTCGCCCTTGCCGCCGGTCTCTTTGTTATTCTTCCGCAGACGGACGTTTATCTGCGCGTGTTCGCCGGCTAATGCAATTGCGCAGGCTTCTGTTAAACAATTTCTAAGTGGTGGCGTGCTCCTATGCGGACAAAGGAGCCACCTCAATGGACAAACGCCGTCTTGCCGTAATCGGCTTTGCAGGCCTTGCCGCAATCGCCGCGATCTTTCTGATGCGCGCGCTTCTGGGCGGCGGCACCACAAAGGTCAGTGCCGAACCGGCACCGAAGGTCGCAACCGTTCAGGTGCTGGTCGCCAACGGCACGGTGGCGCCGGGGACGAAACTCTCCGCCGACATGGTGCGCTGGCAGGACTGGCCGAAGGTATCGGTCGAAGCCGGCCTGACCACCCATGAAACGGTGCCGGATCTGCCGAAATTCCTCTCCGATGCGGTGGCGCGTATGCCGCTCGTCGCCGGTCAGCCGATCACCGAAAGCAATGTGGTGCATTCCGAGAGCGCGGGCTTCATGGCGGCCAGCGTTCAGCCCGGCATGCGCGCAGTTTCAATCGGCATTTCGGCGGAAACGGGCGCCGGCGGTTTCATTCTTCCCAATGACCGGGTCGATGTCGTCGCCACCGATCAGATTTCATCCAGTCCGCGCCGCTTCCGCTCTCACACCATTCTTCAGGATGTGCGGGTGCTCTCGGTCGATCAGACCGCGAAACAGGAGCAGGGGCAGAAATATGTCATCGGCAAAACCGCCACCCTGGAATTGACGCCGTCACAGGCGCTTCTGGTGGCGCGCGCCGGTGCCACCGGGCAGTTGTCGCTCGCGCTGCGTTCGCTGGCGAGCCAGAACCCGAAATCGCCTGCCGCGGCGCTGGCCGCAGAGCAGGACAGCACGGGCAGCACCGAAGTTTCCGTCATCCGGTACGGGATTGCCCGTGTCGATCCGAATGTGAGCGGGGAGTAAATCGCGATGCGAAGGGGATTGATTGCCGGCGTTCTCGCAGGCGTCTTGGCGATCGCGGGGGGATCGGAAGGGTTGGCCGCACCGGCGCACAAGTCGCCCGCGGCCACCAGGGTGGTCAAACTGTCGACGCAAGGCAATTCCGCACAGCGGATGAACTTGGCCCTCAGCAAGGCGGCCATCGTCGAACTGGATACCGATGCACGCGACGTGCTGGTTTCCAATCCGGATATTGTCGATGCGGTGGTGCGGTCTCCGCGCCGCATCTATCTGCTCGGCATGAAAACCGGCCAGACCAATGCGTTTTTCTTCGATGCCTCGGGCCGTCAGATCCTCTCGCTCGACATCCGCGTTGAAAAGGATGTGACGGAGCTTCAGGCGATGATCCGTTCCGACATGCCGGATTCCAGCATCAAGGTCGGCGCCCTGAACGACAATGTGGTGCTGACCGGCACGGTGGCGAACGCCATGGCCTCGACCCGTGCCCAGGATCTTGCCGCCCGCTTTGCCGGTGGCGCGGACAAGGTCGTGAACATGCTGAAAGTCGATGCCAAGGAACAGGTGATGCTGAAGGTCCGCGTGGCCGAAATGCAGCGTCAGGTGGCCAAGCAGTTCGGTATCGACCTTGCCACCGCCGGCGTGGCCGGCGGTGTGCCGTTCGCGGCCTCCACCTCCAATCCGTTCGGGCTTCTGGGCCGCGCACTTAGCGATCTGTCCGGTATCGGCGTGGGGCAGCTTTGCCAGGCCAGCACCGCCGCCGCCACCAGGGGCCAATGCGTGGGCGGGCGTAACAATGTCGCCGGTTCGCTGAAGGCGCTGGAAACGGTCGGCCTCGTCCACATGCTGGCGGAGCCGAATTTGACCGCGGTGTCGGGCGAAACGGCGAAATTCCTCGCCGGCGGTGAGTTCCCGGTGCCGGCCAGCCGCGACCGCGATGGCAACGTCACCGTCACCTTCAAACAGTTCGGTGTCGGCCTCTCCTTCACGCCTATCGTAATGTCGGAAGACCGCATCTCGCTGCAGATCTCGACCGAGGTCAGCGAGCTGACCAACACCGGGGCCTTCACCCTGCAGGGCAGCACCACCACCGACGGCAACGGCAACACCGTCAATGTCGGCGGCCTCACCATTCCGGCGCTGAACGTCAGGCGCGCGGAAACCACGGTGGAGTTGCCCTCCGGCGGCAGCTTCGCGATTGCCGGTCTGTTGCAGCACACCACCAAACAGGAGATCGACCGTTTCCCCGGTCTTGGCTCCATGCCGGTGCTGGGTGCGCTGTTCCGCAGCCGCGACTTCCAGAACAACGAGACGGAGCTTGTGGTTCTCGTCAGCGCCTATCTGGTTGGTCCCACGGCGGAATCGAAACTGGCGGCGCCGACCGATGGCTTCATCCCGCCATCCGATGCGCAGACCATTTTCATGGGCCGTCTCAACACCATGTACCACGGCAAACCCGATGCGGTCCGTTCGGCAGCCAATGGCGATGCCGGCTACATCGTGAAATGAGGGCGAAGAGCATGAACACGAAACATCTGTTGCGGCTGGGCGCGCTGGCGGCGGTTCTTCTGGCCGGAAGCTGCGCCAACGATCCGGCCACCACGCGCTTCGCCGATGGTGCGGCCAATCATCCGATCACTGTTTCGCCCAGCTACAAAACGCTGAGCCTGCCGTTTGTCGCCGGCAGCGGTTCGTTGAACGGCGAGAATGAGGCGAAGTTCGAAGCCTTCGTGCAGGATTTCCGTTCCCGCGGCAATGGCGCGATTTCGGTTTCGGCGCCGGCCGGCCCGGGCGCGGCCGACACCATCCGCTATTTCGGCGAGAAGCTGGCGAGCCTTGGTGTTGCGCGCACCAGCATCATGGTCGGCACCCATGACATCGCCAATGGCGGCAGCAATGTCACGGTCGGTTACCTCGCCTATACTGCGCGCGCCGGCAATTGCCGGGACTGGTCGGAGGATGCGGCCGACACCTGGACCAATGAGCCGATGCCGGATTTCGGCTGTTCGGTTCAGCACAACATCGCCGCCATGGTTGCCGATCCGCGCGATCTTCTTGGCCCGCGCCCGATGGGGCCGGGTGATGCCACGCGGCGCGCAACGATCATGAACAAGTATGAGAAGGGCGAACCGACGTCCGCGACCAAAACGTCTGATCAGTCCGGCAATGTCTCGCAGGTTCAATAATCAATTCGGAGCAGGTTATGGAGAAAGCCACGCCGGAAAACGGCCGAGGGGACGGCGAAGCGGCATTCGGTGCCGCACCGCATGAACGTCCGGTGCCGCGCATTTCCATTCACGCCTTCTGCGAATTCCCCGACAGCGGAACCGCACTGCAGCGGGCCGGCACCGACCGCCGCCTGTCGAAGGCGCATCTGACGGTTGAGCTTGGCGGGCTGGAAGCCGCGATCGAACATTACCGCGGCCAGGTCACGCCCAATCTTCTGATCGTGGAAACCCGCCTTCAGGGCGATGAGGCGCTGGCCGAACTCGATCGTCTGGCCGAGGTTTGCGATCCCGAAACCAAGGTGGTCGTGGTCGGCCGCGTCAACGATGTGGAGCTTTACCGCGAACTGATGCGCCGCGGCGCCAGCGAATATCTCGTCGCCCCGCTCGATCCCTTGCGCCTGATCAGCGTGATTTCCGGGCTCTATCTCAATCCGCAGGCGGCCCCCATCGGCCGTGTTGTCAGCTTCATCGGCGCGCGCGGCGGTGCGGGGTCTTCCACGCTGGCCCACAATGTGGGCTGGAGCGTTGCAGAATTCCTCCACATCAACACCACGATCGTCGATCTCGATCTGCCGTTCGGCACCATGGGCCTCAATTTCAACGAGGAAACGGGGCAGAGCGTGGCCGACGCGCTGACCGCGCCGGAACGGCTGGACGATGTGCTGCTCGACCGGCTGCTGCTGAAATCGGGCGATCATCTGTCGCTGTTCACGGCACCGGCCGCGCTGGAACGCGAATTCGATATCCAGCCTCAGGCGTATGAGGCGGTGATCGATGCGGTGCGCCAGTCCACGCCCTGCGTCATTCTCGATCTGCCGCGGCAGTGGTCGCGCTGGGTGAAGGATGTGCTTCTGGCCTCCGACGATATCGTGGTGGTGGCAACGCCGGATCTTGCGGGCCTGCGCACCGCCAAAAGCCTTTGCGATCTTCTGAAACAGCAGCGTCCGAACGATGCGCCGCCCAAGCTCGTGCTCAATCAGGTGGGTCAGCCCAAGCGCCCCGAGATTCCGGCACGGGATTTCGCGGAATCGGCCGGACAGGCGCCGTCTCTCGTGCTGCCCTACGAACCGCAATTGTTCGGCACCGCCGCCAACAATGGCCAGATGCTGATCGAAGTGCAGCCCAAATCGCCGGTTTCCGAAGGTGTGCGGCGCCTCGCCGAGCTGGTCACCGGGCGCACCGTCAGTTCTGAAGCGCAGAAAGGCGCGCTTCCCTTCCTCAACAGCCTGCTCGGACGCAAACAGGCCTGACCATGTTCGGAAAGCGCAGCGCGAACGCGACACAGGAGTTGCAGTTTCCACCCCGGCCCGCGCCGGCGGAAGGGGGCGCCAGTGCCCCGCCGCCGAAAGTGGATGGGGGGAAGGCTGCCGCCGTGCCTCCACCGGCCGCCGGCAATGGTGCGCAAAGCGCGCCCGTCCTGCAGCCACGGCCGCCGGTGCCGCCTGCCGCCAAGCCCATCCGGGCGGCGGATGAAGGGCGCTCCGAAGACTATTATCAGATCAAAACCACGATCTTTAACGCGCTGATCGACACCATCGATCTGGCGCAGCTGGCCCAGCTCGATCCCGATTCCGCGCGCGAGGAAATCCGCGACATCGTCAACGAGATTATCTCGATCAAGGCGGTGGTGATGTCGATCGCGGAGCAGGAACACCTGCTCCAGGACATCTGCAACGACGTGTTGGGGTATGGGCCGCTCGAACCGTTGCTGGCGCGCGACGATATCGCCGACATCATGGTCAATGGTGCGGGCCGCGTCTTCATCGAAGTGGGCGGCCGGGTACAGCTGACCCCCATCCGCTTCCGCGACAACGCACAATTGATGAACATCTGTCAGCGCATTGTGAGCCAGGTTGGCCGCCGCGTCGATGAAAGCTCGCCGATCTGCGACGCGCGTCTGCTTGACGGCTCCCGCGTCAACGTGATCGCGCCGCCGCTCGCGCTCGACGGGCCCACGCTCACCATCCGAAAATTCCGCAAGGACAAGTTGACGCTTGAGGATCTGGTGCGCTTCGGCTCCATCAGCCCGTCGGGTGCGCGCGTCCTGGGCGTGATCGGACGCTCGCGCTGCAACGTGCTGATCTCCGGCGGTACCGGCTCGGGCAAGACGACATTGCTCAACTGTCTCACCGCCTATATCGATGCGGAAGAACGCATCATCACCTGCGAAGACGCCGCCGAATTGCAGCTTCAGCAACCCCATGTGGTGCGGCTGGAAACGCGGCCGCCCAACCTCGAAGGCCATGGTCAGATCACCATGCGCGATCTGGTGCGCAACTGTCTGCGTATGCGTCCCGAACGCATCATCGTGGGCGAGGTGCGCGGCCCCGAAGCCTTCGACCTGTTGCAGGCGATGAACACCGGCCATGACGGCTCGATGGGCACGCTCCACGCCAACTCCCCGCGCGAAGCCATGTCACGTCTGGAATCGATGATCACCATGGGCGGCTTCCAGCTTCCCACCAAGACCATCCGCGAAATGATCGTGGGTTCGATCGACGTGATCGTGCAGGCCGAACGCCTGCGCGACGGTTCGCGCCGTATCACCCGCATCACGGAGGTGATCGGCACCGAAGGTGACGTGGTGATCACGCAGGACCTGCTGACCTATGAAATCGTCGGTGAGGATGAAACCGGCCGGATACGCGGCCAGCATGCCGGTACCGGCATTGTGCGGCCGAGCTTCTGGGAACGTGCGCGTTATTTCGGGCTGGAGCGTGAACTGGCCGAGGCGCTTGACGCCTGTCAGGTTTAAAGGGCGGCGGCCGGCATGGGAACATTCGCACTCTATGTGGTTGCCACGCTCCTGATGTTCGGGGCGCTCGGCGGCCTTGCCTGGGCCTTCACGGGGCCTGGCGTCAGCGGCAGGACGCAGAAACGCATGGCCGCGGTGGCCGCACCGGCCGGCGGCCGGGCGGGCAATGCCGCTGCACGCAGTCCGGGCGAACCGGGCCAGCGGCGCAAGAACGTCACCGCGCTGCTGAAGGAAATCGAAAAACAGCAGAAGGTGCAGAAACAGCGCCCGTCCCTGCGCAAAAGGCTGGCGCGCGCGGGCCTTGCCATTTCACCGCGCGGTTTCTGGATCGCGAGTGCGATTGCCGCTGGTGTCGTTGCGTTTCTCTGTTTCGTCACCGGACAGAACATCATCGTTGTCGCGCTGGCGGCGTTTGCGGCCGGGCTCGGCCTGCCGCGCTGGGTGGTGGGTTTTCTCACCAAGCGGCGGCAGAAGAAGTTCACGCAGGAATTTGCCAATGCGATCGATGTGATCGTGCGCAGTGTGCGGTCCGGCCTTCCCACCAACGATGCCCTGAAGATCGTGGCCAAGGAAAGCCCTGATCCCGTCGGTTCCGAATTCCGCACGCTGCTGGAAGGGCTCAAGGTCGGCGTCAGCCTCGATCAGGGGCTCAAGCGCATGTACGACAGCATGCCGACGGCGGAAGTCAGCTTCTTCGCCATCGTGATGACGATCCAGCTCAAATCGGGCGGCAATTTGTCGGAAGCGCTCTCCAATCTTTCAGCCGTGCTGCGCGACAGAAAGCGGCTTCAGGGCAAGATCAAGGCGATGTCGTCGGAAGCCAAGGCATCGGCCGGTATCATCGGCTCTCTGCCGCCGGTGGTGGGCGGCATCGTGTTTCTGACGTCGCCGGATTACATCTCGCTCCTGTTCACCGAGCGGGTGGGCAATCTTCTGCTCGCGGCCTGCGCCGTGTGGATGGGCATCGGCATCGCGGTGATGCGCAAGATGATCAATTTCAAGCATTGAGGGTGTAGCGCGGCCATGTTCGACATCGGCATCCTGAACATCCTGTTCGACGTCAAATTCCTGGCGGCCGCGGTTGCGGGCGTCGTCGCCTTTGCCACCATCATCACGCTCGGCCTGCCGATGATGGACCGTTCCACCCTCAACAAGCGGTTGAAGGCGGTGTCGGAGCGGCGGGAGGAATTGCGTGCCCGCCATCATGCCGCGTTGCAGAAGCGCGCCTCGTTGCGCACCGAACCGGTCGGCTTCATGAAGCAGACGCTGGAACGGCTGAAGCTGTCCAACATGCTGGAATCGCCCGACACGCGGGACAAGCTGGCCCAGGCCGGCTATCGCGGTCAGGCGCCGATGATTGCTTTCCTGTTCTTCCGCTTTGCCGCACCGTTCATCGTGTTCGCGCTGGCGCTGCTTTATATTTTCGTGCTGACGAACTTCAATCTGCCCGGCCTGACCAAGCTGATGATTTCGATC
Source organism: Alphaproteobacteria bacterium (assembly GCA_017308375.1). Taxonomy (GTDB): domain Bacteria; phylum Pseudomonadota; class Alphaproteobacteria; order Micropepsales; family Micropepsaceae; genus Rhizomicrobium. Next base: position 30,088 of record JAFKEW010000066.1, read on the forward strand.
GGTGCCGGGCTGATCGGGTATTATCTTCCGGATCTGTTCATCTCGAACCTGATTTCACGGCGGCGGGAATCGATCATGCGTGGCTTTCCCGACGCGCTCGACCTGATGCTGATCTGCGTCGAATCCGGCATGTCGATCGAGGCGACGTTCAACCGTGTCGCCAGCGAGATCGGCGTGCAATCGCCCGAACTGGCAGAAGAATTGGGCCTGACCACGGCGGAATTGTCCTATCTGCCGGATCGCAGCCAGGCGTTCGAGAATCTCGCCAGCCGCTGCGGCCACGCCGGGGTGAAGGCGGTGGCGACCGCGCTGAACCAGGCGGAATATTACGGTACCCCGCTCGGCCAGGCGCTGCGCGTTACTGCACAGGAAAACCGTGAAGCCCGCATGGCCGAGGCCGAGCGCAAGGCCGCTTCGCTTCCCGCCAAGCTCACCGTACCGATGATCCTGTTCTTCCTGCCGGTGCTGTTCGTGGTGATCATGGGCCCCGCCATCATGCGGGTGATGCACACGCTGCATCATTAAACTCGGGCCGCGCGCCGGACATCCGCCCGCAAGGGCTGTGGCCGGATGCGCGCATTATGCTTGCACACATCCGGCCGTGCCGGGCGGGTGGAGGGGGCAGTTCCCGCCCGCGGTTGGTGTATGAGGCCCTAGCTCAGCCTTTTAGTTTCGCGGCGATCTCCGCCACATGGCGGCCCTGGAAACGGGCCTGCGCCAGTTCGTTTGCGCTCGGGCTGCGCTTGCCATCGGGGCCTGCCACCGTGCCGGCGCCATAGGGTGAGCCGCCGCGGAAATGGGAGATGTCGAACAGCTCCTGCGCGGCGTAAGGCAGGCCGACATAGATCATGCCGTGATGCAGAAGTGTCGGGATGGTGGTCAGGATGGTCGATTCATTGCCGCCGCCGGTTGCGGTGGAGGTGAAAACCGATGCCACCTTGCCCACCAGCGCGCCCTTGGCCCAATGGCCGCCGGTCTGATCCAGGAAGTTTCGCATCTGCGCCGCCATGTTGCCGAAGCGCGTCGGCGTGCCGATGATGATCGCATCATAGCCCGGCAATTCGTCCACCGTGGCGATCGGGGCCTTCTGGTCCCACTTCATGCCGGATTTCCGCGCCAGTTCCTCGGGCATCAGTTCCGGCACCCGTTTGATCGCCACCTCCGCGCCGGTGCTGCGCGCGCCCTCGGCGATGGCTTCCGCCATTTGTTCGATGTGGCCGTAGCTTGAATGATAAAGAACGAGAACTTTCGTCATGGCACGTATCCCTCTTTGCTTGATTGCCTGCCCCTAAACTGGTGCGAACGGTCCGTTCGTGCTAGAGCGTCAATCGCAAACACAAGGTTCGTGATATACGAACAATGCTGCCGGCACCCGAACAGCTTATGGCGCTCAAGACGGTGGTGGAAGCTGGCGGCGTCACCGCCGCGGCCCGGCGGCTGGGTGTGGCCAAATCCGTGATTTCCAAGCGCCTCGCCGATCTGGAACAGATCGCGGGCAGCGAACTGATCCGGCGCAGCACAAGGCGGGCGGAACCGACTGATGCCGGCCGTGCGTTTGCGGCGCGCGCGGCCGCGATCCTGACCGCCATGGAATGCGCGGTGGAGGAGGCGGGCGGGCGCAATGGCGCCCTGCGCGGGCCGATGCGGGTGGCAGCCCCGCTCACCTTCGGGCGCATGTTCCTGGTCGAACCGATTGTCGCCTTTGCCCGCGCCAATCCGGAGATCGAACTCAGCCTCGATTGTGACGATGCCCGCGCCGATATCGCGGGCGGCGGTTACGACCTCGGCATCCGGGTGGGGCGGTTGAACGATTCCTCTCTGATCGCACGCAAGATCGCGCCGGCCGCCAGCGTCGTCGTGGCAAGTCCGGATTATCTTGCCCGCCACGGTGCGCCGAAGGCACCGGCCGATCTCACACGCCACATCTGTATCGGGTACGCCAATATTCCGTCGGCGCAGCAGTGGCTGTTCCTGCCTGCGGGCGGCGGCGCCGAACATAGCGTCACCGTGCATCCGCGTCTCAACGTCAACAATGGCGAGACCATCCGCGAAGCCGTCATCGCCGGTTACGGCATCGCGGTGTTGCCGCGCTTCATGGTCGGCGATGCGCTGCGTGACAAACGGCTGGTGCCGGTCCTGCCGCGCTTTCGTCCGCCCGGCGGCGACATCTATGCCCTATGGCCGCATATGCGGGAGCCTTCGCGCAAGACGCGCGCGCTGGTCGATATGCTGGTGGGCGAGGTGCCGCGGCTGATGCGTGCGGCCGGGGTTCTTTAACGCCGCCGCGTGCGAATGTCAGTCTGCGGCGGTGCGCAGTTGCGGCGGCGGCGGTGCTTTCGCGGCTACCGGCACATCCTTTTTCGCATCCGCGATCCGGGTTTTGCCTGTTTCGGGTTTGGCGGGCTCGGCTTTGGCGGGCTCGGCCTTGGCGACACTCGCCTGTGGTTCGGCTTTTGCGGCGGCGGGCGTTTCGACGGGGCCCGCTTCGGGGTCCATCGGCACGCGCTGCATCATCACCATGCCGGATTTGCGTTTGACCATCACCGGCGCGTTGAGATCGGCGACCGAAACGGCTTCGGGTAACAGCGACGGCTTTGCCGCTTTCGCGGGCATATCTTTTGCCACCTTCACGGGCGCCGCTTTTACAGGCGCCGCCGCAACGGCACCGCGCACAGGCGTAATCGCCACGGCGGCAATAGCCTTGTCTTCTATTGCCGGTGCCGCCTGTTTCGGCGCTTCGGCCTTCGCTATTGTCTCTTTGGCTGGCGTCTCTTTGACTGAAGCTGCCACGATCGGCCGCGGCGGGGCCTTGGCCAATTCCATCGGCGCTACTTTTTCGGCCACCGGCGTTTGCGGTTCGCTTTTCGCGATCGTGGCTTTGACCGCTGCCGCGGCTGGAACGGGTGCGGCTTTTGCCAATTGCGGTTGTGCGGGCGGCACGGGGGCATCGGCGGCTTTCACCGCTTTGGCAATGACGGCTTTCTCGATTGCGGACGGCGCCGCTTTCGCGGCCATGGCGGTGGTCGTCTGCGGCGGCTGTGCCACAGCCACAGTTTGCGTTTTCACCGCCGTAACCGGGGCTGCCTGCGTGGTCGCGGCAATGGCCGGACGCTCTGCCGCGGCGGCGGTTGTTTTATGGCCGCTCAGTTTCGCAATCAGGGCCGCATTCTCTGCGAGTTTCGGGTTCGCCGCGGCGCCCGGCTGTGCCATTGCCTGCGCCATGTATTTCTGCGCTCCGGCCAGATCGCCGGCCAGCATGCGCGACATGGCGTAATTGTTCAGCACCGCCGGTTCGCCCGGCGCCAGAAGTAACGCACGATCATAGGCGAGCTTCGAATTGGCGAAATCGTCCTTCTGGTCGTAAGCCATGCCGATGGCGGAATAGAGCGTCCAGTCATTCGGCGCCATGTCCAGCGCATGTTTCAGAAACGCGATGGCGTCGTCGCTGCGGCCCTGGTTCACCATCACCTTGCCGTATTCGCCGATCACGCGTGCATCGTCGGGGGCGACCAGCATCAATTGCGCCAGCGCATGCGCCGCACCGCCAAAATCGCCCTGCTGGCGCAAGGTTTTCGCTTTGGCCAGTTCGTTCGTCAGATTGGCTTCCAGGGTTTTGGCGTCGAGCGGCGCATCGGCTTTGTCCGCATTGTCTTTCGCGGCGGCCGTCTTGGCGTCATCGCTCTGCGCGGGTTTGTCCGGCTTGTCCGATCCGAACAGGCTGAAACCGGATGCCGCACTCGATGAGCCTGCCAAAATCACAGCCGCGGCCACCCCGGCAAGAAGACGGCGCATGAATTTTCCCCTTCGGCGGAACGGATTTCCGGAACGCCAGCATGCCTGTCCGCGGTCAACAAACCCTTAAGCATAAAGGGGCAGCATGGTCTCTGCCGTGGCGGTTGGGGCAGCGTCTTCGGCGTGTGGTCTTGTTGGGGGAAAATCCCATAAACCCCGCGCTTCGGGCCAAATCCTGACGCATTGATCCTGTCTCATGGGTGCCATGAAACTGCGTATCGCCGGGTTGCTGTCGTTGGGGCTTGCGGTTGCCGCGGGCTTTGTCGCGGCCGGTTTCGCGGTTTCGGGTCTTGCTGCTGGCGGCAGAGATACCACGCCCCGCCGTGTCGCGTTTCAGATCGCCACCGGCTCCGGCAATTATTTCGCGGTGGGGGAGGCGATTTCCGGCCTGATCAGCCATCCGCCCGGCGTCACGCGCTGCCTGGGGGCGGGGCGTTGCGGGCCACAGGGTCTTGTCGCCAGTGCGCGTACCGGCGCGGGCGCCATCGCCAATCTCGAGGCTGTCAATGACGGGCAACTCGATTCCAGCCTGTCGCCCAGCGATGTGGTGGGTGAAGCGGTGGCGGGCAAGGGCGCCTTCCGCCACACCGGCAAGGAAACCCACCTCCGGGTCATTGCCGCCCTTTATCCCGAAACCCTGCATCTGGTCGCCGCGGCGCCGGCAAAGATCGAGACTGTTTCCGGTCTGCGTGGCAAACGCGTCGCGCTGGGCGTGAAAGACTCCGCCGATTTCGTGCGCGCGCGTGCGGTGCTTGCGGCCTATGGCCTGTCCGAGCGCCGCATCAAACCGGTGTATGAACGGCCCGAACGGGCCGCAACCATGCTGGAGCAGGGCAAGCTCGATGCCTTCTTCGTCAGTGGTGGTGTGCCGTTGCCGCTGGTGGCCGCACTGACCGGCGCACACAAGGCGGTGCTGGTGCCGCTTGCGGGCAAGGGCCGCGACCGCCTCCTGAAAAATATGCCAGGCCTTGCGGCGGATATCATTCCCGCCGGTCTTTATCCCGGTATGGCGGCCGTGCCGGCCGTGCGCGGGCAGGTGTTGTGGATGGTGCGCGACACGGCGCCGCCCGATCTCGTTTACGCCCTCACGCGCGCGCTGTTCGATCTGGGCAATCGCCCGTTGCTGGATCAGGTGGGCCGCGACGGCCGCGCCATCCGGCTTGACCGCGCGCAAGGCGTACTGCCCGCGCCGCTGCATGCGGGCGCGGCGCGCTTCTATCGCGAAGCCGGAAAAACAATACCCGGCAGCGCCGCCAACCAAACGCTTTAGCGGCGCACCGGGATTGAAAGCAGTGATTGAGAGCAGTGATTGAAAGCAGTCGGGCCGTTAGCTGGCTTTCCGGCGGCGCGTCAGGAAGCCGGCGCCAAACAGACCTGCGCCGAACAACGCGAGCGTTGCCGGTTCGGGTGCCGGGGTTGCGCTGGCTTCCGTCACCATGAAAAACCCGGCCCCGCCAGCGCCTGCGATCTGTGTTCCGGTGAAGCTGTGCGCACCGGGATTAAGTGCGTAGATTCCCCTGCTGAAGCTGGCATCGCTGTAGGCACAGCTGATATCGCTGCCGCAATCTGCGCCGGGTATCGCGGCAGAGGTAGGCCCGAGATCGACCAGATTGTCGAATATCTGGAACTGGTCTGTCGACATAAAACCGTCCAGCACGATCAGTTGCTGCGATGAACTTGTCGTAGTGATGGTCCACGGCGCATCTGATGCGAAGACGATCGGCGCTCCGTCAGGGGCATTGCTTCCGATTGTGCAGGCAGGGCAGTTGTACAGTGCACCGCCGGGCCCGTCGAAACCGAATGTGTACCATGTCCCGGCGGTGATCGTGCTGGCGTTGGCGGCCGGCACGGCCAGTGTCAAGGCAGCCAGCGCGGCCGCGGTGCAAATGAGCTTGTGGAACATGGCGTCTTTTCTCTTTCGAATAGATGGCGTACAGAAATATCGTGGAGCAATATTTATGCCACGTAGATAAGTATTTGGTTTTACGGACGTTCCGAAAGCGGCCCCACAGTTACTGTAATTGCCATTTACAGAAATTGCGGAAAGCGGGCCAACGCGCCGGATATCTATGCCAGCCCGGTTTCCACTTCCTTTTGCGCTGCGCGGCCCCAATCGGCGAGTGCAGGCAGCGCCAGCATCCGCGCCACATAAGCTTTGGCCGCATCCGGCATCTGGATGCGATAGGTTGTAAAGCGCGAGCAGATTGGCGCGTACATGCAATCGGCAATCGACAGCGTGCCATACAGAAATGGTCCGCCGCTGTTTGCCAATGCCGTGGTCCAAAGGGTCAGTACGCGCGCGATTTCGGTTTTGGTCTCCGGCCGCAAATCCGGCGTGGGCAGCGCGCGGGCAAAATCCATCGGCAATTGTTCACGCAGGTTTGCGAAACCCGCATGCATTTCGGCGCTGACCGCGCGCGCTTCGGCGCGGGCGCGGGCCTCTTTGGGCCAAAGCTGCGCCTCCGGATGGGCTTCCGCCAGCGTTTCGCAGATCGCCAGGCTGTCCCACACCGAAAAGGTGCCCGTGTCCGCATGGACCGTCAGCACCGGAATGCGGCCCGATGGCGAGCGTTTGGCGACCTCGGCCGCCGTATCCGGGCGGCGCAGAAGGATGACATCCTCGGCGAATTCCGCCCCCGTTGCCCTGAGCGCCACATAGGGGCGCAGGCTCCAGCTTGACCAGTTCCTGGTCCCGGTCACGAATGTATAACGTCGCGCCATCATGTTCTCCCATTGCAGGCGGGTGCGGCGATTCCTAATCTTGGCTGCCGCATCAGATAAGGCTTGATCCATGTATGCCTGCTTTGCCGCCGGTGCAAAGGCCGCCATTCCCGTTCACGCCGTTGCCACCCGCGATCTTTCGCGCTTTCTCTCCCGCCGCGGCAAACGCCAGGCGCATTGGCTGAAACAGGCGGGTTTCACGGGGGCCGCGGGCTCGCTGCACCTGATCCCGGCGGCGGATGGCGCGGTGGCGGCGGCCGTGCTCGGCCTCGGCAAAGGCAACGATCCCTTTGCGCTGGCGGCTTGCGCCGAAAATCTCAAATCCGGCATCTACCGGCTTGACGATGTGCCCGATTGGGCGGGCGGCACCACTGGGGCTTTTGCCTGGGCGCTGGGCACCTACAAATTCAGCCGTTACAAGACCGCGAAACGCCAGCCGCCCAGGCTGGTCTTGCCCGACGGTGTGGACGGGGCCGAGATCACCCGCCTGATCGAAGGTGTGTTTCTCGCCCGCGATCTGATCAACACGCCCGCCAACGACATGGGGCCGGAAGAACTGGCCGAAGCCGCGCGCACATTGGCCGAACGGCATGATGCGACATGCAGGCTGATCGTGGGCGAGGAATTGGTTCAGGCCAATTATCCGCTGATCCATGCGGTGGGGCATGGTTCCGTCCGTCCGCCGCTTCTGATCGACATCCGGTGGGGTGCGAAGAAGGCGCCCAAAGTGACGCTGGTCGGCAAAGGTGTGTGTTTCGATTCCGGCGGTCTCGACCTCAAGCCGCCATCGGGCATGCTGACGATGAAAAAGGATATGGGCGGGGCGGCGTGCGTTCTCGGCCTCGCTCACATGATCATGGATGCGAAATTGCCGGTGCAGCTTCGCGTGCTGATTCCGGCGGTGGAAAACTCGGTCTCCGGCTGGGCCTATCGCCCGGGTGATGTCTTCACCAGCCGCAAGGGTCTGAGTGTGGAGATCGGCAACACCGATGCCGAAGGCCGCCTGGTGCTGGCCGATGCGCTGGCCGAAGCCGATAGTGAAACACCCGATCTCCTGATCGACCTTGCAACGCTGACGGGTGCGGCCCGCGTCGCCACCGGGATGGAGGTGCCGCCCTTCTTCACCGATGACGAGGATCTGGCCGCCGGTCTCGCCGAACAGGGGCGCCGCGTGCATGATCCGCTGTGGCGCCTGCCTTTGTGGCGCGGTTATGAAAACACGCTCGACAGCACGATTGCCGATCTGAACAACAATCCGGATTACGGGCTTGCCGGGGCCATCACCGCGGCGCTGTTCCTCAACCGCTTTGTCGAACAGGCGAAAAGCTGGGTGCATTTCGATATTCCGGGCTGGGTCGATCGCCCGCGCCCCGGCCGGCGCAAAGGCGGTGAAGCCAATGCGGTGCGCGCGCTCTACGCGCTTCTGCAAGCCCGTTACGGATGAGTGCGCCGCGCGCAAATCCCGACGCAAATCCCGATCCGCGGCTGACGCCAGCACGTGGCGATCTGGCGGCGGCGCATCTGCGCGGGCTGGTTGCGGCCAAACGCTATGTGGAAGGTGACGCGGCGCGCGTGCTTGCGGGCCGCGCCCCTTTGCGCGCCGGCCCGTCGGAAACCGCAGGCCAGGCGAGCGAACTTCTGTTCGGCGAACAGGTCACGGTTTACGACCGCAAGGATGGCTGGGCCTGGGTGCAGGCGGCGCAGGATGACTATGTCGGCTATGTGCGGGACGATGCGCTGGGCGCGGTGGTCGCGCCCGGCCATCGCATCGCGGCGCTTTCCACACCGCTGCTGCCCGCCCCCGATATGAAGCGCCCCGCGCTCGATTTGTTGCCGATGAATGCAAAGGTCGCGGTATTGGGCCATGAAGGCCGCTTCGCCCGCATCGCCCCGCGCGGTTTTGTCTTCGCCGATCATCTGGTGCCGCTCACCACCCATGCGCCGGATTATGTCGCAATTGCCGAACGTTTCATCGGCGCGCCCTATATCTGGGGCGGCAAATCCTTTGCGGGGCTCGATTGTTCGGGGCTGGTGCAGACGGCATTGGAAGCGGCCGGGATCGCGGCCCCGCGCGACAGCGATCTGCAGCAGGCTGCCCTCGGTCAGGCGCTGCCTGTTTCGCCCGATCTTGCGAATTTATCGCGTGGCGACCTTGTTTTCTGGAACGGGCATGTCGGCATCCTGTGCGATGGTGCGCGCATGGTTCACGCCAATGGCCATTCGATGGATGTGCGGATCGAGGATGTGCGCGAAGCCGCCGCCCGCATTGAAAGAAGTGCCGGCCCCATCGCCGCGATCAAGCGGCTGCCGCTCACAGCCCCTCAATAATAAAGGCCCGGTAATCCGCACCCTTGAAGCGCAATTCCCGCACTTCTCTGTAGGCCGGGCCGTCATACCAGGTCTTGGCAGCTTCGATGGTGGGGAATTCCAGAAGCACCGCGCCTTCGATCGGTGCGCCCTCCAGCACTTCATATTTGCCGTACGCTGCCAGCGGTTTCACCGGATGGCCGGCCATGGTACCGCCCGCCTGTTTGGAATAGGCCGCAAGCTGATCCGCGTCCTTGGTCTTCTCACGGGTGAAAACGACATAGGCTGGCATGATGATCTCCGCTTATTGATTGGGTGGTGTTGGGGCAGGATTCAGGGCTGTGCCGTGGCGGGCGCAATCGCGCGCGCAAAGGCGTAATTCCAGTCGCTCTGGAATTTTTTGGCCGCTTTCGTTTCGGTGAACATGGTGAAGGCGTGATAGGCGCCGGGATAAATTTCCAGCGTCACCCCGATACCGGCCGCGATCAGCCGCATCGCATAGCTGACATCCTCTTCCAGAAAGAGGTCGAGCGCCCCCACCGCGATAAAGGCGGGCGGCAGGCCCGCCATGCTTTCACACCGTCCCGGCGCGGCATGGGCCGGGATTCCTTCGCCGCCGGGCGCCTGCCCCAGATAGGATTGCCAGCCGAAGCGGTTGCTCTCCCGCGTCCAGACATATTGGCCGGTATGCGTGATGGTTTCGCGCACACAGGTGCGGTCGTCCAGCATCGGATAGGTCAGCATCTGATGGGCAATCGGAATCGCGCCGCGGTCGCGCGCCATGATGCACAGCGCCGCGGCAAGCCCGCCGCCCGCGCTTTCGCCGCCCACGATGATGCGGTTGCGGTCGATGCCAAGCGTATCGGCCTGCGCATAAAGCCATGCCAGCACGGTATAACAATCGTCAATCGCGGCCGGATAAGGCGCTTCCGGCGCCAGCCGGTAATCGACTGAAATCACCGTGCACTGATACGTCTGCACCGCGCGTACCGCCGCCGCATACCCCGCTTCCGGCGTGCCGGAGACGAGGCCGCCGCCATGAATGTGCAGCAGCACCGGCATCTGTGCCGGCGGCCGCTCGGGCTGGTAGCAGAGAACGCGCACCGTGCCCCCATCGTCGCGTGGAACGGCCTTCTCCGCAACGCGCACACCGTCCGCCGCGGTCTGTTCACGCTGCAATTGCCCGCCTTCGGCCAGCACCGCGCGCACGGCACTCAATGTCCCGGCGGAAAAATCGCGGAAGGGCAGGGCCTCCAGCCCCGCGACAAGCTCCGGATCGACGAGCGGGGAAATGGCCGGCATCAAGTTCCTCCTGTGCGTGGCCGGACCGGCAGGCGTTCTGTCCGGTCAGGCTTTTGCGGCATTGCGCGGTGCTTCGCGGGAAATTTCAACCCGCCTTGCCGCCCCTGTTGCCTTGAAAGATGAAATCGTCCGGGTTTGGGGCGCGTGTCGCCTCCCAATATTCCACCAGCGGGAAGGGCCAGTTCTGCGTCACCCGCCCGCTGTCGTTCTTGTACCAGTTGGCGATGCCCGCCTGTCCCCACGCCATCCGGGCATTGCCGGCATCGACATGGGCATTGTAGCGGTCGAACACATCCTTGCGCGGCGCCATCGTTGCCGCCCCTTTTTCCGCCAGCAATTCAAGACAGCCCAGAATGTAGCGCATGCTGCATTCGGAAAAGAACACGATGCTGCCGTTCACCACCAGATTGGTATTGGGGCCATAGATGCAGAAGAAATTGGGATAGTCCGGCACCGTCATGCCGAGATAGGCGCGGGCATCGCCCGCCCATTGCGCGGTCAGCTCCTCGCCCCTGGGGCCGACAATCTGCAGCGGCTCCAGAAAGCGGCTGGCGTGAAAGCCGGTGCCGTAGATGATGACGTCGGTCGGATGCTCACGCCCATCCGTGGTGATGATGCAGTCCTGCGTGATCGCTGTGATCTTTTCGGTCACCAGTTCAACATTGTCGCGCTTCAGCATCGGAATCCATTCGCCGCAATCGCGCAGTGTGCGTTTGCCGCCGAAGGGGTATTTCGGCACCACCTTGTCGATCAAATCGGTGCGGTCTCCGATCTGCGCCTTCAGATAGGTGGTCAGGGTTTCGCGAATGGCCTGATTGGCCGCGCTGATGGATTTGCCATTGCCGTTGAAGGCCGGGTCCACCTTCACCGCCTCATAAACCCCGTCGGTAATGGTCCAGAACAGCCAGAAACGATACCAGCTGGCATAGCCCGGCAGGTGATGCAGCAGCCATTTCTGCCCCTCGCCGACATCGAAATGATAATCCGGCGTCGGCGCCATCCACGGTGCAGAACGTTGATAGACGGTCAGATGCGCCGCCTCGCGCGCGACAGCCGGGGCGAATTGATAAGAGCTTGCGCCGGTGCCGACGATGGCGACACGTTTTCCGCGCAGGCTGACATCCTTGCGCCAGCGCGCGGAATGAAACTGGGGCCCGTGGAAATCGTCCCGGCCGGGATAATCGGGAATCTTCGGTTTGTTGAGTTGCCCCACCGCCGTGATCACGGCGTCGGCGGTGATGATCGT
>JAFKEW010000067.1 GCA_017308375.1 Alphaproteobacteria bacterium
GCGCGGCTTTCGCAACCGCCCTTCCCCGTCTCTGCCATGGATGGTTACGCGGTTCATGCCGGCGATGTGCGTGACGTGCCCGCGCGCCTGCGCATCGCGGGCAGTTCGCCCGCCGGCAACCCCTATTACAGCCATCTGAAATCCGGCGAGGCGGTGCGCATTTTCACCGGCGGCGTGGTGCCCGATGGTGCCGATGCCATCGTGATTCAGGAAAACACGGCAATCGAAGATGGCTTCGTCGTGGTGCGAGAACAGGCGCGCCCCGGCGTACACATCCGCCCTGCGGGCCTCGACTTCAGCGCCGGTCAGATTCTGGCCCCGATAGGAAAGCGGCTGACGGCACGCGATCTTTCCCTGCTGGCGGCGGGCGACATTGCAGACATCGCGGTCCGGCGGCGGCCGCGCATCGGTTTCGTGGCGACGGGCGACGAACTTTCCCGCCCCGGCGAACCGCACCCGCCGGGTGGGATTGTAGCATCGTCCGGGTACGGATTATCTGCGATGATCGCGCAATGGGGCGGCGAGGCCATCGATCTTGGCCTGTTGCCCGACCGGATCGAGGCGTTTGCGCGTCTGCCGGAAGCCGCGCGCAATCTCGACCTTCTGATCACGCTGGGCGGGGCTTCCGTCGGCGATCATGATCTGGTGCAGAGCGCACTTCAGCCGCATGGCTTCCGGCTCGACTTCTGGAAGATCGCGATGCGGCCGGGCAAACCGCTGATCTTCGGCCATCTGGGCGAGACGCCGATGCTGGGGCTGCCCGGCAACCCGGTTTCGACCTTCGTCTGCGCCATTCTTTTCGTGCGTTCGGCCATCGCAGCCATGCTGGGCACCACAATCGAGCAGCCGTTGCATAAAGCGAAACTGGAACGCGGGCTGCCGCAAAACGATGCCAGACAGGATTACATCCGTGCACGGACGATCATGCGCGATGGTATGCTGTGCGTGGAGCCGTTTGCGGTTCAGGACTCTTCCATGCTGTCGGTTTTCGCGGCCGCTGGCGCGCTGATCGTGCGGCCGCCACGTGCCGCCGCACTGGCGGCAGGCGAAATGGCCGATGTCCTGCTGTTGGGGCTCTAAGCCCACGAGAACTGGCGCGAAACACAAGATTTAGCGCATTGACGCGGAATGAGAACTAAAGTAGAACGATTCTCCATGTTTCGGGTTTGTTCGGCCTCCGCCGGACAAGCCGCGAGAGAGGGAGACGTGAAACCATGCTGACGCGCAAGCAATACGAACTTCTCATGTTCATTCATGAGCGGGTTCGCGAGACCGGCATCCCGCCGTCATTCGACGAGATGAAGGATGCGCTCGACTTGCGCTCGAAGTCCGGCATCCACCGGCTGATCACCGCGCTGGAGGAGCGCGGCTATCTGCGGCGGATGGAGAAACGTGCCCGCGCCCTCGAGATCACCCGGCTGCCGGAGAATGTTTCCGACACGCTGCGCCCGGCGACGACGCGCAGCCAGGCACAGCGGATGAGCCACACCCCTGCCCCGCGGCGGAACGAGGCGCGTATCTCCGCCGACCCACGCGGCGCCGGCATGCCGCGGCGAGCAAGCGGCGAAGCGGAAGGTGCTGCATCAATCCCGCTGGTCGGGCGCATCGCGGCCGGTACGCCGATCGAGGCGCTGCAGAACAAGATCGGGGAAGTGCCGGTGCCGGTCGGCATGATCGGGCGCGGTGGCGAACATTATGCGCTGGAAGTCACCGGGGATTCGATGATCAACGCCGGTATCCTCGACGGCGATACGGTGATCATTCAGCAGTCCGACACCGCCAATACCGGAGAGATCGTGGTGGCACTGGTCGATGAGCAGGAAGCGACCCTGAAACGCCTGCGCCGCCGCGGCGATTCCATCGCGCTGGAAGCCGCCAATCCTGCCTATGAGACACGGCTTTACGGATCGGACCGGGTGCGGGTGCAGGGAAAACTGGTCGGGCTGATCCGGCGCTACTGAGCGGGTTTGACGGGCGGCCGCGGATTTCGCTTCGGGTTCCAGGGCCGTTCGCCGCGTGCGGCCGATACGGTTTTGACCTTGAATTTTTCGTCGAACCAAATCGCGTAGCCACCTTCGCGCGCAGTATCGAAGCGGTCGATCACCAGCCGCGGACCGCTGCAAAGACGGCGCGCGGGCCGCGCACTGATCACGATGGCGGCCCTGACACAATCCTGCGCAATCGCGGCCGCGCGCAATGGCGCCGCAATCGTGCCGACGGCCTTGGTTTCAGCCACGCACCCCAGCGCGTCGCAGCGGATCGCGGGCCCGCCGGTTGCGGCCTCCACCGTGCGGCCATCGCCGTCACGGACCAGCCAGGTGGAGGCCGTATAATCGTCCGGCGGTGGGCGCAGGAACGATAAGCGCCCGTCATCGCCGCGAAGCGCGATGGTCTCCCCATCGCGGCCGATCAGAAGGTCGGGCGGACGATCCGCCAATGTCAGCAGGAGGCCCGCAGCAACCGGAACAAGGCCGAGCCAGCGCAGACGGCGGCGCCAAAGTGCAAGCCACAGCCCGCCGCCCGTCATCAACACCAAGGCAGCAATCGGCCACGCCGCCGCCATCGCCGTGGCGCCGGGAAGGCCCGCCACCCAATGGGCGACCACAAGCATCAGATCAACGCCCTTGCCCATCACGAGAAGCGGCCAGCGCTCGAGGCCGAACGGCAGCGCGATCATGGCAAGCGTGGCGGCCGGCATGATGATGAAGCCCGCAATCGGCATCGAAGCGAGATTGGCGAGCACGCCATATTGCGCCGAACGATCGAAATGAAAGATGGCGAACGGCGCGGTTGCGAGTGTCGCAATCAAACTGGCCCAGACGATGCCGCCCATATAACGGCGCAGGTGCGCAACAGGGCCGGGACGAACGCCATCGTCATTGCGGGCGCGCATCGCCTCCCATTCGGCAAGTGCAATCAGGCCGATCACGGCTGCGAACGACATTTCAAAGCCGGGCTCAATCAGGCTTTCAGGTTGGAAAAGCAGGATGAGCCCGGCAGCGATCGCAACCGAACGCATGGTGAGTGCGGGCCGGTCCACCAGCACCGCGAGGAACATGATGGTCAGCATGATGTAGGACCGCACTGCCGGCGTGTCGCAACCGCTGATCAAAAGATAAAAGCCGGAGCCACCAATCGCGGCCAGTGCCGCCCATTTCTTGATCGGATAGCGAAGCGCAATGGCGGGTATGGCCGCGAGTGCTGCGCGCACCATCCAGAAGAAAAATCCGCCCGCGAGTGCCAGATGCAATCCCGAAATAGACAAAATATGTGCCAGTCCGGAATTGCGGAAAGCGACAAGATCGCCGGGTGCGATGCCGCCACGCTCCCCCGTGATCATGGCGGCGGAGATACCGCCTTCCGGCCCCGGCAGAACGGCGCGCACCCGCGCGGTGATCTGCCCACGCAACCGCTCCAATTGCGCATCCCAGCGATCCAGCCAGCGAGCAGCCTGACGTGGTGGAATGAATTCGACTTTTCCAAACGCGAAACCGACCGCACCGATGCCACGATAGAAGGCCCAGCGCGCGAAATCATAGTCGCCCGGCGCAGCGGGCCCAGGCGGCGGCATCAGGCTGACATTCGCAGCGATCCATTGCCCCGGTACGAGCGACGCCGGATCGGTGCGAATGAAGATACGAACGCGCCGTGGCATTTCGACACGGCGATCGCTCTCCACATGCTCAAGCGTGACACGGGCGCCCTTGCCCCGTTCTTCCGCTGAAACAATGCGGCCGCTGATCTGGGTGTAAGAGATTCTGTGCGTCAGCACAGGCGTCGCAATACGAGCCGTACGGATCTGAGCCGCGGCAAAGCCGATCAGAGCAGCAGCGAACAGGCCCGCCAAAGCCAGCGCCCAATCGGACGGCCAGCGCCGGACCAGACTGACACAAACCAGCGCGGCGAAGACGGCCAGCGCGGCAAATCCGGCGGGTGGTTCCGCTGGCAGCGCGAAATAGGCGCCGATTCCGGCGCATAGCGCCACCGGCAGCCAGAGAAACCAGCGCTCCCGCTCCGCGAGCATGGCGCGGCCAAGCACGCCAAATGGCGCGAGAAACCCTTGCCGCACCCCGGCCGCGGCGCCCGGCTCACCCCGGAAACGGAAGAATGGAAGCGGACCTACCCCCACGGAAATCAGTTTGCTAGAAGCTTCGCTTACGAACGGCCCGAACAGCCGTCCCCCTCAAGGCAAATATGACCCAGAATTCCAAACCCGTCTTGCGTTTTGCGCCCTCGCCCACCGGTTTCCTGCATATCGGGGGCGCGCGAACAGCGCTGTTCAACTGGCTCTATGCCAAACATACCGGCGGCACATTCCTGCTCCGCATCGAGGATACCGACCGCGAACGCTCCACGCCCGAGGCGGTGGATGCGATTCTGAAAGGGATGGCGTGGCTGGGCCTCAATTGGGATGGCCAGACGGTTTATCAATTCGCCCGCGCCGGCAGGCACCGCGCCATCGCCGAGCAATTGCTGGCCGAAGGCAAAGCCTATCGCTGCTACGCGACGCCGGAAGAACTGGACGAGATGCGTGCGAAGCAGCGCGCGGAAGGCAAGCCCACCCGCTATGACGGGCGCTGGCGCGATCGAGATCCGGCATCGGCGCCGCCGGGGGCGCCGTTCGTGATCCGCCTGCGCTCCACCGACGAAGGCGAAACGGTTGTGCATGACAAGGTGATGGGCGATGTGCGCTTCGCCAACGATCAGCTTGACGACATGATCCTTCTGCGCAGCGACGGCACGCCGACTTATATGCTGGCGGTGGTGGTGGACGATCACGACATGGGCGTGACCCATGTAATCCGCGGTGCCGATCATCTGAACAATGCCGCACGCCAGCTTCAGATCATTCACGCGCTGGGCTGGCCGGTGCCGGTTTATGCGCATGTGCCGCTGATTCACGGACCGGACGGGGCAAAGCTTTCCAAACGCCATGGCGCGCTGGCCGTGGAGGCCTATCGCGATATGGGCTATCTGCCCGAGACCATGCGCAACTATCTGCTGCGGCTGGGTTGGAGCCATGGCGATGATGAAATCATTTCAACCGAACAGGCGATTGCCTGGTTCAACCTGGAAAATATCGGGCGCAGCCCAGCACGTTTCGATTTTAAGAAGCTCGACAATCTGAACGGCCATTATCTGCGCACGATGGACGATGCGGCGCTGACCGAAACGCTGGCGCAGCATCTGACCCACGCAAGCCCGCCAATCGTCCTGAACTCGAAAGTACGCGCCCGCATCACGGCGGCGATGCCCGGCCTGAAGGAGCGCGCCAAGACGCTGATCGAACTCGCGCAGAGCGCCGGTTATCTGTACACGGACGGCCCGCGCACACTGGACGATGCGGCCGCCAAGGTTCTGTCACCCGAAGCACGCGCGGCCCTTGGTGCGATGCTGCAAGCGCTGGAACAGACCGACTGGAGCGCACCGGCGCTGGAGGCCGCCACCCGCAACTTTGCCGAGGGGCGCGGGATCAAGCTGGGCCAGGCCGCCCAGCCCTTGCGGGCCGCGCTGACGGGGCATACCACTTCACCACCGGTCTTTGGCGTGCTGGAAACCCTGGGCCGGGAAGAATCCATAAACAGAATAAGGGCTTATGCGGAATGACCCGAAGATGACAAAGCGATAACCGCTGGGAAATTAGGTGACGCCGTTAAGACCCCGTCCTATATAATGTTGCAGTGCAAGATATTGCCAGAAAGAACGAAAAGATAAGGAGTTCCCGATGAGCGTGAGAGAGAGCAAAGCTGTCCCCGCCGGGTCTGCCACCCTGAACTATCAAAACAAAACCTATCAGATTCCGGCCTTAGCAGGTTCCGAGGGGCCGAATGTGCTCGACATTCGAAAGCTCTATGGCGACTCCGGCCTGTTCACCTATGACCCCGGCTTCACCTCGACAGCCAGTTGCGAAAGCAATCTTACTTTCATCGATGGCGATAAGGGTATTCTGCTTTATCGCGGCTATCCGATCGATGTTCTGGCTGAGAAATCGAGCTTCCTGGAAGTGTGTCACCTGTTTCTTTACGGCGAACTGCCCAACAAGCAGCAGATGGCGGAATTCGATCATTCCATTACCTTCCACACCATGGTCAACGAGCAACTGGTGCAGTTCTTCCGTGGCTTCCGCCGCGATGCACACCCGATGGCGGTGATGTGCGGCGTGGTGGGCGCACTGTCGGCGTTCTATCACGACTCCACCGACATCAACGATCCCAGGCAACGCGAAGTGGCGAGCCACCGGCTGATCGCGAAGATGCCGACCCTTGCCGCGATGGCATACAAATACTCCGTCGGCCAGCCATTCGTTTATCCGTCCAATGCACTCGGCTACACCGAAAACTTCCTGCGCATGACCTTTTCGGTGCCGGCGGAGGAATACAAAATCAATCCGATCCTGGCCAAAGCGCTGGACACCATCTTCATTCTGCATGCCGATCACGAGCAGAACGCATCAACCTCCACCGTCAGGCTGGCCGGGTCGTCCGGCGCCAATCCGTTCGCCTGTATCGCGGCCGGTATCGCGTGCCTTTGGGGCCCGGCCCATGGCGGCGCCAATGAAGCAGCATTGAAAATGCTGGAAGAGATCGGAACGGTCGACAAGATTCCGGAGTTCATCAAGCGCGCCAAAGATCCGAGCGACAATTTCCGCCTGATGGGTTTTGGCCACCGCGTTTACAAGAACTATGACCCGCGCGCGAAGGCCATGCAGGTTCAGGCCCATGCCGTTCTGGAAGAAGTGGGCCATCAGAACGACCCGCTTCTGAAAGTGGCGATGGAGCTGGAGCGCATTGCGCTGCAGGACGAATATTTCGTTGAGAAGAAGCTCTATCCGAATATCGATTTCTATTCGGGCATCACGCTGCGTGCGCTGGGCTTCCCCGTCAGCATGTTCACCGTGCTGTTCGCGCTGGCTCGCACGGTCGGCTGGATCGCACAGTGGAAAGAGATGCTGGAAGACCCGCATCAGAAGATCGGGCGGCCGCGGCAGCTCTACACCGGGCCGAAACAGCGCGATTACGTCGATATCGCGAAACGCTGAAGAACCATGACGGCAAGCCAGCATCCGGTCGCAAAGACTCCATCTGCGCGCGGCGGCGCCCCCGCCGCGCCGCTGGTGGCCGTTCTGCGCCGGCGGCCGCACCGCCTTGCCGCTGTGAATGACAATGCGCGGCCACGCTGGCGGCGGGTGATGATTGCGATGGCGGCGCTGGCTTTGTTCGCTGCCGGATTCAGCTTCATTCACTGAAGGTTGGGCGTATTCAACCGGCGCGCCGGCTCCGCACGAAATCGAGAATGGCCTGCGCCGCGCGCAGGGACGGTGGCTCCCCCCCCCGGCCGAGAAGGCGCATGGCTTCATCCAGATCGTTTCGCTGTCGCGCGGCGGCTTCCGGTACCGTCAACAATGGCGTGACCGCATCGGCCAGGCTTTGCGGCGAGGCTGCACCTTGCAGGAACTCCGGCACAGCGCCGCGCTTCAACAGCAGATTGACCAGCGTGAAATGCGGCAGCTTGAACAGCGGCCGGGCCAGCGCATAGGTCAGCCAGCCGACACGGTAAGCCGAAACAAACGGCACACGCGCCAGCGCAAGCTCCGTCGTCACCGTGCCGGACGCGGCAAGCGCGGCATTGGCAGCATCGAAGGCGGCGAACTTCTGATCCTCATCAAGAATCACATGCAACGGTGCAGGCCAATCGGTGGTGGCGGCCTGAACCCTGGTGGCGACGTGGGGCACCGTTGGCAATACCGTGACGAGGCCCGGAACGCGCGCCGCGATCAGGCGCACCGCCTCCCGGAACACAGGCAGGATGAAACGGATTTCGTTGCTGCGGCTGCCCGGCAGAACGGCCAGCAAGGGGGCATCCGGTGCGATGCCAAGACGCCGGCGCAATCCGGCCCCGCCCGTCATGCGCGCCGCACGCTCCAGCACAGGGTGGCCAACGAAAACCGCAGACAGATTGTAGCTCTCGAAAAACGGCGGTTCGAACGGCAACAGCGCCAGCACCAGGTCGAAATAGCGCGCCATGGCGCGGGCACGATAGGCGCGACTGGCCCAGACCTGTGGCGCGACATAGTTGATCGTAGCGATGGAGGCGTCGCGCCGCTTCACTGCACGGGCGATGCGATGGGTAAAGTCCGGACTGTCGATCAGCACCACCGCGTCGGGGCGCGTGGCAAGGGCATAATCGCAAGCATCGCGCACGCGGCCAAGAATGCGCGGGATTTTCGGCACCACCTCACGCAGGCCCATCACCGCGGTATCGTCCAGCGGGAATAGCGATTTCAGGCCTTGCGCTTCCATCGCCCGGCCGCCGACACCGCTGATCACAATGCTGTCGCCCGCAAGCGCGCGCAAGCCCGCCATCAATTGCCCGCCAAGCTGATCGCCAGATGGCTCCCCGCACACCAGCATCAGGGAAATGGGTTTTTCCGGAATCGTCATGGCATCACAATCCGGCAGAAGCACCGGCGACGAACAACCCGATGTGATCGGCCATCATGGCAACCTCGGCACGATCCACGATCAGCGCCGCGCCGGACTGCACCGCGATTCCGGCAAGGCCCGCGGCCGCGGCATTGCGCACCGTGCTGATGCCGACGACCGGAAGATCGGTCTTACCGTCCTGGATCGGCTTCGGCGCCTTGACGAGCACGCCGCGGCGCTTGCGCTCCGTCCCGCGAAGGCCTTCCGGCAGGGCCGCAACCTGTTCCAGCATGACGTCCGTACCTTGCGCCGCTTCGACCGCCAGCACGAGGCCGGCACACACCACAGCACCCTGCCCCACATCCAGTTCGCCCAGGCGCTTCACCACCGCGAAGCCATGAGCAATGTCGCGCAAATGCTCCGTATTCGGACGAAACCGGCCAATCGGCCCATCCGGCGCCAGCAGCGATGGCGCGGCTTCCGCCACACCGACAACATGATGGCCATGCTCCTCAAAAAACTGAACCAGCAGGCGAAGAAGCGCGTCATCGCCCTGGAGGGCCGCGGCGGCCACACGCGGCATCAACAACGCCCCTTTCGCATCCAGCTTCATCGCGCCGATGCGCGGCCGGTCCACCTGCCCTGCCAGCAGAACGTCATGGCAGTCATGTTTGCCGAGGGCCCGGACGATTTTGCCCGCTTCGCCGACCGAGGCCCGTTCATGCGCGAACGCATCCACCCAATCGCCCGCGAGCCCGGCCAAAGCCAACACGAAAACGCCGCGGCCACCATCGCGCGCGGCAACGGCAACAGCGCGCGGCAAATCCCCGCCACCGGCAACAATACCAAGAGGGCTAGTCATCGATTTCCGCCGGCCGATTGCGGGGAAACGGCGTCGCGATCGGCCGCTTGGCATCGGCAAGAATGAAAGCGACGATTTCCTGAATCTCCGCCACATCGGGCCAGGTTTCACCGGCCTTGCGGGCACGATCCTGCACGCTTCCTTCGCTGGAATGGAAGATTGCGCGATAAGCGGCGCGAATTTTGTGAATGGTTTCGCGCGGGGTCCCGCGACGCTTCAGCCCGATCAGATTGAGACCGCCGAGATTGGTGCCGCGTTCGGTGACCATGCCGAACGGAATGACATCCTTCACCACACCGGTCAGGCCGCCGACAAAGGCATAACGGCCGACGCGGCCGAATTGCTGAATGGCAGCGAGGCCGCCCGCGATCACGCCATCGCCCATATGGACATGGCCGCCGAGCTGCACGCCGTTGGCCAGTGTCACGTCATTGCCGACATGGCAGTCATGGCCGATATGGCTCGCCGCCATGAAATATCCGCGGTCGCCCACCGTGGTGACACCGCCGCCACGCGCACTGCCCGCACTGAAGGTGACGCCTTCGCGAATGATGTTATCGGCACCGATTTCCAAACGTGCTTCAGGCAGGTGTGCATTGCGAATCTGCCCTTCGCCACCCAGCACAGCATGGCTGTGCACCACCGAGCGCGCACCGAGCGAGATATGGCCCGTCAACACCACATGGGATTGCAGCACCACGCCATCGCCCAGCACGGCATGCGGACCCACGACGCAATAAGGCCCGATCGCGACATCGGCGCCAAGGCGCGCGCCGTCTTCAACGATCGCCGTCGGATGAATTTTCATTGTTTCCAGCGTTGTCGCCAATCATGGCGCTGAACTCAGCTTCGGCGCACAGCATATCGCCAACATAGGCTTCACCGCCGAAGCGCCAGACCGGCCCGCGATGGCGGATGGCCCTGACCGGCATGCGAAGCAGATCACCGGGGCGGACCGGACGGCGGAAACGCGCCTTTTCAATCGTCATGAAATAAACGAGACGATTTTCGCTGGTCAGCCCGAGAGAATGAACAACGAGTGCACCAGCCGCCTGGGCCATCGCCTCCACAATCAGGACACCGGGCATCACGGCCTGAGCCGGGAAATGCCCCTGAAAATGCGGTTCGTTGAAGGACACGGCTTTCCAGCCCGTGGCACTTTCGTTCGGTATGATATCGCTCAGCCGTTCCAGAAACAGAAACGGGGCGCGGTGCGGCAGCAGCTTCTTGATCTGCTCCACATCCATGGCCGTGGAATTCGTACCACCTTCAATCATTGCCCTTCGGTTTCCGCTTCTTTGCCAACAACGCCACAGCCGCAATCTGCCGCCGCCACTCCCTTACGGGAACCGGCGGTGTACCGCCCCAATCCTGCCCCGAATACTCGCCCGGCGGAACCCCGGACCGCGCCGCAAAACGGGCGCCGTCACCAGCACGCACATGATCGGCAAGCCCGACCTGGCCGCCCAGAACCACGAAATCCCCCAGCTCGCAACTGCCGGAAATACCGACCTGTCCGACAATCATGCCGAAGCGGCCGATGCGGTTGTTGTGCCCGACCTGAACCAGATTATCGATCTTGGTGCCTTCACCGATGACCGTATCGCCCAGCGCGCCGCGATCCACCGTGGTGCAGGCGCCAATTTCCACCCGGTCCTGAATGATGACGCGGCCAAGCTGCGGAATTTTCACATGGCCGCGCGCATCGGAGGCGAAGCCGAAACCGGGCTGACCGATCTGCGCACCCGGCAGGATCAGAACATGATCGCCGACATAGGCATGGGTGATGGTAACATTGCTCGCGATCTCGCAATCGCGCCCGATGCAGACGCCGCGCCCAATGACCGTGTTCGGACCGATGCGCGTACCGTCGCCAATTTCGGCATTGGCACCGATGACCACGCCCGGCCCCAGCACGACATTGGCCCCGATGCTGGCGCTGGGATCGACAGGCGTCTGTTGCGACCATGCGACCATGGAATGGTCGGGATAGAACAATGCCGCGGTGGCCGCGAACGCATGTGGCACCGACGGCACAGCAATGACGATCATGCCATCAGGCGCCGCAGGAATGCGGCCTGTTTCGGGCACGAAGCAGACGCGCGCGCGCGACTGTGCGAATTGCGCAGCCGCGCCCGGCCCGGATAAAAAAGACAGGTGCCCGGCGCCCGCACCGGCAAGGCCGGCCACATCGGCAATCACGGTTTCCCCGTTTACGCCATCCGGCAATGCGGCACGCACATGCGCGCAAACGCCGGCGAGCGTGAATGGCCCGTGATTTTCAAAGAAGCGTGGATCGGCCATCGTAGACCGCGCGGGCGCGCGATGCGCCCTAGCCGCCCTGCTGCGCGCCAGCCGGCGGCGCGGTCAGTTCCACCTTCACCTTCGTCATCTTCTGGTCGAGACGCTGCACGGCGAGGCGGGTGATGTCGATATCGCCCGTGGCGAAGACGACGGCGCTGCGATCCAGCAGGATGTTTCCACCACGCTCCTGCATGATGCCCTGAATGATCGGGCCCAGCGCCTTCTCAACCTGTTCCCGCGCCTTGATGACGCCGCCCTGAATCAGCTCCTGGCGCTGCTGCACTTTCGATTGCAGGGCACGCTGCTTGCCTTCGAAATCCGCAATCCGCTTCGCCTTCACATCGGGTGCGAGGATGGCGATCTGCTGTTGCAGGCTTTCGCCCTGTTTGCGCAAGGAATCGCCCTGGCCCTTGAACTCTTTCTCAGCCGCCTTGGTGTAGTCGTTCACCTGGCGCACGATATCCTGCCCGACCTTTGAGAAGCGCAGGATGGCTTCGCGGTTGACGACCAGAATTTTCGGCGTCGTCATCGGCTGCGCCTGTGCCGGCTTGTTGTTTTGCGCCTGCGCGGCGGCGGGCGCAGCCCAGAAAAGCGGTGCCGCAAGAAGCGCAATCCCGGCAGCCTGAGCCGCCCGAGTAAACGTCATGGTGGGTTTCATGGAGTTACAGTCCTGTTCCAGCACTGAAGTGAATGATTTCGGTTCTGTCATACGGCGTCTTGAGAATCGGGATACCAAGATCGATCTGGATCGGCCCGAAGGGCGACTTCCAGCCTATGCTGATTCCGGCCGAAGCGCGTAGCGCGAGATTGTCCACGATGCAACTGTTCACATCCGCCGCCGGTGGGAAGCCCGGCTTCACGTGACGGCACGCCGGGTCCACATTCGCCCCTTCCCGATCGATCCTGCCCAAAGTACCAAAATCCGAGAAAAGTGAGGTGCTTATACCATAATCCTCAGGCAGGAAATTGGGAATGCGCAACTGAACCGTACCGATGGCGTAGACGTTACCGCCGATGGCCCCGTTATTGCCGGAAACCGCCACATCGCGCGGACCGATACCGGCCAACTGGAAGCCGCGGAAGCTGTCACCGCCCTTGAAGAAGCGCTCATTGATACGGACATGCTGGCCGCCATAGGCCGTGATGTAGCCTGCGCTGCCGGAGAAAGAAGCGATCAGCGAATCCCAGATCAGCTTGTGATAGACGCTGAACGAGGATTCCGACCGGAGATATTTCAGCGAGCCGCCGAAGCCGGCGATATCCTGGCTGAAGCTGAAGGTCAGGCCCTTTGTCGGCTTGATGGGATCGTTCAGCGTGTTGAACGAGTAGGTATAGCCGAACAGCGAAGTCTGCGTGGTGCCCGCGGCCAGCTGCACCTGAATCGGCGCGTTGATGTAAGGCGTAACCCGGTCGATACGATAGGTGTAACGCAGGCCCACGCTGCCGAATTCGGAAGTCGGGAAACCGAAACGGAAACCGGCAGCCGTCACATCACCCTGATAATCGGCCTGATCGAAATTGCTGATGACCTTGTAGAGGTCGACGCCGGCAGCCAGCGGCCTGTCGAGGAAATAAGGCTCCGTAAAGCTGAGCTGGAACTGCTTGCTGATGGTGGAGAGCGCAATGCTGCCACGCAAATACTGCCCGCGGCCGAACAGGTTGCGTTCAGTGTAGCTGAATTCGCCCACAATCGAACTGGTTGAGGAGTACCCGGCGCCAAGCGAAAGCTCACCGGTGGATTGCTCGGTGAGAGCCACGTTCAGGACCGTTTTATCGGGCGCAGAACCGGCGACATTCTTGATGTCCACATCCTTGAAGAACCCAAGCGCACGGATGCGGGTACGCGACCGGTCTACCAGGGTGCGGTTGAAGGCGTCGCCTTCCACAATACGCATCTGGCGGCGGACCACCTTGTCGAGCGTGCGAGTGTTGCCGGTGATGTTGATCCGCTCGACATAAACACGCGGCCCCTGCTCCACCTTGAAGATAACGGCAATGGTGCGCTTGTCGTGATCGCGGCGGATACGCGGGTGCACTTCGGCAAAGGCGTAGCCCTTGGTTCCGGCGGCGTTGGTCAGCGTGTCGATGGACTTCTGGATCAATTCCGCATTGTAGGTATCGCCGCTATGGATCGGCAGCAATTTGCGCAGATCCGCCGGCTTCAGTTCCTTGACGCTGGAATCGATTTCTACCTTGCCGAATTTGTATTGCTGCCCCTCATCGATGGTGAAGGTGATGTAGAAATTCTTGCGATCCGGCGTCAGTTCCGCCACCGCAGAGGTGACGTTGAAATCCGCATAACCATTGCTGAGATAGAAGCGGCGCAATTGTTCGCGGTCGAAAGTCAGCCGGTCGGGGTCGTAATTGTCGTTGGTGGCGAGGATCTTGTACCAGGCGCTTTCCTCTGTCGCGATCTGGCTGCGCAAGGTGTCGTCGTCGAACACCTTGTTGCCGATGAAGTTGATGCGGGCCACGCCTGTGGTCTGCCCTTCATTGATCGAGAAAATCAGATCAACACGGTTCTGCGGCCGTTGAATGATCTGAGGATCGACAGTGGCGGCGAATTTGCCGTTGCGGCGGTAAAGCTCGACGATGCGCTGAACGTCCGATTGCACCTTGGCGCGGGTAAACACCATGCGCGGCTTGAGCTGCACTTCCTTCGTCAGATCCTTGGTCGAGACCTTGTCGTTCCCCTCGAACTCCACCTGATTGAGGATCGGATTTTCCACCACCTGGATGGTCAGTGTGGAACCGTTCCAATTGAATTTCACATCCGCGAACAGGCCGGTGGCGAACAGCGATTTCAGCGAGCGGTCAACGGCCAGTGCGTCGTAAGGATCACCGCGCCGGATCGAGATGTAAGAAAGTACGGTCGCCGGTTCGATACGCTGCGTACCCTGAACCACGATCTGCTGAATGGCAGGCCCCGCGGGCGCGGCCGGTGCCGCCGGTGCTTCGCCTTGCGTCTGCGCCAGCACGGCAGGCACGGATGCGCACAGCGCAACAGCCGTGCCGAGCAAAGCCGCACGCAAAGTTCTGACCGACAGATGGGCGATGGAAGTCATCCACACGTCTCTGGACATGCCCCCCGAAAGGCTGGCGGACAATCGGCTTCAGAAAAGATTCAGTCGGACGAGGTCGTTCCAGGTCACAAGCAACATGAGACCAAGAACCATCGCCAAGCCTACCCTGAATCCTACGTCCTGCACCCGCGCGCCAAGCGGCCGGCCCAGAACAGCCTCGAATGCATAATACAGAAGGTGACCGCCGTCGAGCAGCGGAATCGGAAAGAGGTTGATAAGCCCGATGCTTACGGAAAGAAGCGCGATCAGGCTGACCAGCGCGCCAAAACTGATCTCCGCCACCTTCTGTGACACGGTTGCCATGCCCAAAGGCCCGCGCAACTGGCTGGTATCGGCATAGCCCGCGATCATCTGCCACACATAGACCATTGTGCCTTTGACAATCATCCAGGTCTGGCCGCAGGCGGCGCCAAAAGCCTCCACCGGGCCATAGCTGACATGGGTCAGGCGGGACGCCTCGATTCGATTGGTGATTCCCAGTGCGTAGCTGCGATCGATGCCGCCGAAGGGATCTTTCATCTCCATGATTTTCGGGGTGACATGCACGGTCATCATGCGGCCGTCGCGTTCGAGCGCAATGGCCATGGGCTGGCCCGCGCTCATGGTCACGGCCTGTTTCAGATCCATGAAATCGCGGACCGGCGAGCCATCGACCTTTTGAATCAGGTCGCCCTTGTGGATGCCCGCAGATGCGGCCGCGCTTCCGGGCACGACCGAATCAACCACCGGTGCATTCAGGTTCTGTCCGTAGATCAGAAAGGTAACGGTAAAGATCGCGATTGCCAGAACGAAATTGGCAAACGGGCCCGCCGCAACCACCGCCGCACGCTGCCACAACGGGCGGAACGGGAACGCATGACTGCGCTCCATATCGCTCAAACCGCCGAGCCTGCTGACATCGGGCGTGCTGGCGACACCGAGATCGCCGAGGAACTTCACATAGCCGCCAAAGGGAATCCACGAAACGCGCCAGCGCGTGCCGTGCCTGTCATTCCAGCCGAAAATTTCGCCACCGAAGCCGATCGAAAACACCTCTACCGCCACGCCGCAGGCGCGCGCGACCAGGAAGTGCCCCATTTCGTGCACGAAGACGACGACCGTGATGAGGAACAGATAGGCCGGCAACCCCGTCGGCAGCCATGCCACAAAATCATGGAATGCGGTGATCATTCAAACATCCTCATACACCCCATGCTCTTACGCCCCGATCTTCAAGCGCTGAGTGAACGGCATGCAACATCGGCCCAGCGACGTGCTTCCCCATCGGCAGAGAGCACCGTTTCGAGATCGGCCGGTGGCGTATTCGACAATTTCGCTTCGCCGGTTTCCAGCGCCGATTCCACCACGCGCGGAATGTCGAGGAAACCGATACGGCGGTCGAGAAACGCTTCCACCGCGATTTCGTTGGCAGCGTTCAGGATGGTCGGTGCGAGGCCACCGCTGCGCAGACAGCCCATCGCCAGATCCAGGCACGGAAAACGCTGTGAATCCGGGGCGAAAAAGCTGAGCGGCCCCATATGGGCGAGGTCCAGCTTGCGCGAAGGCGATGCGATGCGCACGGGATAACCGATGGCATGGGCGATGGGTGTCCGCATATCGGGCGCGGAAAGATGCGCCAGCGTCGTGCCGTCACCATAAGTGACCATGCAATGGATGATGGATTGCGGATGCACCACCACGTCCAGTTTTTCATCCGGGAGAGCGAAAAGATAATGCGCCTCGATCAGCTCCAGGCCCTTGTTCATCAGGCTGGCACTGTCGAGCGAGTTCTTCTTGCCCATGGACCAGTTGGGGTGAGCGACTGCCTGTTCCGGCGTCACATCACGCATTTTCTCCAGCGTCCATTCACGGAACGGACCACCGGAGGCCGTCAACGTCACACGCTCCACCTGGCTGGCGTCGCCACCGTTCAGAACCTGAAAGATCGCGTTGTGTTCGGAATCGACCGGCACCACAGTCGCCGATGAACCGTCCAGCGCGGCACGAAACACCGCGCCCGCGGCCACGACACATTCCTTGTTGGCGAGCGCGACGGTTGCACCACGGCGAATGGCCGCCAGCGCAGGCTCGATCGCCGCGGCACCGACAATAGCCACCATGACAAATTCCGAAGGCCGGGCACCCGCGGCGATCACCGCCTCGCGGCCCGCAGCCACTTCAATGCCAGTGCCGGCGAGTGCATCGCGCAATTCGCCATAGCGCGCGGGATCGCCGATCACGGCAATCTCAGGCTTCATCGCGCGTGCCTGCTCGGCCAGTTGGGCGACATTGGATTGCGCGGTGAGTGCTGCGATAGGAAGCACGTGCTGGCCATAAACCGCACG
Organism: Alphaproteobacteria bacterium; assembly: GCA_017308375.1. GTDB lineage: Bacteria > Pseudomonadota > Alphaproteobacteria > Micropepsales > Micropepsaceae > Rhizomicrobium. The sequence goes on from JAFKEW010000067.1 coordinate 16,997, forward strand.
TGCATTGACGATAACGCTCAATGTCGATACGCCAATCGAACCGGTTGCGCCCAACACCGTCACCCGGCGCGAAAGCACCGGTTCCAACTCCGGCATGGCCCTTGTTTCGCCATTGCCAGCAATCGCCTTCATATCAACGCTCCCAACGGATCAAACTGAACGACCAAAACCACGACCGCCAGAACGGGGGCTACCAGCAAGGTGGAATCGATACGATCCAGAACGCCGCCATGGCCGGGGATTAGACCACCACTGTCCTTGATGCGGAAGCGGCGTTTGGCCCATGATTCGAACAGATCGCCCACCTGGGCAATGGCCCCGACAAAGGCCGCAAACAGGGCGCCATGAACCACATTCAGCGCCAGAAACGAAAACACCACGCCGCCGGCAAAGATGGCGAAAACCATGCCACCAATAGCGCCGGCCCAGGTCTTGTTGGGCGACAGCGCGGGCCACAATTTGGGCCCACCCACCAGCTTGCCCACCACCAGCGCGCCGGTATCGGTGGCCCAGATCGCGACGAACATCGCCAAAACGATCAGAAAACCATGAACGGACATGGCCCGGAGCGCGACCAGCGCCAGCGCCGGAACGCCGAGATAAAGCACCCCGCCCGCTTCCCACAACGGACTGCGGCGATGGCGAACGGCAAGCACCAAACTGACAGCAGCGCCCGCCAGAACGAAAAGCCAGGGCGCAACGGAACCGGGCCATGCCGCGAAAGAAAAGACCGCAGCCGCGACGGCGATGGCGGTGACAAAGAATTCCCCCGTCAGCAACTGGCCGGAAACCATGCGGTGCCATTCACGCGCGGCCAGGACAATGGTCAACGCCACAAAGGCGGCAAGCACGAAGCTGCCCATCCAGAGCGCACTGGCAGCGATAACCGCAAGCGCAAGGCCGAAAACGGGCCGCGTGATCCAGCCAAGCGAAAATCGCAACCTGCGCCCGCCTTCCCGCCCGGCTGAAAACGCCTGCCCCAGCGGCGCCGTATCGGGCGTATCAATCAAGCCACTGCGCCCGAAGCAAGCGCGCCGAAGCGGCGTTCGCGATGGGTAAAATCCTCCAGCACCGCGAGCAGGTCCTTGCGCCCGAAATCCGGCCAGAACGTATCGACGAACAGAAGTTCCGCATACGAACATTGCCAAAGCAGAAAATTCGACAACCTGTGTTCACCGCCGGTGCGCACGATCAGATCGGGTTCGGGCATACCGCCGGTGAACAGACGCGCAGCAAAAAGCTCCGGCGTGATGGTTTCGGGATCGAGCCGGCCTTCCTTCGCCGCACGTGCAAGCTCACGCGCCGCGTTCGCGATTTCCTGCTGACCGCCATAATCGAACGCAAAGGTCAGGTTGAGACCCTTGTTGTTGACGGTGCGGTTTTCTGCTTCCTCGATCATGTCGCAGATATCTTTGGCGACACGCTCACGGCTGCCGATAATGCGCACGCGCACATCGCGGCCATGAAGCTCATCCAGATCGCTGCGGAAATAGGCGCGGAACAGCCCCATCAGCGCATTGACCTCGGTTCTCGGACGCTTCCAGTTTTCCGACGAAAAGGCGAACAGGGTGAGATATTGCAGCCCGATATCGGTTGCCGCCCGCACCACCTCGCGTACCGCGGAAACACCGGCGACGTGCCCCGCCTCCCGCGGCAGGAACCGTTTTCGCGCCCAACTGCCATTGCGATCCATGATGATCGCGACATGACGCGGAAGCGGCTGCACAAGATGGGGTGGCGAAGACATTCCATTCCTCATGGCCAGCAGGGTCAAACCTGCATGATTTCCTGTTCCTTGGTGAGAAGGGCGGCGTCTATGTCCTTGATATGGCTGTCTGTCAGCTTCTGCAGGTCGTCCCCAAGCCGGCGCTGGTCGTCCTGGCCGATCTTATGGTCCTTTTCGAGCTTCTTGAGCAGGTCCATCCCGTCTCGCCTGATGTTGCGCACGGCGACCCGGGCGGCTTCCGCATATTTATGCGCAAGTTTGGCAAGTTCGCGGCGGCGCTCCTCATTCAGTTCGGGAACCGGAATGCGCAGGAGTTGACCGTCGATCTGCGGGTTGAGGCCGAGGCCCGCATCCCGGATGGCCTTGTCCACCGTCTTGACCATGGACTTGTCCCAGACCTGAACCGTGAGCATCCGCGGCTCCGGCGTCGAGATCGTGCCGAGCTGGCTGAGTGGCGTCGGATTGCCATAGGCCTCCGCCATCACCGGATCGAGCAGCGCCGCACTGGCACGGCCGGTGCGCAGGCCGGAGAACTCGCCCTTGAGCGTTGCCACGGCGCCGGTCATGCGGCGGGCAAAATCATCCTTGTTGAAGCCGGCTGGACTCGTCATCGGCGGTTCCTTTCTCGCTGGCCCAAATCCTAATCCGCGCTGCCGCGTTCTTCGATCACGGTGGCACGCCCACCGCCACAAAGGACCGCGGAAAGCGCCCCACGATCATGGATCGAGAAAACGATAATCGGAATCCGGTTTTCCCGCGAAAGGCTGACCGCGCTTGCATCCATCACTTTAAGATTGCGCGTCAAAACCTCTAAATAGCTTAAGGATTCGAAGCGTTCGGCAGTTTTGTCCGTCTTGGGATCGGCTGTGTAAACGCCATCGACCTGGGTGCCCTTGAACATGGCATCGCAGTTCATTTCGGCAGCGCGCAACGCCGCCGCCGTATCGGTGGTGAAGAAGGGATTGCCGGTTCCGGCGGCAAAGATCACCACCCGGCCCTTTTCCATGTGGCGGATGGCGCGGCGGCGGATATAGGGCTCGCACACCGTGGTCATCGGAATAGCAGACTGAACCCGGCAGGCGACCCCGATCCGCTCCAGCGTCGCCTGCATGGCGAGCGCATTCATCACCGTGGCCAGCATGCCCATATAATCGGCCGTGGCGCGTTCAATACCTTTGGCCGCACCGGACAGGCCGCGGAAAATATTCCCGCCGCCGATCACCATACAGACCTGGGTGCCGCACTGGATCGCGCCTTTGACATCGGCCGCAATGCGGTCCACCGCGTCGACGTCAATCCCGTAAGACTGGGTGCCCATCAACGCTTCACCGGACACCTTCAGCAATATCCGGCGGTATTTCGGCGTCGATGCCATGAAAGCCCAATCCTCCGTCCGTTTCTATTAGCGATTCGCGACGCGATTGTCGAAAATTTCGACGGGGGACGCACTTAGCGGCCGGCGAGCTTGCTCACCTCGTCGGAGAAATCGCCTTCCGCCTTCTCGATCCCCTCGCCCACCTGGAAACGGACGAAACCTTCGATCTCGACCGGGGCGCCGAAATCCTTGGACGCCTTCTCGAGGACCTTGGCAATCGAGGTCTCGCCATCGATCACGAAGACCTGCGAAAGCAGAACCGATTCCTCGTAGAACTTGCGCATCCGGCCTTCGATCATCTTTTCGATGACATTTTCCGGCTTGCCCGACTGACGCGCCAGTTCGCGCTGCACATTGCGCTCCCGCTCCACCACATCGGCGGGGAGATGGGCCACCGTCAGCGCAAGCGGCGCGGCGGCGGCCACATGCATGGCAAGCTGCTTGCCCAGCGCCTCCAGCTTGTCTTTCGGAGCCGAGGATTTCAGGCCGACCAGAACACCAATCTTGCCCAGCTCCGGCGAGGCGGCATTGTGCACATAGGAGGAGACAACACCCGGCGACACCGCAATGGCCGCCACGCGGCGCACGCTCATATTCTCGCCGATCCTGGCGACGAGCGCAGTCAACTGATCGGCGACATTGGCGCCGCCGTCCATCGGCTTTGCCAGCAACGCTTCAAGATCGCCACCCGCTTCGAGCCCAAGCTCGGCAGCGCGTTTCACAAAAGTCTTGAACTCATCATTTCGGGCGACGAAATCGGTTTCGGAATTAACCTCCACCAAAGCGCCCGCATTCGCACCGACCGCCACGCCGACAAGACCTTCAGCAGCCACACGGCCGGCCTTTTTCGCGGCCTTCATCAGGCCCTTCTTGCGCAGCCAGTCGACCGCCTCTTCCAGATTGCCGCCGGTTTCGGTCAACGCGGCCTTGCAATCCATCATGCCCGCGCCCGTCTGGTCGCGCAGCTCTTTCACCATGCTTGCGGTGATATTCGCCATCTATCCTGCTCCTTCGCCTGTCAGGCAGAAGCCTGTTCGGCATTGACGCCTTCGGCCGCGGGAATCTCTTCGCCGGGAAGAACTTCCGCTTCGCCGGTGTCGAGCCCGGCAGCCACCTGGCTTTCAGACAGGCCGTCAATGATCGCGCGCGCCACCAGATCGCAATAAAGCGCCAGCGCACGGGCGGCATCGTCATTGCCCGGAATGGGATGGGTGATGCCATCGGGATCGCAGTTCGAATCGAGGATCGCGGTCACGGGAATGCCGAGCTTGCGCGCTTCCGCCACCGCGATGGATTCCTTGTTCGTGTCGATCACGAACAGCATGTTGGGCAGGCCGCCCATTTCCTTGATGCCGCCGAGCGAGCGTTCGAGCTTGTCGCGCTCACGCAGGAGACCCAGCAATTCTTTCTTCTTGAGACCCGAGCTTTGCGCCGAACCCAGCGTTTCCTCGATGCTGCGCATGCGCTTGATCGAGTGCGAAATCGTCTGCCAATTGGTCAGCGTGCCGCCGAGCCAACGGTGATTGACATAATACTGGGCGCAACGCCGGGCAGCAGCCGCCACCGGCTCCTGCGCCTGGCGCTTGGTGCCGACAAAGAGAATACGCCCGCCACCGGCCGCAACATCGCGCAGCGCGACAAGCGCCTGATGCAGCAGCGGCACCGTCTGGGTCAGGTCAATGATGTGGATGTCGTTGCGGGAGCCATAGATGAACGGCGCCATCTTGGGGTTCCAGCGCTGGGTCCGGTGGCCGAAATGGGCACCCGCTTCCAGCAATTGACGCATAGTGAAGTCTGGCAAAGCCATTGGAAAACGCTCCTTTTCCGGTTCAACCTGACGCGAGGAGATTACCCTTCTTGGCTGCGCCACGGCGGACGCTTCCAGGGCACCGGACGGGGACGGGGCAACACACCCCGCGAACCCACCCTCGCGTGCGGAATGGGCGGCGTTATAGGGGGCAGGCCGGGCCCGCGCAAGCCGGGCGTTGCGGGGGCCAATATGACCGGGCCGGGTCGGCACAGGGCCGCCATGCGCGGGGGGCCCTGTCGCGGCCGGGCGCAGGGGGCTAAGAACGCCGGGCGCCTTACAAGAGCACTGCCATGCCACCTTCCCCAATCCGCCCGGCCATTGCCCAACTGGGGCCCAATGGCATCGGCCGGGTGGCCATGCTGGGCCTGGGGGACCCGGACATCATTCCCCTGTGGTTCGGCGAGAGCGACCTTGTCACCCCGGCCTTCATCCGTGAGGCGGCCAAACTGGCGCTGGATGAGGGCCGCACTTTCTATACCGGGGCGCGCGGCATCCTGCCCCTGCGCGAGGCGATTGCCGCCTTTCATGCCCGCACTGCGGGCGCACGGATCGGCGTTGAGCGGATCACCGTGCCGGGGGCCGCGATGCTGGCGGTGGTGACGGCCCTGCAATGCGTGGTGGAGACGGGCGACAATATCGTGATCGTTTCCCCGGTGTGGCCGAACATTTTTCAGGCCGCCCGGATGACGGGTGCCGAAATCCGCTTTGCCCGGCTGGAGGAGGAGTGGCAGGCGAGCCCGCCGCGCTGGCGGCTGGACCTGAGCAAGCTGTTCAATGCCTGCGACCGCCGCACCAGGGCGATTTTCATCGCCTCCCCTGGCAACCCCACCGGCTGGATCATGTCTGCCGCGGATCAGCGCGCGGTGCTGGAATTCGCCCGCGCTCGCGGCATCGCCATCATCAGCGACGAGGTCTACGGCACGCTGGTCTATGACGGCAGCGGCCATGCACCATCCTTCCTGCAGATTGCCGAGCCGGACGATGCGGTGTTCGTGATCAACTCCTTCTCCAAACCGTGGGCGATGACGGGATGGCGCATCGGCTGGCTGGTGCATCCGGCAACGCTGGACCAGCAGATGTATGTGATGAGCGCCGCAAACAACACCGGCGCCACGACGTTCGCACAATATGGCGCGCTGGCCGCCCTTTCGCCGCAGGGCGATACGTTTCGCGGCGAGATGCTGGCGCGCTGCCGCACAGGGCGCGACGTGGTGCAGCAGTTTCTGGATGGGCAGAACCGCCTGCGCTGGATCCGGCCCGAAGGCGCGTTCTATGGATTTCTGCAGGTTGAGGGCTTACGCGACAGCCTGACCTTCGCCAGCGCGCTTGTGCATGGCGCGCGCGTGGGCGTGGCACCGGGCTCGGCCTTCGGGCCGGCGGAAGACAAAGCTTCGGACGCGTGCGTTCGCATTTGTTTCGCGCAAGACCCGGAACGGCTGGAAGATGGATTGGCCCGGCTGGGTGAGGCGGTCAGACAACTCTGATCGTTCACACCGCCTCCACAGCCGAGACACCGGCAAGCGATTTGATCGCATGCCGATGGGCCGGTGTGATCTGAAGCTGTTTCGGCAGTTTGATTTCGATTTCCTGACCGCCGGAACCCGGAACGATCAGGGTAACGATCCCCTTGCCCGGTTGCCGTAACTGGGCGGCGATGGCGCCAAGCGGATCCGAACTCTCCAGATAGATTTTCAAACCTTCGCCCGCATCGGCAGCGGCGCTATCCAGGTCGGTGGCATTCAGGGCGCGCAATCGCACCTCCTCATCCTGCCAATCGACCGCGACCGCCATCAGCACGGACTTTCCCGGCTCCAGAAACTGACGCGATGCCGCCAGCACCTCCGAAAATACCATCACCTCGAACATGCCGGTGGGGTCGGACAGAGAGACAAAGGCATAAGGCTGTTCGCTGCGGCCGCGGCGCTCCTGCTTGCGGATGACGGTGCCCGCGACCAGCGCCCGGAAACCGGAGCGGCGCCGATCTTCGCAAAGGGCCGCGAAGTCGACCGCACCCAGCCGGCGCAACGCAGCTTTGTAGGCATCAAGCGGGTGGCCGGAGAGGTAAAAACCGATGGCGCTAAATTCCTCACTCAGTCTCTCGTGCGGAAGCCATTCCGCAACCGGTGCCAGACGGATTTCACCGGTTTCGACCGGCCCTTCGCCGAATAACGCAATCTGCCCGCTTTCGCGTTCACGTGCGGCACGGGCACTGTCGCTCAATAGAAATTCCGCCGACTGAATCAGTTGATGACGGTTGGGATGCAGGGAATCGAACGCACCCGCACGAACGAGGCTTTCAAAGCAGCGCCGGTTGATCAGCTTGGGGTCCACCCGGCGCACGAAGTCCGAGATCGTGCGGAACGGACCGCCCGCATCCCGCTCCGCCATCACATGCTCCATCGCCTGACGGCCGACGCCCTTCACCGCGCCAAGGGCATAGAAGATTTCCTTCTCCCCGGCATCGCAGGTGAAATCAGGGGCGGAACGATTGATGTCAGGCGGCACGACGCGGATGCCGAGACGATGCGCCTCCTGCTTGAAGACATTGAGCCGGTCGGTGTTGCCGATATCGAGCGTCATCGAGGCGGCCAGAAACTCGACCGGATAATTCGCCTTCAGATAGGCGGTCTGATAGGCGACCTGGGCATAGGCCGCCGCATGACCCTTGTTGAAACCGTAACCGGCGAATTTTGCAGCCTGCTCGAAAATCTGTTCGGCGATGGAGGGAAGGATGTCATGCTCGCCTGCGCCCTTCATGAACAATTCGCGATGCTTCGCCATTTCGGACGGGATTTTCTTGCCCATGGCACGGCGCAGGAGATCGGCCTGCCCGAGCGAGTAACCACCCAGTTCGCGGGCGATGCGCATCACGTCTTCCTGATAGGTCATCACCCCGAAGGTTTCCTTCAGGATCGGCTCCAGAGCAGGGTGGAGATATTCCGGCGCTTCCCGCCCGCGCTTGCAGGCGATGTATTTCGGAATCGAATCCATTGGGCCCGGGCGATAAAGCGCCACCAACGCCACCAGATCGTTGATATGGTCAGGCTGCATCTTGCGCATCAGATCGCGCATGCCCGCCCCTTCCAACTGGAACACACCCACGCTTTCGCCATTAGACAGCATGGTGAAGGTGGCTTCGTCGGTGAAGTCGATCTTCTGGGTTTCCAGTGCGATGCCACGTTTCTTCAGAAGCGCTTCCGCCTTCGCGATAACCGTGAGGGTTTTCAGACCGAGAAAATCGAACTTCACCAGACCGGATTTTTCCGAATCCTCGTAATCGAACTGCGTCACCGGCATGTGGGCACGCGGATCGCGGTAAAGCGGCACCAGTTCATCGAGCGGACGGTCGCCGATCACCACACCCGCCGGATGGGTAGAGGTGTGGCGGTATAGCCCTTCGATCTTGGCGACGATGGAGAACAGGTTAGCGGCGGCGGGCTCCTCCTCCTGAATAGCCTGAAGACGTGGTTCGTTCGCCAGTGCATCGGCCATCGACACCGGATGGCCGGGCGGGTTCGGCACCATCTTGGCGATGCGGTCCACAAGGCCGAGCGGCATTTGCAAAACACGGCCGACATCGCGCACCGCCGCGCGCGCCTGTAGCGAACCGAGCGCCATGATATGGGCAACACGATCGGCGCCATATTTCTGCTGCACATAGCGCACCACTTCGTCGCGCCGTTCCTGGCAGAAATCGATGTCGAAATCCGGCATCGAGACGCGCTCGGGATTGAGGAAACGCTCAAACAGCAGGCCGAAACGAATGGGATCGAGGTTGGTGATGTCGAGCGACCACGCCACCAGCGACGTGGCGCCCGAGCCGCGCACGCCAACCGGAATGCCGTGGGCGCGGGTCCATTTCATGAAATCCGAAACGATCAAGAAGTAGCCCGGAAAATCCATCCGGGTAATGACGTCCAACTCGAACGCCAGCCGGTCGCGATAAACCTGTTCATCGGCGTAAAGCCCGTGCTCGCCCAACCGCCGCTTCAGCCCAGCTTCGGCCTGAACCTTCAATTCCTCTGCCGGCGACAGACCAGATTCCGGTTTGAACTGAGGCAGGATCGGCGCGCGCTTGTGCGGGCGGAAGGCACAACGGCGGGCGATCTCGATCGTGTTGGCGACCGCCTCCGGCAGATCGGCGAACTTCGCCACCATCTCGGCCTGGGTCTTGAAGCGGTGTTCGCGCGTCAGCTTGCGCCGGTCCGTCTGCGAAACATAGGTACCGTCCGCAATGCACATCAGGGCATCGTGTGCCTCGTACATGTCGGCTCGGCCGAAATGCACATCATTGGTCGCAACCAGCGGCAGGCGATGGGTATAAGCGAGGTCGATCAGCCCCTCCTCCGCCGCGCGTTCGTCGGCGAGATCGTGCCGCTGCAGTTCGATATAGAGCCGGTCCCCGAAAATCGCAGCCAGCAGCTTCACGACATCTTCCGCCGCATCGAACCGGCCATCGGCGAGAAGCGCATTGACCGGGCCGCCGGGGCCGCCCGTCAGAGCAATCAAATCTTCGTTATAGGCCTTCAACACCTCCGGCCCGACGCAGGGCCAGTCGCCGGCCTGCGCATCGTGATAAGAGGCGCTGAGCAGCTTCATCAGATTGCGATAGCCGGTTTCTGTCTGGGCCAGCAGCGGCAGGCCCGGCGGTTTGGGGCGCGAGCCCAGCGCCGTCACCGGCAGAAGCTCGACATTGAGGACCGTGCCCACAATGGGCTGCACGCCGGCCTTGGCCAGCGTCTCACTCAACTCAAACACCCCGAACAGATTGTTGGAATCGGCGACGGCGACGGCGGGCATCGCATTTTCCACCGCGAGCTTCGCAAGCTCGCCCGGGCGCACCGCACCTTCCAGCAGGGAATAGGCGCTTTTCACACGCAAATGGATAAATTCCGCCGGTTTACGCGCCACGCCACCCTTCTCCGCTCCCACGCCCCGTCAGTATCGCCATGCAACAGCCGCACGAAACCGCCGGGGCCATGTCATCCACAGCTCCTTACCCGTCAGGCCAGTGTGATGATGGTGTGTACCGCGTCCGCCAGCACGAAAGACGAGACCAGGAAGGTGACGAGCATAAGACCCGCGGCAGCATCCTTGCCCCATTCCCGCGTCCAGCCGGTGATCCGCATATACATGGTTTTCTCCCTCTTTCAGTGGACGCAGAATATATGTTCTATATTTGTTCTGTCAAGAACAAAACAAGATCATTCGGGCATACCGCTATCCGGCTCCGAACAGGACCGGCCCTGCCGGCAGAGTTCGCGGCGTGCCGGGACAGGCGCGATAGCTCCACGCCACCACCCGGTCGAGATCACCCCCTAGAAATTCGCGGACTTTTGCGTTCACCGTGGCACGCGCGGCGGGATCAAACGCCTCCCCCGGCTTTTTGGCATGCTGGCCGAAGAGCGGGCCCGACACGGTGGCCGCGATCTGCGCCGCGCCGAGCCCGAGGCCGAAAAAAGTATCCAGCCGCGCCAGCGCACCTTGGGGATCGGCCAGAAAGGTATCGCAATGGAGTGCGATGGCCCGGCCGCCCGCAGTCGCAGCGGCCTGACGAAACGCAGCCATCTGCATGTGCCAGGCCAGCGCCGCCAGTTCCATATCCGACATTTCGAAAATCTGCGCCCCGTTCCAGGGCAGTTGCTGCCCGATATCAGCCGCGACGGTGCCGAATAGACGGCGGGCATATTTGTGAAGCTGAACGCCGCCACGGGCGATGGCGATCAAAAACGCCGGCAGATCGGAATAGAGGAACAGGTGCCGGCCTTCGGTCTGGCCCAACGCATCCGTCATCAGCGTATTGGCGAAATTGCTGGGCTTGACCAGAACCTTGCCGCCTGCCTGTTCACCGCGCGACAGAAGCCGGAAAATAGCCCGCGCCGTGCTTTGCGGATTTCCGCTATGCGCCAAGGCCCCGGCGCGCTTGCCATCCCCCAGATGCACCAGCACCACAGGTTCGCACAGCGAGAGATTACGGCCCGGCATGTCCAGCGCGCGAGCCAGCAGGGTCGAGCAGCAGAACGACGAATGCCAGATGAAATTGAGCGCCGGCGGCGCAGCATCGGCACCAATACCGGACAGGATGGCAGATAACGGAAGCGTCGTTTCGGGCAACCCGTCACGGCGCCAGCGATGATCCAGAAACGGCTGTGTGGCAAGCGTTGCGCGATCCGCATGCGTGAAGGTGACAGCCTGTTGCGAGAAATCGGCACCAACGGGAAACCACGCAAAGTCCTTCAGGACGGCTTCAGTCCTGTCATTGTCCGCGGACGTGTTGTGATCCGTCATGATTTCCATCCCGGTGCGGGTTCAGCCTACCTCATTTGCAGATAACCGCCCCTTGTCGAGCAGGAGTGTGCGGTCCATCTGCACCGCGAGATCGGTGTTGTGGGTGGCGATGAGTGCGGCCACCCCCTCATTGCGCACCAGATCGAGCAACGCCGCGAACACACCGCCCGAGGTGCGGGTATCGAGATTGCCGGTGGGTTCGTCCGCCAACAGCACTTTCGGCTTGTTGGCAACGGCGCGCACGATCGCGACGCGCTGCTGCTCCCCACCCGACAATTGCGCGGGCCGGTGATCGAGCCGGGCACCGAGGCTCATCTGTTCCAGCAGGCGTTTGGCATTGGCCTTAGCCTCCGCGCGCGATTTGCCGGCGATCAATTGCGGCATCATCACATTTTCCAGCGCATCGAATTCCGGCAACAGGTGATGGGCCTGATAGACGAAACCGATGGTATCGCGGCGGATGCGGGTGCGCGCGCCGTCCGGCAGGACGGATGCTGCCTGCCCGCCGATATGGACCGTGCCGCTGGACGGCGCCTCCAACAGCCCGGCGATGTGCAGCAGAGACGATTTCCCTGCACCGGAAGGGCCAACCAGCGCCACCAGTTCGCCCGGCATCAAGGTCAGGCTGACATCGCGGAATACTTCGAGGGTCCCCTCCCCCTCCTTATACAGGCGGGTGACACGATCGAGTTGAAGCGCCGCCTCACTCATAACGCAGCGCCTCCACCGGATCGAGGCGGGCGGCCCGCCACGAAGGATAAAGCGTGGCGAGGAACGAGAGCGACAGCGCCATGGCCACCACCGCAATCACCTCTCCCATATCCATTTCGGCCGGCATCTTCGACAGGAAATAGATTTCCGGGTTGAACAGGGTCGTGCCCGTGAGGCTGGAGAGGAATTGACGGATTTCCTCGATATAGGAACAGAACACCACGCCGATAATGAGACCGGTAATGGTGCCGAGCACGCCGATGCTGGCGCCCGCGATGAAGAACACCCGCATCACCGCACCGCGCGCCGCACCCATGGTGCGCAGGATCGCAATGTCGCCGCCCTTATCCTTCACCAGCATGACGAGGCCTGAAACGATGTTGAGCGCCGCCACCAGAATGATGAGCGTGAGGATCAGGAACATCACATTGCGTTCGACCTGAAGCGCGCCGAACAGGCTGGAATTCATATCCTGCCAGGTGACGATGCGCATATGCGGACCGACGGTGCGAGAAATGCCGGGGATGACCGTGCCGAGATTATCGGGGTTGGTCACCATCACTTCCAGATCGCTGACGCTGCCGTTCATGTTGAAATAGAGCTGCGCTTCTTCAAGCGGCATGAAGATGAAGGTGGCATCGTATTCGCTCATGCCGATGTTGAAGGTGCCGGCAATGGAATAGGTTTTCACCCGCGGCGTGGTGCCGAAGGGGGTGACATTCCCCTCCGGCGCGATGAGGGTGATGTTCATGCCGGGAAGCAGGCCCAGCTTCTGCGCCAGACGGTAACCGACGATGACCGAGTCACCACCCTGAAAACGGGCGAGCGCGCCGGGCGAAAGTTTGGTGGACACGGTGGTGAACTGGCGCAAATCATCGCGCGTTATTCCCCGCACCAGCGCGCCGCTGTTGATGCCATTGGCCGAGGCCATCACCTGTCCATCCACCACCGGGGTGGCGCGGGTGACGCCGGAAACGCTGCGCAGCTTCGCGGCCAGACCTTCATAATCCGTCAGCGGCCCCGACAGACTTTGCACCACGACGTGGCCATTGAGGCCCAGGATGCGCGAGAGCAGTTCGTGGCGGAAACCGTTCATCACACTCATTACGATGATGAGGGTGGCGACGCCGAGCGCGATGCCGATCAGTGAAATGACCGAAATGACGGAGACAAAACCTTCCTTGCGGCGCGCGCGCAGATAACGCAGCGCGATCATCCATTCGAACGGCGCAAATGCGCGGGTGCCGTTGGCCATGCTGTTCAGGCCGCGATCTTCAGCTTGAGGCCGAGGGCGTGAACGACTTTAAGAACCGTGTCGATTTTTGGATTCCCATCCTTGGACAGCGCCTTATACAGGCTTTCGCGGCCGAGGCCGGTCTTTTTCGCGATCTTCGCCATGCCTTTGGCCCGTGCAACAACACCCAACGCATAAGCAATAAGGGCCGGATCGCCATCTTCGAACACAGCTTCCAGATAATTCGCGATGTCTTCTTCGGTCTTCAGAGATTCGGCTGAATCCCATGGCCGCGTTTTCAGCCTGGACATTTTCTATTCCCTTTCGCGTTCGGCCAGCGCAAGCGCCTTGGCAATATCCCGCCTTTGTGTCCGCTTGTCGCCGCCCGCCAGCAAAACGATCACGACTTTATCGCGCCGCATGAAATAGACGCGATAACCCGGGCCATAATCGATCCGCATTTCGGAGACGCCCGAACCGATAGGCCGAACATCACCGGGATTGCCAAGCACCAATCTGTCGATGCGGGCATGAACGCGCGCCTGCGCCTTTCCATCCTTCAGCCGGAAAAACCAGTCTGCGAATTCATCCGTCTGGATGACTTCATACATAATTGTATCCCACAGGATACGTCCAGTCAAGAACCGGCGAAGCGGTTGAGCGCAGCGTCGAGACTGATTTCTTCCTTGGCCCCGGTGGCGCGGGTTTTGACCTCTACCGCCCCGCTCGCAAGACTGCGCGGGCCGACCACGATCTGAACCGGAATGCCGATCAGATCCATGGTGGCGAATTTTGCGCCGGGACGCTCGTTCGTATCGTCATAGAGAACGTCGCGCCCGGCCCTGGTCAGTGCGGCATAGAGTTTGTCACAGGCCGCATCGGTCGCGGCATCGCCCACCTTCAGATTGATCAACGCGATGTCGAACGGCGCCACCGGAGCGGGCCAGATGATACCGGCATCGTCGTGGCTCGCCTCGATGATCGCACCGACGAGACGGGAAACCCCAATACCGTAGGACCCGCCCTCGACAGGGACATCCTTCCCGTCCGGCCCCGTCACCACCGCCTTCATCGGTTTGGAATATTTGCTGCCGAAGTAGAACACCTGCCCGACTTCGATGCCGCGCGCGGTGACGCGCTTCGCTTCCGGCACCTCAGCCTCGAACCGGGCCTGGTCATGCACATCGGAGGTGGCGGCATAAAGCGCGGTGCGTTCGGCCACGATGGGTGAAAGATCGGAGTCGAAATCCACATCCTCCCCCGGCACCGGCATATCGATCAGATCCTGATGCAGGAAGACCTGGCTTTCGCCGGTTTCGGCCAGCACGATGAATTCGTGGGAAAGATCGCCGCCAATGGGGCCGGTTTCCGCCCGCATCGGAATGGTTTTGAGGCCCATACGCGCAAAGGTGCGCAAATAGGCGACGTACATCTTGTTATAGGAGCGCCGCGCCCCTTCCTTGTCGAGGTCGAAGGAATAAGCATCCTTCATCAGAAATTCGCGGCCGCGCATGACGCCGAAGCGGGGCCGCACTTCGTCCCGGAATTTCCACTGGATGTGATAAAGGTTGAGCGGCAGCGATTTGTAGGAGCGGACATAGCTGCGGAAAATGTCCGTCACCATATCCTCATTGGTTGGGCCGTAGAGCATTTCACGGTCATGCCGGTCCTTGATGCGGAGCATTTCGGGACCGTAGGCATCGTAGCGCCCGGTCTCCTTCCACAATTCGGAGGGCTGAAGTGTCGGCATCAGGATTTCGATGGCACCAGCACGGTTCATCTCCTCCCGCACGATCTGTTCGATCTTTTGCAGCACGCGGATGCCGAGCGGCAGCCAGGCGTAAATCCCTGCCGCCTCCTGCCGGACCAGACCGGCGCGCAGCATCAGGCGATGGGAGACGATCTGCGCTTCGGCAGGGGTTTCTTTCAGGACGGGTAGGAAAAAGCGGGAAAGGCGCATGGGACGGACGATCCGGGCTCAAAAACAGGCTCACTTCTTACGAGAGGGGACGCGGCGGCGCAATTGCACCGGTGCGTCCGGTCATGCGAATTTGACCGCCGGGCCCGTTTTGATGGGATTGGTGGCATGAAAATCGCGACATGGAATGTGAACTCGATCAAGGCACGGCTGGAAGCCGTGACGGAGTGGCTGAAAGAGGCGGAGCCCGATATCGCCTGCCTGCAGGAGCTGAAATGCACCGACGATACCTTTCCGCGCGAGGCGTTCGAGGATCTGGGCTATAATTGCGCCGTACACGGACAAAAGACCTATAACGGCGTGGCCATCCTGTCCAAGCTGCCGCTGGAGGATGTGACGCCACGCCTGCCGGGCGGCGATGGTGATGATCACGCCCGCTATCTGGAGGCCGTGGTCTCCGGCAAAAAGGGGACATTGCGCGTCGCCTCCATCTACGCGCCGAACGGCAACCCCATCGGAACGGACAAATACACCTACAAGCTCGGCTGGTTAGAGCGGCTGGCGGCCCACGCGCGCGATGTTCTGGCGCTTGAGGAACCCGCAGCCCTGATGGGCGATTACAACGTCATTCCGACACCGGATGATGTCTATGACCCCAAGGCGTGGCTGAACGATGCCCTGTTCCAGCCGGAATCGCGTGCCGGCCTCAGGCGGATCGAATATCTGGGCTACACCGACGCCTTCCGCGCCTGCCATGCCGAGACGCATCAATACACCTTCTGGGACTACCAGGCCGGCGCCTGGCAGAAGGATCACGGCATCCGCATCGACCACATTCTGCTGTCACCGCAGGCGGCGGACCATCTGAAACACAGCGCCATCGACAAACAGGTACGCGGGCGCGAACGGCCGAGCGACCATGTGCCGGTGTGGTGCGAACTCGATTTGTGAGGCCCGATCTCTAAGGGGAGGTAGAAATGGCTCGTCTGGATCACATTTCCCTGCCGGTGCGCGACTGGCAAACCTCACGCGATTGGTACCGGGACAATCTGGGTTTCGAGGTCGAATTCGAGATCGCGGAGCGCAAAACCGCCGCCATGCGCGACGAAGCCGATCTGACCCTATTTCTCTATGAAGGCGAGGTCACGCCCTGCCCCGGCATAGCCTTCACTATCCAGGTCGACGATGTGAAGGCGAAGCATAGCGCGTTGTCAGCCCGTGGCATCGCATTCGTTCACCCACCAATGAAAGTGTTTTGGGGGTTTGGCGCCGAACTAAACGATCCCGACGGTTATTGCCTTCGGCTGTGGGACCCAAAATCCATGAAGGAGAATGGCTGATTAAGCCGCGTCGGCAACCACGCGATTGCGGCCATCGCGTTTGGCGCGGTAGAGCGCCTGATCGGCCCGGTGGAGCAGCGCCTCTGCCGTATCGGCCGCCCCCTCGCTGCCGGCAATGCCGATGCTGATCGTGATACTGAGCTTGCCAGGATCGCGGCTGATGACAAAGGGTGTCGTCTCCACGCTGCGGCGCAGGCGTTCGGCCACCGCATAGGCAAAGGACACGTCCGTATCGGGCATCACCACTACAAATTCCTCGCCGCCATAACGGCAGGCGAGATCGATGCCGCGCACATTGGCACCGATGCGGGTTGCAAACTCCCGCAGGATTTCGTCACCGATGTCATGGCCGTGGGTGTCATTGACCGATTTGAAGTAGTCGATATCCATGATCAGGAAAGCAAGCGGGCGGTGGCCGGAATTGGCGGTCGCCACCAGATTGGCCAGATGGCGTTCCATGTAACGCCGATTGTGCAGACCGGTGAGCTGATCGGTGATCGCCATTTCGAGACTGAGCTGCACATTGTGGCGCAGATGATCGGCATAACGCTTCTTGCGCAACTGGGTGCGGACGCGTGCGATCAGTTCGTTCTTGTCCACCGGGCGGGTGAGATAATCGTTCACACCCATTTCCAGTGCCTGGGTCAGCTTGCGCCGTTCGCCCTCACTGACGAGAACCAGGATCGGCACGTTGCGGCCCTGCGGAAGGGAGCGAAGCTGCGAGCACAGGCGCAAGCCGTCAAAGCCGCGCATGCCGAGGCTGACCACGATCAGGTCGAAATCGCCACCGCGGACACGCACCATCGCCTCTTCAAACGTGTCGGTGGCAACCATGTCATTCCCGGCTTCCAGCGCGCCCTTGAACCAGGCGACGGATTCCGGCCTGTCTTCGATCACCAGAATGCGGCCGGGGGGCGCATTTTCGAGCAGGGTTTCCGCCGGATCCACAAGACCCATGCTCTGGCCGGTGGTTTCGCGCATCCGCAATTCGTCCGTCATCATTTTCAGACGGACAAGGCTGCGCACACGGGCGAACAGAGCCGCGTCATCGACCGGCTTGGTCAAAAAATCATCAGCGCCCGCATCCAGACCGGCGACGCGGTCGCTCGGCTGATCCAGCGCGGTGACCATCACCACAGGGACATGGGCGGTCTTGGGATTCTGTTTGATGCGGCGGCAGGCCTCGAACCCGTCCATCCCCGGCATCATCACATCGAGCAGGATGATGTCGGGTGCGCATTCGGCGGTCTTTTCAATCGCCTCAAGCCCGTTGAACGCGGTCACGACCTCGAAATATTCCGCCGTCAGCTTGGCTTCGAGCAGCTTGACGTTGGAAAGAATATCATCGACGACGAGGACACGCGCGGTCATGGGCTCAGCCGATGAACTGGCGGACGGTGTCGAGGAAACTGGTCACGGAAATCGGCTTCGAGATATAGGCTTCACAGCCGCCCTGGCGGATGACTTCCTCGTCCCCCTTCATCGCGAAAGCGGTGACGGCGACAACCGGAATGGATTTCAGCGTGTCGTCTTCCTTCAGCCATTTGGTGACTTCGAGGCCGGAGACTTCCGGAAGCTGGATGTCCATCAGGATCAGATCGGGGCGGTGTTCGCGGGCGATGTCCAGCGCCTCCATCCCGTCCTTGGTCTGGAGAATATTGTAGCCGTGCGCATCGAGCAGATCGTGGAAGAGCTTCATATTGAGCTCATTGTCTTCCACGATCAGAACGGTCTTCATCTTGACGTCCATGCCCGGCACTCCGATCCCTGGCACCAAGGGTGCCCCTGATAAACGGCCATTCCCCGCACCGGTGGCGATCCCGGTAAAGGCGCCTGCGGTTTGGTAGTATTAAGCGGGATGTCTTAACGCTCCCTTGACGATGGAGGTTTCGATGACAACGGCGGAGGCCGAAATCCTCGCACTCAAGGCGCTGGCGTTCCTTGCAAATTCCGAGGACGGTTTGAACAGGTTATGCAATGCCTCAGGTCTTAACGCCGGTGACCTGCGGGCACAGGCCGGGGAACCGGAGACTTTGGCGGCAATTCTGGACTTTTTGCTGCAGAATGAGGAACTTCTGGTTGCATTCTGCGATGACGCGACAATTGATCCACGCGCCGTGCACCGCGCGGCCTACCGGCTGGCCACACCATGACCCAAACCCCGCTTCTGACCACGACCGAGACCATCCAGCTATCCGGGCGGCCGCTTCTGATCACCGATGCCGATGAGGTTTTGTTCAGGTTTGTCGATGGCTTCATGACGTTTCTTGAACAAAGGAATTTGTATCTCGATCTCTCCAGCTATCGCCTGCACGGCAACGTGAAGCAGCGGCAGGGCGATCTGGCCGTGCCCAACCGGGATGTGACGGAGCTGTTGAACACCTTCCGTCACGACCTCGATTCGCTGGTGGCCGTAGGCGGGGCGCGGGACAGCGTGAACCGGCTGTCCGGGCAGATGGACGTGGTGATTCTGTCCAACGTCTCGGACGCGCAGGCCGGTGCCCGGCTCCGGAATCTGGCGGCCGAGGGATTTGCCTTTCCGCTGATTCCCAATGCCGGGGCCAAGGGGCCCGCGGTGAAGGTGCTGGCGGAGAAGGCCGGCAGCCCCACCTTCTTCATCGACGACATTCCCAGCCATATCGATTCGGTGGCGGTGGAAGCGCCCGCCGTCACCTGTATCCACTTTGTCGGCGATGAACGGTTGAAGCCGCTGTTGCCCAAGGCGGAGAAGGCGCAGCTTCGCGCCGATGACTGGGCCGAGATCGAACGCTTTATCACCGGGAAGCTCGGCTGAACCATGAGCGCGTTCTGCCGCGACTGTCTTTCCGACACCGCGCCCGGCACGACGCGCTGCAAGCATTGCGGCGGCAGGCGGATTCTGGCCCATGACGAGCTGGCCCAGCTTTCGATCGCGCATCTGGATTGCGACGCCTTCTATGCCGCGATCGAAAAGCGCGACAACCCTGCCCTGCGCGACAAGGCGGTGATCGTCGGCGGCACCTCGCGGCGCGGCGTGGTTTCGACGGCCTGTTACGTCGCGCGCATCAATGGTGTGCGATCCGCCATGCCGATGTTCAAGGCGCTGGAGCTTTGCCCGCATGCGGTGGTCATCCATCCCAATTTCGTCAAATACACCGAGGCTTCGCGCGCCATCCGCACGATGATGCGGGAACTGACCCCGCTGGTGCAGCCACTGTCGCTCGACGAAGCCTATATGGACCTTTCCGGGACCGAGCGGCTGCACGGAAGAAGCCCAGCGAAAACGCTGGCCGCATTGACGGCGCGCATCGAACGCGAGGTGGGGATCACCGCCTCCATCGGACTTTCCTGCAACAAGTTTCTGGCCAAGCTGGCTTCCGACCTCGACAAGCCGCGGGGCTTTGCCGTGATCGGCGCGAAAGAAGCCAAAGTATTCCTGCGGCAGCGGCCGGTCTCGTTCCTGCGCGGGGCAGGAGCGGCCCTTCAGGCGCGCCTGGCCAAGGACGGGATCACGACGATCGCCCAGATTCAGGATACCGACCCGAAAGTTCTGGCGGGACGCTATGGTTCGACCGGGCTGTGGCTCTATCGCATGGCGCAAGCCGAGGATCACAGCGCTGTCGAAGCGCATTCTGTGGGCGCTGGCCGAAAAGGTTTCGCGCCGGGCCAAGGCCGCGGAGCTTGGCGGGCGCACGGTGACATTGAAGCTCAAAACCAAATCCTTTCGTATCAAGACGCGCAGCCTTTCGATCGATGCGCCGACGCAACTGGCCGACCGCATCTTTCGCGTGGCGCGCGAGGCGCTGAAACGCGAATGCGACGGCACGGCGTACCGCCTTCTTGGTGTTGGCATCAGCCAGTTGCACGGCCCTGTCGATTGCGACCCGCCCGATCTGGTGGACAGCGGCGCGGGCAAGCGCGCCAAGGCCGAACACGCAATGGACGAAGTGCGCGCAAAATTCGGCAGCGCCGCCGTGGGCAAGGGACGGCAATTACAGACGGGCGCAAGAGCCGTTCGCAAAGGACAGACGCACTGAATTGGCCTGTCGCATTCCTCAAGAGGAAGGTGAGAGAAAGCGACGCCGGAACTTATCCATTGTGGCCGGTGAGTGGGCCGTAGAGATCCGGCCGGCGGTCGCGGAACAGGCCCCAGGACGCGCGCATTTTCGCGATGTCATCCAGATCGAAAGTCGCCGTCACAACACCTTCGCCACTGCGGCCGAGCTCGGCAACGATTTCGCCGGTTGGACTTGCGATGAAGGACGAACCGTAAAACGTCACCTCCCCCGCCTGGCCGGTTTCGCGGCCGATACGATTGGAGGCAACCAACGGCATATAGTTCGCGCCCGCATGGCCCTGCATCACACGGCGCCAATGATCGCGGCTGTCCACCGGCGGGGCGGGCGGCGGCTCAGTCCCGATGGCGGTGGGATAAAACAGGATTTCCGCCCCCAGCAGCGCCATGGCGCGCGCACTTTCGGGAAACCATTGATCCCAACAAATACCGGCACCGACCATCCCGTAGCGGGTTTTCCAAACCTTGAAGCCGGTGTCGCCGGGGGTGAAATAGAACTTCTCCTGATAACCGGGCCCATCGGGGATGTGCGATTTGCGATAGAGGCCGAGCACGCTGCCATCGGCATCCACCATCGCCAGCGAATTGAAATGGCTGTGGCCGGCGCGTTCAAAAAAGCTGACGGGCAGGACGACACCCAATTCGCCCGCAAGGCGCGCGAACCGCGCAATCACCGGATTGTCCGCAAAGGGGCGCGCAAGCGCGTAATGATCCGCCGACTGGTCCTGACAGAAATAAGGCGTCTCGAACAATTCCTGCAGCAGGATGATCTGTGCCCCCTGCCCCGCCGCCTGACGCACCAGCGTCTCGGCGCGTGCGAGATTTTTTTCGATATCCCAGCCGCAGGCGAATTGTGTGGCCGCGAGCGTCACGGTTCTCATCTGCCGCACCTCATGGCCCCGCCGGCTCCTGTTGCGTGATGCAATGGATGCCGCCGCCGCCCTCGACGATGTCGAGCGCGTCGATCTGAAGAATGTCCCGGCCGGGGAAACAATCGGCGATCACCAGACGGGCGCGTTCGTCATTGGCATCGTCGAATGCCGGCATCACGATGCCATCGTTCGGCAGATAGAAATTGACGTAACTGGTGGCGAGCGGGCGGCCGCGCCAGTCGCTGCGGGTGCGGCGGGGCTGTTCCAGCTCCACGATTTCCAGCGCGCGGCCTTCGCTATCGCGGGCCTCCTGCAGGCGGCGGATGGCTTCCATCACCGGTTCGAAATCGGGATCGCTGTGGGACGACGGCACGCCGACCAGAACCCGGCCCGGCCCGGCGAAACAGGCGATGTTGTCCACGTGGCCGTCCGTCTCCTCATCCGCGAAGCCTTCGCCCAGCCAGATGACGCGGCGCGCCCCGGTATAAAGGGCCAGGCGCATTTCCACCTGCTGGCGCGAAAGATGTGGATTGCGGTTGGTGTTCAACAGGCATTGTTCGGTGGTGATCAGCGTACCTTCGCCATCGGTATGAATGGCACCGCCTTCGCAAACCAGCGGTGCACGGTAGAGCTTTGTCTGCGACGCCTCCGCCAGGCGGGTGGCGAAAGCGGCATCATCCGCATACGGCGCATATTTGTTGCCCCAGGCATTGAATTGCCATTGCACGGCGGCCAGCGCGCCTTCTTCGTTCTGAACAAAGGTCGGCCCGCTGTCGCGCGCCCAGGAATCGTCCAGCGGCACCTCGAAAGTTTCGATTTTTCCCGAACAGGCCAGTTGCGGTTCGGCGGCATCCTTCGGGCGCACCGCCATCACCACCGGCTCGAACGAGGAGATCGCACGCGCGACGCGGGCCACCGCCTGTTTTGCACGCAACAGACCTTCGGGGCCGCCCCACGCCTCCACCCGGCTGGGCCAGCACATCCAGGTGCGCGCATGCTCCGCCCATTCCGCAGGCATCGCGAAACCATCACGCGCAGGACAGGGATCGTTCGGATCAAGCGGACTGGCCATATTGTCTCTATATCCTGTTGCGTGCGGCGCCGTGAACCCCTCGCGCGCAGGCGCGCAAACGTCTAGGCTCAGGGCCGTGTCCTGGAGATCGCCATGCCCGGAAAAATCGATGCCCGCCTGAAAGCACTGAACATCACCCTGCCGGAGCCGCCGGCGCCAGTGGCGAGCTATGTGCCCTATGTGGTGAGCGGCAATCTGGTTTTCATTTCGGGACAAGTGCCGCTCTCCACGCAAGGGCTTCAATATGTTGGCGTTGTGGGCAAGGATATTTCGGTCGAAGACGGTCAGGCGGCGGCGAGGCTGTGCGCGCTGAACCTGATCGCGCAATTGAAAGCCGCCTGTAACGGCGATCTGGACCGCGTGCGCCGCTGTGTGAAGCTGACCGTGTTCGTGAACGCCACACCCGAATTTGCCAAACAGCCGGAAGTGGCCAATGGCGCATCCGACCTGATGGTGGAGGTGTTCGGCGATGCCGGGCGGCATTCGCGCGCCGCCGTCGGTGCCGGATCGCTGCCGCGCAACGTGGCCGCCGAAGTGGAAGCCGTTTTCGAGATCGCGTGAGCACCGATACCTTCACCGCACGGCTTTACGGACCGGCCACGAGCGTGGGCCGCGAACTCTGGAATGCCTGTGCCAATCCGGACGGCGCAGCCGATCCGCACCCCTTTACCCGTTACGAGTTTTTCGAGGCGGCAGAGGAATCCGGCTCCGCCGTTGCGCGTACCGGCTGGCGCCCGTGCCACATGGCGGTGGAGCGCGGCGGTAAAACCCTCGGCCTGATGCCGCTTTACCTGAAAAGTCACAGCCAGGGCGAATATGTTTTCGACCAGGCCTGGGCCGATGCGTTCGAGCGCGCGGGCGGCGCCTATTATCCCAAACTGCAAGTCTGCGTGCCGTTCACGCCGGTGACAGGGCCGCGTTTCCTGATCGCGCACGAGGCGCCGGTGGGCGAAACGCGCGCCGCCCTTCTGGCGGCGGGGGCGACGGCGGTCGAGGAACTGAACGCATCGTCGTTGCACATCACCTTTCTGACCGAGGAGGAATGGGAGGCGGCAGGCGAAACCGGCTATCTGCAGCGCACCGACCAGCAATTCCATTGGGACAATCGCGGCTATGGCAGCTTCGACGAATTTCTGGGCGAGCTTTCGTCTTCCAAGCGCAAGAATTTGCGCAAAGAGCGCGCGGCGGTGCGGGATGCGGGTGTCGAATTCGACTGGCTGACGGGTGCGGACATCACCGAGGCGCATTGGGATCAGTTCTTCACCTTCTATATGGATACGGGCAGCCGGAAATGGGGGCGGCCCTACCTGACCCGCGAATTCTTCAGCCGCCTGAGCCAGGGCATGGCGGAACAGGTTCTGCTGATCATCGCGCGGCAGAATGGGCGACCGATTGCCGGTGCACTGAACCTGTTCGGCGATGGCGTGATTTTCGGCCGCAACTGGGGCTGCACCGAATATGTGCCGTTTCTGCATTTCGAGACCTGTTACTATCAGGCGATCGATTTTGCGATCGCACGCGGGTTGAAGCGGGTGGAAGCCGGCGCACAAGGGGCGCACAAATTGCTGCGCGGCTATATGCCCAAAGCCACCTATAGCGCGCATCTGATCGCGCATCCGGGCTTACGCCGCGCGGTGGATGATTATCTGGCGCGCGAGCGCGAGGCGGTGGCCGAACACATTGTGGAGTTGGGCGAACTGGGCCCGTATCGAAAGGGGTGACAGCGCATGGCGATTACCCCCACCCGAATGATGCGCTGGCATCATTCGACCTCCCCGCAAGGGGGAGGTAAAAGAACTGAGCAGGAAGCGGAGCTTTTTCATGACGTATGATTCCAACAATGTGTTTGCGAAGATTCTGCGCGGCGAAATTCCATCCGTGAAAGTGTATGAGGACGCGCATGTCCTCTCCTTCATGGATGTGATGCCGCAAGTGGAAGGCCACACCCTGGTCATTCCGAAAGAACCGGCCGTGGACATGCTGGACCTTTCACCGGAAGGGGCCGCCGAATTGATCAAGGCGACGCAGCGGATTGCGAAGGCGGTGAAAAAGGCGCTGGCCCCGCCGGGCATCATGCTGATGCAGCTGAACGGCGCCGCCGCCGGACAGAGCGTGTTTCACATTCATTTCCATATTCTGCCGCGGCACGCCGGAATCGACATGAAGCTGCATGCGCGCGAGATGGTGGACCCCAAAACGCTGGAACCGATCGCCGCGAAGATTCGCGCGGCGCTCGACTGATGCAATTTCGGGGATTTGGCGAAGATGGGGTGAGGAGCGCGCCGCTGCAAGAGGGCGCGCGCGGAAATCGGCAGGCAGCGACTCGCACCACCCCCTAAAGGCTTGAAATCACTCGCGGCGATTCCGCAAATTTTTCACAGGAGCGATGGATGGCCGGGTCACGCCCGGCCATGACGATGGGGTTAGGGTGCAAAACTGGAACGCGCCTTGATGCCCCAATGGCCGTTTTCTTTCGTAACCACATAGATGGAATCGAAATGGCCGATGACGCTGCCGTTCTCCCGATAGCGGGTGAAGCGCGTATCGATATGCACCTTCTCCGCCCCGGCATGGATGATGGCGCGCCGGTCCCAGCCGGAATGATGCCATTCCGACAGCGCGCCTTTCGTGAACATCTCCGGCTTGTGGAAGCCTTTTTCGATGATCGTCAGTGTGTTGGAGGCCAGCCGCACCGAAGGAAAATTGAATGTCGCCTCGAACGCCGCGATATCGCGCGCGTTGAAGGCCGCCATGAAATCGTCCAGCACCTTCTGCGCGGCGGCGATGGAGGCATATTGATCCGTCATTGCAATGTCTCCTTTGCGGCGCGGTTCAGGGCAGGAAGCCGGAGCGGATTTTCACGCCCCAATGGCCATCCTCGTTGGTGACCACATAGATGGCGTCATGCGTTCCCATCACGCTGCGATCCTTGCGGTAACGGGTGAAGGTGCAATCGAAATGCACCTTGTTGGCATCGGCCCGCACCACAACGCGACGGTCCCAGGTGGAATGCCCCCAATCGGCCAGTGCACCTTGGGTGAACATCTCCGGCGTGTGATGGCCCTTGTCGACGGTCGACATCTTGTTGGAGACAAGCAGGAGTGAAGGGAAGTTGAAAGTGGCATCGAACGCCGCAATGTCGCGCGCGTTGAAGGCAACCATGAAATCATCCAGCACCTTCTGCGCGGCGGCGATGGAGGCATATTGATCCGTCACCCTACCCTCCCCCTGAGGGAGGGTCGAACCGCAGAAGGCGGTTCGGGGAGGGGAACTGGATCATGCCCAATCGCCCGCGCGATACCGTCCAATGCCATGTTTCTATCTTTCAAGAATTCTGCGTTTGAAAAGCGCAGAACGCGGTAGCCTCGATTTTCCAGCCATCGTGTCCGCGCCGCATCGTAAGCGACCCGTGCATCCTCACCATGTTGTCCGCCGTCCAGTTCCACAACGAGCTTAGCCGCCGGACAGAAAAAATCCACGATATAGGGGCCGATAGGCTGCTGCCGGCGAAAGCGAAAACGCGCCATCTTCTTGCCGCGCAGGAGCGCCCAGAGCTTTCGCTCTGCCTCCGTTGCGTTTGCGCGCAGGGCTTTTGCCATGCCGCGCTTCCATTCAGAACGGTGCTTTGTTTCGAATGTCGCGACCAATGATGGGCCCCTCCCCGAAAATGCTTACGCATTTTCGACCCTCCCTCAAGGGGAGGGTGGAAAAGCGCATTTTCGAGGTCGAAACGCTGCCGCTCTCTCCACCCTCAAGGGGAGGGTGGGATGCGTTGCGATCAGACCTTTTCCGCTTTTTTCTTCGGCTTTTTGCTGCGCGGCGGCGGGGGTTTTGGTTTTGCGTCCGCATTGGTGATGAACTCGAACGCGAGCGCATCTTTTTCGCGGTCGAGCAGTACGCGCACCGTGCCGCCGCCCTTCAGCTTGCCGAACAGAATCTCATCGGCCAGTGGCTTCTTGATGTGATCCTGTATCACGCGCGCCAGCGGGCGGGCACCGAAGGAATCGTCATAGCCCTTTTCACCCAGCCAGCGCGTCGCTTCCGGTGTCAGATCGAAGGTCACGTCGCGGTCGGTAAGCTGTGCTTCCAGTTCGAGCACGAACTTCTCCACCACGCGGTCGATGGTGTCGCGGCCGAGGGCCGCAAAGGTGATCGTGGCATCGAGACGGTTGCGGAATTCGGGGGTGAAGAGTTTCTTGATCGCCTCCTCATCCTCCCCTTCCCGCTTGCCGCGGCCGAAACCGATGGCATCTTTCGCGGCATCCGAGGCACCGGCATTGGTGGTCATGATCAGGACCACATTGCGGAAGTCGATCTTCTTGCCGTTGTGATCGGTCAGTT
This sequence comes from Alphaproteobacteria bacterium, assembly GCA_017308375.1. Lineage (GTDB taxonomy): Bacteria > Pseudomonadota > Alphaproteobacteria > Micropepsales > Micropepsaceae > Rhizomicrobium. The sequence continues at coordinate 43,738 of JAFKEW010000067.1, forward strand.
TGCCGTGATCCATCACCTGCAACAGGATGTTGAACAGATCCGGGTGCGCCTTTTCGATTTCGTCCAGCAGCAGCACGCAATGGGGATGCTGATCGACACCATCGGTCAAAAGCCCACCCTGATCGAAGCCGACATAGCCCGGCGGTGCGCCGATCAGACGGCTGACCGTATGCCGCTCCATATATTCGCTCATGTCGAAGCGCAGCAGTTCGACGCCCATGATCGAGGCCAATTGCTTCGCCACTTCGGTCTTGCCGACGCCGGTGGGGCCGGAGAACAGATAACAGCCGATGGGCTTTTCCGGCTGGCGCAAGCCCGCACGCGCGAGCTTGATCGCCGATGACAAGGCGTGGATCGCCTTATCCTGTCCGTAAACGACGCGGCGCAAATCCTCCTCCAGATTGCGAAGCTGTTCCGCATCGGTCTTGGAGACGGATTTCGGTGGGATGCGCGCCATCTTGGCGACGACCTCCTCCACCTCTTTCACACCAATGACTTTCTTACGGCGCGATTCCGGCAGCAGCATCTGGGAGGCACCAACCTCGTCGATCACGTCGATCGCCTTGTCCGGCAGCTTGCGGTCGTTGATGTACTTCGCCGCCAGTTCGACGGCGGTTTTGATCGCATCGCTGGTGTAACGAACCTTGTGATATTCCTCGAAATAGGGCTTCAGCCCTTTGAGGATTTTCACCGCATCGGGAACCGTCGGCTCCGCCACATCGATCTTCTGGAAGCGGCGGACCAGTGCGCGATCCTTTTCGAAATACTGCCGGTATTCCTTGTAGGTGGTGGACCCCATGCAGCGCAGGGTGCCGGCCTGCAGCGCAGGTTTCAGCAGGTTCGACGCATCCATCGCGCCGCCACTGGTGGCGCCGGCGCCGATAACAGTGTGAATCTCGTCAATGAACAGGACAGCGTCTTTCAGGCTTTCCAGTTCCTTGACGACCGATTTCAAACGCTCCTCGAAATCGCCGCGATAGCGGGTGCCGGCGATCAGCGCGCCCATATCGAGCGCATAGATCACGGAATTGGCCAGCACCTCCGGCACTTCGTGCTGCACGATCTTGCGTGCGAGACCTTCGGCGATCGCCGTTTTGCCGACGCCGGGGTCGCCGACGAACAACGGATTGTTTTTCTGGCGGCGGCAGAGAATCTGGATCGTGCGTTCCACCTCGGAATCGCGGCCGATCAGCGGATCGATGCGGCCTTGCTTCGCCTTTTCGTTCAGGTTGACGCAATAGGCCTCCAGCGCCTCGGTCCCCTGTTTGACGGCTTTGTCGCCATCCTCCTCCTCATCCGCACCGCGGACGGATTTGGGCGCGCTCATGCCCGGACGCTTGGCGATGCCGTGGCTGATATAGCTCACCGCGTCCAGCCGCGACATGTTCTGTTCCTGAAGGAAATAGACGGCGTGGCTTTCACGCTCCGTAAACAGCGCGACAAGGACATTGGCGCCCGTCACCTCATCCCGGCCGGAATTCTGGACGTGCAGCACCGCGCGCTGCACCACGCGCTGGAAACCGGTGGTGGGCTTCGCGTCCTCCCCATCCTCGATCACCAGAGTCATCAGTTCCTGATCGACATAGCGCAGCAGGGTCTGGCGCAACGCCTCGCTATCGGCATTGCAGGCCTTCATCACCTGAGCGGCATCGGCATCATCGATCAGCGCCAGAAGAAGATGTTCGAGCGTCGCATACTCGTGATGGCGGTCGGTCGCCAGCTTTATGGCGCGGTGGAGGGCCTGCTCAAGACTGCGCGACAGGGATGGCATCTGGCCGCTACTCCTTCTCCATGGTGCATTGTAAAGGATGTTGATGGCGGCGCGAAAATTCAATCACCTGCGCCACCTTTGTTTCCGCGACTTCGTAGGTGAAGACGCCGCAGATGCCCACACCGTGACGATGGACATGCAGCATGATCTCCACCGCCTCCTCCCGGCCCTTGTTGAAGAATTTTTCGAGGATGTGAACGACGAACTCCATCGGGGTGTAATCGTCATTCAGCAGCAGAACCTTGTAGAGGCTGGGTTTCTTGGTCTTGGTACGCGTCCGGGTGACGACGCCGGTACCGGTGCCGCCATTGCCGTTGGTTCCCTGATCGTCCCGGTCGTCCTTCATGGTCTAAAGAGATTCTGCCTTCATCCAGGTGCAGTCTAGCGCCGAATAGCTAACGCGATGAAGACCCGGCCGCGCAACCTCTGTTTGGCGCGCGATCTTTGTTTATCCTCACAAATCCATGCGCCCGACAGCAAAAAGCCCGGGTGTTTCCACCCGGGCTTTCCGAAAGCGTGTACGCAAGTGATAAACGGTCAGGCCGCGCGGTTGTTCTGAACCACTTCCACCCAGGCCTGGTAACGGCCCTGGATCGGCTCCAGCGTTTCTTTGGTGGCCGCCGTCATGATTTCGCTGAGCTTGCTCACTTTGCCGACATAGGCATCGAAAGCGGATTTGGCGAAATCGGTCTGAAGCTCAAAGGCCTCATGAACGGACTTGGAAGCCAGGATCGCCTTGGTCGCCGCGAGCGTGTCTTCGATCGACTGGCGGGAATAGGCATAAAGTTCGTTGTGGAGGGTCTCCGCACCCTTGCCGGCAGCGTTGGCCGCCTTGACATAGGCGTTAACCGTGTCCTTGCCGTAGCCGAGGAACTGATCGTAATTCTTCACGGCCTTTTCAAAGCCGGTCCGGAACTGTTCGGTTCCGTTCTTCATCACGGTCTCCAGGCCCTCGACCGTATGGGAAATGCCTTCGCGGGCCGCATCTGCTTTCTTCGTCGCCATTTGCTCAAAACCTTTCAAGTGTGGTTGAGGGCACCGCTGCGAGAAGCCCTTCAGTCCTGTTGCGGTGCAACATGGCTTATATGCGGTGCACCATCGGCCAAGTCAAGAGCTTTATGCTGCATTGCACAATCGTCACATTTCCGCCTTGAAAAGGAATTTGTTAACCATTCGTAAATGCCGGAAATGTATAAGGGATTCCGAAAGAAGGCTTGCCTTCCCTGTCATGATTTGGTCTCATTATCATCCCTTTGGGGAGATTTCCGTTTTCAGTTAGGGGCTGTGTACATGTTGTATTGGCCGCGCGCCGGTAGAGGCGCCACCGCGGGAAAAGGCGCTTTTTGGCTGGCGACAGTGGGCATAGCCCTGACCGCGCTGATTCTCGCCTCGCCCGCAGATGCGGCATCGCGCCACAGCAAACATCACAGAAGCGGCAAAGCCGCCCGCACCATTTCCCAGCCGACCGATCCCGCCAAGGATGCCGCCCTGATCATCGACGGGCGCACCGGAAAGGTGCTTTTCAGCCGCAATGCTACTGCAACGCGGTATCCGGCGTCGTTAACCAAGTTGATGACGCTGTACCTGCTTTTCGACGCCCTGAAGAAGGGCGAGGTTACCATGCAGACGCCGCTGAAGGTTTCGGCCCATGCTGCAGCGCAAAGCCCGACCAAACTCTATCTGAAGCCGGGCGACACCATTCCGGTCGAAACCGCGATCAAGGCGCTGGTGGTGGTATCGGCCAATGATGTGGCCGTCACCATCGCCGAGAATCTGGGCGGCACCGAATTGCACTTTGCCGAGATGATGACGGCGAAGGCCCATGAACTCGGCATGATGCACACCAATTATCACAACGCATCCGGCCTGCCCGACAAGCGCCAACTCACCACGGCGGAGGATCTGGGAATCCTGGCCCGGCACGTGGCGTATGACTTTCCGCAATATTATCCGTATTTCGGCATTGCGGGCATGACCTATCACGGCCGCTACTACAGAACGCATGACCACTTGATCGGCTCCTACGAAGGGGCCGACGGGATGAAGACCGGCTTCACCAATGCCTCCGGCTTCAACCTGGTGTCGTCGGTGGTGCGCGACGGTGCCCATATCATCGGCGTGGTGATGGGCGGCTATACCGCGCGCTCCCGCGATGGCGAGATGATCAAGCTGCTCAACAAGACCTTTGCGCGGATCGAGGATCAGCCGACCCTGGTCGCCCGCAACATCGTGCCGTGGCAGAATGTGGCCCGTGGCCTTCACAACAACCCGGTGGTGGCCGGATTCGATATCGGCTCGGCAACCTCTGCCCTGCGCCGGAATGCGGCGAACACGAACATCCCCGTGCCGCAGCCAGCAGCCCGGCGTGTGGCCTCGCTCGGTGCCAGCGATGGCATTCCAACACCCGATCTGCGCGCAGAGGCGCTTGGCCAGGGTGACATCGACGACAGCGCCGATACGGTGGCGCAGGATGTCAGCGGACCACGCAACTGGGTGATCCAGATCGGCGCCTATGCCAACACACGGATGGCGCAATCCGGGCTTTCGGCCTATTCGCACGCCGCACGCGACATTCTCGGCGACGCAAAGCCGATTGTGGTGCCGTTCCAGGCCGCCGATGGCCACACGCTGTATCGCGCCCGCTTCGGCAGCTATGCCGAGCGCGAGGCGCGCAATGTCTGCGCCAAGCTGACCCAGCGCGGCAAGATGTGCTTCGCGACCGCGGTGAACTGAGCGTTTTCTGTGCGGATGGATGGCCGGGCTGGCGCAACCCCGAGCTGACTGGAATATTCTGCTGCAGGATTGTCTGCGCACTTTCCTGTTAAAGCATACACAACTTCACCTGGATGGCCCGGATTCCCGGGCCATGACAAATCGGGTATGCGAATTCAACGGAATCCGATCAACCAAGCAGAGCGTCTTTCGCCTCGTTGATCTTGGCGGCGAGATAATCCGAACCACCGCGATCCGGGTGGTTCTGCAACATCAGTTTGTGATAGGCGGCACGAATGGCGTTTTCATCCGCCTCTTCCGCCAACCCAAGCACGCGCAACGCCTCGGCACGGGACATGCCGGTGCTGCGCGCGGCACCGTTGCCGCGCTTCCCGCCGCCCTGCCCCGCTTCCCTTTCCGCCCGCCAGCCGGGACCGAAGCGGCGGTCGAGATAGGTTTCGAGCAGGCGCGTGCTCTCGGCATCGGCACGAAGCTGTTGCAGCAGGCCGGTGAGTTGCGCACGGTCGAGCACGCCCAGCGAAGCCCCCGCGAACGCCCCCTTACGCACCGCGCCATCCATCACGCCGGTATCGTGATGCAGTTCCATCTCAAGCCATTCCGTTGAGACACGGCTGACCTGTTTGGTAGAGCCACCCGGCCAATTGCGGCTTCCCATGGACGGCCAGCCGCCGGGCCAGAAACGGCCGCCGGTCAGCAGTGCAAGCGCGAACGGCGCCAGAACGATTGCGATGTTGAAGCGGCCCGTCAGCGTCAGGCCAAGAGCACCGAGGCCGAGAAGCGCGCCGCCCAGCCGGCGCAGATTGCGCGCCAGAATTTGCGGATCGGCCTTTACGAAGCTGCGGGCCAGAACAATAAATGCGATGAGGGCAAGGCCGCCGAGCAGCAGGAAGAACATCTATCGTTTTCCGCCCAGGGCGTGTGCGATGCGCAAGGCTTCACCGCCCACACGCGCGCCATAATCATCCAGCGCGGAAAGACCGCCCGCGGCGTAGACAGCGGCGGCATTGAGCAGTTCACGCAGGCGGCGCGCGGCACCGGAATCGAACGTGGCATAGACACCGCCGCTGAGCCGCGCGATGTCCTGAAACACCACGCGCGCCGCCGGGTTGCCGCCTTCGTGAAACATGAAAGCCGGGACGCCCAGCAATGCGAGACGGCCGGCGTGTTCGGCCGCGACGACCGCATCCTCCTCAAAACAATCGCCGACATAGACGAGCGCGCCGATCTTTTCCCGCGCTGCTTCGGCAATGGTGTGCTGCAAGACGCGATTGATCTGCGTGAGGCCGCCGCGGCAAGCGACACCCGTCATGCGGCCGCGCAAGGCCGCGGGCGTGGTGACCCATTCGCTGCGGTGAAATTCGCCGACGCCACGGAAATAGACCAGTTGCACCGCAAGGCCACCGATTTCGCCCGCCACGGTGAACATATCGGCCTGAATCGCCATGGCGCGATCCCAGCTTGGCTGGCGGCTCATCGTCGCGTCGATCGCGAACACAAGCCGGCCTTTTGTTTGCGACAATGCGGGCACGCGCGCGGCGGTGCGCAGGAAGGCATCAACCTCCCACGCACTGGAACGCGACGGCAGACCCGGCTTCGCGGCCATCATGCCCTTTCCGGTGGCACCTTTACGGAAATGAATCTGGCCCTTCAGATGCCGCTTGCCAAGGGTGCCGCCGCACTGAGCAGCGCCGCATTGCCGCCCGCCGCCGTGGTGTTGACGGTGAAGGTGCGCTCATGTGCGAAGCGGTGAAGATAATGGGGACCGCCCGCTTTCGGCCCGGTGCCGGAAAGCCCTTCGCCACCGAACGGCTGCACGCCCACCACCGCGCCGATCTGGTTGCGGTTGACATACATATTGCCGACACGGACGCGGGCGCGCACGAAATCCGCCGTTTCATCAATCCGGCTGTGCAGGCCGAGGGTGAGGCCATAGCCGCTGGCGTTGATCGCTTCGCACACCTTGTCCAGCCGGTCTGCCGCATAGCGCACCACATGCAGGACGGGACCGAAAACCTCGCGCTGAAGCTGTGCGATGGAGTCGATGGCGAACACACGCGGGGCGAAGAAGGTGCCGTGTTCATGCGCAGCGGTGAGCGGCAAACGACGGAGCAATTTGCCTTCGCGCATCATGCGGGCGGAGTGGGTTTCGAGCATGGCGACCGCATCGGCATCGATCACCGGACCGATGTCGGTATCCAGCAACAAGGGATCGCCGATTTTCAGTTCGTCCATCGCGCCGAGGATCATGGTCAGCATGCGGTCCGCCACATCCTCCTGCAGGAACAGCACGCGCAAAGCGGAACAACGCTGACCCGCGCTGTCGAATGCGGCGGTCAGTACATCGCGGGTGACCTGTTCCGGCAGCGCGGTCGAATCCACGATCATCGCGTTCATGCCGCCGGTTTCCGCGATCAAGGTGGCGAGCGGGCCGTCGCGCGCCGCCAGGGCGCGATTGATGAGTGCGGCCACGTCACTGGAGCCCGTGAAGGCGACACCGGCCAGACGCGGATCGCCGAACAGGGCGTTGCCGATGGACGGCCCATCGCCCGGCAGGAATTGCAGCACGGATAGCGGCACACCGGCCTCATGCAGCAGGCGCGTGCCGAGTGCGGCGAGCAGCGGTGTCTGTTCCGCCGGTTTGGCGAGCACCGCATTGCCGGCCGCGAGCGCACCAGCGATTTGCCCGGTGAAAATGGCCAGCGGAAAATTCCACGGGCTGATGCAGGCGAAAACACCACGGCCATGCAGCGAGAGTGCATTGTCCTCACCCGTGGGGCCGGGAAGTTTGGCGGGCGCGGCAAATTCGGCACGCGCGCGGCCGGCATAATAACGCAGGAAATCCGCCGCCTCCCGCACCTCGCCCAGCGCATTGGGAAGCGTCTTTCCTGCCTCGCGCACCGCGAGCGCCATCAGATTTTCGCGGTTGGCTTCGTAAAGATCGGCGGCACGTTCGAGGATGGCGGCGCGCGCAGGCCCGCCAAGCGCATCCCATCCCGCTTGCGCGGCATGTGCGGATTTAAGCGCGTCCTGCGCATCCTGTGCCGTGGCCGGAACCACGCTGCCAACAATGCGGCGGCGGTCGGACGGATCGCGAATGTCTTCCGCCGTACCGTTGCGCGGCTTGCCGTCAATCAACGGCGCTGCGCGATGGAGCGACGCCAATGCCGCTTCGATTTTTTTCAGCAGCGGCGTGGTGATCGCGGGATCGGAAAAATAGAAACCTTGCGAGTTTTTGCGGTCCGGCAGCAGACCGCGCGGCAGGGGAATTTGCGCATTGCGGCGCGCACCAGCCGCTTTCAGAACGCGGGTGGGATCGGCCACGATGGTGTCAATCGGCGCTTTCTCATCCGCAAGGCGATTGACGAAAGAGGTATTGGCGCCGTTTTCGAGCAGGCGCCGCACCAGATAGGCCAGCAGATCTTCGTGGCTGCCGACCGGCGCATAAATGCGCGTACCCGGACCATTGGCGATGGGACGCTTCACCTCGTGATAAAGCTCATAAAGCGCATCGCCCATGCCATGCAGGCGTTGAAACTCGAAGTCAGTGCGGCCATGGGCCAGCACCTCCACCACCGAAAGCGTGTGCGCATTGTGGGTGGCGAATTGCGGATAGAGTGCATCGCCCGCCGCGAACAAGGCGCGCGCACACGCGATATAAGACACATCCGTGCCAGGCTTGAGCGTGAAGACGGGATAATCGCTGAGCCCCGCTTCCTGACCGCGCTTGATCTCCGTATCCCAATAGGCGCCTTTGACAAGGCGCACGGGAATGCGGCGGCCATGGCGGCGGGCGAGATTAGCCACCCACGCGATCACCGGCAAAGCGCGTTTCTGATAGGCCTGCACCGCGAGGCCAAGCCCGTTCCAGCCACGCAAGGTATCATCCGCACTCAACGCCGCGAACAGGTCGAGCATGAGGTCGAGACGCTCCGCCTCCTCCGCATCGATGGTCAGCGCGAGATTGAGGCCGCGCGCTTCCGCCGCCAGCGCTATGAGCGACGGCAGCAATTCCGCCAGCACGCGATTGCGCTTCAGATAATCGTAGCGGGGATGCAGCGCGGAGAGTTTGACCGAGATGCCGGGGCGGGAGAAAATATCCGCCTTGCCAGACGGAGGTGCCGCTTCCGCGATGACCGTGAGCGCGCCGCGATAGGCGGCCAGATAACGCTCCGCGTCGGCGCGGGTGTAGGCCGCCTCCCCCAGCATGTCGAACGAATAGCGGTAACCGGCCGCCGCCATGTCGCGCCCGTTGCGCAAGGCTTCGTCGATGGTGCGGCCGAGCACGAACTGACGGCCCAGAATGCGCATCGCGTAGCTGACGGCCTGACGGATGATGGGTTCGCCGGTGCGGGTCAGAAGCTTGTTGAAGATGCCATCGAAATCCCACTGGCTGGCCTGATCGAGTTTGACGATATGGCCGGTCAGCATCAGCGCGAAGGTCGAGGCATTGACGAACAGGGAGGGTGACCGGCCCTGATGACCGGCCCATTTCTTGCCGCCGATCTTGTCGCGGATCAGGCGGTCCGCCGTTTCGGCGTCGGGCACGCGCAACAGGGATTCGGCGAGGCACATCAGGACCACGCCCTCCTCCGTCGAGAGCGCGTATTCGTGGAGGAAGGCATCGATGCCGCCCGCCTTCGCCTGACGCGCGCGGATACGGCTGACGAGTTCGCGGGCAAGGGCGTCCGCCCCCTCATGCTCAGCCGGAGAGAGCCAGGCCTGTTCCAGACGTTCGGCAAGAACCCGGTCCTCATCCGCCAGATAGGCGGCGGAGATGGCATTACGCAAAACGTCTGCGGTCATGGGAATGCGGCAATGGGTGTGACGCGGCAATTCTAGCGCAAGGGAACGGGCGCCGCTAATCTGCCGCCCATGACCACACCGAAAATTATTCACACCGTTTCCGAATTGCGCGCCGCCATCGCAGACTGGCGCGGCG
>JAFKEW010000068.1 GCA_017308375.1 Alphaproteobacteria bacterium
CCCTTCTCTGCCTGCCTGTTCTATCGAGGGACAGAGGGCACGGGGACGAGCCGGCAAAGCCCGGGGACGGTGGCCAATGGCGTGCAGGGCCGGGTTATCCCGGACCCTGCCGGCCAGACGCACACCGGCAGCACCGGGCTTTCGCCGCGGGATCCGCCACCATGGGGCCCCCGCGCGAGAGCCCGTTCTGTATCGGGATTTATGTGGAAGCGGAGGATGCCGCCGCTGCCGCCCTGGCCCGGTTACGCTCGATCAGCTTCACGCACCAGATGGAAATTTCGTACAGCGCGACCAGCGGCACCGCGAGGCTCAGCATCGAAATCACATCGGGCGGGGTGAAAAGCGCGGCCAGTGCGAAAATGCCGACGATCGCATAACGCTGCACGCTGCGAAGCTGGGCACTGGTCACGAGGCCGACGCGCCCCAGCAATGTGATCAGCACCGGCATTTGAAACGTCAACCCGAAGGCTACGATCAAGGTCATCACGAAATCGAGATATTCGCTGACCTTGGCCTGAAGCTGAATGCCAAGCGTGCCCGCACCGCCCGGCGTTTCGTAACCGACGAAAAAGTGAATCGCGAACGGCAGCATGATGAAGAAAACGAACGACGCCCCCACAATGAACAGAATGGGCGAGGCAATCAGAAACGGCAGGAAGGCGCGGCGCTCCTGTTTGTAGAGGCCGGGCGCCACGAACAGCCAGATCTGCGCGGCAATGATCGGGAATGCGAGGCAAAGGCCCGCAAACATGCCGACCTTCACATAGGTGAAAAAGGTCTCGTACAGCGCGGTATAGATCAGATGATCGTTCGGCTGCCCCTGCAGCGCCGCCGCCAACGGCTGGGTCAGGAAACCATAGATCGGCTTGGCGAAAACAAAGCTGATCAGGAAGCAGACGATAAACGTGATGATCGACCAGATCAGCCGTTTGCGCAGTTCGATCAGATGATCCATCAACGGCGCGCGCGTTGCATCCATCGCCACTTCGTCATCCGGGGTGGGCGCAATCATGGCCGCACCACCGGCGCCGGGTTGCTGTCCACAGGATCGTCATCCGGCGGCGGCGCGTTCTCCGCCGCACCGGCATCGGGTTCATGGACATCCATCTGGTTGGCATCCATCTCGCCGGTGCCTTCCGCCATCACTTCGGGATCGTCCAGTTTCGGATCGGGGCTGTTCGCCGGTGCGATGCCATGTTCCACCGGCCGGTCGAGATCGGAGAGCGGGCGTTCGGCCCGCAGGGCCGCGATCTCCTTGCGCAGTTCGTCCAGTTCCGCCTGCCGCGCCATTTCGTCGAAACTTTTGCGGAACTCATTCGCCATGTTGCGGGCCTTGCCCATCCAGCGGCCCATCGTGTGCATCAGGCGCGGCAAATCCTTCGGGCCCACCACCACCAGGGCCACGATCAGGACGACAAGAATTTCACTCCAGCTCAGATCGAACACGGCAGGCAATCGCCGGTTTGGGGGTGGCGGGCGCGCATCTTATGCGTCAATGCCCGGACGTATCCTTTTCATCGCGCCGGTCCGGCAACGGGCGCGGATCGTCCTCATCGGCCAATCCCTGACGGAAGCTTTTGATGCCCTTGGCCACGTCGCCCATCAGGTCGGAAATTTTGCCGCGGCCACCGAACAGCAGAACGGCAACACCAGCCAGTATCAGAATGTGCCAGATGCTCAACGCACCCATTGGTACTCTCCTTCGCCATTCCCGCCCGCAAAGGGCGGTTTAGGCAAATGTTGCGGCCCGCGCCACCACTTAAAGCGCTTTCGGCCCTGCGAAAGCAAGAATGGCGGCATGTGCCCGGCCAAGCCGCTTTACCCTATCAGGATTTCACCCCGGCGGCCGAAACTTTCGGCCAGCGCCCCCAGCCGCTTCTGCACCCCTTCCGCGGCGATGGTGCGGCGGCTGCCAGGCACCTCCACAATGACCTTGGATGGGGTCAATTTCAGCCGGTACCGTGGCAGTTCCCCAGGTGCGGAGGCCGAAAGGGCAAAGGCCAGCCGGGCCGCCAGGCCCAGGCGGTGCGCATGCTTTTCGTCCGCCGGCGCCAGAAGGCCTGCCCGCTTCAACTCCCGCGGGAAGTCCTCATCGCCCGAATAGCGGTAATAGACTGCCGTGGCGATCAGGGCGCGGTCGCGGTGATCGGCGCCGCCGAACGGGGCGGTCAGCACCTGGTTGAAGGCGCCATAGGCTCGCTCATCGGGGTGGCGGCGCCAGCCGATATCGGAAAAGAGGAACGCGGCCTGCCGCACCCGCCTGAGACCATCGGTATCGTCCGCAAACAATGGATCGGCCCATTGCATCATCTCATCGGCATGGGACGGCGCGCGGGCCTGCCGCCCGTTCATCGCGGCGGCAAATTCGATCAGCGGGTCCTTGCGCCGTTCTTCCGCAGGCAGGCCCGCATGCAGCAGCCCTTCACGCAAACCATAGGCGGAAACCACCACATCTTTCAGATTGCTCCTGAGCAGCAACCGCTCCAGCACCACGGCGCCATAGGGCAACGCCTCGGCGCGGCGGCGCGAAATGATCTTCATCCGCTCCAGTGATTTGCGCGAAAGCTGCGACACCACCTTGCACAGGCGGAGTGCGCGGGCACGCGGAATGACATAATGGTGCAGCACATGCAGCGGATAGCCGCTTTCTTCCATTTCAAGGCGGGCGAAACTGCGCCAGATACCACCCACCGCATAGAGCGAGCGATTGGAAAGGTCGCCAAGCTCCACGATATTGCCGAGCCCATTATCCACCAGCTTGCGCGCCTTGGCGGGATCGTTCTTCGACAAATCCATCAAACGCAAAGGCCCAAAGGGCAAAGTCTGCGCGGCCCCCGTCTCCCCGCCGCGCACCGTCACCATGTCAAGACTGCCGCCACCCAGATCGGCCACCAGACCATCGGCATCGGGCGTACCCGACAGCACGCCTTCCGCGGCAAGACGCGCTTCCTCATGGCCGGAGAGCACACGGATCGGCGTTCCCCAGATGCTTTCGGCCTGGCGGATGAACTCCGGTCCATTCTGCGCATCGCGCGCCGCCGCCGTGGCAACAGCCTCGCGATGGGAAACCGAAAGGGCATCGGCCATCAGCCGGAAGCGGGCAAGCGCCTCCAGCGCCAGGGCCATGCCCTCTTCATGCAGGCGGCCGGTGGTCACCATATTGCGGCCGATGGCACAGATGACCTTTTCATTGTGGACGGTCGCGGGCGCGCGCGAGAACGATTCGTAGATGACAAGCCGCACCGAGTTCGAGCCGATATCGACAATCGCCACCTGATCGGGACGCGAAACCTTGCCGCGCGGCAATGCCTTCGAAGAAGCCTGGGATACGGTGGAACCGGCTGCCACGGATCAGTCGCGCCGGGTCGCGATCGTAACCGAACGCGGCTGGTCGATCTTGAGGGCGCGGCCACGCCCGGAAAGCGATGGATTGGTCATGAAATAGGTATGGGCGGAAAACCCGTCTGGGCTATCGCTGGCCGGATCGCGCACGTAACTGCCATCTGCATGCATGTGCCAGCTTTGCGCCTGATCCTTCAGAAGCGCAACCATGATCTGATCCTGAACCTGCTGATGCACGGTCGGATTCTCAATGGGAACCAGAGCCTCCACGCGCCGGTCCAGATTGCGCGGCATCCAGTCCGCGGAAGAAATATAAATCCGCGATTTGGGCGACGGCAGGCCGTGCCCCGCACCGAAACAGACGATCCGCCCATGTTCCAGGAAGCGGCCGACGATACTCCTGACCCGGATGTTCTCGGAAAGGCCGGGCACACCGGGACGCAGACAGCAGATACCGCGCACAACCAACTCGATCCGCACCCCTTCGCAGGAAGCCTTGTACAGCCAGTCGATGATCTCGGAATCGACCAGCGAATTCAGCTTGGCCCAGATCGCGGCCGGGCGGCCGGCACGGGCATGCACAATCTCCTCCGCAATGCGGTGGACCAGATGCCTGCGCAGATTGAGCGGGGAGATCGCGATCTTCTCAAGTCCCGTGGGTTCGGCATAGCCGGTGATGAAATTGAACAGCTTTGCCGCGTCGCGCCCTAAGGCCGGATCGGCACTGAACAGTGAGAGATCGCTGTAAATCTTGGCCGTGATGGGATGGTAATTGCCCGTGCCGAAATGCACATAAGTCCGCAGCGTGCGGCCCTCACGGCGCACCACCATGCTGACCTTGGCATGCGTCTTCAGTTCGATGAAGCCATACACCACCTGAACGCCCGCCCGCTCCAGATCGCGCGCCCATTTGATGTTGGCGGCCTCGTCGAAACGGGCCTTCAGTTCCACGAGAGCCGTAACCGACTTGCCAGCTTCCGCCGCGCCGATCAACGCCTTGACGATGGGCGAATCTTGCGATGTGCGATAGAGCGTCTGCTTGATCGCAACCACACCGGGGTCGGCGGCGGCCTGACGCAGGAACTGCACCACCACATCGAAGCTTTCGTAAGGATGATGAACGATGATGTCCTTGGCACGGATAGCGGCAAAGCAATCGCCGCCATGATCGCGGATGCGTTCCGGGAAGCGGGCGTTGTAGGGCGCGAATTGCAGATCGCGCCGCTCATCCAGAATAAGCTGGGTCAGATCGGAAAGGCCCAGCATATCCTGAAACTGTAGTTCAGCACCCGAAAGATCGAGTTGATCGGCAATGAAGTCGCGCAAGCCATCCGGCATCGACGTGCTGCATTTCATATGAATAACCGAGCCGCGCCGCCGCCGCTTCAGAAGCGATTCGAACAGGAGGACGAGATCCTCCGCCTCCTCCTCGATTTCGATGTCGCTATCGCGCACAATCCGGAAAAGGCCCACGCCTTCAATCCGGTGATTGGGGAAAAGCTGATCGAGGAAGAGCCCGATCACCGCTTCCAGCGGCAGGAAGCGTGCGCCTAGATCGCGATCCGGCAACCGCACGAAACGCTGCAATTGCGACGGGATCGGCAGCAGCGCCGTCACGCCCTTGCCATCTCGCGGGCGCGTCAGCGTCAAGGCCATCGCAAAGCCGAGATTGGGAATGAAGGGGAAGGGGTGCGCCGGATCGATCGCCAAGGGTGTCAGAACCGGAAAAATCCGGTCGCGAAAATGGTCTTCCAGCGCAGACCGGTCAACGCTGTCTAGTTCATCAGGCTCAACCACCACAATGCCCGCCGCACGCATTTCGGTGCGCAGGGCCCGCCAGATATTCTGCTGGTCCGCAATCAACTGGCCGGCACGCACCTCAATCGCCTCAACCTGCTGGGCCGGCGTCATGCCATCTGCGCTGGGCGTGGTAACACCCGCATGCACCATGCCCTTCAGTCCGGCAACGCGGACCATATAGAATTCATCGAGGTTGGACGCAGAGATGGAAAGAAAACGCAGCCGCTCCAGCAAGGGGTGGCGCGGGTTTCGTGCCTCGGCCAGCACCCGTTCGTTGAAGGCAAGCCACGATAACTCCCGATTCATGAACCGGCCGGGGCGGGCCGCGATCGCAGCCAGATCGGGTTGGCCGTCCTGTTCCGCCGCAATCGCAAGCGCGGGCGCCTTCAGCACCGCCTTGGCTTCTGCAAATTCGATTTTCGGCTCGGCCATATCCATCTCACCAAAGCGGAACAAAAAAGCCCGCGCTGTCATTATCCCCCGTTATGACCGCGAAGCGCAAAAGCCTCATGACGATGCGCCCGCTTCCTCAAGCAACTGCCGGATCAGACCGGTATTAACCGGGCGCTTTTCAGCCAGCGCCCTGGCGTCCGCCATGGCAACAAACTCCCTTATGGCGCCCGGTGCCCGTTCGAGCGAGGTGACCATCCGCATGACCACAGCATCAGGCACCGCCAGTTGACGGTCGGTGAAGAGCTTGCGGGCAAGCGCCGCTAACAGGGCGTCATCGGGCGCCCAGAGCGGAAGGCCAATCAACGCGGCAAACCGGGAACCGAGGTCGGGCAGCGCAAAGGGCCATTCCGGTGGCGGCGCCCTGCCCGTCAGCAGGAACGGCGTACCCCGTTCAAACAACGCAAAAAGCGCGCGGTCGCGCCCTTCGCCCGGGGGCGCCCGCTCCACGTCTTCCACCGCCACGGGGCGGGCCGGATCAAGTGCCGCAATCCCGTCCTGATCGAGGGTGCTGGCCGCAAACACAGCTGCCCCGGCCGCAGCCGCCCAGGCCTGGACCAGATGGCTCTTGCCACAGCCTGAAGGGCCGAACAGGGCTGCGGGCCCAGGCCAGTCCGGCCAGGAATCGACGAAGCGGACGGCGGCAGCGTTTCCCAACCCGACGATAAAGTCTGCACGGCCCAGCGCCGAACCGGGCTCCCACGGCAGGGTCAATTGCGAAGGCCGGACCATGGGGGATCACGCCGGGCGGCTGTGGCGCAGAAACAGGGCACGGATCCAGACATGGCCATACGAAAGACCGGAAGCCAGTGTGAGTATCGCTGTGACAACGGCCGCGCCATAACCCAGCAGTCCCAGATCCACATTCAGCATCAGCGATAGCAACATCAGTGTGACGTAACTGACTTGCACGAAGGTGCAGGCCTTGCCGAGCGGTTGCGGCTGTATGTCGAGTGGCAGGCCGAAATATTTGGCCACCAGCACAGCGCCGATGATGGCGGCGTCGCGGGTGACCACCAGAGCCGTAAGCCAAAGGGGGACGATAGAAATCGCGGTGAGCACGACAAACGATATCAGCATCAGCAATTTGTCGGCTGCCGGATCGAGATAAACGCCAAAGCGGGTGCGGACATTGAAGCGCTTGGCCAGATAGCCGTCAGCCGCATCGGTCAGGGCTGCAAAAGCAAACACGGCGAACGCAATCGTAAAACGGCTCTCCAACAGCAGATATGCCGTCAACGGCGCGGCCGCCAGCCTAAGCACGGTAAGCAGATTGGGAATGTGCCGCGCCAGCCGCATCTCACTCCACCGGATTGGGCGCGATCAACCATCCATCGCCATGCTGACGCATATCGAGCCCGGCATCGGCCAGTGCCGAACGCAACTGATTGACGGTGCCCACGAAAGCGATGTTGAGGCGGGCGGCATTGGCGGCGAAGCCGAGCGTATCGACGCCAACAACGCGGGAATTCCCCGTGAGGGTTTTCAAAAACCGTGCCCAGTCGGCAACTGAGGAAAACGTCGTATCGGCCGTGATGGTCGAACGCTGGCTGTAGTCCACAGCCGCCAAATCTTTCCAGCCATTGGCGATGGCTGCGGCCGTTGCATCGGCCACCGCGGCAAGGGCGGCACTATGCGAACCGGCCGGTATCGGCACCGTGACCGGGCTAGGCAACGGATCGCCTGGCCCCAAACGGCGGAGGAACACCTGCGCCTGCCCGGGCGCACCGGATGCAAGCTGTACCAGCACGGCGTCGGAAGCGCGCGACCGCGCCATCACCGGCGCAAGCTCCGCAAGCGACGCATTCTCCATCGTAACCGTGGAAAGCGCAGCCTCGTCCGCAGGATCAGACGTCGGTGCGACAAGCGGTACGATGCCATTGGCGAAACGGGGATCGCGCCAGACCTGCGTCCACACCGCGTTGGGCTGATATTTCGGCGCCATCGGCACCACCAGAACGCGGCGGGCCTTGTTGTCCACATAGGGAATGCCATTGCCGCGCAGCAGGCGGGCAACGGCGGCCTGGCTGAACACATAGGTCACCTTGGCAACGTAGCGCGTCGTCGACCGCCGCTCATCGCTCACCGAATAGGTGCGGATCAGGTGCTGCAGCCCACGATGATCAAGTTGTGGCTGGCGTGTCCAATCCTCCTGCCGGGTCAAGCGCCGGTAAAGCATGTCCCATGCCTTGGATTGCCCGTTGTTGATCGCAATGGTCTGCGCCTCCACCGCGGCTGCGGCACTGGCATCGACCGGAACATCCTTGACGGTGAACACGCTATCGGCCGCATGGGCCGCAAGCGGCAAGGACAGAACACAAGCAAATAGAGCGAAAAGAAATGCGCGCATAACGAACCTTTGTTGCCCACGCGATTATAGGGCGCGCGCCCGTGGCGCGAAAGACATGGCCGGCCACGACGCCAAAGCATCTCAAGTGCCGTCTACCCACCGGCCATCAAGCCCACTTATCCCATGAATTATGACGGATTGGGGGCCGCACAAGGCCGAGACCGCCTTTGCGGCCTTGGCGTTTGGCGCTGCCTGCTTTAACGAGGGGGCCGAAAACCCGCGCTCGCGAGCCTCCATGACAACCCCGCGGAAGAACGGCCTGACCTACCGCGATGCCGGCGTCGACATCGATGCTGGCGAGGCGCTGGTGACCCGCATCAAGCCGGCTGCGCGCGCCACCAAACGGCCGGGGGCCGATGCCGATCTGGGTGGCTTTGGCGGGCTGTTCGATCTAAAAGCGGCGGGCTTTTCCGACCCGGTCCTGGTCGCTTCCACCGACGGGGTGGGAACCAAGCTGAAGATTGCCATCGACACCGGGATTTACACCGGCATCGGACAGGATCTGGTGGCGATGTGCGTCAACGACATCGTGGTGCAAGGTGCGGAGCCCCTCTTCTTTCTGGACTACTACGCGACGGGAAAGCTGGATGTGGAGGCCGCCGCCACTGTGGTGGAGGGCATTGCACGCGCCTGCCGGGATAGTGGCTGCGCCCTGATCGGCGGCGAGACGGCGGAAATGCCCGGCCTTTACAACAAAGGCGATTTCGATCTGGCGGGCTTTGCGGTTGGCGCCGTGGAACGCGGTGCCACTCTGCCGCGCACAACCGAAATGCGCGAAGGCGATGCGGTAATCGGTATTGCCTCTTCCGGCGTACACT
The DNA here is from genome assembly GCA_017308375.1 of Alphaproteobacteria bacterium. Taxonomy (GTDB): domain Bacteria; phylum Pseudomonadota; class Alphaproteobacteria; order Micropepsales; family Micropepsaceae; genus Rhizomicrobium. The sequence goes on from JAFKEW010000068.1 coordinate 8,761, forward strand.
CCAATGGCTTCTCATTGGTACGCCGGGTGGTAGAGCAAACCGGCCTGCCCTACGACGCGCGCGCGCCCTTTGCGCCAGACCGTCGCCTCGGGGAAGCGCTTCTCACGCCCACGCGCCTTTATGTGAAAAGCGCGCTTTCGGCCATTCGCCAGGGGGGCATCAAAGGGCTCGCCCACATCACCGGCGGCGGTATCACGGAAAACCTGCCACGGGTGTTGCCTGACGGGCTGGATGCCGAAATCGACCTTGGTTCCTGGGTGCCATCGCCGGTGTTTAGCTGGCTCGCCAGCAGTTCGGGAATCGCAGTGCCCGAAATGCTGCGCACCTTCAATTGTGGGATTGGGTTGATCGTCATTGCAGAAGCAGAAAAGGCGGATGACGTCATTGCTGCTTTCGCCGCCGCGGGTGAGACCGCGACTGAGATCGGCCGCCTTGTCAGCGGCGCGGGCAAAGAAGCAACCGTGCGCTACCGCGGCGCATGGGCATCATGAACCGCAAGCGTACCGCCGTGCTGATTTCGGGACGGGGCAGCAATTTGTCCGCGCTGATCGCGGCTGCATCGGCCCCGGAGTTTCCCGCCGAGATCGCTCTAGTGCTTTCCAATCGGGAAGATGCCGCCGGCCTCGCCATCGCCCAAAAGGCGGGGATTGCCACTTGCGCCATATCGCATCGGAATTTCGACAGCCGTGAAGCCTTCGACCGCGCCATTGACGCAGCATTGCGCGAAGCAAAAATCGATCTGGTCTGCGAAGCGGGCTTTATGCGCATCCATTCGGATTGGTTTCCCAAGGCTTGGGAAGGCAAGCTACTCAACATCCATCCTTCATTGCTGCCAGCCTTCAAAGGCATTCACGTGCAGCAACAGGCGATCGATGCGGGCGTGAAGATTTCGGGCTGTACGGTGCATTTCATCGTGCCCGAACTCGATTCCGGGCCGATCATCGCGCAGGCTGCTGTGCCCGTATTGCCGAACGATACGGCCGACACGCTGGCAGCGCGCATACTGGTGGAAGAGCACGCACTCTACCCGGCAGCATTAAGGCTGGTGGCAGAAGGCAAAGTCAGACTGGAAGGTGGCCGCGCGGTATTCGCCGCTGCTTAAATATCGAGCCCCGCGATTTTCGCCGTCTCATCCCATAGCCGCTTTGCAGATTCGTCGTCCTGTGCCTCTGCAGTCGGCGTGGCGATTTTGCGTTTGTAGAAATACTGTCCACTAACATTCGCCACATCGGGCGAGGACGCGAGATGAATAATGGTTTCGGCACCCTTTTCCGACGAAAGCCCGGCGAACGGTTTGGCCATACGGATTGCGACGGACATGATGCCGCCCGACCGGTCGCCGAACCGTGTGGCGACAAAGCCCGGGTGCAGACAATTGGCGGTGACGCCGGAACCATCCAACCTGCGCGCCAGCTCGCGGGTAAAGAGGATGTTCATCAACTTGCTTCGCCCATAAACGGAGAAGCCGGAATACCGGCGCGCCGATTGCAGATCGGCGAAGTCGAGCTTCGCGCCCCTGTGTGCATCGGACGCGGTGGACACAATGCGTGCGCCCGGTGTGGCCTTCAGCCGGGGAAGCAGCAGCGCCGTCATCACGAAATAGGCAAGATGATTGGTGGCGAAAGTCTTTTCGAGACCGTCCTCCGTCACCTCTCTTGTATTGAACAAGGCCCCCGCATTGTTGATCAGCACATCGATCCGCGTTTCACGGGCGGCAATCTCCGCGGCAACCCGCTTCATTTCGGAAAGGCGTGACAGGTCGGCCAGATGAACCGTATGACCCTGCCCGGCAAGTCTGGCCATCGTGACGTCAGCACGGGCGGCATCGCGCGCCACCATGACGATACGCGCGCCGGCCCGCGCAAGTGCGACCGCTGCCACCTCACCAATACCGGAAGTCGCCCCGGTGATGACAACCGTCTTGCCTTGCATATGCGCCTCCCGTTTCCGGCAAGGCTAGCGCGGATCAGGGATGAATATCGAGATCGCTGAAGAAGAAGCGAATCTCGTTGGCCGCGGTTTCCGGCGCATCCGAGCCATGGACCGAGTTGGCCTCGATCGATTCGGCGAAATCCTTGCGGATGGTGCCGGGCGCGGCCTTGGCCGGATCGGTTGCCCCCATCACTTCACGGTTCCGGGCGATGGCATTTTCACCTTCCAGCACCTGCACCACAACCGGGCCCGAGGTCATGAATTCGACCAGGCTGTTGAAGAAGGGCCGTTCCCGGTGGACGGCATAAAACGCCTCGGCCTGTGCCTTGGAGAGGCGGGTGCGGCGCTGGCCGACCACCCGCAGACCGGCCTTTTCGAACCGGGCCACGATTTCGCCAGTGATATTCCGGCGCGTCGCGTCGGGTTTGATGATGGAAAGCGTGCGCTCGACAGCCATGACGTGAACTCCGTTCGGTGCGGGAAGGGCGCCTTATAACCGTGCGGTTTGCGGCCGCGCAAGCGGGCGGACAGGCGTCGCTTTTCCGCCGCACCTGCCTTAAAAGCCCCCCATCATGCTGGTGCCATCATGCTGGTAATCGAAAACCTGACCTATCGCATTGCCGGGCGCGACATCCTGAAAGGCGCCAGCGCACGCCTGCCCGAAGGGCGTCGCGTCGGGCTCGTGGGGCGTAACGGCGCCGGCAAGACCACCCTGTTCAAGCTGATCCAGGGCGAAATCGGTAGCGACGGCGGCGATATCACCCTGCCGGCCCAGGCCAGGCTCGGCGCGGTGGCGCAGGAAGCCCCGGCCGGGCCGACCAGCCTTCTGGACACAGTCCTGGCCGCCGATACCGAGCGGGCGGACCTCCTGGCCGAAAGCGAAAGCAGCACTGACCCGCACCGGCTGGGCGAAATCCACGCGCGGCTGGAAGCGATCGATGCCTATTCCGCGCCCGCGCGCGCCGCCGCCATTCTGGCGGGACTGGGTTTTCCGGCGGCGGACCAATTGCGCCCCTGTTCGGAATTTTCCGGCGGCTGGCGGATGCGCGTGGCGCTCGCTGCGGTTCTCTTTGCCGCCCCTGATCTGCTTCTTCTGGACGAGCCTACCAACTACCTCGACCTTGAAGGGGTGCTGTGGCTTGAGGACTTCCTGAAACGCTATCGCGGTACGGTTCTGATCATCAGCCATGATCGCGATCTGCTGAACACGGCGGCCGAATTCATCCTGCACCTCGAACACGGCAAGCTGACGCTTTACTCCGGCAATTACGACACCTTTGCCGAAGTTCGCGCCCAAAAGCGCGCCAACGACCTTGCCTTCAACAAGAAGCAGGAAGCAGCGCGCGCCCATATGCAGGCCTTCGTCGACCGCTTCCGCTACAAAAAGAACAAGGCAAAGCAGGCACAGGCGCGCGTGAAAATGATCGCGAAACTGAAATTCGCCGATGTGCCGCTGGACGAACACATCGCGCCCATCCGTATCCCGCAATGCGAGGAAGCGAGCCCGCCGCTGATCACCATGGACCGGATCGCCGTCGGCTATGAACCGGGAAAGCCTGTCCTTTCCAATGTGACCATGCGGTTCGACCCTGACGACCGCATCGCGCTTCTGGGCAAGAACGGCAACGGCAAATCGACCCTGGCAAAATTGCTGGTGCAGAAACTGACGCCGATGAGCGGCGAAATGGTACGGGCGCGCAAGCTGGTACCCGGCTATTTCGCCCAGCATCAGCTTGAAGAACTGGACGGTACGGTCACGCCGATCACCACACTGGCCCGCTTGCGGCCGAAGCTGAGCGAACAGCAATTGCGTACCCAACTGGGTGGCTTCGGCTTCTCTGCCGATAAACAGCGGACGAATGTCGCGAAACTCTCCGGTGGCGAGCGGGCGCGGCTGATGCTGGCACTGGCGACGCTCGACAAGCCCAATCTTCTGATTTTGGACGAGCCGACCAACCACCTCGATATTGATGCGCGCGGAGAGCTTCTTTCCGCTCTCAACGATTATGAGGGCGCCGTGGTTCTCGTCAGCCACGATCGCCGCCTGATCGAATCGACAGCGGACCGGCTTTATCTGGTCGCGAATGGCACCGTGGCGCCGTTCGACGGCGACCTCGAAGACTACCGAAAATTCCTGCTTTCCAATGACGCCCCGAGGGAGACCGGCGATAGCGAGGAAAGCAAACTCTCCAAAGCCGAGGCACGGCGTGACGCCGCCGAACGCCGCCGCCAGTTAAAAGCGATGAAGGAAAAATCCGATAGCGAGGAACGGCAGGTGGAGGCCCTGAACGCGGAGATTCGCAAATATGATACGACGCTTTCGGATCCGCTGCTGTTCGCGCAGAATCCCGCCAAGGGCAATGCTGTGGCAAAAAAAAGGGCCGAAGCGGCACGCAAGCTGAAAGCGGCGGAAGACCGCTGGATCAAATTCTCTGAAGATTACGAATCCGCACTGGCTGCGGAGGATGCGACGGTGCACCGTCAAGCGATTTGAGAATCTCACCGAACTGCGCTTGCGCGTCCGCCGCATGACCGGTCTTTTGCAGCAGCAGGCCATAGCGGGCGCGCGCCTCTTCCCCCGGATAATAGGGTATGAGACGGGCATACTCGCCCAGCGCCTCTTCATCTTTGCCTTGAAGCTCCAGCGCGCGGGCATAGATGAGGTGCGCATCGTGCGAGATAAAACTGGGGTCGGCGGCTTGCAACGTATCGAGCGCGGCCTGCGCAGCGGCACCATCGCCATGAAGGAATTGCGCCCGCGCCAGCCCCATCAGCAACGCAGGATCGTCATGAAACTGACCGCTTAGGGCTTCGCGATAAAGCGCGATGGCATCGTCATACCGCCCGCGACGGAGATATTCTTCCGCAAGCGCGCGCTTGGCGTCGATCGATCCCGTCATCTCCACGGCACGCTTTGCTTCGCGGAAGCTGCGATTGGGATCTGCCATGGCCGCGGCCTGCGTGCGGAAACGCTGTGCCCCCTGACTGCGAAACAAATCCGGCACAATTTCCACCGCGAAATAGGCAAGCGAACCCAGAAGAGGCAGAAAGACGATGGCAAAAACCCAGATGAAGGAGCGCCCGGTCTTGATCGCATGAACGACAAAGACGATCTGAAGCACAATGGGCGCCAGCAGGTAGAAATATTCGTTCACCAAACCTCACGGCATAATCTGCAGCACCATCTAACAATCGAGGTGCTCCGGAACAAGGTCAGCCCTGCTTTTCCCATTTGCCGCCCGGCGTTTCTTTCCAATATGTCACGTCGTGGCCTGCTTCTTTCGCCGTGCGCCAACCTGCCCGCGCAGTTGCCACGGCATCGCCATCGCGGCCATCGAACAGCAGCACAATACGTTCAAGACCGGGCCCGGTCTCCCAACTCGAAAGCGTGGCGCCACCAACCAGGAACAGAATTTGTGCATGGTTGATGTTTTCTTCTTCCACGCTGATCAACACCGGCTGGCGGGCGCTTTCGCCATCGCCCAATTGCGCATGCGGCAGAAAGCTCTGTTCGGAATAGGTCCACAGCAGTGAATCGATAGCGGCTGCGCGATCGGCGGATTCGGTGCGGATCAGCACACGCCAATTGCGCTTTAACGATTTGTCGACGAGGCCGGGCAGCACGTCATCCAGCGTGCGCCGTTCCAGGTGGTAGAACAGAACCTCTGCCACGTTATTTTTCGTAATGCGCGGCGATCAGCCGGTTGAGGACCCGTATCCCCCAACCCGTTGCCCAACCGGGTGTGAGTGGGCGGGAATCGCTGTCCTGCCAGGCAACGCCCGCAATATCGAGATGCGCCCAGACAGTATCATCCGCGATGAAACGCTTCAGGAATTGAGCGGCAACGATGGCACCGGCCAGCGGCCCGCCGATATTCTTCATGTCGGCAATTTTGGATTTGATCAGCTTGTCGTAACCGGCCCCCATCGGAAACCGCCAGACCGGCTCCCCCGCCTCTTCACCGGCGGCGATCAGCCTTGCGGCCAATGTCTCGTCATTGGCAAACAGGCCGGCATATTCGCGCCCCAGCGAAGCCATGATCGAACCGGTCAATGTCGCCAGATCGATCACGCAGCGCGGCGCAAAGCGCGTCTGCGTGTACCACAGCACATCGGCCAGAACGAGGCGGCCTTCGGCATCGGTATTCAACACTTCGATCGTCTGACCGGACATGGATTCCACCACATCGTCGGGGCGCTGGGCATTGCTGCCGGGCATGTTCTCCACAAGGCCGATGACACCTACCGCGTTGACGCGGGCCTTGCGCGCCGCCAATGCCAGCATGGTGCCGGTGACCGCGGCAGCTCCGCCCATATCGCCTTTCATGCCCATCATGCCGGCGCCCGTCTTCAGCGACAGCCCGCCGGAATCGAAACAGACGCCCTTGCCGACCAGCGCAACAGGGGCACGCCCCTTGGCCTTCGCGCCCGATTTGGCGCCGTTCCATTGCAGGACCACGACATGACTTTCGCGCGCACTGCCCTGCCCCACGCCCAGAAGCGCATTCATGCCGAGCTTCTTCATCGCCGCCTCGTCCAGCACCTCCACCTTCAGGCCATGGCGGGAAAGTGCCTTGGCGCGCCGGGCGAACTCTGTGGGCGACAGCACATTGGGGGGCTCGTTCACCAGATCACGGGCAAGGAACACGCCGTCGGCAACAGCCTTCAGCGGCTGCCAGGCCCGTTCGGCCGCTACGCGATCCCCGGTCGCAACCGTTACCTTTTCCAGGCTGGGCTTATGCTCCTGCGCGCTTTTGCGACGATAGGAATCGAAGCGGTAACTGGCCAGCCGTGCTCCAAACGCCAGATGCGCCGCCAGCCGCGCACCGCGTATGGCCGTTGCACCGCCCGGTGGCTCAATCTGAAGTGTGGCAGTACGCTCTCCGGAATCGAGAAGTTTTCCCGTGACGGTAGCCGCCAGTTGTTCCACCCGGCCGGCGGTAAAATCCGCGGCCGCCCCCAGGCCCGCCAGCACGACGCGGGACCAGGTGAGGCCCGCAGGCGCGAGGATTTCCAGCGTGGTACCCGATTTGCCCGTAAACCGGCCCTGCCCCATGGCGCGGGAAAGCGCGCCGCCAGAGGCCTTGTCCGCCCTTGCGGCCGATTGCGTCATCGCGCCACCTTCGCCCACACCCACGACCAGGGCGCCTGAACCGGCCAGGCCGGAGCCGATTTGGGATGTCGCGGCAAAATTCAATTGCATCTGTGCTCTCCAATGAGGATGAAGGCGTGAGACATGCAGGCCTTGACGGGCGGGGTTCCGAATTGCCCGGCGGCCATCGGGGAATGCTAGTTTAGGGCGAATCGCAAAAGGGGCGAAAGGGCGCAAGGCCCCACCGCCAAACCGGACGGGAAATGCCGCGTCTGTCCAAATATGTCCTCAAACAGCTTGCGGCGCCGGTGGCGTTGTTCGCCGTTCTGATGACTTGTGTGATCTGGTTGACACAGTCGTTGCGGCTGCTCGACCTGGTGATCAATCGCGGCCAGTCGGCAGCGACATTTCTCTATCTGACAGCCCTGCTGCTGCCCAGCCTCCTGATGATCCTGCTGCCGATCGCATTCTTCGCGGGCGCACTTTATGCGCTTTCCCGGCTCCAGTCCGACAGTGAAATGACCGTCATGTGGGCCAGCGGCTACAGCCCACGCCAGCTTGCCGTGCCGGTGTTCGCCGCCGGGCTGATCGTGATGGCGATCACCTATCTGTGTTCGCTCTACCTGATGCCGCTGGGCCAGCGGATGATGAAAGACAAGCTGCTCGATATCCGGGCCGATATCGGCACCGCGGTTCTGAATCCCGGCGAATTCAATACGCCGGTTCCCGGCCTGACCGTGTTTATCCGCGATCTGACTTCCAGCGGTGAGATTCGCGGCGTTCTGGTGCATGACAACCGCAACGCAAAGCAGCCCATCACCTATCTGGCGCAATCGGGCCAATTGGCACAAACCCCGGACGGTGCACGTCTGATCATGGTCAATGGCACCATCCAGCAAAGTCAGGCAAACGGCGCACAGCTTTCCACCCTGAAATTTCAGCGTTATGTCTTCGACCTCGATCAATTTGCCAGCCCGCAACATTATACAGAGCGCGCTGCCAGCGAACGCTATCTGGGCGAGTTGTTCTGGCCGCAGACGCACGCAAAGCTGACCGATCGCGTCCGCGATATCTATCTTGCCGAAGGCCACAACCGGCTTGCAGCACCGCTCTACTGTATAACCTTTGCACTGATCGCGCTGGCCGCGGCCACACGCGGCAGCCGGGTGCGCGGCAGCCACGCCTTGCGCATCGCGGCTGCAGCCCTCTTTGCCGTCGGCTTGCGGATCGCCGGTTACGGCTTGCAGGGCTTTGCCGCCAATCATCCGTTCTGGAATATTCTGCTTTACCTTGTTCCGCTTCTGGGCGCAGGGCTTGCACTTGCAGTCCTAACCGGTTTCGACCCCGAAGACTGGCTCCAGAGGCGCCGTATGCAGCGTACCGTCGAGGCCACGTCATGAGCTGGTCCTGGACGCTCTATCGCTACCTCGCCCTGCAATATCTGATGGGTATTCTGCTTGTCTTCGCGACGTTTCTGGTGCTCGCCTATTCCATTGCGCTGGTCGATCTTCTGACCCATGCACAAGGCAAGAACATCGCCACCGGCGTGCTGATCGGCATGGGCTTTCTGCAATTGCCCGATCTGGGGCGCAAATTGCTGCCGTTCGCCGTGCTGCTGGGCGGGGTATTCGCCTTCATGCGGCTTTCGCGCAATCAGGAACTGGTGGCAGCACGCGCAGCCGGCGTTTCGGCCTGGGATTTCCTGGCACCGCCGCTTGGCGTAGCCGTGCTGTTGGGCGTCTTCACGGTAGTCGCCTTCACGCCGTTTTCGGCCATGCTGCTGTCACGCTTCACCTCGATGGAAGCCCAGTACATCCGCGGCGAGGCTTCGCAACTCGCCGTCTCGGTCAACGGCCTGTGGTTGCGGCAAGGCGACCGGCAGCACCAATCGGTGATCCATGCTTTGCGCGTATCCGACCAGGGCGTACGGCTGGATGACGTGATCGTGTTCCTCTATGGCGCCGATGACAGCTTTGAGGGTCGCATTGATGCCCTGAGCGCCAACCTGAAGAACGGCGCGTGGCACTTGAAGAACGCCTGGGTCAGCGGCCCTGACGGCCGGCCACAGCACCATGCCAATTATAGCCTGCCCACCACCTTGACGCCGGAACGCATTCAGGAAAGCTTCGCCTCGCCCGACACGCTCTCTTTCTGGGATCTGCCAGGCTTCATCCAGGCGGCCCGCGCTGCCGGGTTTTCTGCTGTGCGTTATCAGCTATATCTCTATACGTTGCTGGCGCTGCCGGCCCTGTTCGCGGCGATGGTGTTCATGAGTGCGAGCTTTTCCCTGCGGCCCGCGCGCGTCGGCGGCATATCGAAAGTGATTCTCTATAGCGCACTGGCGGGGTTTGGCGTCTATTTCTTCAGCGACCTGACCCAGGCGCTGGGTCAGTCGGGGGCTCTACCCATGCCACTGGCGGCGACCGCACCGGCAGCAGCTGCAATTCTGATCGGCATGACACTCGTCTTCCATCAGGAGGACGGATGATAAGGGGGGGGCGCGCGGCATTGCGGCTGGGGGCCTGTACGCTGGCACTGACATCGTGCCTGGCGGGCTATGCGGCTGCCCAGGACAAACCGCAGGCGCAGGCGAAGCCGCAGGACAATGTGCTGCTGCAGGCCAATGAGATCATCTACAACGCCGGCAGCGGTGTGGTCGCAGCGGAAGGCCACGTCGAAATCGACTATGGCGGGCGCATCCTGTTGGCCGACCGTGTTTCCTACGACCAGAAAAAGGACACGGTCACTGCCGAAGGCAATGTCAGCCTGATGGCGCCCAATGGCGATGTCGCTTTTGCCAACCATGTCTCGCTGAGTGACAATATGCGCGACGGCGCGCTGGAAGGTTTTTCTGCGCTGATCGGCAAGAATGGCCGCATGGTTGCCGCCAGTGCCCGGCGCAGCGAGGGCCGCTATACCGAAGCATTCCGCGCCGCCTACACGCCCTGTAAAATCTGCAACGAGCCCGGCAAGCGCACGCCCGTATGGCAAGTGAAATCCTATCGCGTGGTCTATGATCAGGTGCGCCACAAAATCAGCTTCCGCGATGCCACGCTGGAACTGTTCGGCGTACCGGTGTTCTACACTCCTTATTACAGCCAGCCCGACCCGACAGTGAAACATAGCAGCGGGCTTCTCTCCCCCGTCATCGGTACCTCCACCACGCTGGGCCCCTTCATCAAGCTGCCGGTCTACCTCTCTCTCTCGGATTCCGAAGACGCAACACTCGAACCCTGGTTCACCACCCAGAACGGCCAGGTGATGGCCGGCGAATATCGCAAGCGTTTCGACGATGGCGGCTTCTGGCTGCAGGCAAGTGTCGCGCACAATCCCAATGGCGGCCCCATCGGCGAGGTGGGTCAGGTTTATGGCCATGTGTTCGGGTCAGGCCGTCTGCAACTGAACTCCATCTGGCGTACCGGCTTCGACGCACAACTGACCAGCAACGACACCTACCTGAAACGCTACGACATCTCCTACAATGACAGGCTGGTGAACGATCTGTTCATCGAAGGCATTCGCGGGCGCAGCCGTTTTCTGATGACCGGCTACTTCTTTCAGGGCCTGCGCGCCGCCGACAACAGCCGCACTATTCCCTTCGTAATGCCGTTGGTCGAATACAATTACATTCCCTCACACGATATTCTGGGCGGCCAGTTCCGGTTTGATTTCACCACCGCCGTCCTTTCGCGCGAGGACGCGACCGCGGCCCTTGGCACCAACGATCAGCGTGCCACGGCCGAAATGCGTTACCGCCTGCCCTTTATCACCAAGAGCGGGCAGATGATTTCGTTTGAGGCCGATGTGCGCGGCGACCTCTATCACACCGATCCGGCCAATCCTCTCGGCCTGCCGGGCGCACCGCAGGGCAATCGTTTCATCACACGCGGCATTCCCTATGTGGCGGTGGACTGGCGCTGGCCGTTCATCACCAGCCTGGGCGAAGACACCTCTTTCGTGCTGGAGCCGATTGTGCAGGGCATTTTCCAGCCCTATGGCGGCAATCCGAGAGGCCTGCCGAACGAAGATTCCACCGCCTTCGAATTCTCGGACGGCAATCTGTTCGATTTCGACCGCATGCCGGGCTACGACCTTGTGGAATCGGGACCCCGCGCCAATGTTGGCGTGCGCGCGGAAACCTATTTTCCCGGCGGCACCATGGAAGCGCTGGTGGGCCAGGTGTTCCGGCTCAAGCGGACCAACGTGTTCTCGACCAGCACGGGCCTCGACCGCACGGCGTCCGACCTCGTGGGCCGCTTCACCATCAAACTGCCCCCCTATCTCGATCTGACGCAGCGGGTGGACATCAACGAATCCACCGGCACGATGAAGCGCAACGAAGTCTATCTGACCGGCACATATGGCCGCTCATCGCTGCGGGTCAGCTATGTGAAACTTCCCGACGACGCATCGCTCGGCCTTGCCGCGCGTGAGGAGGTGAACGCGCAGGCGATCATTGGCCTGTTCGACAATTGGGCGGTTCTGGCCGCCGCCGACCGCGATCTGAAAACCGGTCAGTTGCTCGATACCGAATTCGGCGCGGGCTATCAGGATGATTGCCTATCGGTCTCGCTGGCCTATCGCCGCCGTTACACGACAGACCGCGACGTTCCGCCCTCCACCTCCGTCATCCTGCGGTTCAATCTGAAGACGAGCGGTGAAATCGGTACGTTTGACCTGTTCCCCGAAGATGTCTTCGCATTCAATCACCCCTGACAATGCTCCCCAATCTCCTTTGCAGGCTGGTTCCATACGAACGCAATTCCGCCCCATTTCCGGCCTGCCGCAGCGACATCCTTGCCCCGATACGGGAAATCCTTTATCTCGCGAGGAACCGGCCAACCGTGCCGAACGGGACCGGGAGCACCCGATGAATGCCTGGAAATCGCAGTCGAAGAACAATCGCTTGCTCACTCGTCTGATCACGGCTGCCCTGGTTGGCCTGGCGCTTTCGGCGGCAGCGGCTTCGGCCGTCACGGCCCAGCAGAAACCAGCCCTGGTAACCCCCGCAAAAACCACCCTCGCCTCAACGGCGCCGCAGGCAGGCGAGCCGCTGAGAAGCGATGGGGTGGCGGCCATCGTGAATGATTCGGTGATTTCCAAATACGACGTGAACCAGCGTTTGGCGCTGTTCATGGCGACATCGGGAACCCGCCCCCCGCCCGAGCAGATGGAGCAGATTCGCGCACAAGTCCTGAAACAATTGATCACCGAACGGCTGCAGCTTCAGGAAGCGCGACACCAGAACATTTCCGTAGGCGCCGCCGATGTGGACAGGGCGATCGAGAACATCCTGAAGGAAAACCATCTGAAGAAGGAACAGCTTCAGCAGATGCTGGATGCGGGCGGCGTTGCCATGGCGACATTACGCGGCCAGATCGCGACCGAAATCGCCTGGTCGAAAACCGTGCAGGCGCAATTTTCCGATCGCGTGAACATCACCGCCGCCGATGTGAACGAAGAAATGCGCCGCATCGCCGAAGGCGCCAACAAACCGCACTTCCTCGTCGCGGAGATATTTCTGGCCGTCGACAGCCCGGAACAGGACGACAAGGTGCGCAAGGATGCACAGGATCTGGTCAATCAGCTTCGCGCCGGTGCGCCCTTCAATGCCGTCGCCCGCCAGTTCAGCCAGAATCCATCGGCCGCCCAGGGCGGTGACATCGGTTGGGTGCATGAGGGCCAGCTTCAGCCCGAATTGAACGAGCCCCTGACCAAGATGCGGCCGGGCGAAATTTCCGAGCCCATCCGCTCAACCGGCGGCTACTACATCCTGGCGCTGCGCGAACGTCAGGAAGGGGCCGGTACCAAAATTCCCGAGCATGCGGAAAGCAACACCACGCCACCGGGCACGCTGCCGCTGGCCCGCATTCTGCTGCCGACAGGGCCCAAACCCGCCAAGGACCTGCTCGAGAACGCAATGAAAGCGGCCTCCCTGTTGCGTCAGCATCTGGGAAGCTGTGCTGATGCCGCCAAAGTGCCGTCTGCGGTACAGGGCGCGGTCTACATGAATCTCGGCACCATGAAGCTCGCCGATCTCAGCCAGCAGATGCAGTCCGAACTGGCAAAGACCCAGCCCGGCGGTGTGACCGATCCGTTTCTTTCGCCTGCGGGTGTGGAACTGATCGTGCGCTGCGACAAGGCAGCGCCCAAGATCACGGCTTTCCAGATGCCTACGCGCCAGCAGGTGGAGCAGCAATTGTTCGAAGATCAGGTGACGATGCTGGCTCGCCAATATATGCGCGATCTGCGGCGTAACGCCGATGTCGAAACGCGCTGAGCGCGCCAGCGCAACCGCACCGCCGCTCTACATCACAATGGGCGAACCAGCCGGTATCGGCCCCGAAATCGCCGTTGCGGCTTATCGCGTGCTGGATGGCCGCGTAGGCAGGCGTGCGTTGAAACTGGTCGGTGACCCTGCTGTGTTCCGTGCCTGCGGCCGTGTTCCGGCGGGCGCTCTGATCGACACAGGCGTGCGGGCGACATGCATGCCGGGCAAGCCATCTCCCCGCAACGCCGCCGCCGTTACGGCGGCCATTTCCCACGCCACGCAGGCAGCTATGCGCGGAGAAGCGGCGGCCATCATTACCGCCCCGATCCAGAAAGCCACGCTGACGGAGGCAGGCTTCGCCTTCCCAGGCCATACCGAATATCTGCAGCATCTGACGGGAGCCAGACGCGCCGTGATGATGCTGGCCAGCGCACGGCTGCGTGTGGTGCCGCAAACCATTCATATTCCGCTATCGGATGTGCCCGCACAGTTGAACGCGGGGTCGATTTTCGAAACCGCCAATATCATTCTGGCCGCACTGCAACACGATTTTGGCATCGCCAAACCCCGGCTCGCGGTGGCAGGGCTCAATCCCCATGCCGGCGAAGCGGGCACCATCGGGAAAGAGGAGAAAACTGTCATTCTGCCGGCGCTTCGGCGCCTGCGTACCCTGGGCCATCACGTCCTGGGCCCGCTATCCGCCGACACACTGTTCCACGACGCCGCGCGCAGGCATTACGATGCGGCGCTCTGCATGTATCACGATCAGGCATTGATCCCGATCAAAACGCTGTCGTTCTGGGATGGGGTGAATGTCACACTCGGTCTTCCGATCGTGCGCACCTCGCCCGATCACGGCACCGCACTCGACATCGCCGGAAAGAAGAAGGCCGATACGCGCAGCATGATCGCGGCAATCCACATGGCTGCCACCATTGCTGCCCGGCGTACGAAGGCGTGAACAGCCCCGCCATAACTGACGATGGGCTGCCGCCATTGCGGGAGGTGATCGCGGCCCTGGGCCTCAATGCCAAAAAATCGCTGGGCCAGAATTTCCTGCTGGATATGAATCTGACCCGGCGCATCGCGCGCGCGGCCGAGGCGAAAGACGCCGTGATCTACGAAGTTGGCCCCGGTCCGGGCGGGCTGACCCGCGCGCTTCTGGCGGAGGGTGCAAGCCGTGTGATCGCGGTGGAGCGCGATTCCCGCTGTATCCCCGCGCTGGAACAGATCGCTGCCGCATGGCCCGGCAAACTCGACATCATCGAAGCCGATGCCATGACCGTGGATGAGGCTGCGCTCTTTCACGATCTTGGCGTCTCCGGCCCTGTCCGCGTGGCCGCCAATTTGCCTTACAACGCCGGGACGGCGCTCCTGGTCCAATGGCTGGAAAGCGAGATTTGGCCGCCCTTCTGGGCCAGCCTGACCCTGATGTTCCAGCGCGAGGTGGCAGAACGCATCGTCGCCCGGCCGCGCAGCAAGGCATATGGACGGTTGTCGGTGCTGGCGCAATGGCGGGCAAAGGCGCACATCCTGTTCGATATCGGCCCACGCGCTTTCGTGCCGCCCCCCAAGGTGACGTCGTCGCTGCTGCGGATCGATCCACTGGCCCATCCGGTAGCGGAAGCGCGCCTTGCCGATCTGCAACGTGTTTGTGCGGCCGCCTTTGGGCAGCGCCGCAAGATGCTGCGCCAAAGCCTGAAAGCAATCGCTTCCGACGCGGAAGGGCTTATCCATCGCGCCGGGCTCGACCCCACCGCGCGGGCGGAGACGCTGTCGATTGCCGATTTCGCGGCCCTTGCGCGCGTCAGCGCATCGCGCAGTTGAGGCGCAACGCCCGGCGTGCCAGACTGACAGGAAATCACGCATAGGAGAGAGTGATGCGCAGCCAGGCCATCTTGGAATTCGGAAGCCCGCTCAAGGAAATCGAAACGCCGACGCCGGAGCCGAAAGGGACCGAAGTGCTCCTGAAGGTTCACAATGCCGGTGTCTGCCACAGCGACGTCCACATCCATGATGGCTATTTCGATCTGGGCGGTGGCAACAAGCTGCCGATGGCCAATATCAAGCTGCCGCACACGCTGGGCCACGAGATCGAAGGCGAAGTGGTCGCGGTCGGGCCGGAGGTTCAAGGCATCAAGGTTGGCACTCGCTATGCCGCGTTCCCCTGGATCGGCTGCGGAAAGTGTCCGTCCTGCCTCCGGGGCGAAGAAAACATTTGCGTCGGCGGCCCACGCCAGCTTGGCTGCTCCAATGGCTGCCCCGGCGGCTATGCCACCCATGTGATCGTGCCCCATCCGCGCTATCTGATCGATTACGGCAATGTCGATCCAGCACTGGGCGCGGCCTATATGTGCTCCGGGCTGACGGCCTATGCCGCGATGAAAAAGGTCGGAAAAGTCGCGGCCGCGGATCAGGTTCTGGTGCTGGGCGTCGGCGGCGTGGGCATGATGGGCGTGCAATTCGCCAAGGCGCTGTTCGGCAAGGGCCCGCTCGCCGCCGATATCGACGAGGGCCGGCTTGAAGCCGCAAAAAAAGCGGGCGCCAGCGCCACCTACAACACCAAGGACCCGGAATCGGCCAAAAAGCTGATGGCGGATACCAATGGCGGCGCCATTGCGGTGGTCGATTTCGTGGGTTCGGAAGCAACCCACGCTTACGCCATGCAGACCGTGCGGCGCGGCGGCAAGATCATCATTGTCGGCCTGTTCGGCGGCGCAATGCAGATGCCGCTGCCGATGTTCCCGTTCCGCACCATTTCCATCGGCGGCTCGATGGTCGGTTCGCTTTCCGAGACGCAGGAAATGATGGAACTGGTGCGCGCCGGCAAGGTCGACCCGATCCCCTATCAGAAACGCGCGCTGGCGGATGCCAACAAGACACTGGATGATCTGAGAGCCGGCCGCATCGTGGGCCGCGTGGTGTTGACACCGCAGGGATAAGTGCGATGGCAACAGGCGCGCAGGAAGCGGTCCTCGAACCGGATCTGCCGATCGTCGATCCGCACCATCATTTGTGGGACAGGCGAACCGGCGTCAAAGACCTGCCGGCATCAGGCCACGGTTTCGTGGACATCCTGCGCCAGCAGCCATGCTACCTGTTTCCCGAATTGCTGGCCGATCTCCAAAGCGGCCACAATGTTCGCGGCACCGTCTATATGGAGTGCGGTGCGATGTATCGCGCCGCCGGCCCGCAGCCGTTACGCACGGTGGGGGAGACGGAGTTCGTGAACGGTGTGGCCGCCATGTCGGCCAGCGGGATTTACGGCCCCGTGCGCGCCTGTGCGGGGATCGTGGGCCATGTCGATCTGCGGCAGGGCGCGACAATTGTCGAAGACGTTCTGCGCTCGCATATCGCGGCGGGCCATGGCCGGTTCCGCGGCATCCGGCACAGCGCGGCCTATGACGCCGATGCCCCCAACGTGCTTGGCCCGCTGGCGGGCCGCGTGCCGGAAGGGCTCTATCGCGACGGTTCCTTCCGTGAAGGCTTCGCGGTGCTGCACAAGCTCGGGCTTTCGTTCGATGCCTGGCTTCTGGAACCGCAATTGCCGGATCTGATCGACCTTGCCCGCGCCTTCCCCGATACCACGATTGTCTGCGATCATGTGGGAACGCCACTTGGCATCGGCGCCTATAAGGGCCGCCGCGAGGAACGCTTTGCAACCTGGCGCGAAAACATCCGCACTCTTGCCAAATGTGCGAACGTGAACGTCAAGCTGGGCGGATTGGCGATGCCGTTCTGCGGTTTCGACTGGTCCTACAAAAATCGCCCTGCTTCATCGGCTGAACTGGCGGTGGCCTGGAAGCCTTACATCGAAACCTGCATCGAAGCGTTCGGCGCCAGGCGCGCGATGTTCGAAAGCAATTTCCCTGTCGATTCCTATAGCTGCGATTACGCAACATTGTGGAATGCGCTGAAACGCACCGCATCCGGCTGCACCGCCGACGAAAAGATCGCGCTGTTCAGCGGGACCGCCATCCGCGTTTACCGGCTGAGCCTCGATTAGATCTGGCCGAATTCAGTTTTCGCGCGTCAGTTGTTTGACGAAATCGGCCAGTTTCGGCTGGCGCCAGCGGCGGCGGCGCTCCACCCGCAGAATTTCCTCCAACTCGCCCATCGCGTGCTGGATGTCGTCGTTCAGAATCACATAGTCATATTCGGCCCAATGACTCATTTCGTCATTGGCCTTGGCCATGCGCTGGCGCACAACTTCGTCGCTGTCCTGTGCGCGGATACGCAAGCGGCGCTCCAACTCCGCCTTTGACGGTGGCAGCACGAACACGCTGACAAGGTCGCTATGCGCATGCTGGCGCAATTGCTGCGTTCCCTGCCAATCGATATCGAACAGCACGTCACGGCCGGCCGCAAGCGCATCCATTACAGGTTTCTTTGGCGTGCCGTAGCGATGGCCGAAGACATTGGCGTATTCGAGAAATTCATCCGCCTGCACCATCTGCTCAAACTTGTCATGGCGGATGAAGAAATAATCGCGGCCTTCCACCTCGTTCGGGCGCATGGCGCGTGTGGTGGCGGAAACACTCATCACCACATTGGGATCGGCCTGTAACAGGCGACGGGACAGCGTTGTTTTTCCCGCGCCGGATGGCGACGACAGAACCAGCATCAAACCGCGGCGTTCGCTTTCGCTGCTCATTCGCTCCTCGTCATTCCACGTTTTGCGCCTGTTCCCGGAACTGATCGATAGCCGCTTTCAGGGCAAGGCCGGTTCGCGTCAGTTCGATATCGGTGGATTTGGAACAGAGCGTGTTGGCCTCGCGATTGAACTCCTGCGCCAGGAAATCGAGCTTGCGCCCGACCGCTTCCCCGGATTGCAACAGGCGCCGTGCTTCAGCCACATGGGCCGTCAGCCGATCCAGTTCTTCGCGCACATCGGCACGGGCCGCCAGAAGCGCCACTTCCTGCGCCAATCTTTCGGGCGACACCACGCCCGGCTGTACCAGATCGTGCAATTGCATCTCCAACCGCGCACGCAAGGCTTGCGGCTGTGCGGCGGCAAGCCCCATGGCCGTCCGCACCAGCGCTTCGATCTCACCGGTCAGGGTCTCGAAAACGGTGGCGAGCTTCGCCCCTTCGGTGGTGCGGGCCTTCTGCAAAGCATCAAACGCGGCACCGAGGCTTTTCAGAACGGCATCGTCGCGCTCTGCGCGCGCATCCGCGTCCTGCGGCAGCCCGTCGTCCTGAACCAGCACACCTTTGAGCGCCAGAATGCCATCCACGCGTGCAGGCGGCAGGCCGGATTCGGCGGCCACGGATTTGGCAACGGCAATGGCAGCAGCCAGCGCTTCCGGATCAACCCGAAGAGCCCGCGCATTGTCGCCCGATTCGATATTCAATGTGGCCTGCAGGGATCCGCGCTTGAAATGCCGCGCGACCAATGCACGGGCCGCCAGCTCCACACCGTCAAACCCCGGCGGCAGGCGCAGGCGCAGATCAAGGCCGCGGCCATTGACGCTCTTCACTTCCCAGCGCCAGCGCAAATCGCCGCGCGCGGCTTGCGCTTCGGCAAATCCGGTCATGCTGGCAAGCGTCATGAACATCCCCCTGGATTACTTGGCGGAAAGCCGAAGTCCACCGGCAGGGTATCGTGCCTGCAGCCGCGCCCGTCAATGCCGGCCGGGAATCACAGGCGCGCCGTCAGGGCATCTTCGCCCGCTCGCTGCGGATTTTCCGCCAGCGCGCAACGTTTTTCTCATGCTCGGCGTTGGTGGGCGCGAAAACGTGGCCGCCATGCCCATCGGCAACGAAATAGAGATCATCCGACGCAATCGGGTTCAACACGGCCAGGATCGAATCCTTGCCCGGATTGCAGATCGGCGACGGCGGCAAGGCCGGGATCACATACGTGTTGAAAGGCGTCGGCGCATCGATCTCGCTTTGCAGGATGGCGCGGCCAAGCGGATAGCCCCTGGTCAGGCCGTAAATGATGGTGGGGTCGGATTGCAATTTCATGCCACGCTTCAGCCGGTTGATGAACACCGCGGCGATGTGCCGGCGCTCGCTCGCGATGGCCGTTTCCTTTTCAACGATGGAGGCGAGAATGATCGCCTGTTCCTTCGTCTGGAAGGGAAGACCTGAAGCGCGTTTTGCCCAATGCGCATCCAGGAAATCGGTCTGCGCCTGTTTCATCTTCGCGAGCAGGGCGCTGCGCGTCATGCCGCGCGCGAAAAGATAGGTCTCCGGCAGAAGCGAACCTTCGGGCGGAACCGGCCCCACATCGCCCGCCAATACGGGATCGTCCTTGACCAGCGTTACGATCATCGCGCTGGTCAGACCTTCCGCCGCCGTCAGCCGGTGCAGCACAACACGCCCGGAAATCAGCAATGCGGTAATCTCGGCCATGCTGGCGCGGGCGGGGATGGCATATTCACCCGCCTTCAGCAGGGCCGCCTGCCCGCGCATACGCACGCCAAGCTGATAGAGCAGGCTGTTTTTGATGACGTTCGCCGCCTGAAGCCGGTCGCCAATCCCGGCAAGGCCGGCCCCGGGGGGAATCAGAACGACGGCCTCGCTATCCCGCGGGCCTGGCGCGCGATAGTTGAACCCTTCCCACGCAAACAGGCCAAGGCCCAGGATCACCGCCGCCGCAAAAAGGAGAAGCGCGCGGGCCATACCGCCGGTCAGGAAACGCCGGTGAAGATCAGGCAGGCGTTGGTGCCCCCAAACCCGAAGGAATTTGACATGGTGATGCGCACCTCGCGCTTCTTCGCGATATGCGGCACCAGATCCATCACGGTCTCCACATCGGGATTGTCGAGATTGATGGTCGGTGGCACCACGCCGTCGCGCATGGCCAGCAGGCAGAAGATTGCTTCCACCGCACCGGCTGCACCCAGCAAATGCCCGATGGATGATTTGGTGGACGACATGGCCACCCCCGACGCTGCATTGCCCAGCAACCGCTCTACCGCACCCAGTTCGATGCCATCGGCCATGGTGGATGTGCCATGGGCATTCACATAATCGATATCGGCAGCACCGATACCGGCGCGCTTCAGCGCCATCTGCATGGCACGGAAACCGCCATCGCCATCTTCCGACGGCGCGGTAATATGGAAGGCATCGCCCGAGAGGCCATAGCCCTTCACTTCGCCGTAAATCTTCGCACCGCGGGCCTTGGCATGCTCATACTCTTCGAGCATCAACGCCCCCGCCCCCTCGCCCATCACAAAGCCGTCCCGGTCCTTGTCATAAGGCCGTGAAGCTTTTTCCGGTTGGTCGTTGAAGGCCGTGCAAAGGGCGCGGCAGGCATTGAAGCCAGCGATGCCAAGACGGCTGATCGCAGCTTCCGCCCCGCCGCACAGCATCACATCGGCATCATCCCACATGATCAACCGGGCCGCATCGCCGATGGCATGGGCACCGGTGGCACATGCGGTCACCACCGCGTGATTGGGGCCCTTGTAACCAAAGCGGATCGAGGCATAGCCCGAAACCAGATTGATCAGACGGCCCGGAATGAAAAAGGGCGACAGCCGCCGCGGCCCCTTTTCATGGACCAGGATCGACGCATCCTCGATCCCCGGCAACCCGCCGATGCCGGAGCCGATCAGAACGCCAGTGCGGCAACGCTCCTCCTCGGTCTTCGGCTCCCATCCCGAATCGGTGACCGCCTGTTGGGCGGCGGTAAGACCGAAGGTGATGAAATCATCGATCCGCCGCTGTTCCTTGGGATCGACCCATTGATCGGCATTGAAACTGCCGTCGCTGCCATCGCCACGCGGAACATCGCAGGCGATTTTGGTCGCCAGATCGTCCGTGCGGAATTTGGTGATCGGCCTCGCGCCGGATTTGCCGGCGAGAAGGCGCGACCAAGTTTCTTCAACACCGCAAGCAAGCGGTGTGACGAGGCCAAGGCCAGTGACAACGACACGACGCATGGGGATATGGACCGGAGCCGGCGCTCAGGCTTGTGATTTGTCGATATATTTCACGGCGTCGCCGACCGTGACGATCGATTCCGCCGCATCGTCGGGAATCTCGATGCCGAACTCTTCTTCAAACGCCATTACCAGTTCGACGGTGTCGAGGCTGTCTGCGCCGAGATCTTCGATGAAGGACGCGCCCTCGGTGACCTTGTCAGCATCGACATTCAGATGCTCGACCACGATCTTCTTCACGCGCTCCGCAGTATCGCTCATTGCTTCAAGAACCTTTCGTTCGTTTCATCGCCGCTTTCGGAAGGCGGGCCGCGGCCAGGCCCGAATTCAAACCCGCGCGCAGCCAGAGTATCGCTGGTGTCGTAACATAAAGACTCCAAGCCCGCCACAAAATCGCTAATGCCTTGATTCGCCGCCTAAATCATAGCCATTCCGCCATTGGCGTGAAGGGTCTGGCCGGTGACATAACCGGCCTCCTCACTGGCCAGATAGACGACGGCCGCACCAATCTCCTCAGGCGTGCCGAACCGGCCTGCCGGGATGCGCGCCAGCGATCCCTCTTTCTGGGCCTCGGTCAGCGCATCGGTCATGGGGGTAACGACGAAACCAGGCGCAACGCAATTGACCGTGATGTTCCGCGACGCCACCTCGGCGGCAAGCGATTTGGTCATGCCTGTCAGTCCTGCCTTGGCGGCGGCATAATTGCCCTGCCCCGGATTGCCCATGGTGCCGACAACCGAGGTGATGTTCACGATGCGGCCCCAGCGTTTTTTCATCATACCGCGCAGAACCGCACGGCTAAGGCGGAAGGCGGCGGTCAGATTGACCGCGATCACCTGATCCCACTCCTCATCCTTCATGCGAAGAAAAAGATTGTCGCGCGTGATACCGGCATTGTTGACCAGAATATCCACCGGCCCCGCCACCCCCTCTGCTGTCTTGATCAGGCCATCGAGCGAGGCCGCATCCGACAGATTGCAGGGCACGGCAAAAGCGCGTTCGCCAAGGGCCGCTTTGGCGGCAGACAGCGCATCCGCACGCGTGCCGGACAGCACGACGTTCGCACCCTGCCCATGCAGTGCCTTCGCGATGGCACCGCCGATGCCGCCGGTGGCACCGGTCACGAGTGCAGTCTTGCCGCCCAGGTCAAACATTTCCCGCGTGCTCCCTCGTTCGGCTGTTCACAGCGTCTTGGCAAAGGCTTCGAGATCGGCCGGACTGTCGAGCGCGACTGTCTGCAAATCCTTGTCGATGCGCTTGACCATGGCGGTCAACACCTTGTTGCCGCCCAGTTCCACCGCGGTCGCAATGCCAAGGCGGGCGAATTGCAGCACGCTTTCGCGCCAGCGCACACGGCCCGTTACCTGCTCAACCAGCAGGCGGCGAATGGTCTCGGGCTCGCTGGTTTCTCCGGCTGTCACATTGGCGACAAGCGGTGCGGCTGGCGGGCGGATCGTCACCTCCGCCAATGCCTCGCGCATGCGCTCGGCCGCGGGTTGCATCAGCGGGCAATGAAACGGCGCACTGACGGCGAGCGCCATCGCACGTTTGGTGCCGCCGGCCTTTGCCAGTTCGCCCGCACGTTCCACCGCCGCCTTGGTGCCGGAAATCACCACCTGACCCGGCGCGTTGTCGTTGGCCACGACACAGACCGGGTTTTTCTCGTCGTCCGGCGCCTGTTCCACCGCCTTGCGTGTGGCGTCTTCCGCCAGTTCGATGGATGCGCCCAGAAGCGCGCTCATCGCGCCGACGCCGACCGGCACCGCCTCCTGCATGGCATGGCCACGAATGCGCAGGAGCCGTGCTGTGTCCGCCACGCCGAACGCGCCCGCCGCACAAAGCGCGGTGTACTCACCCAGCGAATGTCCGGCCACGATACGGGCATGACGGGCGATATCGAGTCCGCCTTCCTTGCGCAGGACCGCGATGGCCGCCATCGAGGCCGCCATGATGGCAGGCTGCGCATTTTCCGTGAGCAGGAGTTGATCATCCGGTCCCTCCCACATCAGGCGGGAGAGATTCTGCTGCAGGGCTTCGTCCACTTCCTGGAACAATTCGCGGGCGGGGGCGAACGCCTCAGCCAGCGCCTTGCCCATGCCGACGGCCTGGCTTCCCTGGCCGGGAAAGATGAATGCGCGTGTCATGGCCGGGCTTTAACGAGGGCGGCGGGCAAGCGCAAGTGCCGCGTGGCCCACCCCCTCGGCCATCCTAGTGCAGCGGCCGGCCGGCAATGGTGATCCGGTGCATCAGCCGTTGCTGCCCCTGATAGTCGTTCAACGCAAAATGCCAGGTACAACGATTGTCCCAGAACGCAATGGAACCGAGTTGCCACACAAAGCGGCAGACACGTTCCTTGCTCATGGCATGGGCATAAAGTGCGAACAGAAGGGGGTTGCTCTCTTCCGGCGTGCGGCCTTCGATATGGGTGGTGAAGGCCGGATTGACGTAGAGTGCCTTGCGCCCGCTTTCCGGGTGGGTAAGCACAACGGGATGTACCGCGTCCCCCACCAGGTCGGAATTCCTGAAACTGGGCCCGCCCTCGACGCTGTTATAACCGCCGTCCGTCGCGCCGAAGACATGGCGGTTGGAATGTACCGCACGCAGGCCCCTGATCTGCCGCTTCAGATCGTCGGTCAGCGTGTCATAAGCGAGATACATGTTAGCGAATAGCGTATCGCCACCCTTCTCCGGCAGGATACGCGCCACCAGGATGGAGCCCATGGCGGGGACCTGATCGTAGGAGTGATCGGTGTGCCAGCCGCCGCCGATATTGACGGTCTGCTCCTTTTCCTTCCGCACTTCGGCGATCTCGGGATGGGCCGGTGTGGCCGTGAAGAATTTGTTGATGTCGATCGGTCCCCAGCGCTTTGCAAACGCGATATGCTGTTCCGGTGTCAGGTTTTGATCGCGGAAGAAAATCACCCCGTGTTCGATGTAGGCCCCGCGGATACGGGCGAAATCCGCCTCGCTCAGATCGGTGAGATCGACCCTTAGAATCTCTGCCCCGCAACCCGATGCGTCCGGCCTGATTTCCATGCTGCGCATTGTCAAAACCCTTCAGCTTCTCAAGGCGTGACGATGGGAAAATTGGGCGCCGGTGCTTCCAGCAAATCGACCAGCGCCAGATAGAGATCCGCATTCCCGGTAACGGTGATGGCGCCCGCCGCGATGCGGTCTTTCGCGGGCAACCCGGCAAAAAGCGTCAGCAGCAAATCCGGCCGGATCATACGCAAGGATGCACCGGCATCGGCATCTTCCACACCTTCCTCATGCACCAGAACACCATTGCCGACGGTGATGAGGTGTTTCTCCTTGCGATCGGTCAGTTCGATATTGAGCTTGAAGTTCTGCCGGGTGGCCTTTTCCGGATTCACCCGTACGGCCGCAAAATCCAGCAGCATCGCCGTGGTGGTGGCGGACAGCACATCCGGGCTCAGCCCCCCCGGCGGCAGGCTGACCGGACCGCTGCGCAACTCCTGTGCGCCGGTCAGATAAATGTTCCGCCAGGTTCCGGCTTCGGCGCGATAACCCAGTTGCGTATAGACATCGGCCAGCAGATCGCGCGCAGACTGGTTTTTCTCATCGTCGAACACAACGTGGTTCAACACCATCGCTGCCCAGCGCAACTCGCCATTGCGCACCGCGTCCTTCGCAAGGGCCATTGCCTTGTCCGGTCCACCCATCGCTGCCACATATTTCTTCGCCGCGGGCTCCGGCGGCAGCGGATCGAGATTGGCCGGGTTGGCATCGAACCAGCCCATATAACGCTGATAGATCGCCTTGGTGTTATGGCTCATCGTGCCATAATAGCCACGGTTGAACCATTGCTTCGCCAGCACCTCCGGTAATTTCAGCACCTCGGCGATTTCGGCGCCGACAAGGCCCATATTCATCAGCCGCACCGCCTGATCGTGCAGATATTTGTAAGCGTCGCGGTGGCTCGACAGAAACGCCCTGATCTCATCCTGCCCGAAACGGGGAATGCCATGGGCGGCGAACATCACATCGCTTCTATCCGCGAAGAGACGGATGGACTCGGTCAGATAATCCGCCCACGCCTTGGAATCGCGCACCAATGCGCCGCGCGCCGGCAACAGGTTGTGCATGGTGAGGTTCGCATTCTCGGCCATGAACACGGCGCGGAACTGCGGCAGATAGAAATTCATCTCCGCGGGCGCTTCGGTTCCCGGCGTCAACTGAAACTCCAGCCGGACATCGCCGATCACCATTTCCTGCCCGGTCCCGGTGATGAGATCGGTCGGCGCGATCAACGATAGCGAGCCGAGGGAGGGGCAAGGCCCCAGCCCGGATGTCATCTCCCCTTCGGCCCCGCGCGGCAGGGTCAGCCCGAACTGAAAGCGCGCACGGCGCAGCATGGCGGGCCCGGCAATGATGTTCTCCGACACCGCATGTTCGAGGAAGCCTTCGGGTGCGATCACCTTTACCTTGCCGGCCGCCACATCGGCCGCATTGGTCACCCCGCCGACACCGCCATAGTGATCGACATGGCTGTGCGAATAGATCACCGCCAGCACCGGCTTCGTCGCCACATGCGCCGTCAGAAGGTCAAGCGCAGCCGCGGCAGCCTCCACCGTGGTCAGCGGATCGACCACGATCCAGCCCGCGCCCGCGTCGATGAAAGAGATGGTGGAAATATCGAAACCGCGCACCTGATAGATGCGATCGGCAACCCGGAACAAGCCATGCCGGGTCAGGATTTTGGCATGCCGCCACAGGCTGGGATTGGCGCTCTCCGACGCATCACCCTTCAGAAATTCATAGGACGAGAGATCGAACGCCACCCGCCCGTCGCCGCGCATGATTTTCGGATCGTCCCGTGTGGCTATGAAACCTTGTTCGGCAAATGCAAAATCGCGCCGGTCATCGGCGGCGACGAGACGGCGCGCCTCCTCCAGCGTGGAAAGATCGTCGGCCATCGTGGCGCCCCTTCGTTCATCCGGCACCAGCCTAAGGGGGCGGGGCTGGTCAGATTGTCACGATCGTTACACTATGTGACATGATTTCCGCCGCGCAGAAAATCCATGCCACGGCCAGCCTCAACCGCAGCCGCTGGTTCGCTTCTCAACCCGAAAGCCTGAAACAGGCACTTCTCGCCCGCGCACAGACAAGCGAAATCGCGGCCGGCCAATGGATTTATGGCAGCGGTGACGAACTGAACGGGCTTTACGGCGTGATCTCGGGTTCCGTCCATTTGCTGGTGACGGCAAGCGGGCAGGAAACGCGATTGCTGGAAATCGTGCAGGCCGGGCAGTTCTTCGGCCAGGCCGCCCGCTTTGGCGGCGGCCCACGCCTCGTCACCGCGATCGCGGGCGAGCGCAGCACGCTCTTTTTCGTCCCCCATCAGGCGTTGCGCGAAATTGCGGCGACCCAGCCCGATGTCTGGCCCAATTTCACCGAACTGCTCTACGGCCAGTTGGCGGCGGCGCTGATTCTTGCCTCGCTCGCACTTTCGCTTCCACCGCGACTGCGGGTAGCGGCACGGCTTGCTGTGCTCGCGTCCGGGTTTGGCAGCACCGGCAAAAAAGAGACTCAGCTGTCAGTCACACAAAGCCAGTTGGGTGAAATGACGGGGCTGTCACGCAAAACCGTGAACACGCATCTTCGCACACTCGAAGACGCCGGAATCATCGCCTGTGACTACGCGCGCATCATGGTCCACGATTACAGGCGGCTGCGCGCGAAGAGCGGCATGGAGTTCCTTCTGTAACGCTGACCGATGGTCAGCTTCTTTGCTTGATCTCAATGCGGCACAGGCACACACTTTCGACGCCCATTGCTTCACGCGAGCAAACGGGCAAGCAACGGGCCCGCCCGCCGGGCCGGTTGGCCCAAGAGGCAGAGACGCCAACGCGGCGACTGTGAGGGCCGGAAAACGAGGGCGCTGCCGTGACCGGCAGCGCCCATCGCTTTTCAGGCCTAATGTTTCATCTGCTCCGCGCGTTGCTGTGCATGCGGATAAACCATGCCGAGTTGATCGAACAGGAAGGTCAGTTCATCGGTCTGTTCGGCAATGCGTTCGTCGAGCGACGAGCCGATGCCATGGCCCGACGTCTTGTTGGTGCGCAGCAGGATCGGATTCTTTGATGCCGTCGCGGCTTGCAGCGCCGCCGTCATCTTGCGCGAATGGGCGGGATTGACGCGACCATCCGTTGCGCCGGTCAGAAACAGAACGGCCGGATAATCCGCCCCTTTCACCACGTGATGGTACGGCGAATAGGCATAAAGGGCCTTGAAATCCGCCGGGTTCTTCACCGTACCGAATTCGGTGGTGTTGAAGGCACCATTGGGATCCAACTCCACCCGCACCATGTCGTAGATGCCAACGGCGGAAACCACTGCGCGTGCAAGCGCGGGATGCTGGGTGATCTCCGCGCCCATCAGAAGCCCGCCATTGGAGCCGCCCATCAGCGCCAGCTTGTCATGGTTCGTATAGCCCTGATCGATCATGTATTTGGCGGCGGCGTAAAAATCATCGAACACATTCTGCTTGTGGGTCAGCATGCCTTCCTGATGCCAGCGTTCGCCATACTCGCCGCCGCCGCGGATATTGGCGATTGCATAGATGCCGCCGGCATCGAGCCAGGTGCGCTGAAATGCGCCCAGGAAATGCGGCGTCATGGAGATACCGTAGCCGCCATAGCCATAAAGCAGCACGGGATTGCTGCCATCGCGCCTGGTGCCCTTTTTCATGATGATGTTGACGGGAATTTTCGTCCCGTCTTTCGAGGTCGCAAATTCGCGCACCACCTCCGCATCGTCATAACTGACGGGCGATGTGGTTTTGAGCGCGGTCTCCGTTGTCTGATCGGTCTTCGGATTCCACGCCGCGTAATAGCGCGGCCGCAGATAGGTGGTGACGTCGTAAAGCACCCGGCCATCCTTCAACGGCACGATCTCGAAATTGCTGGCGATTTTCGGCAGGGGCAAGGTCCCTTGCGGCCTGCCGTTCAGGTTGAAGATCGGCACCAGAACCGGCGCATTCCGAAGTCCCATCGCCGCAAATGGCGGCTTCAGCTTCAGGATCTTGCCGTTGGAGGCATCCTTGCGGCTGATGGCATAGACCGCACCATCGGGGCCGAGCGTGGCATAGACGATTCCGCTGCCATAGGTCCCGATCTGCACCGGCTTGCCGTTTCGCGGCAGGACATAGAACGCCCAGTCATTGCCGTCACCGCGCTGGACCATCGCCATCGCGGAACCACCGTTAAAGCGGTTGCCGAGAAAGACTTCGGATATCCGCTCCAGCCCATCCTTGGTGCCCAGCACCAGCGGATCGCTTTTCCAGTCGCTGCCCAGCGTGTGGAAATAGACCTGCATGTTGAAGTGGCGATCAGCTTCCGGAACAGAATCGCCCGGATAGCGCGTGTACCAGAAACCCTTGCCATCGGCGGCCCAGGCCAGGCTGCCGCCCGCGGTGGGAAACTGCACATGCGGAATCGCTTCGCCAATATCCTTGCCGGTTGCCGTATCGAAAACGTGCAATGTGCCGTCTTCGCTGCCGTTCTTCGACAAGGAAACGGCAACCTTGCTGCCATCGCCGGACGGTACAAACCAATCGATCGCCGTCAGCCCCTTGGGGTCAAGGCTGTTGGGGTCCAGCACGACATGCCGGCTTGCCGGATCGGCCTTGGCATTCAGCGTCACCAGCATGGGCTGTTGCCTGGCCGGATCGGAATACATCGCGATGATCACACCGCCGCGGACTTCCAATTCATAGAAGCTGGGCGATGTCGCCTTGACCAGATCGGTCAGCCGCGTCTTCACCGCGCCGCGCGTCGACAGCGCATCGAGATAGGTGCGCGTGCGGGTGTTCTGCGCATCGCTCCAGGCCTCAACCTTGGGATCGTCCCAATCTTCGAGCCAGCGATAGGGGTCTGCCACCTTCACCCCGTCGATCACATCGGCAACATCGCCGGCTAGTGTGGCAGGCGGCGCGGGGATCGTGGCGGCAAAAGCTGCGGTGGCGGCAAGGCCCGCCGTAAGAAACAGAGCTGGGCGGAATAATTTCACAATTCTCTCCGTGGGGATTCGGCGGCCGCGAGCTTGCACCCCGGCCCCGGCGCAATTCCAATCAATTCCGCGAAACCGCCCCCCCCCCCGCACCCGGCTTGCCGGGGCAGCCCCTTTCGGCTATAGGCGGCCCCCTTAACGGCGGCTGCGGTCGCGGGGAGGCCCTGGGCAGATGTCCGGGGTTTATGCCGGATGGTCCGGCGTTCCGGCGAGCCAAAGTGGGGCGTGGTCATCCCGGTCACGCGCCATTCCACAGCCGAAACAGGGACTTATGACAATGGCTCTTTATGAGCATCTTCTGATCGCGCGCCAGGATATCAGCGCACAACAGGTGGACGCGCTTGCGACCCATCTGAAGACCATTCTTGAAGGCGAAGAGGGTAAGGTCGAGAAGCAGGAATATTGGGGCCTGCGCGGACTTGCCTACCGCATCAAGAAGAACCGCAAAGGTCACTATGTGCTGCTCAACATCAATGCACCGGCCAAAGCCGTGCAGGAGTTGGAGCGGCAGTTGAAGATCAACGAAGATGTGTTGCGCTTCATCACCGTGAAGGTGGACCAGTTCGAGCAGAGTTCCAACAAGAACAAGCGCGAGCGCGAAGAAAACAAGACCGAAAACGCCGACGCTGCCGGCGCGAAGGACGCTGCCAGCACGAAGGAGGCCGCACAATGAGCCATGCCGGTTCCGGCGGCGGCCAGCGCCGCCCGTTTTTCCGCCGCAAGAAGACCTGCCCGTTCTCCGGCGCCAACGCGCCCCGGATCGACTACAAGGACGTGAAGCTCCTGCAACGTTTCATTTCCGAACGCGGCAAGATTGTTCCCAGCCGCATCACCGCAGTATCCGCCAAGAAGCAGCGTCTGCTCGCCAATGCGATCAAGCGTGCCCGCTTCATGGCGCTTCTGCCTTACGTCGTGAAGTGAGGCCGCCATGCAGGTGATTTTGCTAGAGCGCGTGGAGCGACTGGGCCAGATGGGCGATGAAGTGCGGGTGAAGGACGGCTTTGCCCGGAATTTCCTTCTGCCGCAGAAGAAAGCCCTGCGGGCAACCAAGGCCAATCGCGAATATTTCTCGACCCAGAAAGCGCATCTGGAAGCGCGCAATCTGGAGCGCAAGGCCGAAGCCGAAGCCGTGGCCAAGAAGCTGGAAGGGCAGATCTTCACCCTGATCCGGCAGGCGGGCGACCGTGGCCACCTCTATGGCTCGGTCTCGCCACGCGATATCGCGGATGCGATATCGGTGGGTGGCTTCAACATCAGCCGCACACAGGTGCCGCTCAACCGTGCCATCAAGGAAATCGGGTTGACGCCGGTCAATGTGGTGCTTCACCCGGAAGTGCGCGTGCAGGTGACGATCAATATCGCCCGCACCGAGGACGAAGCGGAGCGCCAGGCCCGTGGTGAAGACGTCCTCGCCGAACAGACGCCCGAGGAGGAGGTGGTCGCCGCCGCCGAAGAGCTGTTCGAGGAAGGCGCAACACTCAAGGAAGAAGAAGCCGGGGCAGACGCCGAATAGGTCTGCGTGCCATGGAATAGCAAAACGCCCGCCTTCCGGCGGGCGTTTTCGTTTCCGGAATCTAGTTTTCCTTCGGCAGCATGGAAAAATAAGGTTCGGCCTCCTTCAGCACACGCGCATAGGACGGCCGCTGCTTCAACCGCTCGAGATAGGCGGCGGCGTTTTTGTGTTTGCCGAACGGCACACCCATGCTGCCATAGAACAGCGCTGGCGCGGCCGCGCAATCGGCCATGGTGAAGTCATCGCCCATGGCCCAGGTCTTCCGGTCCAGATTCTCCTCAATCAGCGCGTAGGCGCGAAGCACGCGATCCTTCGCATCCTGCACCCCGATCGGATCATGCCCGCCATCGGGCCGGCGGCGATCGCCCATGATCTTCTGCATGTGAATGTGAACATGAAAATCGAAGAAGCGGTCGCGCATCCGTGTTTGCCGCGCGCGGTCTGCATCCTCCGGCAGCAACTTCGTTTTGCCCGGATAATGCTGGTTCAGATATTCGATGATGATGCTGGATTCCGGCACCATGTGATTGCGCCCCTCATCCACCAGCACCGGGAATTGCCCCATCGGCCAGATTTTGAGGAAGGCGGCGCGCGATTTCTCTTCGCCGAGATCAACCAGAACCGGCTCGAACGGCGTGTCATTCTCGTAAAGCGCAATCAGCACCTTGTGACAGAAGGACGAGAGCGGATGATAGTAGAGCTTGAGCGCCATGGCGTTCTCCTCAGTTCGCAAGTGATTTTCCAAGACTGTCGAGCAACTCGCCTGTGCCGCGTTCGCGCGACCCGGCATCGTCATAGCCGTCGAGAAAGGCGCCGTGCTCGGTCAGTGTGAGTTTTGTGCCCTGCCCCGCGCCCTCGAATTCGAGCGTCGCCAGCGACACGCTGATTTTTCTGTCGCCCAGATGCATGGCGTAGCAATAGACGATGCGCGTCTCGGGAACGATGTCCCAGTAGGTGGCGTCGAAGGTTGAAATCGTGCCATCCGGCCAGCGCCCTTTCAGCCGCTCGCTGCCGCCGACACGGAAATCGAACCGGCGCTCCAGAAGCGCCCACCGATCGCCACCGGCAAACCATTTGGTTTTGGCTTCCGCATCGGCAAATGCCCTGAACACGCGGGCACATGTGGCGGGATAAATACGTTCCAACGTGAACGAACCCTGCTGCGTGCTTGGCATTGTCATCCTCCGTCAGGCCGCGTCGCGTTGCAGAAAGGCGGCCAATTTCTCAGCGATTTCTGTCCAGCCGCCACGACGATCCTCGGGTGTTTCCCAGTCATAGAACACCGATTGATCGGTCAGCTTCAGACGTGTGCCACCCTTCTCCGCCCGCAATTCAATGGTGCAGAGTGTGGATGAAAGCCGCGTGTCGCCGTCATGCATGGTTCCGGCGCTGACAATGCGTTCGTTGGGGACGATGTCTTCAAAGCGCCCCTTGTTGACGTAACGGCTTTCGCCGGGTTTCCCGAAACCGGCCAGCAATTCGCCGCCGATACGGAAATCGTAAGCGAACCGGTTGGTCACCCATTCGCCATTCGGCACATGCCATTGGCGATAGGCATCCGGCTCGGCAAAGGCGGCGAATACGCGCGCCGGCGGCACCGGATAGTCGCGTTCGACGACGATCGTTGCGTGAACGGTCTTGATCATGCGGTTCCTCCGTCATCCTGTTCCTGTTGCGCCAGATATTCCCCCAGCCGGTCGAGCTTCTGCTCCCACATCAGGCGGCGTTCTGCGATCCAGTCCTCAATGGTTTTGAGGGCCTTGGGTTCGATCTGGCAGGTGCGCACGCGCCCCACCTTCTCCGAACGCACCACTCCGCAGGATTCCAGCACAGCCAGATGCTGCAGCACCGCCGGCAGCGAGATCGAAAGCGGCCGGGCCAACTCGCTGACCGAGGCCGGGCCCCGGGCCAGCCGGTCCACCATGGCCCGGCGGGCCGGGTCGGCCATGGCGGCGAACATGCGGTCCAATGAGGTCGGCGCCTTATAGTTAAGCATGGACTTAAGTATTAGTGCGCCAGAGCCGGAGTCAAGCGCAAAGTCTTCTCGTTCGCAGCCGCAGCATCGGCTATGGTCCCTGCATGCGCCCGGCATGGGTGTAGGGTTCATGGAGCAGAACAATGTCTGTCACCGTTCAGACCAAGCGCGTCACCGTGCCGGAAATCCGGGCCGCAAAGCACGGCAAGCCCGTTGTTTGCCTGACCTGCTATCACGCACACACCGCCCGGCTTCTCGACAGTCACGTCGATCTGATGCTGGTGGGCGACAGTCTGGGCAATGTGATGCACGGGCTCGAAACCACGATCCCCGTGACCCTTGAGATGATGATCATGGCCGGCCGCGCGGTGATGCGTGGCTCCAGCCACGCGCTGGTCGTGGTGGACATGCCGTTCGGCTCCTACGAGGAAAGCCCGCAGATCGCCTTTCGCCATGCGGTACAGGTGATGAAGGAAACCGGCTGT
Source organism: Alphaproteobacteria bacterium (assembly GCA_017308375.1). Classification (GTDB taxonomy): domain Bacteria; phylum Pseudomonadota; class Alphaproteobacteria; order Micropepsales; family Micropepsaceae; genus Rhizomicrobium. Next base: position 41,958 of record JAFKEW010000068.1, read on the forward strand.
CAGGCGGTGAAAATGGAAGGCGGCGCGCGCATCGCCGAAACGGTGCATTATCTGACTCAGCGCGGCATCCCGGTGATGAGCCACATCGGCCTCACCCCCCAGTCCTTCAACGTGATGGGCGGCTTCAAGACGCAAGGGCGTACCGAAGCGGAGTGGCCCGCGATCGAGGCCGATGCCAAGGCGGTTTCCGATGCCGGGGCCTTTGCTGTGGTGCTGGAAGGCATGGCCGAGCCGCTGGCCGCCAAGATCACCCGCCAGATCCCGATCCCGACCATCGGAATCGGGGCCAGCGCGGAATGCGACGGTCAGATTCTGGTCATGGAGGATATGCTGGGCCTCAACCCCAATCCGCCGAAATTCGTGCGGCAATACGCCCAGCTTGGTCCCGAAATCGAAGCGGCGGTCAAAAATTATGCCGCCGATGTCCGGGCCCGCGCCTTCCCCGGCAAGGAAAATGTCTATCCCATGAAGCGGGCCGTCTGATTACAGACAGCTTATTTTGCCCGATTTTGACCCCGCCCGCGTTGCACGATAAGGCTTTTGCGGGCTACTTAGCGCGTGCCATCAAGGGCTTGAGCCTGCAAGGTTCGCCCCCTCGGAGAAGGAATACGACGTGACCGACATCTTCCGCGAAATCGAGGAGGAAGTCCGGCGCGAGCGCTATGCGCAGCTCTGGAAGAAATACGGCGATTACATCATGGCCGCGGCGGCGATCATCCTGCTTGGCGTGGCAGGCTGGCAGCTTTGGCAGCGCTATGACAGCAACCAGCGCGCGGATGCTTCCAACGCCTTCGTCAACGCCGAAAGCCTGAGCGGCCAGAAGCAGATCGAGGCGTATGCCAAACTGGCCGAAAAAGCGCCTGCCGGTTATGCCGGTATCGCCCGCCTGCAGGAAGCCAACAGCATGCTTGCCAATGGCGACCGCGACCAGGCCATCGCCCTTTACAAAAAGATGGCCGGTGAAAACAGCGGCGAACTTGCCAATGCTGCCCGTCTGCGCGCTGCATGGGCTGAAGCCGATACCGCATCGCGTGACAACCTGACCAAACTCCTGGCCCCCCTGACGGCGAAGGATAGCCCCTGGCGCTTTGCCGCACGCGAAGTCCTTGCCTACGCCGACTACCGGCTGGACAACACAGCCGCCGCGGAAAGCGCCTATCGCGCGCTTGCCGGCGAAGGCAAGGCGCCGGTCGGCATCAAGGCGCGCGCCACAGCCATGGCGGATTTCCTGGCCGCCGGCGGCAACACCAATACCGGCATCGTTCCCCCGCCGGAGCGCCCGCAAACGCCAGCCCCATCAAACGAAACTCCTCCCTCACCGCAAACGCCGGCAGCCCAGCAATGATGCAAAAAGTATGGAAGCGCGTCGCCGTGGTCGCGGCCCTCGGCGTTCTGGTTTCCGGCTGCTCGATGTTCGATTCGGTAGGCGGCTGGTTTTCCGCGCCATCGAAATCGAAACTGAAAGGCGAGCGCATCTCGATCCTTACCAACGAGGATGCGCTTAAACCGGACCCCACGCTGGCCGACACGCGCGTGGTGCTGCCCAAGCCCTATCGCAACAGCGAATGGCCGGAGCCGGGCGGCTATGCCTCCAACGCGATGTACCATCTGGAAGCAACCGGCCCCCTGCAACAGATCTGGGACGTCGATGCGGGCAAGGGATCGGATATCGATTCCAGACTGACCGCGCCGCCCATCGTCGCGGCCGGCCGTGTCTACGTGCTCGATGCGGCCGCCCATGTGCGTGCCTTCAACGCGCAGACCGGCGAAAAACTTTGGGAGGCGGATGTTGCACCCAAGGGCGGCGAACCGGGCTTCTTCAACTCAGCCTCGTTCGGGCTGATCGGCTCCAGCAACCGTGTCGACCCGACCAAGGGGTTTGGCGGCGGCGTTGCCTTCGACAACGGCAGGGTTTTCGTTTCCAGCGGCTTTGGCGATGTGGTGGCGTTGAACGCGGCCGATGGCAAACAGATATGGAAAACCCCGCTGGGCGTGCCCATCGTAAACGCCCCGGTCGCCAATGGCGGGCGTGTATTCGTGTCTTCGCAGGACAATCATTTCTACGCGCTGGCCCAAAGCGACGGCCGCAAACTTTGGGATCATCAGGGCATCACCGAATCCGCCGGCATTCTGGAAAGCACCAGCGCCGCGGTTGCGGGCGAATTTGTGATCGTGCCCTATACCTCGGGCGAATTGTTCGCCATCCGGGTTCAGAACGGCCGCCCCGCCTGGAACGACATGCTGACCCGTTCCGGCACGGTAACCGCGCTCTCTGAACTGGACGATATCGCCGGCCGCCCGGTGGTGGACCGCGACCTGGTGTTTGCCATCAGCCATTCCGGCATCATGGCAGCGATCAATCTTTCCACCGGCGGGCGCAGTTGGTCGCGCGATATCGGCGGCATTCAAACACCGTGGGCGGCGGGCGACTGGGTCTATGTCCTGACCACCGACAACCAGCTTTTCTGCCTTCAGCGCAAGGATGGGCGGGTGAAGTGGATTCACCAGATGCCGCGCTGGGAAGATCAGGAAGACAAAAGCGGCCCCATCGTCTGGTCCGGGCCGGTGCTGGTATCGAACCGCCTGATCGTGCTGTCCTCCACCGGCAAAGCGGCTTCGGTCTCCCCTTATACGGGCCAGTTGCTTGGCGAAATCGACATTCCGGACGGTACGATGATCGCACCTGTGGTGGCCAACGACATTCTCTATCTGGTGACCCGCGACGGCCGCCTGGTGGCACTGAAATAGCGATCCCGGGATTGGCCTTTCCATCCCCGATTGTCTATTCGCTAAGGGCGCGGGTTTCGTGGCGGCACGCATGCCTTTGACGATTGCCATTATCGGCCGGCCCAATGCCGGCAAATCCACGCTCTTCAACCGGCTGGCGGGAAAAAGGCTCGCCATCGTGCACGATGAGCCGGGGGTTACGCGCGACCGCCGCGTGGCCGAAGGCGCGCTGGGCGAGCTTTCCCTGCGCCTGATCGACACCGCCGGACTTGAGGATGCAAAGCCCGGCACGCTTGCTGCGCGCATGGCCGAACAGACACGCACCGCCATCGCGGAGGCCGACGTCTGCCTGTTCCTGATCGACGCGCGCGCCGGTGTTACGGCAGGCGACGAAATTATCGCCAGGCTGGCACGCCGCAGCGGCAAACCCGTGATCCTCGCCGCCAACAAATGCGAAGGCCGCGACCAGTCCGCCGCTCTGGGCGAGGCATGGCAGCTCGGCTTTGGTGAACCCATCGCGCTGTCTGCCGAACACGGGCTCGGCCTCGATGAGCTTCGCGCGGCCCTGCAACCCTACGCGGATGAAACATCTCCATCGGAAGAAACCGAAGTAGACAAACCGCTTCGTCTCGCCATCGCCGGCCGGCCCAATGTCGGCAAATCGAGCCTGTTCAACCGCCTGCTCGGCGAAGAGCGCGCATTGACCGGACCGGAGGCGGGCATCACCCGCGACGCCATCGCGGTCGACTGGCAGACGAAGGGGCGCAATATCCTTCTGCATGACACTGCGGGCCTGCGCAAACGTGCGCGCGCCGCCGGTCATATGCTGGAACAGCTTTCCATTGCCAGCACGCTGGATGCGATCCGCTTTGCCGATTGCGTCATCCTGGTGCTGGACGCGACCGCCGCATTCGAACAGCAGGATCTGAAAATCGCCGACCTGATCGCGCGCGAAGGCCGTGCCATCGTATTTGCCATCAACAAGTGGGACCTGATCGAAAATCCTGGCCCGGCAATGGCAAGCTTGCGCGAAAGACTGGAGCGGTTGCTGCCACAGGTGGGCGGCGCACCACTCGTCACACTCTCCGCGCTCAGTGGTGGGGGTATTTCACGCCTTTTGCCGGCGGTGGTGGAAGCCGACCGCATCTGGAACACGCGCGTTCCGACGGCCGCGCTCAACAACTTCCTGGCAGAGGCACTCGCCCGCCATCCGCCGCCCGCGGTCAAAGGGCGGCGGGTACGCATCCGCTACATGACACAAACCAAGGCGCGGCCGCCCACCTTTGCATTGTTCGGAAATCAGCTCGATGCCCTGCCGCAATCCTGGCTGCGCTATCTGCAGAACAGCCTGCGCCAGTCATTCGGCCTCAAAGGCACCCCGATGCGATTCCTGCTTCGTGGTGGAAAAAATCCGTATACGGATAAATAATATCAACTAAAGATCGCGATAGTTGATCAGTTCGCCATGCCTGGTGCAGGCGGGTGAGAGCAGATCGACGATCACGGGCGCGATATCAGCCGGGCGCGGCAGGGTGGAGGGATCTTCGCCCGGCATCGCGCGCGCCCGCATCGCGGTGCGAACGCCGCCGGGATTGAAAAGATTGACCCGTACCGCGCTCCCTTCGCACTCCGCCGCATAGGTCAGGGCGAGCGATTCCAGTGCCGCCTTCGACATGGCATAGCCGCCCCAGAACGCGCGCGGCTTGCGCGCGACGGTGGAGCTGATGAACAGCGCACGCCCGGCATCGGATTGCTTCAGCAGCGGGTCGAGTGAGCGGATCAGCCGCCAATTGGCCGTCACATTGATGTCGAGCAATTCCTGAAACACCTTAGGCTCCAGATGGCCCAGCGGCGTCAGCACGCCAAGCGTGCCGGCATTGCCGAGAAACGCATCCAACCGCCCCCAGCGCTCGAAAATCGAGGCACCCAGCCGATCCAATGCAGCAAAATCCTTGAGATTGAGCGGCACGAGCGTTGCGCTGCCGCCGCTTTTGCGGATTTCGTCGTCCAGTTCCTCCAGGCCGCCGACCGTGCGCGCGATGGCAATCACATGTGCGCCCTGCGCGGCCAGCGCGAGCGCGGCGGCGCGCCCGATACCGCGCGAGGCCCCGGTCACCAATGCGATACGGTTTTCAAGCGGCTTGGTCATGAGCATCCTTCGGGTGCTTTTAGGCAATTGAATCCGATTTTGCCCTAGGCCACTTCGGCGAGCAGCGAAAGCTGGCCATCCTTGCGGCCACCCGTCACATCGGTCAGCGCGATCGGATAGGAGCCGGAGAAGCAGGCATCGCAGAATTGCGGATTCTGCGCATTGCGCCGCGCCTCACCCGTGGCGCGATAGAGCCCGTCCATCGAAATGAAGGCCAGCGAATCCGCATTGATGAAACGGCGCATCTCCTCCACCGACATGCGGTGGGCCAGAAGATCTTCCTTGTTGGGCGTATCCACGCCATAAAAGCAGGAATGCGTGGTCGGCGGACTGGCAATGCGGAAATGCACTTCGGTGGCGCCCGCATCGCGCACCATCTGCACGATTTTCTGCGAGGTGGTGCCGCGCACGATGGAATCATCCACCAATATCACGCGCTTGCCCTTCAGCTTGGCACGGTTCGGATTGTGCTTCAGCCGCACGCCCAGATGGCGGATACGCTCCGACGGTTCGATGAAGGTGCGCCCGACATAGTGGTTGCGGATGATGCCGAGTTCGAACGGCACACCTGAGGCTTGCGAGAAGCCAAGCGCTGCCGGCACACCGGAATCCGGCACCGGGATCACCATGTCGGCACTGGCCGGCGCCTCCCGCGCCAATTGTTCGCCGATCGCCTTGCGCGCGTCATAGACATTGCGGCCTTCCATCATGGAATCCGGCCGCGCGAAATAGACATATTCGAAAATGCAGAAACGGTGCGGCTGCTCCGCAAAGGGGCGATAGGATTCGATCCCATCCTTGGTGATCACCACCACCTCGCCCGGCTCCACATCGCGCACGAATTCCGCACCGATGATGTCGAGGGCACAGGTTTCGGAAGCGAGAATGGGCGCATCGTCCAGCTTGCCCAGCACCAGCGGGCGGACGCCGAAGGGATCGCGTGCGCCGATCAATTTTTTCGAGGTCAGCGCCACCAAAGAATAGGCGCCTTCCACCTGCTTCAGCGCATCGATCAGCCTGTCCACGATCGGGCCATAATGGCTGCGCGCCGCCAGATGGATGATCACTTCGGTATCGGAGGTCGACTGGAAAATCGCACCTTCCTGCACCAGCCCCTGACGCAGGGTGCGGGCATTGGTCAAATTGCCGTTGTGGGCAATCGCGATGCCACCACCGGTCAGGTCCGCGAACATCGGCTGGATATTGCGCACCACCGAACCACCGGTGGTGGAATAACGCACATGGCCGAGCGCGAAATTACCCTTCAGGTTCTGGGTGTGCACACTGGTCTTGCTGAAGATGTCGCCCACCAGGCCGGCATGGCGTTCGGCCACGAATTGGGTGCCGTCATAGGTGACGATACCCGCCGCCTCCTGCCCGCGATGCTGAAGCGCATGCAGGCCCAGAACCGCGAGCGTGCCCGCGTCGGGATGACCGAAAATACCGAACACACCGCATTCCTCATGCAGGTGGTCGCCATCGAATGGTGTTTCGCCGTGCCAAAGGCCGGTCATGGCTTCACGTCCTCGCCGCTACCCGTCGCCTCGATCAGGTTGTCTAGCGCGCGGCGCTCGGCAGTACCATAGCCTTTCTTGGCGCGGTGCGCCGGGGCGGCTTTATGCCCGCCTTCCGCCGAAATGGAGCGAGGCCGCCCCGCGGTGGCAGTATCGACCGGAATGCGGCTCGCACCCAGAAGATCGCGGCTCCCTTGCGGCACCAGCGACAACAATATGGCGCTGGAGCCCTGGATCAGCGGCAGGGTTCGCGCCTGCGCCACATAGGCCGGCTGGTCCCGGATCGGGACAAAGGCGGTAAACACGAAATAGATGAAGCCGATAATGGCAAGGCCGCGTACCACGCCGAATACGGCGCCCAGCGTTCCATCGAGCGTGCTGACGGGTGAGGCTTTCACACTCTGCGCGATTCTGTGGCTGACGAAGGAAAGCGGAATCACCGCCGCCAGAAACACCCCCAGATAGCCCGCAACCGGCGCCAGCCAGTGCGGACTGATGCGGTCTGCCAGCAGCGCCGTTGCCGCCGGGCCGAAATAGAGCGCGGCAAACGCGCCCGCCACCCAGGCAAGGATCGACAATGTTTCGGAAACAAAACCGCGATAGGCGGCATAGATCGCCGATGCCAGAACGATCAGCACCACCACGACATCGATGAAAGAGAAGCTCAGATCGCTCATGATTCGTATTTTACCATGCCTCTCCGGGGTGTTCGGGTAGCGATTTTTTGCCCGATGTTTTCCGGCGGCCGCCCTGCCCGCCCGCAAGCGTGGCCAAGGCCGCCACCGATTCCACGGGGTGCAGCTCCAGCCCGGTGCCGGTTTTGACCCCGGCCGGGACATAAGCGCGTTTGAAACCCAATTTTGCCGCTTCCTTCAGACGCAACTCCGTCTGCGGCGCGGGCCGCACATCACCGGAAAGGCTCAGTTCGCCAAAAAACACACAGTCCGGCGGCAAGGTTTCGCCCGAAAAAGAGGAGATCAGCGCGGCCGCAGCCGCCAGATCCGCCGCCGGTTCGGCGATTTTCAGTCCGCCGGCAACATTCAGATAGACGTCGTGGGCACTGATTCCAAGGCCGGCGCGGGCATCCAGTACGGCCAGAATCATGGCGAGCCGCCCGCTGTCCCAGCCCACCACCGCCCGGCGTGGGGAGCCATAACCGGCCGGTGCCACCAGCGCCTGGATTTCCATCAGCAACGGGCGTGTACCCTCCAGCCCCGCAAACACCGCCGCCCCCGGCGCGCGTGCGGTACGATCGCCCAGAAACAGCGCCGAAGGATTGCCGACCTCGGCCAATCCACCCCCGGTCATCTCGAACACGCCGATTTCGTCGGTCGGCCCGAAGCGGTTCTTCACCGCGCGCAGCACGCGAAAATGGTGGCCGCGCTCGCCCTCGAAATAGAGCACGGCATCGACCAGATGCTCGACCGCGCGGGGACCGGCAATCTGCCCATCCTTGGTCACATGCCCGACCAGCAGCAGCGCCGCCCCCGATGCCTTGGCGTAGCGCACCAGATCGAAGGAGGCGGTGCGCACCTGCGCAATGGTGCCGGGTGCGGCGTCGAGCGCGGAAGTCCAGATCGTCTGGATGGAATCGATGGCGAGCACACCGGGCGCCGGTGCGCTTTCGAGCGTGGCCAGAATATCTTCGACACAGGTGGCCGCGCCCAGTTGGACCGGCGCTTCGGACAGCCCCATCCGGGCGGCACGCAGACGCACCTGCGCCATCGCCTCTTCACCGGAAATATAGACGGCCGAACCGCCACCGCGTGCGAAGGCCGCCAGCGCCTGCAGGATCAGGGTGGATTTGCCCACCCCCGGATCGCCGCCGATCAGAAGGGCGGAGCCCGGCACCAAACCGCCACCGCAGACCCGGTCGAATTCGCCGATACCGCTGGCCCGGCGGGTGGGTGCCCCCTCTTCCGTCTTCAGGTCTTCCAGCGCGAACGGCCGCCCCCGCGCACGCGGCTTGGCACTGGCACCGGCAGGGATAGCGGCGGCTTCCTCCACAATCGTGTTCCATCCGCCGCAGGCGTCGCAGCGGCCGGACCATTTGGCGTGAACCGCGCCGCAGGCCTGACAGACAAAGGAGATCTTCGCCATGATTTCAGCGTCCGGCCGTGCCGGAGCGCGGTTTCGCAAGCTGCCACGACAGGTGGATTTTCACCGTCGGCCATTCGCTCGCGACAATGCTGTACACAACGGTATCGCGCAGCGTTCCATCCGGCATGATCCGGTGACTGCGCAGGATACCATCGAGCTTCGCACCCAGCCGCTCGATCCCGTTGCGGCTCTGCCGGTTGAGGAAATGGGTGCGGAATTCAACCGCAATGCAGCCCATGCGCTCAAACGCATGGGTCAACAGCATCAGCTTGCACTCGGTATTCATCGCGGTGCGCTGAACCGCCATGCGATACCAGGTGGAGCCGATTTCCACACGGCGGTTTGCGGCATCGGCATCCATGAAGGTGGTCATGCCAACGGCCTTGCCGCCTGTGTCGAGGATCGCGAAGGGCAGCATCGTCCCCTTCTCCTGAAGGGCCAGGCGGCGTGCGATTTCAGCCTTCATGCTTTCCGGCTTCGGGATGAAGGTGTACCAGAGATTCCACAACGCGCCGTCTTTCACCGCCTCCACCAGATCGTCGTGATGCTCCTGCGACAGGGGCACAAGGATCGCATGACGGCCCTTCAGCGTGACGGGTTCGAGAAACGGCATCGGCTACTCCATCGCCAGTGCGAGAGGGAATGGTCCGGTCATCGCCGCACTTCCATCTGGATCGGCCCTTCGGCACGGCCATGAATGAACTGGTCGACCATCGCATTGCCGCTGTTGTCGATCGTATCCGCCGCACCGTCCCATACAATCCGGCCACGATAGATCATCGCAATACGATCGGCGATCTTGCGCGCGCTGGCCATATCGTGGGTGATGGAAAGCGTTGTGATCCCCAAACCCTTGACTGTGGAAACGATCAGATTGTTGATCACGTCCGACATGATGGGGTCGAGGCCGGTGGTCGGCTCATCAAAGAAAATGATCTCAGGGTCGGCCGCAATCGCGCGTGCAAGGCCCACACGTTTCTGCATACCGCCGGAAAGTTCGGCCGGCGAAAGATCGGCGACATCGGCGCCAAGGCCTACTTTCGCGAGCTTCTCCACCGCCACCTCGCGTGCGGCACGCCGCTTCATGCCATGCCCCTGGATAAGGCCGAAGGCCACATTCTCCCAGACCGGCAGGCTGTCGAACAGCGCCGCACTTTGGAACAACATGCCGAATTTGCGCAAATAGGCCTCGCGGGCGCGGCCCGAAAGCCGCGTCACCTCCTCGCCATCAACGAAGATCTGTCCTTCATCGGGGCGCAGAATGCCGAGCACGCATTTGATCATCACCGACTTGCCGGTGCCCGAACCGCCGATCACCACCAGCGATTTCCCCGCCTCCAGCGTCAGGTCGATGCCATCCAGCACCACCTTGCTGCCGAAGCGCTTCTTCACGCCGCGCAATTCCACCTTGGGGTTGCCATTCGCCATTCCGCTCACCGTGCAAACAGCGCAGAGGTCAGAACATAGTTCGCCGCCAGGATCAGGATCGAGGCGGAGACCACGGCATTGGTGGTGGCCCGGCCCACCCCTTGCGCGCCGCCTTTGGAATAGAAGCCGTGATAACAGCCCATCAGCGCGATCACGAAACCGAACACGGCGGCCTTGATCAGGCCCGATGTCACGTCCTGGTGCGTGACGAAATTGACGGTGTTCTGAAGATAGACCGCGCCATTGAAACCGAGACTTTCGGTTGCCACCACATAGCCGCCGAACACGCCGATGGAATCGGCGATCGCCACCAGAATGGGCATGGTGATGACCGCCGCCAGAAGCCGCGGCACCACCAGATATTTGAACGGGTTGGTGGAAAGGGTGGTCAGCGCGTCGATCTGTTCGGTCACCCGCATCGTGCCGATTTCCGCGGCAATTGCCGCCGCCACGCGGCCTGCCACCATCAAACCGGCAATCACCGGCCCCAGTTCACGCGTGATGCCCAGCACCACGATCTGCGGCACGAAGGCTTCGGCGCCATAGCGATTGCTGCCGATGAAGATCTGCAAGGCGAGCACGCCGCCGGTGAAGAACGCCGTCAGCCCCACCACCGGCAGCGAGAAATAGCCGATGCGCATCATCTGCTGCAGGATCAGCCGCCAATAGATGGGCGGTTGCACGAGGCCTGCAAACGCACGGCCCGTGAACAGCGTCAGCCGTCCGGTTTCCGCCAGGAAGGCGAGAAACAAGCGCCCGATCGCGGCCAGAATATTCATGCCACGGCCCCGCTGTAGCGGCGCGGGATGCGTGGCCCCAGCGATGTCAGCAATTCGTAGCTGACGGTACCCGCCGCAGCGGCCGCCGCCTCCACCGGAATCGTATCGCCGAAGAATTCCACATCGCTGCCGGTGCGGCACTGGCTGGGGGGCACGCCGGTCACATCCATGATCGCGAGGTCCATCGAAACCCGGCCGGCCACCGGCACGATCCGGCCTGCGATGGCACCCTTTCCGTGATTTCCCATCGCGCGCATCAGCCCATCCGCATATCCCAGAGCCACGGTCGCAAGCACGGAAGGCCGGGCGACCTTGTGGGCGGCTCCGTAGCCAACGGGTTCCCCCCTGTCAACGCGGCGGATTTGAAGAATTTTTCCCGTCAGCCGCGCCACCCGGCGGAACGGATTGGGCCGCGCCGGCTGCGGGTTGCCGCCATAAAGCCCAAGCCCCGGCCGCACCAGATCGAAGGCATAGTCGCGGCCGAGCAGGACACCGCCGCTGGAGGCAAGGCTCGCTTTCGCCGGCGGTAGCATGGCGAGCGCCGACCGGAAGCGCGCAAGCTGCTCCCCGTTCATCGCCGCCTGCGGATCGTCCGCACAAGCCAGATGACTCATGATCAGCACAATATCGATCCCGGCCAGCAGCTTGCGCGGGGCCGCGGCCAGCCGGGCAAACTCATCCGCGCCGAGACCAAGCCGGTTCATGCCGGTATCGATATGCAGCGCGGCCTGCCGCCGGGTTCTGGCACGCCAATGGGCAATATCGGCCAGCGAATTCAGCACCGGGGTCAGTTTGTGGGCGAGAAGCAGCGGAACGGCCTGCGGCCGCGGCCCGTCCAGCACAAAGATGCGTGCATCCGGCACCAGCGGCCTGAGCGCGACGCCTTCCTCGATGCGGGCGACGAAAAACGTGTCGCATCCCGCAGCGGCCAGTTTGCGCGCCACCGGCGCCATGCCCATGCCATAGGCATCGGCCTTGACCACGCCGGCCACAGCGGTGCCGCTCAATGTGCGGCAAAGGCGGTAATTCGCGGCCACCGCGCCCAGCCGCACATCGAGCTGTGCCACCGCGCGCGATGCCGGGAGTTTCCGTTCCAGTTTTTTCAAGCCACCAATCCGATTCGCGAAACAGGGCGGGAAAGCGAACAATGCAGATGAGGCTGCGGCCAGTCAAAATCAGACAGTTCAAAATCAGGCAGTTCAAAACCAGGCAATTAAACCTCTTGCCGCGCCGGCTCAGCCGGCCTCCGCCGCCAGATTGCTGAACCGGGTGAAACGGTCGTCAAAGAACAATTCGATCTTGTTGGTGGCGCCATGGCGGTGTTTTTCCACCAGCACTTCGGCACGGCGATGGCAACGCTCCATCTTTTCGAGCCACTTGCCGTGTTCGGCGGTACCGGCATCGGGTTCGCGCGATTTGAGGTAATATTCCTCGCGAAAAACGAACATCACCACGTCCGCGTCCTGCTCGATGGAGCCTGATTCGCGCAGATCCGACAGAACCGGCCGCTTGTCGTCGCGCGCATCGACGGCACGCGAAAGCTGCGACAGTGCGATCACCGGTACATCCAGCTCCTTGGCAAGAACCTTGAGCGATTTCGAAATCTCGGTCAGTTCCTGCACCCGGTTTTCCGACCGCCCCGTGCCGGCAACCAGCTGGATATGGTCGATCATCACGCAACCGATTTTTTTTTCACGTTTGAGGCGGCGGGCACGCGCCGCAATCTGGGCAATCGAGATACCGCCGGTGTCGTCGATATAGAGCGGCAGGGCTGATAGGTCCTGCATGGTGAGGACGAATTTTTCCCACTCGCTTTCAGAGAAGCGGCCATTGCGGATCTTCCACATCTCGATCTCGGTCTGCTCCGACAGAATACGGGCCGAGAGTTGCTGCGCCGCCATTTCTAGCGAGAAGAACAATACCGGCGCACCGCGCGGCACTTCGGCACCCGCCTCGACGTCCTGCACATAGGCCCGTGCGGTGTGGAAGGCCATGTTGGTCGCCAGCGAGGTTTTGCCCATGCCGGGACGGCCTGCCAGGATGATGAGGTCCGAAGGCTGCAAACCGCCGAGCAATGAATCGATATCGCTGAAGCCGGTGACGATGCCGGAAATACGGCCGCCGCGGGCCTGCGCCTTCTCCGCCAGTTCCACCGTGCGGCGCAGGCTTTCGGCGAAATCGATCGGGCCATGGCCATATTTCGAGGATTCACTGACCGCATAAAGCGCCTTTTCCGCATCCTCGATCTGTGTTTGCGGCGTCTTCTCATGCGGCGCTTCATAGGCTGTGTTGACGATATCCTCGCCGATATGGATCAGCGTGCGGCGAAGTGCTAGGTCCGCGAGGATGCGTGCATAATCGCGCACATTGGGCAGCGCGGGTGCGGCTTCGGCCAGGCCCGCCAGATAGGCATGGCCGCCCACCTCTTGCAGACCGGGGTCGCCCTTCATCGCGGCATTAAGCGTCAGCGGCGTCAGCACCATGCCGCCGCGTTCGAACCCGGCCAGCATATGCTCGTAAAGCCGCTGGTGCAGCGGATCGTAAAAATGCTCGGCCTTCAACGCGCCCGAAACGCGTTCGAGCGCCCGGTTATCGACCAGAACAGCACCCAGCAGCGCCTGTTCGATGTCGATATCGTAAGGGACCTGGCGATAAGCCTCTTGTTCCATAATTCCGTTCGGAGTTGTGCGCGGGCGATGACCGGCAAAGCCGGACTCAAGCCGAGGCGCGCGCCGATCTCAAGACGGCGCGGCATTCGACTCACAGCCTTTCGGCGCCCGGTGCCCGTTTATGCGGCGCGGCTGCTCCGCCGCGGCATGCGATCGACGCCGGAAAACAACATGCTGCGCTCGCGCTCATAGATATAGTCGCGCGTCAGCGGCAGCGCGTCCGGCCGCTTGATCATCTGGATTTGGAACACCACAAGACCTTCGCGGCGGAAAGCCATTTCCGATCCGGCGAGGTAGAATTCCCACATCCGGCAAAAGCGTTCGTCATAAACCTTCGCAACCTCCGCCCAATTGGCACGGAAGCGGCGGCGCCATTCCTTCAGCGTTTCGGCATAATGCAGCCGCAGTACCTCGACATCGGAAACCATCAGGCCGCTATGCTCGATCACCGGCAGCACCTCGGACAAGGCCGGGGTGTAGCCGCCCGGGAAGATATACTTCGCGATCCACGGATTGGTGGCGCCCGGCCCGTCGGAACGGCCGATGAAATGCAGAACACCAACGCCGTCATCGGACAGAAGCGCGCTGACCTTTTTGAAGAAGGCCGGATAATAGGCAACACCGACATGCTCGAACATGCCGACCGAGACGATACGATCGAACCGGCCCGGAATGGCGCGATAATCGATCAGCTCGAATTTACAGCGTTCCGAAAGCCCGGCCTTGGCCGCACGCGCGCGCGCAATCGCAATCTGTTCGTCCGACAACGTCACGCCGGTGACACGTGCACCGGCATCGCGCGCCAGATCGAGCGCCATGCCGCCCCAGCCACAGCCGATATCGAGTACCGAAAGATTTTCGCGATCCAGATTGAGCTTGGCCGCGATATGCCGCTTCTTGGCGATCTGCGCTTCTTCAAGGGTTGCAGACGGATCGGGGAAATAGGCACAGGAATATTGCCGGTCCTTGTCCAGGAACATGTCATAGAGCCGACCCGACAGATCATAATGATGATGTACATGGGCGCGCGACCGCGGCGCCGGATTGAACTGTGCAAAGCGGCGTATCAACCGGCGCCAGCCCCTGGTCAGAAAAAGCATCACCGAACTGGAATCGCGCTGCGCCAGATTGGTCATCAGCAGGTCGAGCAGGGCGGTGATATCACCTTCCTCCACCGTCAGGCGGCCATCCATGTAAAGCTCGCCCAGTTTCAGGTCCGGCCGCAGCGCGAGTTCGAACACCGCACGATTGTCATGCAATTTGACCGCCACTTCCGGCGCGCCACGGCCATAGGTCCGTCGCGAATTGTCGGGAAGGATCACAGTCAACTGACCGTGCCGAACCACAGAGTTGAGGAGATTGCTCAGCATGATCGCCCACCATTTCTCTGTTCTGTACCGCTGCCAGAATCCTAACCCGGACAAGCGGCAGCCCCCAAGCCCTTATGCCATATCGGTCATACCTGGATTTAACATACTGAATTTATTATATTTATTTCCAGACACACAAACCCGGAAACACGCGGCATATCGTATTGCCACCCAATATCCGCCAATCGGCCGATTTTCCGATGGATCAGCGGCGCCCAAACACACCGCCATAAATCTCCGGCGAAAAGCCGGCGATGCGCTTTGCGCCGGTATCGAGAATGGGACGCTTGATCATTGAGGGTTGCGCCAGCATCAGACCGATCGCCTTTTTCGCTGTCAGCACGTCCTTGTCCTTGTCCGGCAGTCTGCGAAATGTCGTGCCGGCACGGTTCAGCACCTTCTCCCAGCCCAGTTCTTTCGCCCAGGCTTCAAGCCGTTCTTTCGCGATGCCTTCGACTTTGTAATCATGAAAGGCGTAATCAATCTCGTGCGCTTCCAGCCAGGCACGCGCCTTCTTCATCGTGTCGCAATTCTTGATGCCGTAGATCGTCACCGTCTTCGCCATATGTTCTCCAACCCATTGACCCGTCCCGCCCGCGTAACGGCCACGACGCGAGATGTTCGTGCCGCCCCTGCCCGATAAAGCTGCGGATCAGCACATATTCGCGCACCACCCAGCGGATCGGCAGAACAGGATATTCATCCACGCGGCGATCGGCGTAAAGCAATGTGATGTGCGGGGTGAATGCCGATGACACACGCCTGCACATACCGGCATGGACCATTGCCCGGCCCAGTGTACGCTGAAAATCCATCAACCTGCCGAGGCAGCTTCCACGCAACACGAACGGCGACCGTTTCCGCCCGGTGTCGAAACTCGCCGTATAATCGAACGCCACTTCGAATGGCGGCAGATCGACCCGGCGCGCCGTATCCTGTGCCTTGATACGAAGCCAATCGTCATACCCGTGCGGATCACCCAACCCGTAGAGCGAGACGTGCAGATTCCGCGGCCGGATCAGGGCACCATTCATCCGGTGCGCGGCCTTCAAACGCGCTGCCAGGCTGCCGATCCGCACCCGCGCCTCTTCATCCGGGACAACAGCAAAAAAACAACGTGTTTCTGCTAGGGCGGCCGCTTCCATGATGAGAACATAACATGAACATATAGAAAAGCAACCGCCCCGCCAGCGCAAAGCCAGCGGGGCGCCATCCACGATTCCACCGTCGAACCCGGCTTGCCTACCAGGTCTGGCCGGCCGGTTGGCGGGTTGCGATATTGGCCCGGTTGAACAGGTTGGTGGTCGAAATCCAAAGCACCAGCCCAGCAAGCTGTTTCTCGTCATAGTGCCGGGCCGCCTCATCCCAGACGCTGTCGGGTACGGGATCGCGATCGTCGAGACGGGTCACGGCTTCGGCGAGCGCAAGCGCAGCGCGTTCCGCATCGGTGAAATACGGCATCTCGCGCCAGGCGGCGACGGCATGCAGCCGATCGTCGGTTTCGCCGTCCTGCTTGGCGTGCTTCACGCCGAAATCAACGCAAAAGCTGCAGCCATTGATCTGGCTTGCGCGCAGATGCACAAGATCAAGGGCCCTTGGCGGAACACCGGCCTTTTGTGTCGCCGCGACCAGGGCCTGAATAGCCTGTACCGCACCGGGAACAAGTGCACCGGGATTTTTCATGCGGGCTTGCAACATGGATACCTCCTGTCACATCGGGTTGCTGTCCTTCGTCATAGCTATGACGGACGAGAGAGATGGAATGTGACCGATGGGCGAAACGGAACTTCTGGCGCAACAGTTCGAGGCCAACCGGGCGCATCTGCGCGCGGTCGCCTATCGCATGCTGGGTTCGCAGAGCGAGGCGGAGGACGCAGTACAGGAAGCCTGGCTGCGCCTTTCCCGCACCGACGCGAACGCGGTCACCAACCTGACCGGCTGGCTCACAACCGTCGTCGCCCGTGTTTGTCTCGACCTCCTGCGCACACGGAAAATCCGCCGCGAAGAACCCATCGGCATCGAGGCGGAAACGCTGGCCAGCCATGACGATGCAGAACGTGACGCCGCATTGGCCGATTCCATCGGTGCGGCGATGCTCGCGGTGCTGCAAACCCTGTCACCGCCGGAGCGCGTGGCCTTTGTATTGCATGACATGTTCAGCCTGCCGTTCGAAGACATTGCGCCCATCATCGGCCGTTCGCCGGTGGCGGCCCGGCAATTGGCAAGCCGCGCACGGCGCCGCGTGCAGGGAAAGCCCGCGCTATCGGAAGCCGACCGCACACGGCAGCGCGAAATCGTCCAGGCGTTTCTGGCCGCATCCCGCGGCGGCGATTTTGCCGCCCTGCTGGCGGTGCTTGACCCGGCGGTGGTGGTGCGCGCCGATGCAGCCGCGGTTGCCGCGAGTGCCGCCCGCGCCAGCGAAGGGGCACCGGCGCTGGAGCCGGAGATTCATGGCCGTGAACGCGTGGCGAAACTGTTCCGGGGGCAGGCGCGCGCCGCGCAACCGGCAATGGTGGATGGCAATCCGGGCCTTGTCTTCGCACCCGGCGGCAAACCGTTTGCGGTGTTCGAGTTCGTGATCGCAAACGATGCGATCATGGAAATCGTGCTGACGGTCGATGCCCAAACGATCGGGACGCTGACATTGGAATATTGAAAGATGCGCGGCTTCCTGACCGGCGAAGTGCTGCCAGAACCTATTTCGCCGCGCGCGAGGCCGATGAGCGGATGGCGCTTGCCGATGCGCTTGCTGGCCGCCGCCGGCTCGCCGAGCAGGTTGCGGCACAAATGCGTGCGACCGAAGTCCGATCGCAATGCTTGCCCGCATCCGCTATCGTGAGGGCGTCGTCAACTATCTCGAAGTGCTTGATGCTGAGCGCAACCTGTTCACGGCTGACCAGGCACTGATCCAGGTGCGCAGAAGCGAACTCGGCAATCTCGTCTCGCTCTATGTCGCGCTTGGCGGCAAGGCGTTGGAGAAAAGCTCTCCTATTCAAGGGTAAGCGCCAACGGCAAGCGCTCAACCGGTTTCTCATACAACGCCGGCGGAGACGCGCTAAAGTGGAGCGGTTCTGTTTCTGAGAGGTACGGAAGCTGTGTCAATTTCATTGTTCAACCGGTATGCCGCTTTCACAGGCTGTTTCATTCTCGCGGCCGGGTCGCTTGTGTTTCTGCAATTCTGGATCTGGCTTTGGCCGCTCACGCTGATCGCGGGCGCTCTCACTCTGATCGGGCTTTACGATCTTTGCCAGTCACGGCATGCCGTCCTTCGCAACTACCCCATCCTCGGGCATATCCGCTATCTCGTCGAAGGCATTCGACCGGAGATCCGGCAATACCTGCTTGAGAATGATGATGATAAATTGCCGTTTTCCCGCAACCAGCGATCACTCGTCTATGCGCGCGCCAAGAAAGAAGACGGTAATCGGCCCTTCGGCACCCTTATGGATGTGTACGCCGACGGTTACGAATTCATCAGCCATTCCATTTACCCCGCCCCTGTCGGAAAACCCGAAAACTTCAGGATCGATATCGGCGGCCCCCAATGCGCGCAGCCTTACTCCGCTTCGGTACTGAACATCTCCGCAATGAGCTTCGGCTCGCTCAGCGCCAACGCCATTCGGGCGTTGAACCGTGGTGCACAGATGGGAAACTTTGCGCATGACACGGGCGAAGGCAGCATCAGCCCTTACCATCTCGAACATGGCGGTGACCTTATCTGGGAGATTGGCAGCGGCTATTTCGGGTGCCGGACAGATGCCGGTGCCTTCGACCCGGACAGTTTTTCGCGGCAGGCGCAGAATGCCAGAGTCAAAATGATCGAGATCAAACTGAGCCAGGGTGCCAAACCCGGGCATGGCGGTATTCTACCGGCCCATAAAGTCAGCCGCGAAATCGCCCTCACCCGCGGCGTGCCCGAAGGCCAGGATTGCGTTTCGCCCTCAAGCCACAGCGCTTTTTCCACACCGATCGAAATGATGCACTTCATCGCACGACTTCGCGACCTGTCAGGCGGCAAGCCTGTCGGATTCAAATTCTGCCTCGGTCATTTGTGGGAGTTCATGAGCATTGTCAAAGCGATGCTCGTTACCGGAATTACACCGGATTTCATCGTGATCGACGGAGCGGAAGGGGGAACCGGTGCCGCGCCGGTGGAATTCACCGACCATCTGGGGGTGCCGCTTCGCGAAGGCCTGCTGTTCGTTCATAACACGCTTGTCGGCACCAATCTGCGAAGCCTGATCCGCCTCGGCGTCAGCGGCAAGGTGATCAGCGCATTCGACATCGCAAGCCTTCTTGCCATCGGCGCGGATTGGATCAATTCGGCCCGCGGCTTTATGTTTGCGATAGGCTGCATACAATCACGAAGCTGCCACACCAATCGCTGCCCGACCGGCGTTGCAACACAAGATCCCTTGCGGCAACGCGCACTGGTTGTTTCCGACAAATCCGAGCGTGTGCACTATTTCCATCGCAATACCTTGAAGGCGCTCGCGGAATTGTTAGCCGCGGCAGGTGTCCGCCATCCTTCGGAACTGGGGCCGCATCATCTGGTCCGGCGCGTCAGCCAGACGGAGATCAGGCTTTTTTCACAACTGCATCAATTCCTCGAACCCGGCAGCCTCCTCGAAGAAACAACCGGTGAGGGCATCTACAGATATTCCTGGAAGCTCGCGAGCGCGGAGAGCTTCAACGCGCTTCAGGGCTGAACACCTGGGCGTACATCGTCTTATGGACTCCAAACGGCCACGGCGCATGGATGCCGTTTGTCTCGCCGGCGACCGGCATGTACGAAAAGCCAGGTGAGACGATTGCAGATAAAGGGCAATCTCAGTGTGGTTTTTCATCGTCGGAAAGGTCTGCGCCTGCCCGCCGCCGTGCGGAAAGATGCGCAACCGGCAAATGCCAGCCATACCGGATTGCCATGAAGCGAAGACCGAAACACAGAAGCCCTCCGGCCAAAGCCGAAGCCGCATAGGGAAGGCCGAGCACATCGCCGATGACGACGATGGAAGCACCGGCCAGCGCTGCAACGGCGTAGAGATCGGATCGCAGCACTTGCGGGATTTCGGTAAGAAGAATGTCGCGCGTCATGCCGCCGCCGATGCCGGTCAGCATGCCCAGAAGCGCCGCCATCACCGGGCTCAATCCGAACGCGATCGCCTTTTGCGCCCCCGCAACGGCGAAGAATGCAAGGCCTACCGCATCGAGACGTGATTGGCCCGGCGCTTCCGGCGACGGTGCCGGCGGGGCCGACCATGACATGCTGGCCAAGTACGACATCGGGGGCGGGGAAGCGTTTCAGCAAGCCATCGTCGATCATGGCCTGTGCGCCTTGCGCGGTTTCCTCGCCCGGCTGGAAGACGGTCATCAAGGTGCCCTTCCAGGCATCGCGCGCCTGTGCCAGCAATGTGGCTGCGCCCACCAGCCAGGCGACATGCATATCGTGGCCGCACATATGCCCCACTGGCACGGTGCTTCCGTCGGCACCGGCGGCCGTAATCTTGCTGGCGTAGGCAAGACCGGTGTTCTCCGCGACCGGCAGCGCATCCATGTCCGCGCGCAGCATCACCACCGGCCCCTCGCCGTTGCGGAGCACGCCAACCACGCCCGTCTTGCCAACCTCCGTCGTCACCGCGTAGCCGGCCGTCTTATGCCCGCCGTTCGTATCTCCTGCATCGACAGTTCGGGATGGGCGTGGATGTCTTTGTAGAGCGTCTCCAGTCCGGGTAGCAGCGCGGCCAAATTCGTCAGCACAGTGGTGGTGCCGTTGAGAGACGCATCTTCAACCATGACAATTCCCTGCGGGTTTCCATCGCCAATGGGCGACGCTACACCATCCACCAACAGGCCGTTGCGCCCTGCTGCAAATCTGTCGGCTTTGTAACAAATCACCGGCAGATAGTGGCCACGATCGTGCCCATCGATGGTGTGGAGTTCGGGATCCATCGACCGATTTCTTTCTGAAGGCCACCGGCCGGGTCGTACCGGCAGTTCCCCCCAAAAAACCGTCACGAGCCCGTGACAGCCGCGCCCGTCTATTCGATGGCCAAAGCAGCCATCAACAACCTGACCCATGCGCTCGCATCCGAACTGGGGCCGCGCGGCATTACCGCGAACGCCGTCGCGCCGGGTTACACGCGAACGGACGCGAACGCCTCCGTCATCGCCGCCGTCGTGGCGTTCCTGGCTTCCGATGAGGGCCACTGGGTGACCGGCCAGACGATTGAGGCAAGCGGCGGCTACAAGCTGTGACCACGCCGAAAAACCAAAGGAGAATATCATGAGCTATGCAATCATCGGGTTCGGCAAGATCGGCCAAGCCCTCGCCCACGCCTTCGCCCGCAAAAACATTGAGGTGACCGTCGCGAGCCGCCGGCCGCCCGAGGCGTTGGCACCGCAGGCTCGGGCGATTGGACCCACGGTCATTGCCAAATCGCTGCGGGATGCGCTTGAGGCCGACACCATCATTCTGGCAATCCCGTTCGGGGAGCATCGCGCAGTCGCGCAGGCCCTGCCGAACTGGAAAGGCAAGACGGTCATCGACGTGACAAACGCGTTTGGCGTTGCTAGCGTTGTCTTCAGAAGATATTGTGTGGATCGTTCCGGGCGAGGACTGGCCGCTGGCCGGCACGCACCGTGGGCACGCGGGGCTGCAGAATCTGCTTCAGACAGCCAACGAAACGGTGGAAACCTCCTACCCCGAGCCGCCCGATTGGGTCTTCGCCATTACCGTCCGGGATGGCAAGCTGACGAAGATCCGGGAGTATATCGACACGCAAGCACTGGCTCGGGCCTCCGCGACGCCCTGACCGACCTCATCCACGAACAAGGACACGAAACGGGATAGCGATGGATAAGCTGCAGGTCAGATCTCACGCCGTCGATCTTCCCGGCCTGTCAGCGACGGTCGAGAGCGTTCGACTGATTTCGCTTCACCACCCTATCCCGCACTATCCGAAATTAGCCAATCCTCCCCCCTTATTCCCACTCGATTGTGCCGGGGGGTTTGGAGGTTACGTCATAGACCACGCGGTTGATGCCGCGCACTTCGTTGACGATGCGGGTGGCGACGCGGGTCAGGAAGGCGTGTTCGAAAGGATAGGAATCCGCCGTCATACCGTCCGATGAGGTGACGGCACGCAGCGCACAGACATGATCATAGGTGCGGTCGTCGCCCATCACGCCGACGGTTTTCACAGGCAACAGAACGGCAAAGGCCTGCCAGATTTCATCGTAAAGCCCAGCTTTTCGAATTTCATCCAGATAGATCGCATCGGCCTGGCGCAGGATGGTCAGCCCTTCCTCGCTCACCGCGCCCGGCATGCGAATGGCAAGGCCCGGACCCGGAAACGGATGGCGGCCGACAAAGGCGGGCGGTAGGCCCAGTTCGCGGCCCAGCGCGCGCACCTCGTCCTTGAACAATTCGCGCAATGGCTCCACCAGCTTCATCTTCATGCGCGCAGGCAGGCCGCCGACATTGTGATGCGATTTGATGGTGACGGACGGCCCGCCAATCGCCGACACGCTTTCGATCACATCGGGGTAAAGCGTGCCCTGGGCCAGAAAATCGGCGCCGCCGATCTTCTTCGCTTCCTCGTCGAACACATCGATGAAGGTTTTGCCGATGATCTTGCGCTTCTGTTCAGGATCGCTGACACCGGAAAGCCGGGTCAGAAACAGGTCACGCGCATCGGCATGCACCAGCGGGATGTTGTAGTGATTGCGGAACAGGGTAACGACCTCCTCCGCCTCGCCCGCGCGCATCAACCCGGTATCGACAAAGATACAGGTGAGCTGATCGCCGATCGCTTCATGGATCAGGATCGCGGCGACGGAGGAATCCACCCCGCCGGAAAGGCCGCAAATGACGCGCGCAGCTCCCACCTGCTTGCGGATTTTCGCAATCTCTTCCGTGCGGAAGGCGCGCATATTCCAATCGGCCGGGATGCGCGCAATCGTCTGCACGAAATTGCGCAGGATGGCCGCGCCTTTCGGCGTGTGCACCACTTCGGGGTGGAATTGCACGCCGTAGAGCTTGCGCTCTTCATTGGCGATGGCCGCGAAAGGCGCATGGTTGCTGACCGCGATGGGATGAAAGCCGGGCGGCAACGCAATCACGCGGTCGCCATGGCTCATCCACACCTGATCCTTCGCGCCGGTGGGCCAGACATTGTCGAACAGCGGGCTCTGGCCCGTGACCTCAATCTCGGCGCGGCCGAATTCGCGCCGGTCGGAGGAGGCTTCCACTTTGCCGCCCAATTGGGCGACCATGGTCTGTTCGCCGTAACAGATGCCGAGAACCGGCACACCTAATGCGAACACGGCTTCGGGTGCGCGCGGTGTGTGATCCCGCGTCACGCTGGCCGGGCCACCGGAAAGAATGATGGCTTTTGGCGGCTGCGATGCGCTGAGCGCCGCCTCAGCCTTGTTGTAAGGAACAATCTCGCAATAGACGCCTGCCTCGCGCACACGGCGCGCGATCAGCTGGGTCACCTGTGAGCCGAAGTCGATAACGAGAACGGATGCCGCCATGGGCGGATTTAGGCGATGCGCCTAGTTCTTGTCCAGCAGTCCCGCCTGGGCGGAGGCGGTTTTTTCCACCTGCTGCAAACGGGCCAGGCTCGCCTCTGCCGCCTTGTTCGCCGGATCGATGTTCAAAGCCTCATCATAGTATTTTTGCGCTTCGGGAATGGCATGGCGGCGCAAATAAAGATCGCCCAGCGCGGTATAGGTGGAAGCCCGCGCCGGGTCGGCCACGATGGCCGCCTGCATCAGCATCAGCGCCGGCTGGGTTTCCCCGCGCGCTTCCGCGGCCCGGCTTCTTTCCATCAGGTTGTGGACGGAATCGGCCATTGCGGGGCCGCTGAACACAAGGGCCGCGAGGCCGGCGGCCATCAGGAAAGGGAATTTCATGCCATCACCCTTGAATCAATTACGTACCGGAATTTACGCACCGGCACTTACGCGCCCGGACCGCCCGCATTCGTCATGACACAGGCAAAAAAGCCGTCGGTCCCGGTAGCATAGGGGGAGGCCCGAAACTTGTCACCCGCCACGGGCCATGCCCGCCCGGGCACCGCCGCCTGCCAGACGGGGCCCGCCGGCAGAACACGAAATTGCGGATTCCGGGCCAGGAATTCGGCCACCCGGTCCTCATTTTCGCCCGGCAGGACAGAGCAGGTGGCATAGATCAGCCGCCCGCCGGGGCGCACCAATTTCACCCCATCGGCCAGAAGCCGGCGCTGCACCGCCGCCAGCCCCGCCAGCCATTCGGGGCTCGTGCGCCACTTCAATTCCGGCTGGCGGCGCCAGGTGCCGCTGCCGCTGCAGGGTGCATCAATCAATACGGCGTCGAACGCGCCGGTGGGCAGGCCGTGATTCATGAGACAGGGCGTGATGATGGTGGCGCCCGCCCGCGCCGCCCGCGGCCCGATCCGCGCCAGCCGCTGGGCCGCCACGTCACAGGCGACGATCTCGCCCTTGTTTTCCATCGCCGCGGCCAGGGCGAGCGATTTGCCCCCTGCCCCCGCCGCCAGATCGCAGATGCGTTCACCCGGCTTTGCCGCGCACAGGATGGCGGCAATCTGTGCCGCCTCGTCCTGAAATTCGATTGCGCCGGATTCGAACAATGCCGACCGGCGCAAATCGGTGGCCAGCCGTTCGCCCGCGATACGAATGCCGATGGGGGAATAAGGTGTTTCCCCGGCCGCAACGCCATCGCCACGCAAGGCGCACAACACATCTTCGCGCGCCGCCTTCAGCGTGTTGACCCGCAGATCGACCGGCGCACGCGCGCAAAGCGCCCGTGTCTCCGCAATCAGGTCTGTGCCAAACGCACGCACAAGTTCGCTTTCGAGAAAAGCGGGAAACTCCCCCTGCACATAGAGCGGCGGTTCACCGGATGGTGGCGTGGAGAGACGTGCCGTTTCGGCATCGCTCAAGGGAGGCGGGCCGTATTTGCCACCGTCAAAAAGGGCCGCAACATCCGCCGGCGATTTTCCTTCCGCCAGCAGGGCGGCCAGCACCAGCGCCCGTGGGCTCTCATCGCCTCCCATCCGCCAGCCGAAAGAGGCGCGGTGGCGCAAAATCGTAAACACAAATTCACCGATCGCCGCGCGGTCCTTCGATCCGGCATAACGGCGGGCGCGAAACCAGTCCCGCAACAGACGGTCGGCCGGCGTGGAACGCGCCTCCAATCCGGTCAGGATTTCAATTGCCGCCTGCAGGCGGGCCGATGGTGTCATTTCGGAAAATATCCACTCAAGGGCGGGCCGTCAGGCGGGGGCACCGCCGCTTATTTCCGGCGCCCTTTATAATGCGTTAAGCCAAACCTGCTCGAATCGGGCGTCCGTCAAGGCCGGGTTTACGATGACGCCGCGCGAACACGCAATCTATGTCTATGGAGGGTACGCCCTTGCCGTGACAATGGGCGTGGCCCTGCTTGGTCTTGCCTATTTCACGCTGGCGCCGACCCAATCGCATTTCGGCGAGATGGCGATGCTGGCACTCGGCATCGGATGCTGCGCCGGATCGACCCTGGTTCTGATGACGTTGACGCAGCGTCTGCAGGCAAGCGAACAGGCCCGCCAGCAGATCGAGGCCAAGGCCGCCGCCCATGCCCGCGAAAGCCGCGCCATTTCTGCCTTCCTCGGCAATATCAGCCACGAACTGCGCACGCCGCTGAACGCCATCATCGGTTACGCCGATGTTCTGGTGCAGCGCATGTTCGGTCCCATTGGCAGCCCGCGTTACGAGGACTATGCCAACAATATCCGTCAGGGCAGCGAAACGCTTCTGACCATCGTCAACGACCTGTTTGAAATCGCGCGCGCATCGGCCCGTGATGAGGATTTCGTCTGCGAACCGCTCGACGCCGGTGTGGTGGCGGGCAAGGTGGTTGCCGAACTACATCCGCTGGCCGCCGACAAGAACGTGGCGCTGAAGATCGACGTGCTGCCACGGCCGATCTGGACCTACGGCCACCGTGAAGCGCTGCGCCAGGTGATGACCCGGCTGATCAAGAACGCGATCAAATTCACCGATTCCGAAGGCACCATCATCGTGAAGGTGGAACCCGCCGGGCGTCAGGTCCAAATCTCCGTCACCGACAACGGCATCGGCATTCCGCAGGAAGATATAGAGCGCCTCGGCATTCCCTTTCAGACCGTGGACAACCCGATGGCGCGCAGCCGCGGGGGCCTTGGCCTCGGCCTCGCCATCGCGCGCGGCCTGGTTCAGCGCATGGAAGGCGATCTGGCGATCGAAAGCATCGCCGGCAAGGGCACGCGCGTGACCGTGACCCTGCGCGATGGTGAAGCGATTGCCGCCAGCCAGTCCGCGCTGGGCCAGGCGGCGTGAGCATCAGCCAGATTACACCACCTTATTCCGCCGCCGCGCTGCATCCGCCCCACCGGCGCAGCGCAGCCATATGGCATGACGCGCGGCTTGCACCCGCACTCGCGGCGGCACTCTGCGCCTTCCTCATCACCGCATTCGCGCCGCAGGTCTTCAACGATTCCGACACCTATTGGCACATCACCGCCGGGCAATGGATGTTGTCCCATGGCGCGGTGTTGCACAGCGATCCGTTTTCCTTCACCGCGTATGGCAAGCCCTGGCACACGCAGGAATGGCTGGCCGAAATTCTGATGGCGCTGTCCTTTCGCGCGGGCGGCTGGGCCGGCGTGGCAACGCTGTTCGGCGCCGCCGCGGCCGCACTTGCCGGGCTTCTCGCCTATCATCTGGGGCGCTGGCTCGGCCGGCTGAACCTCGCTGTCGTGCTGGTGGTCAGCCTCGCCTGCGTTGCCGGCAGCCTGCTGGCACGGCCGCATCTTCTGGCCCTGCCGCTGCTTGAAATCTGGGCGGCCGGCCTCGTCATCGCACGCAGCGAAAACCGCGCGCCATCTTTCGCATTGCTGCCGGTGATGACGCTGTGGGCCAATCTGCACGGCAGCTTCATGGCCGGACTTGCGCTGATTGTGCCCCTCGCATTGGAAGCGGTGCTTACGGCGGAGCGGGAACGGGGCAGAGTTGCCACGCGCTGGGCACTCTTTCTGCTGGCCGCAATTGCCGCGGCAGCGATCACACCCTTTGGGCCTGAGAGCCTGATTTTCCCGCCGAAGCTGATGGCGCTTGGCGGCCTTGCCCATATCGGTGAATGGCAGGCGGCTGATTTTTCCACCATCACACCACTCGAAATCGCGCTGCTGGCCACCATTTTTGTCGTCGTATCGCGCGGCATCAAAATCCCGCCGATCCGGCTTCTGCTGTTGCTCGGCCTCACGCATTTTGCGCTGAAGCATGTCCGCCATGAAATGATTCTGGCCGTCGTTGCACCGCTGCTGCTGGCAGAGCCGCTGGCCAACGGATTGAACGAAGGCGCGAAAAAGACAACGGCCGCAGTCCCGTTTCATCCGATGATCGCAGGCGTACTCGGCCTTCTTCTCGCCGCAGGGCTGATCCTTCGCCTGTCGCTGCCGATCGTGCGTACCGATGGCGCCATGACGCCGCGCACAGCGCTCGCGCATGTCCCGCCGGAACTGAAACAATTGCCGCTGCTGAACGACTATGCCTTCGGCGGTTATCTGATCTTCTCAGGCATCGAGCCCTTTATCGACAGCCGCGCCGATCTCCATGGCGATGCGTTCCTGAAAAACTATGCAAAACTGAAGGCGGGCGACAGTGCCGCGCTTGCGCACACGCTCCAAACCTATCGCATCCGCTGGGCGCTGCTCGAACCGCATACACCGCTGACGGCAGCGCTTTCCGCCATGCCGGGCTGGCACGAAGTCTACAGCGACAATACCGCGGCCGTGTTCACTCAGCGCGTACCGGGATAGTTGGGCGATTCCCGCGTCACGATCACATCGTGCACATGGCTTTCGCGCAGGCCCGCGCCCGTGATGCGCACGAAATTGGCGCGTTTGTGCAGATCGGCAATGGTGGCACAGCCGGTATAGCCCATCGCGGCCCGCAAGCCGCCGATGATCTGATGCACCACGCCGCCAACCGGCCCCTTATAGGGGACCTGGCCTTCCACCCCTTCCGGCACAAGCTTCAGCGTGTCTTTCACCTCGGCCTGGAAATAGCGATCGGCGGAGCCACGCGCCATCGCGCCCAGGCTGCCCATACCGCGATAGCCTTTGTAGGAACGGCCCTGGTAAAGGAACACTTCGCCCGGCGCTTCTTCCGTGCCGGCCAGAAGCGAACCCACCATCGCGACATCGGCACCGGCGGCAATCGCCTTGGCCAGATCGCCGGAATATTTGATGCCGCCATCGGCGATGACATGCGCACCCGCCTTATGGGCGGCTTCCACCGCATCCATGATCGCGGTCAGTTGCGGCACGCCGACACCGGCCACCACGCGCGTGGTGCAGATGGAGCCGGGGCCGATGCCGACCTTGACGCAATCCGCACCCGCATCGATCAGCGCCTTGGCGCCATCGGCGGTGGCGATATTACCGGCGACCACCTGGGTGTAATTCGATTCCTTCTTGATCCGCGTCACGGTTTGCAGCACGCCGCGCGAATGGCCATGGGCGGTATCCACCACCACCACATCGCATTCGGCCTCCACCAGCGCCAGCGCGCGTGCCACACCATCATCGCCCACACTGGTCGCCGCGGCGGCGCGCAGGCGCCCGCGTTCGTCCTTGCAGGAATTGGGATATTTCTGCGCCTTCTCGATATCCTTGACCGTGATCAGGCCGACACAGCGATAGGCATCGTCCACCACGATGATCTTTTCGATCCTGTGCTGATGCAGAAGCCTGCGCGCTTCCTCCGGCTTCACGCCTTCATGCACGGTGATGAGCTTGTCCTTGGTCATCAACTCATGCACCGGCTGGCGCTTGTCGGTGGCAAAGCGCACGTCGCGATTGGTCAGAATGCCGACCAGCTTGCCGGCCCCGGTGTGGGAGGCGTTTTCCACCACCGGAATGCCGGAAATATGATGCCGCTCCATCAGCGACAGCGCGTCGGCGAGCGTTGCGGCGGGCGCGATGGTGACAGGGTTCACCACCATGCCGCTCTCATATTTCTTCACCCGGCGGACCTGTTCGGCCTGCTCTTCGATGGAGAGGTTGCGATGGATGACGCCAAGGCCGCCGGCCTGCGCCATCGCGATGGCAAGACCCGCTTCCGTCACCGTATCCATGGCGGCGGACATCAGGGGAATGCCGAGTTCGATGGTTTTGGTCAGTCTGGTTCTGGTATCCACCTGGCCGGGCAGAACTTCGGACGGGCCGGGGACCAGAAGAACGTCGTCGAATGTGAGGGCTTCTCGAATACTCAGGGAGCGCTCCTTTTTCCAAGGGCTCTTTGAGCGCCGAGGATGTATCAGTGAGTCCCCGATTCTGCAAGGACTGGTTTGTACGCGGCACAAAACCGCCCTACCTGGTCCCCCATCCGGGCCCTAATCCGGGTCCGATCCGGGCCCAATCCGGGATAGACTTGGCATCGGCCGCACCACAAAGTTCGGCCTTCCGGCCCATGAAAGTGTGAAACCATGCTGGAAAATTGGGAGTTGATCCTGCGCCTGCTTCTGGCCGCGGCGCTCGGCAGCGTGATCGGCATCGACCGGGAGCGTCTGGTGTGGGCGGCGGGCCTTCGCACCCATATGCTGGTCAGCGTCGGGGCCTGCCTGTTCATGGTGGTTTCGGCCTATGGCTTCAACGACGTCCTGGGCCCGCATATCGTCCTCGACCCCTCCCGCGTCGCCGCCCAGGTTGTCTCGGGAATCGGGTTTCTCGGCGCGGGTTCGATCCTTCTGCGCGGCGAAGTGGTCCGCGGCCTGACGACGGCGGCCAGCCTCTGGACCGTGGCCGCCATCGGCCTTGCGGTCGGCGGCGGCCTTTATATCGAGGCGATTGCCGCGACCGTCATCATCCTGATCATTCTGGCCGGCATCAAACCGCTGGAAACGCGCCTGCTTGGCCGCAACCGGACGCATGAACTGAGGATCGAGGCCGAACATGGCCGCCTGTCGCTCGACGCACTAAGCCAGATGCTGGGCTATCGCGCGACGCGCATTACCCGCTACACCACGGAACCGGTGGATGAAACCGGCATCGACCGGATCTCACTTACGCTTGGCCGCCTGACCACGGAAGACATCAGCGAAATCATCCTGAAGCTGACGGCCGAACCTTATGTGCGCAGTGTCACGCAGAAACCTCGAACATAGGGCCTGATCCGCACTGCGATCAGGTGCCCTTGAAACCCATCGCAACCAGATAAAGCTCCACCGATTCAGCCCGGCTGGCCGGCGGCTTCACATGGCGGACCGTGGCAAACCGGGCCTTGGCCCGGGTCAACAGATCGCCGACCGCGCCGCCCTGAAACACCTTGCCGACGAAGGTGCCGCCCGGCGCCAGCATCTCTTCCGCCACATCCAGTGCGGCCTCGAACAGGGCTGTGGTGCGCAGATGATCGGTGGCGCGGTGGCCGGTGGTGGGCGCCGCCATGTCGGATAGCACCACATCCGCCTTCCCCCCTAGCGCCGCTTCCAGAAGGGCCGGCGTTTCCCCATCCAGAAGGTCGCAGCGAAAAACCTGCACGCCCGCAACCGGCTCCATCTCCAGTATGTCTGCGGCGACAACCCGGCCCGTACCGCCCACGCGCTGTGCCGCCACCTGGCTCCAGCCGCCGGGCGCCGCCCCCAGATCGAGCACCAGCGCCCCCTTTTTGAGAAAGCGAAACTTGTCGTCCAGTTCCAAAAGTTTGAACGCCGCGCGGCTGCGATAGCCCTTGCCTTTCGCGGCCCGGACATAGGGGTCGTTGAGCTGCCGTTCCAGCCAGCGGGTGGAGGAACTGCCCCGCCCCTTTTTGCGGTGGAGATGGACGGGCGCGCCGCCACGGCCGGAGCCCTTCTGCTTGATCATGCGGCTGCGTTCGTTTTGTTCATCATCCGCCGCAACATGCCTTCACGCAGGCCGCGATCGGCAACGCGCAATTCGGCGCAGGGCCATGTCGCGTAAATGGCACTGAAAATCGCGCAGCCCGGCACGATCAGATCGGCGCGCTCCTTTCCCACGCAGCCAAGCCGCGCCCGTGCCGCCGGATCGAGCGCCAGAAGATCATCGGTCACCGCCAGAAGCCGCGCACTTGTGTGCCAGCTGCCGTCGACCCGCGACCGGATGTAACGCGGCAACCCCAGCGCAATGCCCGCCAGCGTGGTGACCGTGCCCGACGTGCCAAGCAGATGATGATCCTCTTCCGCGAACGTGCGCCCCTGTTCGAGCCGCGCGCGCACCTTTGCAAAACGATCGGTCATCTCGGCCAGAACCGTGTCGAAGAAGGCACGGTCGCGTGCGCCATCGCGGCGTTCGGCCAGCCCCACAACCCCAACCGGCAGGGATTCGGCATGAAGCACATGGCACACGCCATTTTCGCGGCGAATCCAGATCACCTCGGTCGAGCCGCCGCCGATATCGAACACCAATGCCCCGCCATAACGCTTGCCGATCAGGGGCGCACACCCCGTTGCCGCCAGCGCCGCCTCCTCATCGACCGAAACGATTTCAAGCGAAAGCCCCGTCTCCGCCAGGACACGGGCGCGCAACAGATCGGCATTGCCGGCCCTGCGGCAGGCCTCGGTCGCGATGGCCTGCACATGGGTCGCTTTCGCCGCGGCGATCCGCGCCGCACAGATTTTGAGGGCGCGCACCGTCCGCTCGATCGCGGCCGGGGACAGCATACCGCTGGCCGCCACCCCTTCGCCCAGCCGGACAATGCGCGAAAAGGAGTCGATGACGCGGAACTGCCCGTGCTTGCGCGGGCGCGCGATCAACAGGCGGCAATTGTTGCTGCCGAGATCGACCGCGGCATAGACGGGCGTATCGGCGCGGGCGCCCGCCCGCCTGGCGCCGGGGGTGGAGATGGGGGACAGGGCGGCGGTACCCGAACCCGATTGCGGGCGCGATTTGCCGCGCTTCCGGGGCCGCCTCTTCCGGCCTCCGGGGCGGGCATTCCCAGGTGGTTCGCCGCGCATGCGCCCATTTTCCTTGTCAATCACGGAAAAACCCTAGCACAGGGTGCCGCCGGGCACGGAACACCCTATGGCCGCGCTTGAAAGCGGCTGGCCGGTTCGCTAAACCGGCGCCCCTGACCCGAATGGAAGTTTTGGGGGATCGTCTAACGGTAGGACAGCGGACTCTGACTCCGCCAGTCTAGGTTCGAATCCTAGTCCCCCAGCCAAATCTCAGTTTTGGCCGTTTTCGCCGTTTTATCGGCCTCGGCGTGCGCCGCCGTCATGGCCGTTTCTGCCAACAGATCAAACGGTTGGCGGAAGGTGGCAACCACTTCGCCATCCTCCCAAGTGCAGTTCGATAGCAGGAAATTGAGCAGGCGGCGCTTTTCGCGCGGTTCCTGCTTTGCGAACAGCATTTGCGCGTTGCGGGCGAGTTCGAGAAGCTGCACACCCTCGTCCATGTAGGACTGCTCGGCGCTTTGGTGGCGTTCGATGTCGTTGAGACAACGGCTTTGTTCCTCGCGCCATTGCCGCGCCATCCGGTCGAAGAAGTCGCCGCCGATCGTGCCGTCGAGCTTGTCAACATACATGGCATCGATACGCGCTTGCAGGCGTTTGTGCTCTGCCTTGAGCCGTTCGATCGCCTCCTCGTGCTCGCGGCGCTCGTCGGCGTGGCTGGCGTGCAGCGCCTCGCGCACCCATTCGAGCACCTCGTCATCGAACCGCAGCCGTCCGAGCAGCTCCGTGAACTGCGCTTCGAGCGTTTCCTCGCGCACATGCTTGCGCCGGCAGGAAGCCGGATTGCCCGCGCACTTATCGGCGTAGCCGGTGCAATGATAATAGACGTAGCGCTGCTTCTTGATCTCGCCGACCACTGCGCAGCCGCATTGCGCGCAGGCGATCAGGCCCGAGAAGGCGAAGTCGTGCTTTCCGCGCTTGGCTTTCCTGGCGAAGCGGCCGTCGAGCACGCCCTGCACACGTTCCCATAGCTCAACGGGGATTAGCGCCTCGTGCCGCCCCTCAATCAGTTTGCCGTTCCACTCGAACCAGCCCGTATAGAGCCGGTTGCGCAGGATGGTGTGGATGGTGCTGACCGGCACCTTGGCGCCGCTCTTTGGATAGGTGAGGCCCGCCGCGTGCGCCTTGCGCGCGGCTTCCTTCAGCGAAATGTCGCCGCGCGCATACCACTCGAACAGCCGCGCTACGACGCGCGAAAGCGCCGGATCGACTGCGATGATCTTCTTTCCATCCGGGCCGGTGACATTGCGATAGCCGAGCGGTGCCTTGGTCGGCCAGATGCCCTGTTCGGCCTTTTCCTGCATCCCTTTGCGCGCTTCTTCGGACAGATTGTCGATGTAGTTCTTCGCCATCAGCACCTTGATGCCGTGCATGAACTTTTCCGAGGATCGCGACTCGCGCGACAGCACCACGCCCTCCTTCGGGAAGTGCATTTCCACGTCGAGTTCATCGACCGTCACCCAATCCTTGAGGTTGCGATAGAGCCGGTCGGTCTTTTCGACCAGCATCAGGCGGACGGACGGATGCGCCTTGAGATAGGCGACCATTTCGCCGAAGGCGGCGCGGCCGGTCTGCTTGGCGGTCTCAACGTCCACATATTCCTGCGCCACCGCGAAGCCGTTGACGGACGCATATTCCTTGAGCAGCTTCAATTGCGCCGGGATCGAGAAGCCTTCCTTCTCCTGCTCCTTGGAGGAGACGCGGGCATAGATCACCGCCTGCTTGCGGGCGGGATCGGCGGCGGGTGCGGATTTGGCGGCTCTTTTCATGTCGTTTAGTGTCATCTAAACACAATTGAATTGCAAGCGCGGTTCTTCAGATGATCCGGCTGTCATAGGCCCAATGCAAGAGCGCCTGGCGCTGGCGCGGCCGGCACATCGGATCGCCCGGCTCGCAATGCTTTCTCACCTGGGAGACATGCCGCCGCATAGCCTTCCAGCGGCCGATCTGGCGCGCATCCTCCTCGGGCATTCGCCGGCCGACATAATAGCGGCAATACCACTGAAACCAGCCGCGCGGATCGTCGGGATGAATCCAGCCCTTTCGTTGCCATTCCGATAGCGGCTGGCTGGCATCGACGCCGAAATAGTTGAGCGAGCAATCGCGGCCGGCCGGCGAAAGCTTCGCCCGCGCGAACCAGCTTGCCGGAAACTCGTCCCGGCAATCGGTGAGATATTTGCCGCAGAACACGCCGAGTTCGAGCATCTGTTTCGGCGCCAGGTCGGGCCCGAAGGCCGGATCGAAATTGCGGCCGGTCGGCGCGGCCAGCTCGTAGCGATAGCCGGTTTGCATCTCGTCGTTGACGGTGATGATGCGGCCCATGCGGTCAGTTCAGCGCGAGAATCGCGGCATTGAGGGCCGAGGCAAAGGCGACCCAGGCGGCATAGGGAATGAACAGCCACGCCGCCACGCGATCCTGCCGCCAAGCCGTGGCGATGAAGGCGAGAATCGTGGCGAGCAGCGTCAGGATGACGGCAAGCGCGACGCCGATCCGGTGCGCGGCGAAGAATGCCGGTGACCAGGCGAAATTCAGCACGAGCTGCGCCCACCAGATTTTCATCGGCCAACCGCCGCGATGGTGCTCGAAGATGCGCCAGCCGGCAATCGCGATGAGGATATAGAGAACGGTCCAGACCGGCGCGAACAGCCAGTTCGGCGGGTTGAACGACGGCTTGGCGAGGCCCGCATACCATTCGCCCGGCGCGGTCAGGAAGCCGATGGCGAGCCCGCCGCCGACAGCGAGCAGGAGGAACAGAATCAGCGCGAGCTTGCCGTAGATGGTGTGCGCCTTCGTCATTCCGCCGCCTCCAGTTCGCGGGCGTCGGCCGGCGCGAGGGCCTCGGCGAAGAGGGCTTCGAGCAGGCGGCGGCGGGTGTCGTCGGCGTGGGCGAGGCTTGCCTCCAGCCGGTCACACAGCGCCATCAGCGCATCGACCTTGGCAACGATGCGATGCTGCTCGGCTACTGGCGGCAATGGGATTGGCAGCGATACAAGTGTCGTCTGATTGATCTTCGGCATTGTTGCCGAAGCCCCCGTCGCGTTCGTGGCGAAATAGGCGCGGGCAGGAGGTGAAATCGCCGCAAGGTGAATGAAGCGAAGATCGAGAAGATCAGACAATCTCACCCGCATAATCAAATCTGGGAATAAGAACGCTCGAGGCGGGCCGCCGTAGATCGCCGCGATCCCGACATACTCGCGTGTGTTCCCCCTTTGAAAAAGCAGATCGCCCTCTCGAAGCCAGAAGTCTGAGTCGTCGGGAATGTTTATTTCGACTCGCTTGAAGCAAGTCGGATCGAAAACGCCGCTGGTCGTCGCCGTAAGCGTAATCGCCTTTGGCGCGTCATTCCTGTTCGTTGGCTTGGGCGAGATTCCATTTTGAGGTCCGGCTACGGCCAATTCGCCCAAGCCCACCCATTTCCAAGACGGTGGAATCGCAAACGGTTCCGACTGGGCGTCAATCGCGGCACTTAATCCTCGCAATCTCGCCTTTTGCTTCGCGATACGCTTCATCAGTTCCGACGCCGGCTCGTCATTCGGGTCCTGCGGCACCAGCTTGCCGCGGACGGCGAGGTTGAGGATGGTCTGGCGCAATTGCTTGATCTGATCGGCGCGCGCGGTGAGCGCCGGAAGGTTATCGAGCGCGAAGCGGGCGTCGTCGCGGAAGATTTGGGGATCGGGCGCGTCGAGGCGGGCGAGGCACGCCGCCGTGAGTTTGTCGCGCGTCGCCTCGCGCGTCTGCCGCGCGGCTTCCAGCCGGTCGCACAGGTCCATCAACTCATCGACCTTAGAGACGATGCGGCGCTGCTCGGCGAGCGGTGGGAGGGGGAAAGGAACGCCGGCGACGATCTTGCCCGAGACTTCCTTGAACGTGGTGCCCGGTGCGGTCGCGTCGATCTCCGGCGCGAATGCCCGCATTGCCGTGGCGATGTACCGCGAGCAATCGCCAACATAGGGTACGATCGACTTGAAGCCTTGATTCGTGGCGATCGGATTCGATGCGATGGCCACATATCCAATCGGTGCGCGGCTGGTGAACAGCACCGTTCCTTTCGGCATCAAGGTCGCCGACGAAGCCCGCAAGCCTTTCTCCGAAAGATCACGGGCTCCGCAGGAAATGTAGAGGCCCGAATATCCGCCCAGATCAGCAGGCGTCAGCCACGGGATGCCCTCGCCAGGTTCTGCAAAGTTGTCCGTATCTGCCGCGGACGGTGTTCCACCGCCGACAATTGCGCCGACTGCGTCGAGCCGCACCCATCGCCATGTCGAGGGGATCGAGAAAGCCATAAGAACGTCGCCGCCGCTATCGAGGTCGCGCGGCTTGCGCAGTTCCCCCGCCTTTACCAGCCGCGCCTTCTCGGCCGCGATCCGCTTGAGCAATTCCGACGCCGGTTCGTCGCTCGCGTCCTGCGGCACCAGCTTGCCGCGCACCGCCAGATCGAGCACGAAGCGGCGCAGCCGCGCGATGGCGTCCGGCGCGTCGGCAATCCTCTCGTAATGCGCAAGCAGGCGCTCGGGATTCATCGCGCGAGCACCTCCGCAAGAATCGCTTTCAACTGATCGCGCAAGCTCGCCGTCTCGGATTCGGCGGCGGTGAGCTTCGCGAGCAGCTCCTCCGGTTCGCCGTGGTCGTCCGCGACCGTGTGCGGGTTCTTGATGTCCAGGTTGTAGCCGCGCGCCTTCACCTCCTCGGCCGTCACCTTCCAGGCGAACGGACCTTCCTCGCGGCCCTTGCGGGCTTTGCCGCCCCACCAGTCGATGCAGCCTTGCAGATGCTCCAGGCGGATCGGCTTGGTCATCGAATAGGCTTTCTGGCCTTCGGGCACGCGATGCTCCCAGAACCAGATGTCTTTGGTCGGCTCGCCCTTCTCGAAGAACAGGAGATTGGTGCCGATCGAAGCGTAGGGCTTGAACACCGAATTGGGCAGGCGGACGATGGTGTGGAGGTTGCATTCCGCCATCAGGTGCTCTTTCAGCCGCGTCTTGACGCCCTCGCCGAACAGCGTGCCGTCCGGCAGCACCACCGCGGCGCGCGCGCCGGGTTTCAAGAGGCGGATGATGAGGGCGAGGAACAGGTCGGCGGTTTCGCGCGTGCGGAAGTGCTGCGGGAAGTTCTGCTCGATGCCGTCCTCCTCGCGCCCGCCGAACGGCGGATTGGTCAGCACGATGTCCACGCGATCGCTTTGCGTGTAGCTGATGTAGGGCCGCGCCAGCGTGTTGTCGTGGCGCACGAAGCTCGGGTCCTCGATGCCGTGCAACAGCATGTTGGTGACGCAGAGCATGTGCGGCAGCTGCTTCTTCTCCACCGCCCGCAAGGCGCCTTGCATCTTTGCTTCGTCTTCGGGCCGCTTCACATAACGCTTGCGCATGTGATTGATGGCGCCGGTCAGGAAGCCGCCGGTGCCGCAGGCGGGATCGAGCAGGATTTCGCCGGGCTTCGGATCGATCATCTGCGTCATGAAGGCGGTGACGGCGCGCGGCGTATAGTATTCGCCGGCGTTGCCGGCCGATTGCAGGTCGTTCAGGAGTTGCTCGTAGAACTCGCCGAAGTCGCGGCGCTCCTTGAGGTCATTGAAATCCACCTCGTTGATGCGGTTGATGACCTGCCGCATCAATTGCCCGGACTTCATGTAGTTGTAGGCGTCCTCGAACACGTCGCGCACCACGCGGCGGCGGTCTCCCGGCTTGTTCGAGACAGCGAGGTTCTTCAGCGCCGGAAACAATTCGTCATTGACGAAATCGAGCAAAGGCTGCCCGGTAATACCTTCCGGGTCGGCCGCCCAGCTGCGCCACTGATATTTCTTCGGGATCGGCGAGCGGTAGCCGTCCTTGGTGAGTTCCAGCTCCTGATCCTGATCGTCGATGATCTTGAGGAAGAACATCCAGCACAATTGGCTGATGCGCTGGGCGTCGCCATCGACGCCCACATCCTGGCGCATGATGTCCTGAATGGATTTGACGGTGGTGCGGACGATCATCGGTCAGGCGGTCTCCTGATAAAGCGCGGATTGCATTTCGTGAACAGCGGCGACGAATTGCTCCTTGCCGCCGAATGCCTTGATGAGCTGCACCGGCGTGCCGAGCGAGCTTAATGGCGGAATTTTGAGCACATTGGCATCATCGAGATTGAGCACGCCCTCGTCCGCATATTTGGTGAGCAGGGCATCGAGCACGGCGCGAGCCTGCCCGCCGTATTTGGCGAACACATCACGCTTCTTGACGTTCTCGGCACGCTCTCGGCGCGTCAACGGCTTCTTGTCGAAAGCCACATGGCAAATGAGGTCAAACGGGTCGAGGTTCTTACCCAGCTCTTCGGCGATCGGGTCGAGCGGCAAGCCTTCGGCTTCCAGTTCCTCGATGATCGCCTGCTTGCGGTCCGCCGCTTTCCAGCGCTTGAGGAAATCGTCGAGGCTGGCGAAGCGGCTCTTGAGCGCCTTCTTGGTGAAGTCGCGCAAGGATTCGGTGACGAGCTTGCCGTGCTCGTCGAGATATTCGACGCGCTCGGCGACGATGGTCGCGCCGACGCCATCGACATAGATTTTCTTCTGCGGCCCGCCGCCGGGCGGCAGCGGCAAGCCCGGCTGATCGACGATGGTCTCGTCGGCGCCGGGCGTCTCGGGCAGCGGCGCGCCCTCCTCGTCGGTCGGCAGCGCATCGTCGGGTGGCGCGATCGGATCGTTTTCGCCCGGCTCGTAAATCTGCACCGGTTCGCCGTCGAAGGCCGGATCGGCGAAATGGGTCGTGGCGCCGCGGAAGTCGATCAACGTGAAATAGAACTTATGCGTGTCCTCATGCACGCGCGTGCCGCGGCCGACAATCTGCTTGAACTCGGTCATCGAGTTCACTTCGCGGTCGAGCGCGATCACGCGGCAGGTCTGCACGTCCACGCCTGTGGAAAGCAGCCGGGAGGTGGTGACGATGATCGGATAGGGGGTGTAGGGGTCGATGAAATTGTCGAGTTCGGCCTGGCCCTCGGCATCGCTCCCGGTGATGCGCATGACATAGCGGTGGTTCTCCGCCACCAGATCGGCGTTCTCGTTGATGAGCGCCTGGCGCATCCGGGCCGCGTGCTCCTGATCGACACAGAACACGATGCTTTTTTGGAAGCGGTCGCCGCTCTCTTTCAAGAACTCCGTGACCTTTTTGGCAACCAGCTTGGTGCGTTCGTCCAGCACTAGCGTGCGGTCGAAATCCTTGGCGTTGTAGATGCGGTCCTCGACCTCCTCGCCATCGCGGTCGAGCTGGCCCTTCTCGGGGCGGTAGCCTTCCACGTCCCGGTCGATATGAACCTTCACCACTTTGTAGGGCGCAAGGAAGCCGTCGCGGATGCCCTGCTTGAGCGAATAGGAGTAAACCGGCTCGCCGAAATAGGCGATGTTGGAGACGTATTTGGTTTCCTTCGGCGTCGCAGTCATGCCGATCTGCGTCGCGCCCGAAAAATAATCGAGGATTTCGCGCCATGCGGAGTCCTCGGCGGCGCTACCGCGGTGGCACTCGTCGATCACGATCAGGTCGAAGAAGCCGGGCGAGAACTCACGGAACAGCTTTTGCCGTTCCTCCGGGCCGGTGATCGCCTGATAGAGCCCGAGATAGATTTCGTAAGCCGTGTCGATGCGCCGCCGGGTGTCGAGCGCGGTGGTAATGTCGATGCTGGTGCCGTCGTCCCGTTCGATGGTCTTCGATCGGGTCGAGAGCTTCGCCATCGTGCCGCCGAACGGCCGGAAGTCGTTGACCATGGTCTGGTCGATCAGCACGTTGCGGTCGGCGAGATAGAGAACCCGCTTGGCGCGGCCCGCCTTCCACAGCCGCCAGATGATCTGGAAGGCGGTGTAGGTCTTGCCGGTGCCGGTCGCCATGACGAGCAGCACGCGGTTGCGGCCCTTGGCGATCGCCTCGATCGCGGCGTTGACGGCGTTGACCTGATAATAGCGCGGCGCCTTGTCGCCGCCGTCACCGTAGTAGTCCTGAAGCACCACCTGCTCGGCCTGCGCGTCGAGGCCCTTCCAGGCCCGATAGCGCGCCCACAGATCGGCCGGCGAGGGGAAGCCGTCGAGGCCAAGATTCGCTTCCCGCGGATTGCTGGTGCCGGTGCGGTCGTGGAACAGGAAGCCGTCGCCGTTCGAGGAGAACACGAAGGGGATGTCGAGCGTGGCGGCGTAGTCGAGCGCCTGCTGCATCCCGTCGCCCACATTATGGGAATTGTCCTTGGCCTCGATCAGGGCGAGCGGGATGTTCGGCTTGTAATAGAGGATGTAGTCGGCGCGTTTGGCCTGGCCGCGCGTGACCAGCTTGCCGCGCACGATGATCCGGCCCTTGGTGAAGCCGACCTCCTCGCGAATTTGCAGCATCTCGTCCCACCCGGCCTGACGCAGGGCGGGCGTGATGAACTTGGTGCAAATGTCGCGTTCGCTAAGCCCCCGTTTGTCCATACCCCCGCACGCGAATCTTTGGGTTTCCACAATCTGAGCAACTATAGCCGCGAGTTGGGCCGGTGCGCACCCCGGTGCGCGAGGGTGCGCACCCGAAATCCGGCTCAATCCCTGGAAAAACACCGAGCCTTTGCCGCCCGCATAGGCGGATCGCCGGAAAGAACCTAAGGCCGCCCCCGGTTGCCCGAGGATTCATTCCGCGTCATCCGCGGCGCCGGCCAGAGCGCGCATGGCGCGGATGAGGTCCGCAACCTCGCGCCGACTTGCGACCGCCCCGGCGGTGTAGCGGCCGTGCTTGAGCGCGTTCTTATTACCCTTCGGCGCGCCCGGCGACAGGCCGCCGTGCAGCCGGCAGCGGCCGTTCGCCATCGCTGGCGACCGGCACGGGCTCTCGTTCCGCGTCCGGGCGCCGCAGCGCGGGCTGCGGTGCATGGGCAATCTGCTTTGCATGGGGTTGATCCTCCGGTTTCGCTCGATCCCCACCCCCCGCCGGCTCCACCACGCCGACCACCGCCTGGCCGCCGGAATGGACGTGGACGTGCTCGACCGTCACCTTCTGCTGGCCCTTGCCGCGGTGACGGTTAAGGGCTTCGAGCAGCGTGGCGTAGGTGCGGGAGAGTTTGTTGGCTTGGGCGAGGTTTTCGCGCCGGCCCTCGAAGGTCTGCTCGCCAATCATGGCGCGGCGGTAGCATTCCATCGCGGCGTTGTGGGCGGCGATCAGTTGCGCCGCCATCATGCCTTCCAGCTCGTCCTTCGGCGCGATGCCCATCAGCGCGGCGACCGTGGCGCTCAACTGCTTGTCGCGCTCCTCCGCGCTTGAATTCTTCACCCAAAGCGCCTGCACCGCTTGATTGGCGAGCGTGTTGTTCCAATGATCCGATTGTGATCCGCCGATGCTTTTCAGTTGGCCCTTTCGATCATCGGGATCGTCGGCGACCACGGTTTTCGGCGCATTGGCGGCGGGCTTCTTGGCGCTCATGGCGATGTCCTCATGGAGATTCCAAAGGTTGAAAGGGCGGCGACCGCTTCGGCCTTCCGGCCGGCGTGCCATGCGTCCCAGCAGCGCGAATGCAGCCAGGCATGACCGCTGCTTTCGATGCCGAACGGCAGGAGCGGATCGTGCGAATGCTCGGTTTGGCCGCAGCCGACGCAGCGGCCGGGCAACGAGCGCACCGGATTGCGATTGAGCCATTCGACGATACAGCAGGCGAAGGCGCGAGCTTCGGCTTCATTCTTCGTCAATCCGCGAACCGCCGCGATGCGCGCCCTTTCGCCAAAGAACGTCAGCCAATCAAGCGCGGACCGTTCGTCGCCGACCGGGCTTAACAGTGCGACGATCTCGGCCTTGTGCCGCGACAGCAGCTCGATCACGGCCGGCGGCGGCGCCGCGGATGCTTCCAGCGTGAGGGCGTCGCCGTCGATCCCGAGCCTTAAGCCCGCCTCTCGCGCGGCCTTGAGGGCTTCCGCGGCGCTCATAGCCGCGCCCTCCAGGCCGGTGTGCCCGTTTCTTCGGACTCGGAACGCGGCGGACGATTTGCGTCCGCACCGTCCGCATCGGTCACGGTCTTTGATTTCAACGAGTTGTCGCGGACGATCGATGCTTGGCGCGTGCTTGAACCGTCCGCTTGATCGCCGACCGTCCGCAGCCCGCCCGAACCGAAGCCGTTGACTGGATTGATCCTAGGCGGCTGCGCAGCCGGTGCGGACGATGCGGACGGTCGCGCCACTCCGGTTTCTGGCGCGGATGATGGCCCGGCGGTGATGCGGATGATCCGCGTGCGCGCCCGGCCTTCACGC
This sequence comes from Alphaproteobacteria bacterium, assembly GCA_017308375.1. Classification (GTDB taxonomy): domain Bacteria; phylum Pseudomonadota; class Alphaproteobacteria; order Micropepsales; family Micropepsaceae; genus Rhizomicrobium. The sequence goes on from JAFKEW010000068.1 coordinate 83,910, forward strand.
TGGAAGCCGATCTCGATGCCGATCTTGCGCAGGAAGGTCGCCGCCCGGCGCAAGCGGCCCGCGAGCGCCCGCGCGCTGTCCGGCCAGGTCTTGGACTTGGAAATGCGCTCGCCCGCCAGTTCGGCTAGGGCGCCCAGAAGCTCCGAGGCCGTTCCCGTCCATTCCGTCCGTGTCGCCATCAGCGCCCGCACCGCGCCGGCGATCGGATCGGCATCGATCACACCTTCCACCGCTTCGTCGCGATTGCCGCAATAAGCCGACCAGAACGTGCCGGCGGGCCATAGCGCTGTCTCGCAGGCCGTCGTCCACAGCGCGAAGTCCGCCATGCGCGGCAGCTTGTCGAGCCGGGTGTGCGGCAGCATTGCCAGACCCTTCGCCACCGCGTCGAGCAGCGCGCCGAGAATGCGCGGGCGCTCAGCCTCGAACGCCGCCCACAATTCCTGCTCGGGCCGGCGGCGTTCCTCGGCGATCGCTTCAAGCGTGAGAAAAAGAGCGCGATCAGCGAGGTCGGGCCGCGTCACGATGTCCTCGATGCCATTGAGGATCACCGGCCGGGCGGCGTCGAACAGCACTTCATCCTGATCGGAATAGAGTTGGCGAACGGCAAAGCCGCCGCCGGTGGCGAGCCGGCAAAGCGTATCGGAAATCCAGGCAGGCAGGCCCGACACATTGTCGAAGGCGAGCACATGGCCGTTACTCGCCGCGATAAACAGGTCGCGGTCCTCGCGCGGCAGCGCGCGCAAAGGCGCGGTGTTTGGATCGAGCAGCGCCCGCAGAATCGCCGAGAAGGTGGACTTCGCCGAGCCCTGTTCGCCCGAGAGCACCATCACAGGATAGGGACCGCGATTGCGCAGGCAGGCCAGTGTCCAGGCGATCACCAGCACGAAATCGGCGTCGGAACGGACATTGAGGAACGATCGCAGCGCTTGCACCGATCCGCCGGGCACCGGCATCGGCAACGCCTGCATCCCGGCAGCGCGACGGAAGCGCACCGGCGGATTATCGATCACCCGCCAGCCGCTCGCATCGATCTCCACCGCCCGCCATGTCTCGTCGCCGAGGTCGAGATAAAGGCGACCATCGAGCCCGCCGATCCGAATATGAACCGTGCGCTCCGGCGCATCGAAATGCGCCTTGGCTTCGATCACGTTGAGCGCGGATTGCAGCGCCTCCGAACTCGGCGCGCCGCCGGTCGCCTCGAAAAAGCGCCGCGCAAGCCAGCGGCGAAAGCCCTTGGCGCGGATCGGCCAGGTTTCACGGTGGCCGTTGATGTCGAGGTCGGCGAAGCCCGTGCCGTCCGGCGTGTGGAACAGCTCGGCGGATTGCGCAAGATCGATCAGGATGTCGGCCTGCGTCGGGCCGCGCCCGCTCGCTTCGCCGCTCTCCTCAGCGATCGCATTGTCGAGCGCCGTCACCCGGCATCCGACCTTTTTCAATCGCGCCCGCAACGCCTCGAAGGCGGCGCGTTCCTCGCGCTTGAACGCCGCAAGCCGTTCCAGCACGTCCGGCGCGAAAGCGGCGCCGGGATCGCTGCCCGTCCGTTCGACGAGGCCCTCCAGCGGGTCGCGCACTTCCTCGGCGGCATCGATGGCGGCGCAGATCGGATCGTAATTGCCGCCGGTGTCCAGGGTGTTCATCGCGCGACCTCCTCGATGCGAGGCGCGCGGCGCAGCAGGAGATCGTTGAAGTCCATGCCTTGCGGCGGATGGGCAATGCGGACGCGCCGGCCTTCCCGCTTCCAGCGCCAAGCGCAATCTCGCGCCGCCGCTTCGCCGGGATCGTCGCCATCGGCGAGCACGATCACGTCGCGAACCTCGCGCGGCAGGTCGAGGGCGCGAAGCCCTGATGTCGAAAGCGCTGCCCACGCCGGACGGCCGCTTGCCTGCATGGCGGCAAGGCAGGTCTCGATGCCTTCGCCGACCATCAGCGCATCGCCGGCCGGTCCAAGCCGCACCGCGCCGCCGCGACACGGGCCGAGCATCATCTTCGCCGGCTCGACCGGCGCTTTCGCGCTTCCGTCGCGCGCCAGGAACGTGCGGTGAATGCCGACCGGTTTGCCGTCGGCGCCGCGTATCACGATCGCCAGCATCGCGGGCCAGACGCCGCCCGAAGGATGCTTCAGCCCGATATGGAAGCGGATCGACGGCGGGATAGGAATTGTGAGGCCGCGCGATCGGAGATAGGTCCCAACCGGCGCTCCCTTGGCAGATTGCGCGCCACGCCAGAGCGCGAGCGCCGCTTCCATTCGGTTGATGGCATCGCAATCGGGTTCGGCTGGCAGGGGTCGATCGGGCTTGCGGGAAAAGCGGGTTGGCCGTCGCGCGTCCGCGTCCCAGGCGCCGCGCGCGCGAAGCGCGGCTATCACGTCGCGCTGATCGCATCCGGCATGGCAGCGCACGAGCACCTTCCCGTCGCGGGCGTCGGCGATCGAGAGGCTCGGCGTACGGTCGTCATGCGCCGGACAGCGCGCCATCCACGCGGCGCCGGCCTTACGCCCGCCGAGGGCCTTGGCGATGGCTTCAGCGGTCATGGTGCGCCTCGAAGTCGTTCGATTTGGAGGGCACCTTATTGTCGTTGACCGCGCGCCTTTTGGCGTGTGACCACTCGGCAAGAACCGCGAAGAAGCCAGTCACGTTTTCGGCGATCTGCCGGGCGTCTTCGTCGGTGAGGTCGCGCCCGATGCGCGGTTGCCAGATTTGCCGAGTGCGGGCGATCTGTTTGCCCACATCATTGTCGTTTGCAGCATCGAGACGTTTCATCCGAAGACCTCACGGCCGGCTTTCGCCGCTCCGTGCTCCTGGCCTCCGGTCTCGGATTCCCACCGATGACGCTGGACCTCAAGTGATCTGCATCTGGGCGTCCCCGTCGCAGGGATCGCCGGCCGTCGTCGCCTCAGCGAGGCACCTCGTCCTCGGGGATCGTGAACTTGTGGCTCTTGCCCGCCTCAATCACGAGGTCGCGGCGTTGCCCCTTGCCAATGACGCTGGAGATGGCGCAACGGAAATGCCCGTGCCGAAGACCATCGAGAACGATCTGAGCGATCCGATCGAGCGCTTCACGTAGCTGCGGGCCGGTGGTTGCTCCGGGATCGGGTTGCGGAAATCTTTCAACCATTGTGCAGCAGCCCTTTCATGTCCTTGATGGTGGCGGCGAAGGTCTGCGGGCGAACTGTGGCGGCGTCGCCGTAGAACGCCATCACGTCATCGCGCCGGCTTGGCCGATCCTTGAAGACGAAGACCTTGCGGCGCCCCTCGGCGCGAAGGTCGAGCAGGTCGTAACCCGCGCAGCGCAGGAAACAGGCGAGATAGAAGTCGCGCGTCTCGAACGCGGCTCGCCGCCCTTCGTCCGGCCAAATCGCTTGTTCAGTTGACACTCGACGATCTCCTCAAGAAAAGGGTTCAGAAGCCTTCGGTGAGAAGCCGCTGGCGCGGCACGACACGGTGCAGCAGCCCGAGCTTTTCGAGCCGGATGCGCATCGCGATCGGCGAAACGAGAAAGCGCTCGGCAAACGGCCGGGCGAAGCTATCAAGCACCCGATCTTCGTCGTCGTCGAAATCGCGGCCGATCTCGACGAAGGGGTGTTCGATCGGCGCTTCCGGTTGCAGGACTCGCTGCTTTCGGTCGGGAAACGCTTCGTCCCAAGCGGCAAAAACCATCTTGCGTGGCATCAGCAGGCACGAGGCATAAAAATCCGCCTGCCACTCCACCCGCTCCTTGGCTTGGCTTGAGCGGCAGATGACAGTAGGCCGTGCACGATCGACCAAGAGCGAACCTTGATCTCGGGTTGGACGGACCAGCGGTCGATGCAAGCGCCAATGCCCGCCGCCTTCATGGGCGAGCGTGAACCTGTAGCGGCCCTCACGCTCGGGCCGCTCCTCGGGATCGAGGCTCTCGTCGATGACGATCCTGCCGGCTTCGAGCCAGATCGCGCCGAACATGTCCGGGTCGAGGCCTATCCCGCTGCGCGGAACATCGAGCAGCCGGTGCAAATCGTCGAACTCGACATGAAGCTTCAGGTGCTTCTCGACGATATCCTCAATCGGGATCGGCGCGCGCACCTCGATACCTCTGGCGTGGGCGAACTCGCCAAGCAGGGCCGCGGCGTCGCGTTCGATGGCATCATCAGCGATATAGGGGACTCGAAGGGTCATTCCGGTTCATCCTCATCTGCATCGTCGAACGCCGCCGACCGGCGCCTATTTTTCCTTCGCCCTCTGCGCCTGCCGCGCCAGGCGGGCCATATCGTCGGCCGTCAGCCCCTTCGCCGCCCGCAGGAAATCGGCCATTTCCCGAGGGCGCTCGCGAATGATGTCGGTCAACTCGGACGCGACCCGGCCCGCCAGCGCCAGCAGCTCGTCCGCGTCCTGCCCGATGATCCCCGCGATCTTCCTCACCTTGTCTTCCGCCGGCGGCGGGAACTCGTCCCGCTCCACCTTTGACAGATAGGTCGGGCTCACCCCGATCTTTTTCGCCATCTCCCTCAGCCCGATTTCCTTCGCCTCCCGCTCGCGGCGGATGAACGCCCCGAACTTCTCCCTCCCGGCCTTCATGGTTTCGTGCTCCGTCGTCTGTTTAGGTTGCACTTTACACGCGATTCGCGGGCCGCTGTCAACCAACGACTAAACAGCGATCCACGGACAATTCACGCCGCCAGCCGCATGTCCCGGATTTCTTCGAGAACGCGCCGGAAATCCGGTTCCGGGGCGAGGCACATGGTTCTATAAGCGTTCAGGAACGGCAGCCAGCTTACGCCTCGTTCTGTTGGAAAGGGCTGGAAGTCCGCAGTGCCGGGCTTCATCAATCACCCATATCTGGTCGGATCGTATGCGGACTGCTCATGACGCCTCTGGCTGTGCATCGTCTTCCGAAGACTTTAGGTTACCCTTGCGACGGAATCGATCGCAGCAGAGACTGGCAGCCCGCCAGAACTTTGCGTGTCGGTTCGATGACGATGCAGCGCGTATCGTCGCCCTGCGTATGGTGGAAGCGGTGGCAGCCAAAGAAGCCGGCGACAGTCTTGTATCCGGCTTCGTGAATCGGTGTGAGTTCCCCAGCGGTAAACTGGCTGGTCTCATACGGAGCATCGATACCCACTTGCCCCGCAAAGGCACGCCGAGCCACGTCCAGCAAAGCCGGGCTCACCACAAGATAGCGTTGCGAATCCGCGTCGGGCAGCGGCAGCAGGGGTGGAATTAACGCGTGCCAGTCGCGCGCCGCGATAGCGGCACCGAGTGCAAGCCACATCGCCGTCTGCTCCGGTGCAGGAGCAACAGTCTGTATAGACCGCTCCGCGCCCAGATACTCATACTCATGCGCGCTGTTGGCAACGAAGCAGAGATTATATTCGCTCAGCGCTTTGGGCGCCCAGCGCGCGAGCGCCAGCCAAATGGCGACGCCGGGACCGCGCTCACCCGCGCAAGTGAACCAGCCGGATCTTGGCGTCGAGATGGTGATCCATTTGGATTTCCCGCGGTCCAGATGCCCGGCGAGATTGAAGGCGTCGCGCCGCCCACCGGTGCCGGTCAGGAACAACGTGCCTGTTTCGCCGCGGATGGCCGCGGCAAGAAACGGGTTTGCATCTTCCGGAGCCAGAACGGCTACCGGCACATCGAACATCGGCTTGTTGCCATCCGTATTAAGAGCAATGCCTTGCCTTGTCGGACCGTTGGTAACGATCACCGCGGCGCGAGCGCCCTTCGCGATAGCGCCGTTGACGCCCTGCCGGATCGGCTTCGCCAAAGCCGTCGAATGGCGCGCGAACGGCAAATCGATGAGCGCAATGGCATCGGAAAGCGAGTGCTCCGGCGGGATCGCAGGATCGACGCGAACAAAGCGGCCCGTAACTCCCATTTCACCGGTGGGAACAACAATCGCCTGTGGAATAACAGGAGCCACACGACTTCCCACCGTCAGCTCCGCGCGGCGTAGGTTGAAGAAGGGAACAGAGATGGTCTGACGCGAAATTTTGAATCCCTGACTTTCCAATTCTGACGCCATCCACTCACCGCACGCATTGTCGCCCGGACCACCGGAAGCCTTTATGCCGAATTCGATATAGCGCAGCAGATCCTGATGAATGAGATCTTCCAAAGTGCCAGAGAGGCCGTAGGAAACGGGCGCAAAACTGGCCGCGATGCCACTGGTTGCCAACACATGCCGCCTTGTCGGGTGGCTTATAGAGTCATGCATGTCATACCCTCCCCATTTTGTAGGTAGCCGAAGATTCACCTATAAAATCGTTCTACGACATAGAATCCGAGAACCCATCAACTATCCTATTTTGAATGCCGATACGCCTTGACAGCCTTCGGAACGCCAGGAAAGATTTTCGACAAACCTACAGTGGTTGGAATGCCGATGCCGAAAACAATAACGTGCCTTGCGCTGATGATAGCGATTTCTCTTTATGCCGCTGGTAGCAATGCGGCGACAGCAAACGATACGCGCCCCGTTGTCACGATTTCGCAAGGCATGCTGGCAGGGCGGGCTGGCGCCAACGGTGTGAAAACATTCAAGGATATTCCTTACGTCAAGCCGCCAACTGGCGAATTGCGATGGCGGCCACCAATTGAGGCCACGTCCTGGAAGGGCGTGCGCGACGCAGCAACATTTGGTGCGAGTTGCATTCAACCCACCTATCCGCCGGACAGCATCTATTCCGACGACCCGGAGAAAATGAGTGAGGATTGTCTGACGCTTAATATCTGGGCGCCACCGCATGCGCACAAAGCACCGGTTATCGTTTGGATTTACGGCGGTTCGCTGACATTCGGCGGCAGCGCAGAGCCTATGTATGATGGTACAAAATTCGCCACGCATGGCGTTGTGTTCGTTTCGTTCAATTACCGGCTGGGTCCGCTCGGCTGGCTCGCATTGCCGGCACTGAGTAAGGAGTCGCCGCACGGCGTGTCCGGCAATTATGGTTTGCTCGACCAGATCGCGGCACTCAGATGGGTACACAAGAATATCGCGGCCTTTGGCGGCGATCCCCAAAATGTCACGATCATGGGGGAATCGGCTGGCGCGTTGAGCGTGACCTATCTGTTGTCCAGCCCGCTGGCACGCGGGCTGTTTCAGAAGGCGATCGCCGAGAGCCCGAACATGCGCGCCTTTCCGGAGTTGAAACACGCCAATCATGGCCTACCCTCTGCCGAAGAAATCGGAATGAAGCTTGAGACGGCGATGGGCGCATCCAATCTGAAAGCCTTGCGCGCGGCGAATGCCAAGGCACTGACGGCGGCGGCCCCGAAAGCGGGCTTCCGGGCCCAGGGCACAATTGACGGCTATGTGTTGCCGCGCCAGATCGTTGAAATATTCGATCGGGGCGAACAGGCTCACGTACCGCTGATCGCCGGATTTAACACTGGCGAGATCGAGACCCTGCGCATGCTTTTGCCCAAACCGCCGGCGAGCCGCGCAGCCTATGAACAGGAAATCCGGAAGCGGTATGGCGATCTGGCGCCCGCATTCTTGAAGCTTTATCCGGGTGACGATATCGCCGCCAGCATGCGCGCGACGGTCCGTGACGGAATCTTCGGTTGGGCTGCTGAGCGGATGGTCCGCAAGCAGGCAGCAGCCAGAGTCCCCGCCTACCTCTACCTGTTCGATCATGATTACCGCGCCGCACGCGAAAAGGGGCTGCGTGCCTTTCATGCCAGCGAATTGCCCTTCGTCTTCGGCCAGGTTGGGTCTCAGGCGAAGCTGCCGCCCAACTGGCCGCGCCCTGATGGCGCTGACGATACGAAGCTGTCGGACGCGATGATGAACTACTGGACATCCTTCGCACGCAATGGCGTTCCCACAGCACCGGGGCAGCCGTCCTGGCCGCGCTTTGCGCCGGGCAAGCGCACCATGCTCTTTGGCAACCAGCCCACGGAATCGCACGACCTTTATCCCGGCATGTATCGCTTGCATGAGGAGTGGGTGTCGCGCAGGCGGCGCGCTGGCAACCAGCAATGGTTCTTCAATGTCGGCCTGGCCGCACCCGTGCCTCATAATTGAATTTTATGAGCAGGATATTCATTCACACAATAATGAAATTGACAGATCCGGCGCTTTACCCCCATAGTGCTGGAAAGGGCGGCCTTCACGGCAATGCCAAAGGGGGAAATGCCGGTGCGAACAATGGCCACTGCGCCTATGACGAAACGCGCCTGCGATACACCGCGAAGAGTGCGCGCCAATCTTTGCGCCGGGCGAGACCAATAAACGATGGAAGCGAAAGCGCCCACAGTCGTGACCGGCGCCTTGCCAACCGTCCCCGGCGCACGTGCATGGGTCGTGCTCGGCATGTTGTGCTTCGTCTATGTGTTGAATTTCCTGGATAGACAGCTCTTCTCGATCCTGGCGAAACCGATCCAGGATGACCTGCATATCTCCGATGGCCAGCTTGGCCTGATAGGCGGGCTCTATTTCGGCGTCTTCTATACGTTCATCTCCATTCCTGTGGGCTGGATTGCTGACAAGACTAACAGGGTCTGGGTGTTGTCCACGGCTTGCGCGATCTGGAGCGCGGCGACAATGGCCTGCGGCCTTGCGATGAACTATGCCCAGCTTGCTGCCGCACGGATGACCGTGGGATTTGGCGAGGCTGGCGGCGTGCCGCCGTCCTACGCGATCATTTCCGACTATTTCCCGTCCGGCCGCCGCGGCACCGCGCTCGGCATCTTCAATCTCGGCCCGCCTATCGGGGCTGCGTTGGGTGTTGCCTTCGGTGCATCCATCGCCGTGGTCTATAGCTGGCGCGATGCGTTTCTCGTCCTCGGCGCAGCGGGCGTACTGGCGGCAATATCAGTCATCACGATCGTGCGCGAGCCACGCCGCGGCGGGCTCGATCATCCCGCTACGGGCAACCATGCCACGGCAGAAGCGGCATCAAGCTTCGAACAGACGATCAAGATGTTCTTCTCGCGCCCATCGCTCGTGCTGGCGGCCATTGCCAGCGGTGTAACGCAAATCGTCACCTATGGTGCGGGGAATTTCACAACGCTCTTCCTGATGCGCGAAAAGGGCATGACACTTGAGGAAGTCGCCGTCTATTTGGCCGTGATCATGGGTATCGGCATGAGCGCGGGCATCTTCGTTTCAGGGCGGATCATTGATCGCTTCACCCAGCGCTCGAAACAGGCCTATGCACTGATCCCCGGTATATCGCTTGCACTGGCTGTCCCATTCTATCTGGCTTTCGTGTGGGCACCATCCTGGCAACTTGCAACTGTCTTCCTGATCGGCCCGTTCTTTCTCAATTACTTCTATTTGTCCTCGTCCGTTACGCTGGTACAGGAAGACGTGCGCCCCGATCAGCGCGTTACTTCCGGCGCTTTGCTGTTACTGATCATGAACCTGACCGGCATGGGCCTGGGGCCAACCTTCGTGGGCGAAGTCAGCGATTTTTTTCATGCGGCCCATCCGCACCATTCTCTTCAGATCGCCTTTTACCTTCTGACACCGTGCTACCTGATCGCGATCGGCCTGTTCCTGTGGCTGGCGCGTATATTGAAAAGAGAACAAGAGACGGGTGAAGCGCAATGATATCAGGGCCAGCTCGCCGCTTACTGCTCACGCTCGCGGCCGCATGTTTGACAATGGTACCCCCCGCTTTCGCGGATCAGGCGCCGGTGGTGAACGCGCCCGCCGGTGCAGTGATGGGGCTAACGCAGGGCCCGCTAAATGTGTTCAAGGGCATTCCCTATGCCGCACCGCCGGTCGGCAAGCTGCGCTGGAAGCCGCCGCAGCCCGCTGCACCATGGCAGGGTACATTAAACACGACGAAATTCGGGCCGGCCTGCTATCAGCCCACGTCCAAATTCGTCACCATCTATACGGCGGACCCGGGGCCGATGAGCGAGGACTGCCTGAGCCTGAACATCTGGGCACCGGCCAATGCGCACAATGCCCCGGTATTCTTCTGGATCTATGGCGGCGCGTTGTGGGGCGGATCTAGTCGCGATTCATTATATGACGGCGCCAGGCTGGCCGAGAGAGGCGTCGTTGTCGTCACGATCAACTACCGGCTGGGGGTTCTGGGCTGGCTGGCCCATCCAGAGTTGAGCGCAGAATCGTCGCTGCACATCTCCGGCAATTACGGACTCCTCGATCAGATCGCTGCGCTCAAATGGGTCAAGCACAATATCGGCGCGTTCGGTGGCGATCCGGGGAACGTGACCATTGCGGGCGAATCCGCGGGCGGCCTGAGTGTACTTTATCTGATGGCTTCGCCGGAAGCTCGTGGACTGTTTGCAAAGGCCATCGCGGAAAGCGCCTATATGGTGTCGACGCCGCTGCTGAAGCAGAGCAAGTACGGCATGATGTCCGCAGAAGAGAGCGGCGTGGAGCTGGCCAAGGCACTGCACGCAAAAGACATCGCCGCATTGCGCACAATGGACCCGGCGACGCTCACCGATGATGCGGCAGCCGCGAGATTTCTACCATTCGGCGCAGTCGATGGGCACACCCTGCCGGGCCAGCTCGTGACCGTTTTCGACAAGGGCGAAGAGGCGCATGTGCCGGTACTGGCGGGGTTCAACAGCGGCGAAATCCGCTCACTCAGGATTCTGGCGCCGAAGGTACCCGCAAGCCAGACTGCGTATGAAAAAATCATTCGTGCCAATTACGGCGATCTGGCGGACGAATTTCTGAAACTCTATCCGCCCACAAACATGGAAGAGAGTATTCTCGCAACGACACGCGATGCGCTCTATGGCTGGACGGCGGAACGGATGGTGCGCGATCAGACGAGGCTGGGTGAGCCCTCATACCTTTATTTTTTCGATCACGGCTATCCGGCCGCAGACGATGCAGGTTTGCATGCATTTCACGCCAGCGAGCTGCCATTTGTGTTCGGCACCATTGATCGCTCGCCACCGCATTGGCCGGCCATTCCGCAAATGCCGGCTGAGGAAAAACTGTCCAACGCGATGGTTGATTATTGGGCGAGCTTCGTGAAAACGGGCCATCCGGCCGCAAAAGGCGCCCCCGCCTGGCCCGCTTTCGATGCCACCGCAGCCTATATGCATTTCGCGGACGTACCGCGGCCCTCCACGCATCTTTTGCCGGGTATGTACCAGTTGCACGAAGAGGTCATGTGCCGCCGCCGCGCGGCCGGCAATATAGCGTGGAACTGGAATGTCGGCTTGTTCTCGCCTCCCCTGCCACCGAAAGGCCTGTGTGGGACCGCACCATGAAAATTGGCGATTTCAAATTGAAGGCAAGCGATTTCGGGAAATTCGGCCAGGGTTTACAGCGACCGGAATGCGTATGGGTGGACAAGGACGGTATCTGGACGTCGGATTTGCGTGGCGGCATTGCCCATGTGAAGGACGGTGCCGACCCAACCGTGCTGGGGCGCGGAATCGTCGAACCCAACGGTTTCAGCCGCAGGCCGGATGGCAGCTTTGTCGTTGCCGGTATCGGCGATGGCGCATTCCACCGGATCGCGCCGGATGGAACAACGTATGCACTGCTCGACCGCTACAATGGCGAGCCACTGGGTACCGTCAATTACGCCTGCGCGGATGGCCCGGATAGAATCTGGCTTTCGGTCATGACGCGCAAGCCGCAATGGCACGACGCCCTGAAGACGAAGGTGATGGATGGCTACATTCTGCGCATCGATAACGATAGTGGCCGTTGTGAGATGGTGGCTGACGGCCTTGACCTGACCAACGAGGTCAAGGTCTCACCGGATGGACAATATCTGTATGCCGCCGAAACATTGGGCTGCCGGATTGTGCGCTTCCCGATACGGCATGACGGTTCATTGGGTCAGCGCGAGATCGTCGGCCCCGAAACGCTTGGCCGCGGCGCCGTACCCGATGGAATCACGTTCGACCCATGGGGAAACCTCTGGATCACGATCATCAGCCATAATGGTCTGATGGCAATCGACCGGCTTGGCGATGCCCATGTGATCTACGATGATAGAAACGAAGCGGCAGTCGAAGCTATGGCGGCCGGGATCGATGCCCGTAACGGCACGGTGGATCACCTCGTTGCATGCGATGCACCGGAAGGGCCGTTACGCTTGCCGACAAGCATTGCCTTTGGTGGTCCGGGCCGGCACACAGCCTATGTCGGAACACTGATGTTGCCGCATCTTGCGACCTTCCGGCTGCCTGAATCTCTTGTCTAAACCGGGGGCGAGACCTTGGCGTATGTCACCAAGCGGGCCGTCTTGCAGGCTACAGCGGCAGGGGTCGCACTGGGATTGATGCCGAAGGCGACGCGGGCCAAGATGCGGCGGAATACAGGACCATCGGAAAAAGAACTTGGCGGTCACTGGCAATTCCGTGAAACGGGCACCAGTGACTGGTTGCCAGCCACCGTACCCGGCACCGTACACACCGACCTTTTAGCCAACGCCAAAATTCCCGATCCGTTTTACCGCACCAACGAGCGCGATCTGCAATGGATTGATAAGAAGGATTGGGAGTATCGCACAGCGTTCGAGATCGATGCAAAAACGCTGGCGGAAGACCATATCGAGCTTTGCTTTTTCGGCCTGGACACCTATGCCGACGTGTATTTGAACGATTTCCTGATCCTTAAAGCGGACAACATGTTCCGCACATGGGTTGCGAATATCAAGCCACACGTCAAGGCCGGTGCGAACGATCTGCATGTTGTTCTACGCTCCCCGATCACAGAAGGTCTGAAGCTGCTCGATAAGTTGGGCTACAACCCGCCGGCAGTCGTCGACTGGAGCGAGATCGGTGGACTCGGCGACAAAAAGATCAGCATGTTCTCGCGCAAAGCACCCTACCATTACGGTTGGGACTGGGGGCCGCGCTTCGTGACTTCCGGCATCTGGCGCAAGATCGTGCTGCGTGATCGTTCCTCGCGTGATACGGCGGTGGCGGAGATCATGACAGCGCAGGTGGTGACGGTGGCGCCCGGCGAGCAGGTGGAGCATTGCCTGCAGCTGGTGACCGAGCCAATGCACAGGTCGCCCTCACACCCGGCACGCATACGGTGAAAATCACGTTCATAATCGCCAAGCCCACGTTGTGGTGGTGCAACGGACTGGGCGAGCCCTTCCTCTACGAGTTGACCGGCCAGCTTGTAACCGACCGTACGCAGAACAGTTGCGATGCACGAATTGGGTTACGGACGATAAAGATCGCGCAGACACCGGATGCGAATGGCGAAAGCTTTACCATCGAGCTGAACGGCATTCCTGTATTCATGAAAGGTGCCAATTACATTCCCAGTGACAGCTTTCTGCCGCGTGTAACCCACGCCATCTATGAACGCGTAGTGCGCTCAGCCGCCGATACGCACATGAATATGCTGCGCGTCTGGGGCGGGGGTGTCTATGAGGATGATGCATTTTACGACCTCTGCGACGAGCACGGCATACTTGTCTGGCAGGAGTTCATCTTCGCCTGTGTGATGTATCCGGGCGATACGGCGTTCCTCGACAATGTCCGTCACGAAGCGGTCGACAATGTCAGGCGGCTACGCAACCATGCCTGTATCGCACTGTGGTGCGGCAACAATGAGATCGACACTGCCTGGCAAGACGATGTACCGGGCGGCGGCTGGGGCTGGAAGGAGAAGTACACACAAGACCAGTGCAACCAGATGTGGGCAGCATATAAGGCGATATTCTACGACATCCTTCCGCAGGTCGTGGCGGAACACGACGAAGGGCGCTTCTACTGGCCGTCTTCACCACTTGCCGCTTGGGATGGGCACAGCAGTGTGCGCCACGCCGATCTACATATGAAGAAACAGTCCGGTGACATCCACTATTGGGGCGTATGGTGGGGCAAGCTGCCGTTCTCCAGTTATCGCGACCATATCGGCCGGTTCATGACCGAATACGGATTCCAATCCTTTCCCGAATTCCGGACGATCGAAGCCTTTGCCGCACCGGGCGATTATAATATCGATTCCGAGGTGATGAGGGCGCACCAGCGCTCCTCTATCGGCAACGGCACAATCGCGACTTACATGGCGCGCGATTACGTCGTGCCAAAAAACTTCCGTGAATTCCTTTATGTCGGCCAGGTGCTGCAGGCTGAAGGCGTGCGCATCGCAATGGAAGCCCATCGCGCACACCGCCCTTATTGCATGGGTTCGCTGTTCTGGCAGATTAATGATTGCTGGCCCGTCGCGTCATGGAGCAGTATTGACTATTACGGCCGCTGGAAGGCCCTGCAGTATTTTGCCCGCAAATCCTTCGCGCCCGATCTGGTGACGATATGGCTCGACAATGACGCGGTTCAGGTATGCGTGGTCCGCGACCGGCTCGACGGCGGACCTGTGACGCTGACGCTGCGCGTGATGGATTTCAATGGATTGGTACAGAAAACGGTCCCGATGTCGTTTCTGTTACCTGCCAACACCAGCAGGATCGCCTTTACGGAATCTGCCGCGGAGCTTTTGGCCGGAACAGCACCTGAAACCGCTTTTCTGCATGCAAACATGACCGATGATGGTGGAAACCTACTGGCCGAAAATCTGCTCTATTTCCGGCCTGTGAAGGACCTGATGCTGCCGCAAGCGCAGCCGATAGTGGCCGTAAAGGATATGGGGAACACTTTCACCCTGGCGCTGTCTTCGTCGACGCTTGCGAAAAACCTGGAGATAGACATCGAGGGTATCGATGGCATCTTCAGTGACAATTATTTCGATCTACTGCCGGGTATACCTGCCATCGTGCGCTTTACGCCCACAGCGCCAACGAGCACAGCGGCCATCAGAGCCCATCTGCGACTGATGCATATGGCACTCGTGAGATAACTCAGCTCTTGAGTGTTTGAAATCCCGCAGCCATGAAATCCGCCAGGCGCGCTTTCACGGCCTTGAAATCATCCGACTTGCACAAACCGCCTGAAAGCCGGTCGATGCGGCCGCTACGTGCGAGAGAATGCATGAGGCTACCGGTCACAAAGTGATAGCCCCAGAAGACGTCCTTCTTGGATATGTCGGGCAGCGCCTTGCGCAGGATTTCGATCAGCCGCAGAACGACAGGATCGAAATATTCGTCAAAAAGATCGGCCCCTTCCGGTGTGTTGGCCAATTGGGCACAGAAGGCGGCATAGTTGCGCCAGCCCTCTCCCCCCTCGATGTACAAATCGAAATCCGTATCAAGGAAAACATGCAATGCGCCCGCCACCGTCGGCTTTCCGGCCATACGTTCGTCGTACGCATCCAACGCCTTCATGCGGCGATCACTCGTGATCCCGGCACGGCGGGCGAAGACAGCCTTGAACAAGGCAAGCTTGTCCTCAAAATAATAGTGCATCAGTGAAGTATGGACACCGACCTTCAGGGCCACGTCGCGCAGCGTCACACCGTATAGGCCGTGCTTCGAGAACAGGAGCTCGGCAGCATCCAGAATCTGCTCCATCGTTTCGGCGCGCTGCTCGGCCTTCGTCCGGTGCGCATTTTTGGACGCTTTCCGCTTAACCGGTTTTTTTTGTGAAAGTTTCGTCTTGGTTTTCGTCATCGATCCAGTCTTTGCAGCAGACGCTGGACGATAGGTTCCAGCCATCGCCGGACGGCTCCACCCGCCCCATCTAGGCCCCTGCGTATTCGGTGCGAAGACGATTCTTGTCAATTTTGCCGGTCGGTGCCAATGGCATATGCGCCACTTGAATCACCTGATCTGGAATCCACCAGTCGGCAACATTCCCGCGAAGTGCGTCCAACAGAGCCCTCTCGTTGAGGGTATGGCATTTCTGCGGCTCGACAACAAGAATTGGACGTTCGCCCCACTTCGGGTCATTCCGGCCGATGACCGCAACCAGCCCCACACCGGGTAACCGCCCAACGATTGCTTCGATCTCTGCGGGATTGATCCACTCACCACCCGATTTGATCAGGTCTTTGGTCCGGCCAGAGATGGTCAGGTTGCCGGCATCATCAATCGTGGCAAGATCGCCCGTGTCGAAGTAGCCTTCTGCGTCCAACGCCTCTGCCTGGGCTTTAAAGTACCGGTCAACGACACTTGCCCCCTTCACCTTCAAATGCCCGGTAACATTCCTCTGCCGCGGCAGGGTGGCCCCTGCTGCATCCGTAAGCTTCAGATCGAGCCCGACCGAGGGACGGCCAGAAGCAATAGCGCGGGCGCGCCCTCGAGCGGGCGCGATGGTGCCAAGCGGTGAGAGCTCCGTCATGCCCCAACTGGTCTGTACACGCGCGCAAAGACGTTTCTCCATCCGTTCGATCAAAGCATCCGGACATGTGGAACCGCCAATGATGACCCGCTCAAGTGTCGGCACGTCAGCACCGGTCGCATCGAGATAATCCAGTAGACCCTGCCACACCGTCTGCACGCCCGCCGCGACGGTTACACCTTCGTCGCGAATAAGCGTCGCCAACCACGCCCCGTCAGTCTGCCGGCCGGGCAAAACGAGCTTGGCTCCCGCTGCTGGTGCCGCGAATGGAAACCCCCAGCCATTGGCATGAAACATCGGCACCGCCACGAGAACTGAATCAGCCGCGGTCAACGCAAACGCATCGGCCTGCAGGGCACGCAACGTATGAAGATAATTGGAGCGATGGGTGTAGAGCACCCCTTTGGGGGCGCCCGTCGTTCCCGATGTATAACAAAGCCCCGCCGGTGCATCCTCGCTGAAATCACCCCATCGCGCCTCGGCGCCGTAGCTTGCGAGCAGTGTCTCAACTGTGAACACCCGCTTCCCGGCAATCATGTGCAGCGACGCAGGGCTATCATCCAGTTGCACCACCACTTCTATGCTTGGGCAATGCTGTAGCAACGTCTGCGCCGAATCCTCCAGCCCGGCACCGACGGCCAGCACGCGATCCTCGGCTTCGTTCACCATGGCCGCCAAATGCGCAACTGTGAGCCGCGGGTTCAGCGTATGACAGACGAACCCTCCGCCCATGGCCGCATAATATATTTCCAGATGGTGCTGCGTGTTCCATGCCAAAGTACCGACACGATCACCGGTGCAGAGCCCCAGCCTCGTCAACGCACCCGACAAACGATTGCTGCGCTGCCTCAGGGTCTCATAGCCAACGCGCCCTGCCCCTGCCGTGACAATCTCGCGATCTCCCCACCACTTGGCAGCGTGATCGAGAAACTTGTCTATCGTGAGGGCATAAGGTTGCATGAGCCTGTGAAAGGAACCTGAAAAGAATGCGGCCACCGACTGATCGCAACAGCCGGTGGCGATAGAAGAACCGGGTCAGAACGCCTTCGTGAGACGTATCCCAAACTGGCGCGGCGGTCCGGCATAGAGACCACCCGAATTGTTGGACGCCACATACTGCTTGTTCAAGACGTTGTCGCCATAGAGGGTGAAGAACCAACCACCAGTCTGATACTCGAGTTGCGCGCCGAGGAGATCGCGAACGCCCAGGCGATCACCGAGCGCCGGGTTATCGAATATCGATGCCCACTGCCCGGAAACATGAGCAAAGCTGACGCGCGGGGTCAACGTATCGCCACCGTCGAGAAGAAACTCGTATTGGGCGCCCAAATTATAAGTGGCACTGGGTGCGTAAGTGATTGGATTGCCCTTCACATTGACGCAGTAAATGCCCGGGCCACCCGTCGTGGGGTCGCAAACGCCAGTTGCAAGGCGGTTATACCTTGGATCGACAGCCCAGAAATGGGGCAGTGAACTCTTGAGCAAACCGACAGAACCAGTGAGCGAGAACTGCCCGAATGACGCTTGAGCTTCTCCTTCTACACCATAGATCTTGGTCTTGCCGGGAAGGTTGATTTCGTAGGTATTCAGCGGAACCGATGGATCGGACAATGTGATCTGAAAGCGGTCATATTCTGTGTAGAAAGCGTTCAGTTGGGTACGCAGGTGCCCATCAAACCAGGATGCCCTCTTCCATCCGACTTCATAGTCTGTGTCCGTCACCTTGCCAAACGGCGCGGGGCCGCCTACCGCCGACGTATAGGTGTTAAGGCCGCCCCCCGTGTAGCCTGTCGCTACGAACGCATAGAGGAAATCGCCTTCATTGACGGCCCAATCGATTGCGGCCTTATACGTGAGGGCGGAAGATTTCTGGGTCTCGATATCGTTGTACGCTGTCGGTGTCAGCGTGGTCACGCCAAACCCGTTGCCGTAGTTCCAGAGATCCACATTGTTGTGGGAGCGGGTTTGCGTCCAGCGGCCTCCGAGTGAGACCGAAACGCCGCTTCCGAGCTTGGCTTCGATCTGACCGAATGCGGCAATGTCCTGGTTGGTCGTTTTCCCCTGAATCGTCCAGGACGTGTATTGATAGAAGTTGCCTAGGTTGGGGGTTGGCCCACCTGGAAAACGTGGCCCAACCGCAATCCAGAATTGATACGGTGAACGCCAGTCGTAGTCGTTTTCCTGACCATACAAGCCAACCACCCAGGTGATCGGCTGGTTGTCCGGCGAAATCAGATTGAATTCCTGAGAATAAACGGTTTCACCAACCGAATCGTAGAACGTCCAATTGTTGGTCGTGCCGAAATAGGGAAAGACGCCCGGATTGCCGTAATCCGTGCCATCCAGATCAGCTCTCCAGGCACCGATACCAACATTATAATCAGAGATGGATCGCAGCGTGATGCCACTCGGGAACACATAGTCCACCTTCAGGATCGTACGTTGCTCACGATCCAACCGGGCCATTGGTGCATTGGCCGTGACATGAAAGAGATTGCTGTCGTGATAGGGGTTTGTGAAACCGTATGGCGCTACCGAAGCACCAACAGGAAGAAGCTGTGAATATGGAATGGCCGGAGACGCGCCAAAGTCCTGATAGAGGGCATCGTATTTCAGCGAAACCGTCAGGGATTCGACAGGCTTCCACAAAACGCTCAAACGGCCGGCGACTTCCTTCAGATCGCCTGGATTGTAGCCGGGTTTGCAGCCCGCATACTTGGCATTGGGGCAGTTGTCCGCCGGATCGCGATCGATAATGCTATAAAAACTGTCTCTCCTTTCACCAAATCCGGAGATGCGCACCGCCAGATTGTCCGTGATCGGAATATTGACCGCACCTTGCAACTGGACATCATTATAATTGCCGTATTGCGCCTGGACATAACCATTATAACCGCCCCCAATCACGGGGTCGTTCGTCGTCACGAACACCGCGCCGCCGGTCGCATTCTGCCCTACGAAGGTGCCCTGCGGGCCGCGATAAACTTCGATGCTTCTGATATCGTAAAATGGCTCTGCCGTTATATAACCGGGAAAAGTCGATGCGCCGTCGCGGTAGGTGACCACACCGACCGGCGTCTGCGTGTTGTGCTCACCCTTTCCAACGCCGCGAATGTTGAAATCGATTCCCTGCCCCAGATCATTGACCGTCAGATTGGGTGCGATGAACTGCAGCGAATTGACGTTGATGACGTTCCGGTTCTGAAGATCATCGCCTGTCAGAACGCTCGCCGTTACCGGCGTTGTCATCAGATTTTCTACTCGGCGCTCTGCCGTAACCACCACGGTCTCGATGCCACCTCTGTCGCTGGCGGCAACCCCCGCTGTCGAAGATGTATCGGACGTGTCCGTCTGTGCATGAACTGCGTTGCAGCAAACAAGCGCCAGTACAGACGCCGACAAGCTTAGCGTGCGCCCCATGATATTCCCTCCCCTGTCCGCCCATAGGCGGCCATGCACATTCCGGCATGCATGCCAAAGCTGGCAGAAAGGCCGGGGTCTGTCAATATTCATTCACACATGGATGAATATCTTGTTCTACTGTCGGCGCGGCCGCAACGACGGTGACGAGATTGCCTGAAGCCTGATCGGGATATTGTCGAACCAGGGGTAAAGATGGTTGGGAGGGGCTTCGAGCCATAGATGCCGAGAGAATTCGGCCATCGATCTTCGACGTGTGAGCGTTCACGATCTGCTTTGCCGTACGGATGATGTTCGAGGCGACCGGTATCCTCATCCGCTGGCAGTTTGGCTGAATTCGATCGAGTCCGACCTGCCCATGACCACCCCGTTTCTCAGGGCGCATTCTTTCGCCTGCCGCTGGGCACTCCAGACCAGCCTGGAGGCTGCCGCCTGGTGTTAGCGCTGCTCGTCGACTGTGCTATTTCAGTTTAGATTTCATCCCACACCACGGCGCTGTGGCCCAAGGTCAGAACCGCTTCTTCAAGAGCATCGGCGTGCGTGGCCGCGGTCAGCGGAACGGGCTTCGTCCATCCGACAAGCGGCGCGGGCAACGCCTTGTCCATGGCGGGGCAAGCTGCAGGCGCCGCTGCCCATACCGGCAGCGGTTGAAAGAAGAGCGCTATCGCGAACAGGATTTTGCGCATTCCGGGAATCCCGACGGATTTCGTAATGTCCATTCAACTACAACGCAGCGCGCCGAAAAAGTCCGCTGTGGAATAAGCGGTCAAATCCGGCGCACACACGGCTGCTGATCAGTATAGATCTCTCTCGGGGCATGAACACATGCCTCGCTCGGCTTGAAGTGTCTTCCGGAAAAGTATGGAATTGATAAGAGTAAAAGGGAGCACGCGATGAGCGACCGGTTTCCGCGAAGCTGGATGTGGTCCGAAGCGGTGGACATGCTGACGCGCGCGGAGCGTTTGCACCGCCAATTCTTTGAACCGCGTCGCGGACCCGCTGGCCCGGCCTGGGAACCACCGGTGGACATCATCGAAACGGAAACCAAAATCCTGATTTTCGCCGCCCTTCCCGGCGTAAGCCCCGAAAATGTGGACGTTGCGATTGACGGTGACCTTTTGGCCATTTCGGGATCGCGGCATCTGCCGCCCGAGCTTGCAACAGCCGCCATTCACCGTCTTGAACTTCCCCAAGGGCGGTTCAGCCGGCATGTTCCCCTGCCCCCCGGATACTATAACGGCATTGAAAGAACGTCGATTGACGGCTGCATCGTCATCACGCTTCACAAAGCGGAGCGTGGCCGTGGTTGACACACAAACGAATGATCCCGCCGGGGGCACCACCGGGAATCCATTGCCATCGGATGCGCTTATCATCGTACCGGTACGCAATATGGTCCCGTTTCCCGGTGTTGCTTTCCCGGTGACCATTGCCGGTCCCCGGTCATTGGCGGCCGCACAGCAAGCCGTCCGGCAGCAGCAGCCGGTCGGCATAGTGATGCAACGAAACACAGAAATTGCCGACCCCACGGCGCTTGACATGCATCGTATCGGAACGGTGGCCAGTGTCATACGCTATCTCACCGCCCCGGATGGCTCGACACATCTGGTTTGTCAGGGTGAGCAGCGCTTTCAAATCCTCGAATTTCTCGATGGCTGGCCCTTCATGGCGGCGCGCGTCCTGCGCATTTCCGAGCCCGCCACATCGTCATCGGAAATTGAAGCGCGCTTTTCGATTTTGAAGCAGCAGGCCATGGAGTCCCTGCAATTGCTGCCACAGGCGCCGGCCGAACTGGTTGCGGCCGTTCAGGCTATCGATACGCCCGGCACGCTTGCCGATCTCGCAGCAACCTATATGGACATCAAGCCGGAGGAGAAGCAGGAAATTCTCGAAACAATCGACGTTTCGGCAAGAATGGAGAAAGTGTCGAAGCTTCTCGCCCATCGGATCGAAGTTCAACGCCTGTCACAGGAGATCGGGCAGCAAACGAAAGCCGCGCTGGACGAACGCCAACGCGAAGTTCTGTTGCGCGAACAGATGGCAGCAATCCAACGCCAGCTTGGCGAAGACGGCGAACACGGAAAGGCTGCGGAAATTGCGGAGCTTTCCGAGGCCATCACCAGGGCGAAAATGCCGCGCGAGGTGGAAGATCAAGCCCGCAAGGAGTTGAAGCGGCTGGAACGGATGCCGGAGGCCGCCGGCGAATACAGCATGGTGCGCACCTATCTCGATTGGCTGATCGAGTTGCCGTGGGCATTGCCGGAAGAAGCGCCGATCGACATTGCGGAGGCCCGGCGCATTCTCGATGCGGATCATTACGGGCTGGAAAAGATAAAGCAGCGTATCGTCGAATATCTGGCGGTTCGCAAACTGGCGCCCGCTGGAAAGGCACCCATCCTTTGCTTTGTCGGCCCGCCGGGTGTGGGCAAGACTTCGCTCGGGCAATCTATCGCACGTGCAATGAAACGAAAATTTGCCCATGTCAGCTTGGGCGGTGTGCATGACGAAGCGGAAATCCGCGGCCACCGGCGCACCTATATCGGCTCGCTCCCTGGCAACATCATTCAGGCCATTCGCAAGGCTGGCACGCGCAATTGCGTGATGATGCTCGATGAAATCGACAAGCTGGGCGCAGGCATACAGGGCGACCCGAGTGCCGCCTTGCTGGAAGTGCTCGACCCCGAGCAGAACGCGACATTTCGCGACAACTACCTCGCCGTGCCCTTCGATCTCAGCCGGATCGTGTTCATCACGACGGCAAATGTTCTGGATACGATTCCGGGGCCCTTGCGGGACCGCATGGAAATCATCGGCCTCAGCGGTTACACGGCGACAGAGAAATTCGAAATCGCCAGGCGTTATCTTGTCCGCCGGCAAATGGAAGCCAATGGCCTGAAGGATGGCCGCGTGGAGCTGAGCGATGATGCAATCCGCAACATCATCGATCACTATACGCGTGAAGCCGGTGTGCGTGGCCTGGAGCGGCAGATCGGCAGGGTCTTGCGTCATGCGGCGGTGCGGATTGCCGAAGGACAGGCCGCCTCCGTGCATATTGAAGCAGCCGATCTCCAGGAGGTGTTGGGGCCGCCTGTATATGAGGATGAAGTCGCGCTCAGGACCAGCGTACCCGGCGTGGCGACAGGCCTTGCCTGGACGCCGGTCGGCGGCGATATCCTGTTCATCGAAGCCACCCGGATTCCGGGGAATGGCAGGCTGATCCTGACCGGCCAGCTTGGTGAAGTGATGCGTGAAAGCGCACAGGCCGCGCTGAGTGTGGTGAAAGGGTCCACGGCCTCACTTGGTATCGATCCCGCACGCTTCGAGAAAAGCGATATTCACATCCATGTGCCGGCCGGTGCGACACCGAAAGACGGGCCGAGTGCCGGAGTTGGAATGTTCATGGCCCTGACATCGCTCATGACAGACCGCACCGTGCGGAGCGATACCGCCATGACCGGAGAAATCAGCCTGCGCGGGTTGGTTTTGCCCGTGGGCGGGATCAAGGAGAAAATTACCGCGGCCGCGCGGGCCGGTATCAAGCGCGTGATGCTGCCCGCACGCAATCGGAAAGACTATGACGACATTCCAAAGGAAGCGCGCGACCAATTGGAATTCATCTGGCTGGAACATGTGACGGACGCCGTCACCGCAGGCCTTGCACCGGCCCAACCGGATTCAGTCTGAATACGCGGTCAAACTTGCGGAGGGCATGCCGGTTTCCGGCCACACCGGCATCGGCGGCATTTGCAAGCACCGGCCGGGAACAACCCGATATCGCGCCACGGGTTCACCATGGCGCGATTGCCGATGCGCTATTCGTTGATCTCCGGCTCCACAAGGCTGGCCAGGTTCTTCAGCGATTCCTGCCAGCCGAGGTAACAGGCTTCCGGCGGGATGAGATCGGGTATCCCCTCCTGCACGACGTTGAGTTCGGTGCCGACCGAAACTTTCTTCAGCGTCACGGTCACCTGCATGGCGCCGGGCATATTGGGGTCGTCGAATGTGTCGGTGTAGCGCAGCCGTTCATTCGGTACCAGTTCGACATATTTGCCGCCGAAGGAATGACTGTTGCCGGTGGTGAAATTCCGGAACGACATTTTGTAGGTGCCGTCCGTAACTGGTTCATGATGATGAACGGTACAGGCAAAACCGTTGGGCGGCAGCCATTTGGCAAGCGCGTCCGCCTCCAGAAAGGCGCGATAGACTTTTTCCGGCCCGGTTGCCAGAACGCGGTGCAAACGTACGGTGTTCGGCATGGTCGTTTCTCCTTGGTGTGAATGGGCGGAACGAATTCCGCCGCCGATCAGCGCCCCGGTATCGGCAGAACCGGCATGACTTCGACAGCTTCGCCCGGAAAGATGGTGAAATGCGGGTGCTTCTCGAACAGCTTCGCGGCCGCCTCATGCGACGGTGCCTGCACAACCATGAAAGCGCCCATCGCATTGCTCACATCCGCGATGCCGCCGGCGCTGACTTTCTTCGTCTTGCCCAGCGGGCCGCCCATGGCGGCAATGGCCGCCTGGTGCTTTTCGGTCCATGCCTGCCACGCGGCCACGCCTTGCTGCTCCCTCTTCTGCCGTTCGGCGTCGGAAAGCGCCTGCCATTCGGTCATGCGCGGGCTGGTCTTGCTGCCGAGAAATACGGCGAGATAGGTCTCGTTCGTGCTCATGCTCTGTCCTTTCCTTTGCGCAGGTGAAACAGAAGTTCGATATAGCGGCGCAGATGGTCGACGCTGGCCACCGCGATTTCCGCGTTGCCTTTCGCCTTGGCAAGAACAAATGCGCCTTGCAGCACCGCCTGCGTGTGCAGTGCGAGGCTTTGCGCGGTCCAGCCGCCGCGAATGCCGTACTTCGTCATGGCCTCGGCAATGTCGGCCTCAACCTTTGCCGCGTGGCCGCTGATGCTGGCATCGCAGGCATCGCGAATTTCGGGGCAAGTGTCGTAAACCTCCTGCACCATGGTGCCGACCAGACAGGTGAATTCCTCAATCCGGCCTGTCAGAAGCGCCTTGCGAAAATCGATATAGCCGAGCACGCGGGCGAGCGGATCGGCATGACGATGGTAAGGCGCGGTTTCGAACAGCGCGCCGGTCGTCTCCGACCAATAGTCCGCCGCCGCAACGCCCAGCGATTCCTTGCTCTTGAAATGATGAAAGAACGACCCCTTGGCGACGCCTGCTTCGGCGCACAATTCATCCACCGTCGTCGCGGCATAGCCTTTGGTGCGGATCACCGACAGGGCGGCATCCAGAAGCTTCTGCCGGGCTGACGCTTTGGGGCGCGCGGTGGGAAGTGCTGTATTCATGTTCTTATTATACTGACTGGTCGGTTTAATATCAAGGCAAAGCCGATCGCCGGTGCCGGTGCCGGTGCCGGAGCCTGAAGCATCCGCCGAAAAACGGGCGCGCGCACGTCACACCACCGTGACGGGCATCACCGCGAACGCCGGATAGAGTGGAAGGGCTGGCCCATCCGCGTCCGCTTCCTCTGGACCGGCATCGAAACGCCGCTACCCCGCTGGCAACGGGTCTTCCCGGCCGACGGCGGCACGATGTGGGAAACCAACTGGACGATGGAATTCCACCGCGAGAGCGCATGAACCGGAACCGCTCGCACGGCGCGGCTTAAGCCATTGATCTTCTTGGTGAGCCCGGATGGGATCGAACCATCGACCCTCTGATTAAAAGTCAGATGCTCTACCGCTGAGCTACGGGCCCCAAAGAAGCGGCGGACCATAGAGGGCAAAGGCAGATGTGTGAAGCGGTTTTTCGAGAAATTGCGCGGCAAAACAAAGCGCTGCCTGCGGGGCCCGGCTCAGCCCTTTTCCCCGCTTCGCGCCCGCGCTCCGGCATAGGCCGCCGCCACACCGGCCGCAAACGCATCCGCGGTGCCGCCCGCGATCGCGGCCCGCAGCCCGGCCATCAGGTCCTGATAGTAAGTCAGGTTGTGCCAGGAGAGCAGCATCGCCGCGATGATCTCGCCCGCCTTCACCACATGGTGCAGATAGGCCCGGCTGAAACCGCGGCAGGCCGGGCAGGCACAGTCCGGGTCCAGCGGCCCCAAATCCTCCGCATGCGCCGCATTGCGCAGGTTGAGCGGCCCGTTTCGCGTGAACGCCTGCCCGTTGCGCCCCGAACGGGTGGGCAACACACAATCGAACATGTCCACCCCGCGCAGCACCGCGCCCACAATGTCATCGGGCTTGCCCACGCCCATCAGATAGCGCGGCCGGTCAACCGGCATATGCGGCGTGGTCGCTTCCAGCACGTCGAACATCTGTGCCTGTGCTTCGCCCACCGCCAGCCCGCCGAGGGCATAGCCATCGAAGCCGATCGCCGTCAGTTCGTGTACGGAGCGTTGGCGCAGATGCGGATAAACCCCGCC
The DNA here is from genome assembly GCA_017308375.1 of Alphaproteobacteria bacterium. Lineage (GTDB taxonomy): Bacteria > Pseudomonadota > Alphaproteobacteria > Micropepsales > Micropepsaceae > Rhizomicrobium. The sequence goes on from JAFKEW010000068.1 coordinate 109,837, forward strand.
CTGCACGATGCCGAAACAGGCGTGCCCCGGCTGATCGCCGAATGCGGCGCGGCTGCGTCTGGCCCAGCGCATCGACAGTGCCAACGATTTCTCGATTTCCGCCTCGCCCGCCGGATAGGCCGGGCATTCGTCCAGCACCATCTGAATGTCGGAGCCGAGCAGGCGTTGTATCTCCATCGCGCGTTCCGGCGTCAGAAACTCGCGCGCCCCATCGATGTGGGATTGGAAGCGCACGCCTTCCTCGCTGATCTTGCGCAGGCCCGCGAGCGACATCACCTGAAAGCCGCCGGAATCGGTCAATATCGGCCGCTCCCAACCCATGAAGGTGTGAAGCCCGCCCAGCTTCGCAATCCGCTCCGCACCGGGGCGCAGCATCAGATGATAGGTATTGCCCAGAAGAACATCGGCGCCCGTCTCGCGCACGCTTTGCGGCAGCATCGCCTTGACCGTTGCCGCCGTGCCCACCGGCATGAAGGCGGGCGTGCGGATCACCCCGCGCGGCAGGGTGATTTCACCGCTGCGCGCCGCACCATCCGTGGCCGAAATCGAAAAGCGGACATCCGTCATCGCGGCCGGAATAGCAGACAGGCATCGCCATAGGAATAGAAGCGATAATGCGCGCGGATCGCCTCTTCATAGGCCCGTTTCATCACGGCCAGCCCGGAAAAGGCCGAAACCAGCATGAACAAGGTGGATCGCGGCAAATGGAAATTGGTCAACAGCACATCCACCGCGCGGAACGCGTAGCCCGGCGTGATGAAAATATCGGTCTCCCCGGTAAAGGGGTTCAGCACGCCATCAGCCCCCGCCGCACTTTCCAGCGTGCGCAAACTGGTGGTGCCCACCGCCACGATGCGCCCGCCCGCCCCGTGCACGGCATTCAATTGCGCCGCGGTTTCGCCGGACAGCGTCGCCCATTCCGAATGCATCTTGTGCGCCGCGGTATCGGCCGCGCTTACCGGCAGGAAGGTGCCCGCCCCCACATGCAACCGCACCAGCGCACGCGCAACACCCGCCGTTTCCAGCCGCACCAGAAGATCGGGGGTGAAATGCAAACCGGCCGTCGGTGCCGCGACCGAACCGGGGTCTTTCGCAAACAGGGTCTGGTAATCGGCCACGTCGGCTGCATCGGCTTTGCGCTTGCCGGCGATATAGGGCGGCAGCGGCGTTTCGCCTTCGCGCGCAATCGCGGCATCGAGATGGGCACCAGCCAGTGCAAAGGATAATTCCACCTCGCCCGCCTCACCGCGCGCAGCCACCGTGGCATCGATCGTTTCGCCAAGCCGCAAATGGTCGCCCGGTATCAGCCGCCGCGCCGGCCGCGCAAAGGCCCAAAACCGGTCCGGCGCCACGCGCTTGTGCAAGGTGACTTCGATCTTCGCGGTCACGCCGCCCGCCCGCGCCAGCCGGGTCCCGCGCAACCGCGCCGCAATCACCTTGGTGTCGTTCGCCACCAGAACATCGCCGCGCGCCAGATAATCCGGCAGGTCGCGCACATGGGCATGGTCTATGCGGCCGTCTTCGTGCACCACCATCAGCCGCGCGGAATCGCGCGGCCGCGCCGGCCGCAGCGCAATCAGCCCTTCCGGTAAATCGAAATCGAACAGCGAAACATCCATGGCGGAAGAATGCGCCCGAACTCAGGCGTCATCCACCGCGGACAGCACGGCGGCGATAATCCGGTCCTGCGTCTCGCGATCGAGATAGGGGTGCATCGGCAGGCTGATCACGGTCTTGCTCAAACGCTCGCTCACCGGTGTCGGCGCACTGGGGAAATCGCAATAACCCTTCTGCACCGAAAGCGGCGTCGGATAATAGATCGCGCTCGGGATGCCGGCCTCTTTCAGCGCCGCCTGCAAGCGGTCGCGCTCCGGCACCTGAATGGTATATTGCGCCCAGCTTGAGCGCGCACCCGCCATCACCATCGGCACGCGGATGCGGTTGGAACGGCCAAGCCCTTCCGCATAACGCTGTGCCACGACCTCGCGCGCTTCCAGCTCATCGGGAAAAATCTTCAGCTTCTCGATCAGGATCGCGGCCTGAATCGTGTCCAGCCGCGAATTCATCCCGATGCGCACATTCTCGTATTTGTCGCTGCCCTGCCCGTGCACACGCAAGGAGCGCAACAGATCCGCCAGCTTGCCGTCATTGGTGAAGCATGCCCCGCCATCGCCGTAACAGCCGAGCGGTTTGGCCGGAAAGAAGCTGGTGGTTGCCGCATCGCCAATGCTGCCGGTGCGCGCACCGTCCAGCATGCCGCCAAAGCCTTGCGCGGTATCGCACAGCAGCGGCAGGCGCTCACGCGCGGCAATCGGCGCAATCTCGCGATAATCGGCGGGCTGGCCGAACAGATCGACCGGGATGATCGCGCGCGGCTCCAGCCGCGCTTCGCGCTTCACCAGCTGGATCGCGGCCTCCAAACTCACCGCGCTCATATTGAAGGTGTCTTCGCGCACATCCACGAACACCGGTACAGCACCGGCCAGCGCCACCACCTCTGCCGTGGCGGCAAAGGTGAAGGCCGGCACGAACACCGCATCGCCCGGCCCGATGCCCCAGGCGCGCAGCACCAGCAACAGTGCATCGGTGCCGTTGGCGCAGGTCACCGCATGCTTCACACCGGCGAATGCCGCCAATTGTTCTTCCAGCGCCGCAACCTGCGGCCCCAGCACCCATTGCCCGCTTTCCACCGCGTCCGTGATGGCGCGGGCGAGCCCGTCGCCCAGACGGCGGCGCTGGGCCTGAAGGTCGATAAAGGGAATCATGGACGCCTCCGCCGGTTCGCGACTGGGGCTTTTAGCCCCTTCGCCGCGGCCGCGCCAACGGAAAGCCGCAACACCAAATATTGCGAAATGATTCAGCCGTCGGCTTCGACGCGCATCTTCTCGATTTTGTCGGGCGGGCCTGAAATGGCGCCATTGTTATGCTCGCCGCCCTTCTTGATCGCGTCGATATGCTCCATGCCTTCAACCACCTGGCCCCACACCGAATATTGCCGGTCGAGCCACGGCGCATCGGCAAAGCAGATGAAGAACTGGCTGTTGGCGCTGTTCGGGTTGCTGGTGCGCGCCATCGAAACCGTGCCGCGCTTGTGCGGCTCGGCCGAGAATTCGGCCTTCAGATCGGGCAGTTCCGATCCGCCGGTACCGGTTCCGGTGGGGTCGCCCGTCTGCGCCATGAAATTCGGAATCACGCGGTGGAACGGCACGCCGTTGTAAAAACCCGCCCGCGCCAGTTCCTTGATCCGCGCCACATGGTCCGGTGCCAGATCGGGACGAAGCTGGATCACCACCGGCCCGCTTTTCAGTTCAATGATCAGGGTATTTTCCGCATCACGCGCCATGTCAGGCTTTCCTCTTCTTTTCCGCGCAGCGTTGCACCAGAAGTTCGGCAACATGCGGCGTCAGGAACGGCGTCACATTCCCGCCCAGCATCGCCACTTCCTTCACCAGTTTGGAGGCGATCGACAGATAGCGCGGATCGGCCATCAGGAACACCGTCTCGATATCGGGGGCCAGCCGCTGGTTCATGCCCACGATCTGGAATTCGTATTCGAAATCGGTCATGGCGCGAAGCCCGCGCACCACCACACCGGCGCCGACCTTGCGCGCGAAATCGACCTGCAGCGAATTGCCGAAGGGCTGCACCTCGATGGTGCCGCCATCCCTGGTCAGTTCCTCCGATTCATGGCTCCACATCGCCACGCGTTCTTCGTAAGAGAACAGCGGATTCTTGTCGGTTCCGGTCCCCACCCCGATCACCAGATGATCGACCAGTTTCAGCGCGCGCTTGACGATATCGATATGGCCCAGCGTCGGGGGATCGAACGTCCCCGGGTAAAGCCCGATGCGATGCTTCTGCGCACCGCCTCCATCCTTGCTCTTGGCAGACACTATTCTCCCCCGTTTTCGGAATCATCTGCGATGCACTCAACGGACACCACGCGCTCGTTCTCTTCCACCCGGAAGATCGTCACGCCGCCGGAGCCGCGCCGCTGTACACTCACCCCCGCAACCGGCACGCGAATGATCTGGCCCTGATCGCTGATCAGCATCAGATCGTCGCCTTCCTCCACCGGGAAGGCTGCCACGATAGCGGTGTTCTTCTTACCCATGTCGAGCGCCACAATGCCGGAGCCGCCGCGCCCGGTGATGCGGTATTCGTAGGAGCTGCTGCGCTTGCCGTAACCGTTTTCGGAAACCGCCAGCACGAACTGTTCGCGCGCGCCAAGGGCTGCATAGCGTTCGGGGGAAAGGGCTGCTTCCTCGCCGCCTTCATCGCCATCGTCCACCGGCTCGTCCATCGCCTCTTCACCGGTGGCGGCACGGCGCGCGGCAGCGGATTGCTTCAGATAGGCGCGTGCCTCCGCCGTCGCCGCATCGCTGTGATGCAGCAGCGACAGGCTCACCACCTCGTCGCCATCGGCAAGCTTGATGCCGCGCACGCCGGTCGAATCGCGGCCCTTGAAAACGCGGATATCGGTCAGCGGGAAGCGGATGCACTTGCCGCCGCGGGAGGTCAGCAGCACATCGTCCTGATCGGTGCACGTGTGCACACCCACAATGCCGTCGTCCGCATCCAGCTTCATCGCGATCTTGCCGTTGCGGTTGATGTTGACGAAGTCGGACAATTCGTTGCGCCGGACATGGCCGCTGCGCGTCGCGAAGACGACGTTCAGCTTTTCCCACTCCGCTTCGTCTTCGGGCAGCGCCAGAATGCTTGAAATCCGTTCGCCGTCCGCCAGCGGCAACAGATTCACCATCGCCTTGCCGCGACCCTGGATGCGCGCCTCCGGCACTTTCCACACCTTCATCTTGTAGGCCATGCCGGTGGAGGAGAAGAACACCAGCCAGGCATGGGTGTTGGCGGCAAAGATGTGGGTGACGAAATCCTCGTCATGCGTCGCCATGCCGGTGCGGCCTTTGCCGCCACGCCCCTGCACACGATATTCGGCCAGCGCGGTGCGCTTGATATAGCCGCCATGGGTGACGGTGACGGCCATCTCCTCGCGCTCGATCAGCGCCTCGTCTTCCAGCTCGACTTCGGCATCGACCAGTTCGGTCAGGCGCGGAGTGGCAAACTCATCGCGGATGGCCGAAAGCTCGCCCTTCACAATGGCCAGCACCCGCGGGCGCGAGCGCAGGATGTCGAGGTAATCGGTAATCGCCACCGCCAGCGTGTTGACCTCGTCGGCGATCTCGTCACGGCCAAGTGCGGTCAGCCGTTGCAGGCGCAATTCCAGAATGGCTTTGGCCTGTTCTTCCGACAGGCGGATGGTGCCGTCCGCCGACAGGGTGTGCCGCGGATCGGCGATCAGCGCGATCAGCGGCGCCACATCGCGGGCCGGCCAGTCGCGCGCCATCAATTGTTCGCGCGCGGTCGCCGCATCGGGCGCGGCACGGATCAGCGCGATCACATCGTCGATATTGGCCACCGCAATCGCCAGCCCGACCAGGATATGGCCGCGATCGCGCGCCTTCTTCAGTTCAAAGCGCGTGCGCCGCGTCACCACCTCCTCGCGGAAGGCGACAAAGGCGCCGATCATGTCCTTCAGATGCATCAGCCGCGGCTGACCATCATCGAGCGCCAGCATATTCACGCCGAAGCTCGTCTGCATTTCGGTGTAGCGGTGAAGCTGGTTCAACACCACCTCGGCAGAGGCATCGCGCTTCAGCTCGATCACCACGCGCATGCCGTGCCGGTCGCTTTCGTCGCGAATATCGGCAATGCCTTCCAGCCGCTTTTCGCGCACCAGTTCGGCCATGCGTTCCTGCATGCGCGCCTTGTTCACCTGATACGGCAGTTCGGTGACGATGATCGCTTCGCGGTCTTTGCGGATTTCCTCGACATGGGAGCGCGCGCGCATCAACACACTGCCGCGGCCGCGGGCCAGCGCCCCGCGCGCCGCCAGCTTGCCGATGATCAGCGCCCCGGTCGGAAAATCCGGCCCCGGCACGATTTCGGTCAGCGCGTCGAGCGAGATCGACGGATCTTCGATATAGGCCAGGCAGGCGTCGATCACCTCGCCCAGATTGTGCGGCGGAATGTTGGTCGCCATGCCGACCGCGATGCCGCTGGAACCATTGGCGAGCAGGTTCGGAAAGCGCGACGGCAGCACCACCGGCTCGCGTTCCGAGGCATCGTAATTGTCGCGGAAGGCGACAGTGTCCTTGTCCAGGTCTTCGGTCAGGGCATGGGCAAGTTTCGCCCGCCGCGCCTCGGTATAACGCATCGCGGCCGGCGGATCGCCGTCGACGGAGCCGAAATTCCCCTGCCCGTCGATCAGGGGCGCACGCATCGAAAAGCCCTGCGCCATGCGCACCAGCGCATCGTAAATCGATTGATCGCCGTGGGGGTGATATTTGCCCAGCACATCGCCCACGATGCGGCCGCATTTGCGGTAAGGCTTGTTCCAGTCGTAGCCGTTCTCGTGCATCGAAAACAGAATGCGCCGGTGCACGGGCTTCAGCCCGTCGCGCGCATCGGGCAATGCCCGCGCGACAATCACACTCATCGCATAATCGAGGTAGGAGCGTTTCAGCTCGTCTTCGATTGCAATGGGGCTGACATTTGCCCCGCCTGCTGGCGAGCCGGGCGCCGGCTGATCGCTCAAAAAACGCTCCTCAAACTGGGTGCCCGGAAACCGCCTCGGGCGGTCCCTCGGCAGGGCAGATTCTGTGCACAGGATTTAGCATTGTTCCGGCCCGCTTCGCCAGCCCGGATTGCCGCTGAAATACCGGAGAAACCTCAGTTTTCCGAATGCCCTGCCGTGTGCAAAATGCGTTCCAATTCCCGCCCCGCAAAGGTGGCGCGATAGGCGATCATCAGGCGGATTTTTCCGTCCCCGTTTTCGACATCCAGATAGCCATAGGTGATGCCGAGAAGGGCGCCGGTTTTCGCATCCAGCACGGGCCCGCCGCTGAAACCCTGGCCGCCATCGGCCGCATAGGTAAAGGCATTCGGGCCAAGCCGGTGCACCGCGCCCGAAACCATGCGCAAGGCGCCGCGCGCGCCCTGCCCGTAAGCCACCACCGTCTCGCCCGAATAAGGCTCACCCTGCGGCAGAACGTCCATGCCGGGATCGCGGAAGAACAGCAGATCTTCATCCGGCACACGCCCGATGATCGCATCGCGAGCAAGAAGATTGGCATTGTGCGCATTGGTGGCGGCAACGCCCGGCGCGATGCGGACCGCCACCCCGAAACGGCCGCCGAAAATGCCGGAACTCGCAAGTGGAATGTAAGCACGCGCCACAGCCGGAAAGGCGAACCCGTTCGCGGGCGCCCCCACGGGTGCGCTGCCGGCACAGGCAGCCAGCAGCAATGCGCCACACAGCGCGATCGCTCTCGCCACACCGCTCATGCGGAAATCCGGTACGCGCGGCTCCACGCCTAGAACGGAATTTCGTCGTCCATATCGCTGCGGTCGAAATTGGTCGGCTCCGACCGCCCGCCGCCGCCACCGCCATAGCTGCCGCCGCCCGATCCGCCGCCGAAATTCCCGCCGCCGCCTTCGCCGCGTGAATCGAGCATCTGCAGCTCACCACGGAAGTTCTGCAGCACGACCTCGGTCGAGTAGCGCTCCTGCCCGTCCTTGTCGGTGTATTTGCGGGTCTGCAACTGGCCTTCCAGATAGACCTTGGCGCCCTTGCGCAGATATTTTTCGGCCACCTCGGCAAGGTTCTTGTTGAAGATCACCACGCGGTGCCACTCGGTCTTTTCCTTGCGCTCGCCCGATCCCTTGTCGCGCCAGCTTTCCGAAGTCGCGATGGAAAGATTGACCACCGGATCGCCGCTCTGCATGCGGCGCACTTCGGGGTCCTTGCCCAGATTCCCTACCAGGATCACCTTGTTGACGCTGCCCGCCATGCTCTTTCTCCAACGCTTCTGCCGGTCGGCATTTGATCGATCGGCGGACCCTAACGCCCGCGCCACGCCTTCGCCACACACGGGCGCAATTGCCCTGTGGACGCTCTTATATTTCTATATGTTCTCTATTTGTTCAAGTCTATTTTCTGCCCTCAGGCATAGGCAACCCAACCCCGCCAGGTGAAGGCCGCATAAAACAGGCTGACCTCCGAAAAACCGGCCGCACGCAGAATGGTCTCATCCGCCTCCGGGCTGAGCAGCGGGGGAAGCGTCTCCACCGCCACGCGTGCCCTTTCGGCCTCAACAGGATCAGCACCCGATGCGACAGCGAATGCCGCGTAGCGTGCAAGCCAGCGGGCGCGCTCACCGGCCCCTTGCGGAAAACTCGAATGCACGGCAACGAACGGCGCCCCCGGCTTCAACCGCCGGCGGATCTCGCGCAACGTCCGCGTGCGCTCCTCGGGCGCCAGAAAATGCAGGGTCAAAAGACAACATGCCGCATCGAACGGGCCGTCCGGCGCATCGTCGATATAGCCCTGATGCAGGCGCGCCCGGGCCGCATCCGGCCCCAGCGTCTGCGCGGCCAGCTTCAGCATCTCCGCCGCCGGGTCCACGCCATCGAACTGCCAGCCCGGCTCGCTTTGCGCAAAGGCTTTCAGTTCCAGCCCGCCACCGGCCCCCAGAACCAGCACGCGCGCGTCTTTGGGCGCCCGCTCCGCCAGCAGAATAGTCGCCATCCGATGCATGTCGGCAAAGCCGGGCACAAAACGCGGCGGCCCTTCTGCATAGCGGGCCACTGCGGCAGCATCGTGAAAATGTGCCTGCATTGTATGTGTATGCGCCTCATGCGGCATGACATATCCCCCGCTTGTGCAGTTTGCGCGGCTTCGCAAGATGGTGGAAGCCGGTCTGCAACATTGCGAGTGTCACCTCGCCAAGGCGGGCCAGCACCAATTGTTCCGCTTCTTGAAAAGTTTGGCTCAAGGCGGCATTCACGGCCTGCTCGACCAGGCAACCCGGCTTTTCCGTCCGGTTGCCGATAGCGAAGAGTTCCGGCCGCCCCAGTGCCGCGTAAACATCGCGCAACGTTACGCGCGACAGGGCGCGTGCGAGCTGCCACCCGCCGCCATGCCCTTTTTCGGAACGGACAAGGCCCGCTTCACGCAGGCCCGCCATGGTCCGACGGATCACCACCGGATTGGTTCCCATCGCACCCGCCAATATGTCAGAGGTTACCGGTTCATCCTGTTCTGCCAGATGCAGAAGAATGTGCAGCACGAACGATAATCGGCTATCGCGTATCATGTAACTTTATATGTTACATGATACCACGAAAGTCAATTCCCGAAAATCCCGGTCAGCAGCGGTTCCAGCTTCCGTGCGCCATAGACGCTCAAATGATGTTCGTCGCGATATAGCGGAATGCCGCCCATCGCCACCCTGCAACGGCCGTTCCCGCACAGAACATCGCTGGGATGGATCACCATCACACCCGGCCGCGCCGCCAGCGTGTGGAACAGCGGCCGCGTGACGCGCTGGCGGAAGTCAAAATCCTCTTCCGGCAGGAACACCGGCCGCCCGTCGCCCGAAAGCCGGGTGCGGGCCAGCACCTGCGGCACCGCCCAGCCCACTTCCGGCACCGAGGCGATCACCACCACATGCTTCCTCGCCGCCAGCAGCGCGTCGATGGTGCGGTTCAGGCCGCGGGCGAAAATCGCCGCGTTGTCGGCCGGCCGCTTCGCCTTCGCTTGCGCATCCGAAATCGGCACGAAGCCATTGCCTTCATCGCCATAGGCGCGGCCATCGGCATTCTTGCCCCAGCGCGCAGTCAGGATGACGGTCCTGATCTCCGGCCGCTTCGCCAGTTCGATCACCTTGTTGTTGAACGTCTTGCAGCGCGGCGTGTCGGGCCGGAACACGCCTATCAGCGGCGCGCAACTCGATTCCCCGGCAAAATAGCCGCGCAGATGATGTTTCTTCGCGATGTCGGAAACCGCCGGCAAAATCGCATCGGCATGGGAATCGCCCCACAGCAGAAAACTGGGCGTGATCTTTCCCGGCGCCCCGATCTGGCAAAGGTCTTTCGCATTCACCTCCGACAGCGGCCGCGCAAAGCAATAGCGCAGCAGGCCGTCGGTATCGTGTTCCTCCGCCAGGATGCGGCGGATTTCGGGGCGGAAGCGGTCCGGCCAGCCATGCGAGGTCAGCACCGCGGCCGCAAACACGCTGACCGCCACCAGCGCCGTCCCCGCCGCGCCGAACAGCACGCGCCGCGGCACGCCACCCTGCCGGCGGCGGAACGGCTGCTCCACATAACGCCACGACAACACCGCCAGCCCGAACGACAGCGCGAGGCACAGCACCGTCTCGCCCGCATTCAATTCGCGATAAAGGTAATAGCGGGCGAAGACATAAACCGGCCAATGCCAGAGATAGAGCGAATAGGAAATCAACCCGACAAACACCACCGGCCGCCACGCCAATGCGCGATTGACGAAGGTGCCCGCCTCAGCGCCGCCGTAAATCACCAGCGCGGTTCCAAGCACCGGCAACAAGGCCGCCGCGCCGGGAAAGTGCGTGGCGTCTGAATAAAACAGCACGGCACAGCCAATCAGCACCAGCCCGATCAGCGATGCCGCCTCGGCCAAAACCTTCGATCGCGGCTCCGGCACAAGACCCAGCGCCAGAAGCGCGCCCGCCATCAACTCCCACAGCCGGAACGGCACCAGATAGAACGCGGCATCGGGGCGCGTGTGAACACCCCAGATGCTGAGCGCGAGCGAGAGCAGGAACACCACGCCCACCGCCGCAATGCGTGTTTTCTGCCGCGCCGCGCGCAACGCCAGCAGAAAGGCGGGGAACAGCAGATAGAACTGCTCCTCCACCGCCAGCGACCAGGTGTGCAGCAGTGGTTTCTGGAACGCCGCCACATCGAAATAGCCGGTCACGCTCCAGAACTGGAAATTGGAACCGAAGAACGCCGCCGCCAGCGCGCTTCTGGCATAGCGGCGGAAATCGTGCGGAAACAGGACGAACCACGCCGCAACGCTCGCCACCACCAGCAGCGCGAACAGGGCCGGAATGATCCGCCGCACCCGCCGCTCATAGAAGCGCCACAGGCTGAACCGGTCTTCCGCCATCTCGCGCGCGATCAGCGCGGTGATCAGATAGCCGGAGATGACGAAGAAAATATCGACGCGAGCGCCCTGAGCCCGTCGATATCCGGGCGATAGGTCAGCCGGGTCAGCGGGCGCGGACGCGACCGGGCAAGGGGTTCGGCGATACTGCTCACCCGGACCGTGCTAACCGCCGCGAGCCCTCAAGCCAACCCGGAAACAACACAATGTGATCCCGCACCATGATCCCAACTGGGCTACCCTTCCTTGCCGGACCATATTGTTCTTGTTATGTTCCTGTTCCAATGCGATTCCAGCCGGGACGGGAGGGCTTACAAACCATGCTGCGCGGATTATATGACACCCATCCCCGAACCCCATGACCCGCCGCTTGCAAGGCATGGCTTCGCCTGCAAAAGCTAAGCGTTTGGTGCCCCGGAATCCTATGCAGAAAAACATCGCCATTCGCGGCGCGCGCGAACACAATCTGAAGAATGTCGACGTGGAAATCCCGCGCGTCAGTTCCTCGAACTGATGCAGAAGCCCGATGTCGATCATATCGAGGGGCTGTCGCCCGCCATCTCCATCGAACAGAAGACGACCTCGAAAAATCCCCGTTCGACCGTCGGCACCGTGACCGAGATCTACGATTACCTGCGGCTTCTGTTCGCCCGCGTCGGCGTGCCTTATTCGCCCGCCACCGGCCTTCCCATCGAAAGCCAGACGGTCAGCCAGATGGCCGACCGCGTGCTGGCCCTGCCCGAAGGCACGCGGCTGTTCCTGCTCGCCCCCATCGTGCGCGGGCGCAAGGGCGAATACCGCAAGGAACTGGCGGAGCTGCAGAAGAAGGGTTTCCAGCGCGTCAAGATCGACGGCACCTTTCACGAGATCGGCAACACCCCCGCCCTCGACAAGAAACTGAAACACGACATCGAAGTGGTGGTGGACCGCATCGTGGTGAAGAAGGACATCGGCAACCGCCTGCCCGATTCCATCGAAACCACGCTCAATCTCGCCGATGGTCTGGTGATTGCCGAATTCGCCGACGAGAAGGAAACCGGGCCGGACGGAAAGGCTGTGCCGAAACAGCTTTTGATGTCATCCAAATTTGCCTGCCCGGTTTCCGGCTTCACCATTCCGGAGATTGAGCCGCGGCTGTTCTCCTTCAACAACCCGCATGGCGCCTGCCCCACCTGTGACGGGCTCGGCACCCAGCTTTATTTCGATCCGGCGCTGATCGTGCCGGACGGCACGCTGACCTTGCGCAAAGGCGCGATTGCGCCGTGGTCGAAATCCTCCTCGCCCTATTACCTGCAGACGCTGGAGGCACTGGCCAAACACTTCAAATTCTCGCTCAACGATAGCTGGGACGATCTGCCGAAACGGGCGAAGGAGATCATTCTCTACGGCTCCGGCGATGAGGAGGTCCGCTTCATCTATGATGACGGCCTGCGCCGTTACGAGACCAAAAAGAGTTTCGAAGGCGTGATCCCGAATATGGAACGCCGCTTCAAGGAAACCGATTCCGCCTGGGTGCGGGAGGAGATGGAACGTTTTCAGGACACTTCGCCTTGCGCGGCCTGCGGCGGCTACCGCCTGAAGGCGGAGGCGCTGGCGGTAAAAATCGCCAGCCTTCACATCGGCGAAGTGTGCGCGAAATCCATCCGCGATGCCGACACCTGGTTTCGCGATCTCGACCAGCATCTGAATGCGCAGCAGAAGGAAATCGCCGCCCGCATCCTGAAGGAAATTCGCGCCCGGCTGAAATTCCTCAACAATGTCGGGCTCGAATATCTCACCCTGTCGCGCGCCTCCGGCACCCTGTCCGGCGGGGAAAGCCAGCGCATCCGGCTCGCCTCGCAGATCGGCTCCGGCCTTACAGGCGTGCTCTATGTGCTGGACGAACCGTCCATCGGCCTGCATCAGCGCGACAACGCACGCCTGCTCGAATCGCTGAAGGGTTTGCGCGATCTCGGCAACACCGTGATCGTGGTGGAGCATGATGAGGATGCGATCCGCACCGCCGATCATGTCATCGACATGGGGCCGGGCGCCGGCATCCATGGCGGCAAGCTGGTGGCGCAAGGCACGGTGGACGACATCATGCGCTCGCCCCAAAGCCTGACCGGGCAATATCTCACCGGCATGGAACAGATCGCGGTGCCCGCCACCCGGCGCAAGGCGGCGCACAATCGCTGGGTCAAGGTGGTCGGCGCGCGGGGCAACAATCTGCAGAATGTTTCCGCCTCCATCCCGCTCGGCACCTTTACCTGCATCACCGGGGTTTCCGGCGGCGGCAAATCCACCCTTGTGATCGAAACGCTGTACAAGGCGGCGTCGAAGCGGCTGAACGGATCGCGCGAACATCCCGCCCCGCATGACCGGATCGAGGGGCTGGAATTCCTCGACAAGGTGATCGACATCGATCAAAGCCCGATCGGGCGCACGCCGCGCTCGAACCCGGCCACCTATACCGGCGCCTTCACACCCATCCGCGACTGGTTCACCGAATTGCCGGAGGCGAAGGCCCGCGGTTACGCGCCCGGCCGCTTCTCCTTCAACGTCAAGGGCGGGCGGTGCGAGGCCTGTCAGGGCGATGGCGTCATCAAGATCGAGATGCACTTCCTGCCCGACGTCTACGTGCAATGCGATGTCTGCAAGGGCAAGCGCTACAATCGCGAAACGCTGGAAGTGAAATTCCGCGATTATTCGATTGCCGATGTGCTGGACATGACGGTGGAAGCCGGCGCGCAATTGTTCAAGGCGGTGCCGTCGATCCGCGAAAAGCTCGACACCCTGACCCGCGTCGGCCTCGGCTATGTCTCCATCGGCCAGCAGGCGACCACGCTTTCGGGCGGCGAAGCCCAGCGCGTGAAACTGTCAAAAGAACTCTCGCGCCGTGCCACCGGGCGCACGCTCTACATTCTGGACGAGCCGACCACCGGCCTGCATTTCCACGATGTGAAAAAGCTTCTGGAGGTGCTGCACGAACTGGTGGACAACGGCAATACCGTGGTGGTGATCGAACACAATCTGGAAGTGATCAAGACCGCGGACTGGATCGTCGATCTGGGGCCGGAAGGCGGCGACGGCGGCGGCGAAATCGTGGCCGAAGGCACGCCGGAAGATGTGGCAAAGGTTGCCCGCTCTTACACCGGGCAATATCTGAAAGCGCTGCTGAAAAACCGCAACGGTGCGGCTCGCCAATCAACGGCTACCAAACCAGTCGCAGTCAAACCGTCTGCCGCCAAATCATCCGCTGCCAAATCCATCGTCACGAAATCCGCAGCTGCCAAACCTGCCGCTGCCAAACGGGCCAAACCCACCCGCAAACTCAAAGCCGCGGAATAGAAGGACCGGCAATGAGTGATACTTGGCGGAAAGTCCTGCAACTCATTGCTGCGAACGACTATGTCGTATCCGCCCACGGCTATGACGAACGGCGGCGGATGATATATTTCTCTCCGACGTGCTTGAGGGCATCGGAAATGCTCGTGTCGTTGAGGATTATCCGGCTTTTGCGAAAGGGCCATGTGCACTCGTAAGGCAGGGAGCCGCCAGAACCGGTCCGATTCACGTGGTGTGGGGTATCCCCGCCGGAGCAGATCGCCCGGCTGTTCTGGTAACAGCGTACCGCCCTGATCCAGCGCGTTGGGCGGATGATTTCATGAGGCGAAAGAAGTCATGAGCAAAACATCGATCAAGCTGGTGCATGAAGCGGATTACGCAGCGGAAATCCCCGTCACGCTTGTCGATGAGCCAGGCGGATGGTCCCCCTATTTGTCACCCGAAGATGCGGCCAAGCTTGATTCCGTCCGAAAGGCATTGCGGGAAGGCAATGTCGCAGCCGCGGCAAAGCACGGACGTGTTTTCAGGCTTCTTGCCGTCTCCGCGTGGGCCGCATCCCCAAGCAAGCGCGCCCGCGAACACAAGGCAGCGGAATAGAAAACACTTACCAGATCGTCCGTATGCCGAATGCCTTAAAGGCCGGGTCCGCCGTCACCAGCGGCATCTGCTCGATCTGCGACTGCGCGGCCAGCATGCGGTCGAACGGGTCACGATGGGCGCCTTCGATCAGGCCCGCACGCTGCGCATGAGGCGCCGAAATGGGAAGCACCTCCATGCCCTGTTCCGCCATGGTTTCGAGAAAGAAATTCGCGATGTGATTGGCCTCGGGCCATTTGCCGAGCCGGAATTTGTTGGCGAACTCCCAGACTGAAACCGCGCTCGCAACGCTGATGGTTTCGTCCGCTTCGATCACGGCCCGTGCGCGCTTCGAAAACCGCCGGTCGCCGTACAGAAACCAGAACAGCGCATGACTATCGAAGAGGATCTTCATCCTCGCCGCCTTCCCACGCTTTCAATTCGTCTTCCGGCAGCGGATCGAAAAAGAAGCTATCCGGTAGCGCGGGCCATACACCCTTCATCGCACCGAATTTCGGGCGGCGTTTCACCGTTTCCATCGGAACCAGTTTCGCCACCGGCTTGTCGTCGCGCGCGATGATGATTTCCTCACCCGCTTCGGCACGCGCGATCAGACGCGACAATTGCGTCTTGGCCTCATGGATTTTGAAGATCGCACTCATTAGCTAATCATCTTAGCTAACCAACCGGAAGTCAAGCCTTTGCCCATGGCTGGAAACTATTGATGGCGGGAAATTCTATCAGGCCGCCCCCTCAGGCTGGCCAGCACAACAGCGCACGCGCACGAGGGGCCAGCGCGATTGCACCGGCGTCGTCGAGGATCACGCATTCGCCGAGTTCAACCGCTTCGCCCGCCGCGGTGCACCCGGCCGAAAGCGGCACGAAACTGAACCGCCCTTTTCCCTCCGGCAACAGCGCGCATGCTTCGGGTCCGGACAGGTGCAGCAGGTGGAAATACGGCCCGCCGACGAGTTCGCGATTGTTGTCCGCGCCGATCCGACTGTCGCGCGTATCGTCGTGGCGGCCAGCCTTCGCGGCCGCAAGCCCGGCGGCAAGGTGCAATTCGCGCCCCCGCCCATAATCGTAGAGGCGGTAGGTACAATCGACATTCTGCTGAATCTCGACCACCGTCAGGCCGGCGCCGATGGCATGGATAGTTCCCGCCGGATTATAGAGGAAGTCGCCGGTTCTGGCGGGCCGCCAGTCGATCATTTCCGCGATGCTGCCATCAAGCGCCGCCCGCCTGAGCCTGTCGGTGTCGCTGTTCTCTCTGAGGCCGATGCCGAGTTCGGCACCGGGGCGGGCGTCGAGCACCAGCCAACATTCGTCCTTCCCGCACGGAAAGCCGGCCTTCCGTGCCACGGCATCGTCGGGATGGACCTGAATCGACAACCGTTCCGAAGTGAAAAGGAATTTGACCATCAGCGGCGCGGCGCAGCCATCAGGATCCTCGAACCATATCTCGCCGATACGGCGGCCAGCGAAAGCGCCGAAAGCGGAAGGAATATTCGTTATGCCCCAAGGCTTCTCGACAATGCGGGTGCGCGTTCGGGTCAACATCGCCAAACCATGCCGGGGCTCGCCGATAGCGTCAATGCCACGACGCATTCCAGACAGACGCCCATTACCCCTTCGTCATGGCGGTGAAGCGTTTCTGCATTTCGGCCGGGCTGACCTCCTCTTTCCGCGTGGCCAGAAACCATTGGTGGCCGAACGGGTCGGCAATCAGGCCGGAGCGGTCGCCGTAGAACTGATCCTGCGCCGGACGCAGCACGGTGGCGCCCGCCTTTTCCGCCCGCGCCATCACCGTGTCCACATCATCGACATAAAGGTGCAGCTTGACCGGTGTGCCGCCAATCGACGCCGGGCTCAGCGCGCCGAAATCGGGATGCTCGTCCGCCAGCATCAGCCGCGCGGCGCCAAACGCAATCTCGGCATGGCCGATGGTCTTGTCGGGATATTCCAGACGGTATTCCTCTTTCGCGCCCAGCACCTTTTCGTAGAAGGCGATCGCCTTCGCCGCACCCTTCACCACGATGTATGGCGTCAGTTCCGCCGGTTTCGGATGGCTCATGACCGTCTCCCTTGCGTGCCTGATTAAATTACGTTACGTACCGTAACGAATATAAGGCGCGAGTCAAGTATGGTCGAAAAGAAACCCGCCCGCGGCCGCCCCCGCGACCCCGCGCTGCGCAGGAAAATCATCGCCGCCGCGGCCGCCCTTCTGGATGAAGGCGGCATCACCGCGGTGACGATGGAGGCGGTGGCGGCCAAGGCGCGCGTCGGCAAGCCCACGCTCTATCGCGAATGGCCCAATGCACAGGCGCTCGCCATGGCGGCCTTTCTCGAAACCACCAGGGCGCAAAAGCCCCGCACGGGAAAAACCAGACCGCTCGATGCCTTGCGCGAACAGTTGCGTGCCATCGCGCGCGGCTTTTCCACCCGCAGCGGGCGCAACACCGCGATGATGATCGCCGCTGCCCAGCACGACAGCGAACTGGCCAAGGTGTTCCGCAACCGCTTCATCATGGCCCGGCGCGAGGAAGGGCGCACCCTTCTCGCCCGCGCGATTGCGGCGGGCGCCTTGCGCGTCGATACCGACCCCGATCTGGCGCTGGATCTGATTTATGCGCCGCTTTATTTCCGGCTGCTGATCGGGCACGGCCCACTTGATGCCGCCTTCACCGATGCCATTCTCGATGCGGCGCTGAAAGGTCTCGGCAATCCCCGCAAACGCTGACGTTTTATCCTGCCTGTCCGGTCCAGTTTTCCGGCGGCGGCACCAGTGTGCGATAGGCGAACGCACTCGCCCCCAAAGTCAGCCCGAACATGAAGGGCGACAGCACGAAACCCAGTCCCGAAATCATCGGCAGATGGCTTTTCATCTGCTGCATCCGGCTTGCTACCGCCGCCAGATCGCCGGCCTCTTTCGGGGTCACGGCATTGCCGCCGACAATGGCATATTCCAGCCCCACCATCAGCAGAGCGACCGGCAGCAACGTCACCGCCAGCACCGCGGCCATGCGCCAGAAATTGCCCCGGCTCAATTGCCAGCCGCGGACGAGGCTGATGCGTTCCTCCGCCACCGTCACCGGCGCCACCAGAAAGCTGAGCCGGACCGCGATATAAATCAGCGCGGCATAGACGATCAGCATGATCGCCCCGCCAATACCGACCGCGGTCGTCTTGGCCAGGCCCACGCCCAACCCCTTCGCCAATCCGCCGATCAGCCCGGCCACCAGCCCGGCTGCCAGCACCACCACCGCCGCGATCACGAACAGCGCGAAGATCAGGCCCAGAACCGCGCCGCACATCCGCCATTCCGCCACGCCCAGTGAAAAGTGAATGAAGTTCACCGGCCGCGTTTCGCCCAGCGCCAGCCGCGTCACCGCGACATAGATCATCGCGTAGAAAATCAGCGACACGAAGGCGAACAGCAGCAACAGCGTGAAGGCCTGCCCGATCGCGGCGGGATTGTTCTCGGCCGCGGCGCGCGAAAAACTCTCGTAATAGGGTGCCGCCCCGAAATACCCGCCGGCCGTCACCACCAGCATCGGCAGCCAGATCTGCGCGATGATCTGGCCCAGATGCCCGAATGTGAAGCCATAGGCATAGCCAATGGTGGTGCCGACCGGAATCTTGCCCATAAAACCCTTCCCTTGCGCCGCCATGTTAGGGGGCGTGCGGATCGCCCGCAATCGTGACAACCGCGCCGCTCTGCCGTTAAGCTCGCCGGTAAACAGATAATGGGAGGAGGGGTAAAAATGGCCTTCGCGGAATATGGCGATTATGACGGGCTTGGCCTTGCAGGCCTTGTCGCGAAGAAAAAGGTCAAACCGGCCGAGCTGCTGGAGGAGGCGATTGCCCGCGCCGAACGGCTCAATCCGAAACTGAACGCCATCGTCTACAAGGATTATGACAATGCGCGTGCCGCCGCGAAGGGCAGATTGCCCAGGGGGCCGTTCGCGGGCGTGCCGTTTCTGCTGAAAGATATTTTCGCGCTCACCACCACCATGCCGACGCGCCAGGCCTCGCGCTTCATGCCCGCCATGCCGTGGCCGCATGATTGCCTGCTGGTCACCCGCTTCAAGGCCGCGGGCCTTATCCCCTTCGGCAAAACCAACGTGCCGGAATTCGGCATCGTCGCCACGACGGAGCCTGCGCTCTACGGCCCCGCACACAATCCGTGGAACCTGGCGCACTCCACCGGCGGCTCCTCCGGTGGCTCTGCGGCATCGGTCGCGGCGGGCATCGTGCCGCTGGCGCACGCCAATGATGGCGGCGGCTCCATCCGCATTCCGGCGTCGTGTTGCGGCCTTGTCGGGCTGAAGCCGTCACGCGGGCGCATCTCGAATGCCCCGGATTTCGGCGAATTTGTCGATGGCCTTGCCACCGATCTCGTGGTCTCGAAAACCGTGCGCGATACGGCCGCCGCGCTCGATGCGGTTGCGGGCGCGGTCTCGGGCGATCCCTATTGGGCCCCGCCAGCACCCGCATCCTATCTCGATGCGATCCGGCGAAAACCGAAGCGGCTGCGCATCGCCTTTGCCACCGCCAAGCTGGACGGCACCGCCTATCACCCCGATTGCAAGGCGGCGGTTCAGGCCGCGGCCAGGGCCTGCCGTGCCGCGGGGCATGATGTGGAAGAAGCCTCTCCCCACCTCGATCAAGCCATCCTTATTCCGGCCTTCATGGCGCTGTGGGGGGCCAACCTCGCCGCCGGGATCGACATGCTGGCCGATGCGGTCGGCCGCAAACCGAAGGATGACGAACTCGAAGGCGTCACCTGGGGCCTTTATGAGGCGGGCAAGAACGTCACCGCGGTCGAACTTCTGAAAGCCAAGGCGGCGCTGCAGCTTGCGGGCCGTGAAACCGCCCGCTTCCATGAAACATACGATGTCTGGATCACGCCCACACTTGGCCGCCCGCCGGTGAAGCTCGGCACCTTCGATATGAGCCAGCGCGATTCGACCAGATCCTTCGCCGAACAGATTGATTACGTGCCGTTCACCGCGATGCAGAACGCCACCGGCCAACCCGCCATCAATATTCCGCTTTACTGGAACAAGGAAGGCCTGCCCGTCGGCACGCAATTCGTCGGCCGCTTCGGGGATGAGGAAACACTTCTGCGCCTCGCCGCCCAACTCGAAAAATCCGCACCCTGGAAAGATCAATACAGCAAGATAAGGCTCTAACCATGTCCTTCAGCGAATATGATCAGTACGATGCCCTCGGCCTTGCCGCCCTCATCGCCAAAAAGAAAATCTCCGCCCGCGAAGTGGTGGAGGAGGCGATTGCCCGCGCCGAAAAACTGAACCCCGCGCTCAACGCCATTGTGTTTGCGGCCTATGACCGGGCACGCGATGCCGCGAAGGGCAAATTGCCCAAGGGGCCATTCACCGGCGTTCCCACATTGTTGAAGGATATGCGGGCCGGCGCCATCGGCATGCCGACGCGCAACGGCTCACGCTATGTCCCGGCCGTGCTGGCCGATCACGATTCCACATTGGTTGCGCGCTATCGCGCCGCCGGTCTCATCCCGCTCGGCAAAACCAATGTGCCGGAATTCGGCATCCTGCCCACCACCGAATCCAAACTCTATGGCCCGGCGCACAACCCATGGAATCTGGCGCACTCCACCGGCGGTTCGTCCGGCGGATCGGCGGCGGCCGTGGCCGCCGGCATCGTGCCGATTGCGCATGCCACCGATGGCGGCGGTTCGATCCGTATTCCGGCGTCGTGTTGCGGGTTGATCGGGCTCAAGGTTTCGCGCGGCCGCATCAGCCAGGGCCCCGATTATGGCGATGCCACCAGCGGGCTCTCAGTGGACAATGTGGTGGCGCGCAGTGTGCGCGACGTGGCCGCCGCTCTCGATATTTCGTCGCCGGTCGATTACGGCGATCCCTACACCGCGCCGCCGCCCGAAGGCTCTTACCTCGACGGCATCAAGCGCAAGACCAAACGCCTGCGTGTCGCGGTGACGTACAAGGCGCTGAACGGCAAAACCCTGCACCCCGATGTCGTCGCGGCGGTGAAGAAAACCGCCAAGCTGTGCGAAGACCTCGGCCATATTGTTGAGGAGGTGACACCGCCCCTCAACGGTGCGGTGCTGACCCCCGCCTTCATGACCGTGTGGGCCGCCAATGCCGCGTTCGGCCTCGAACAATTGGCAAAACTCACCGGCACACCGCCCTCCACCAAGGTGGTGGAGGGGTTGACCCTTGGCCTCTACCGCGCCGGCAAGAAAGTCAGCGCGGTCGAATTGATGGCGGCGAAACAGGCAATGACCATGGCCAGCCGCACCATGGCGCAATTCCACGACACCTATGATGTCTGGCTCAACGCCACGCTGGGCGCGCCGCCGATCAGGCTCGGCATCATCGACATCGATGAGGAAGACCCCAACAAGGCGTTCGCGCCGATCTTCGGGTATGTGCCGTTCACCGCGATGCAGAACGCCACCGGCCAGCCTGCAATCCAACTACCGCTCAACGTCAACAAGGCGGGGCTTCCGATCGGCGTGCAATTCGTCGCCCGCTATGGCGGCGAGATGACATTGCTGAAACTTGCTGTCGAACTGGAAAAGGCCGCACCCTGGGCCGGGCGCCGCGCCAGTCTGAAGGCCAGATAAAGGACCAAACAACGGAGGAAGCGATCATGGGCTTTGCGGAATATGATCACTATGACGGTCTTGGTCTTGCCCATCTGGTGCGCCAGCGTGCGGTGTCGCCGCTCGAACTGGTCGAAGAAGCGGTCGCGCGCATCGAACGGCACAATCCCAAACTGAATGCCGTCGTCTACAAGGCTTATGACGAGGCGCACAAAACCGCGCAAGGCAAACTACCCGATGGCCCGTTCAAGGGCGTGCCATTCCTGATCAAGGACATCGGCATGCCGGTCAAAGGCTGGCCGATGACCAATGGCTCCGCTTACCTCAGGGGCTATGTCAGCCCGGATGATTGCGAGCTGACGCGGCGTTACCGCGCCTCCGGCGCCGTGTTGGTCGGCAAGACCAACACGCCCGAATTCGGCATTCCCGGCACCACCGAAGGGCGCTTCCTCGGCATCTGCCGCAATCCGTGGAATCCGGATCACAGTTCGGGCGGCTCCTCCGGCGGGGCGGCGGCCGCGGTCGCTTCCGGCATGGTGCCGCTTGCCCATGGCAGCGACGGGCTTGGCTCCATCCGCATTCCATCGGCGCAATGCGGCCTTGTCGGGCTCAAGCCGACACAATTCCGCAATCCCGGCGGGCCGGATGACCGGGGCCGCGCCCATGGTTTCATCCTCGACCATGTGCTGACCCGCAGCGTGCGCGATTGCGCCGCGATGCTCGACTGGACCGGCACGCCGGAAGACGATTCCCCCTATCCCCCGCCGCAGAAAGCGCGGGGGTATATGGAGGAGATTGAGACCGCGCCCGGCCGCCTCAACATCGCGTTTACGACCGAAAACCCTTCCGGCACACCGCTGTCGGCCGATGTGCAGCGTGTGTTCGACGAGACCGTGAAACTCTTGGGCGAACTCGGCCACACCATGATCGAGAAACGCAGCCTTGGTGTTGACTGGCGCAAGCTCTACCGCGCGCAAGGCTGCGTATCCGGTGCGATGTTCGCCGCCTCGATGGCGGAATGGAAAGCGGTTCTGGGCCGCGATCCGAAAGAGGACGATCTCGAACCGCTCGCCTGGGCGAGTTACCGCGCCGGTCAGGCACTGTCGTCCGAACAGATCGGCTGGGGCCTGCAAACCCTGCGGCTGATGTCGCGGCAGATCATCGGCCTGTGGCGCGAATTCGATGTGCTGCTCACCCCCGTCACCATCACGCCGGCCCCACCCATCGGCCATCTCGACCCGGTGCATGTGGAGCCGCGCGAATTCAACCGCCGTCAGGCGCGCGTGTTCGGCTACACCCCGCCCTTCAACATCACGGGCCAACCTTCCATGTCATTGCCGCTTGGCTGGTCGGCGGACAATCTGCCCATCGGCATGATGTTCACCACCCGCTATTCGGATGAGGCAACACTCTTCCGCCTCGCCGCCCAACTGGAACAGGCCCGGCCCTGGCGCGAAAAACGTCCGCCGATTTGGGGTTGAACAGGGCGGACTTGAACGGGGGCGTCAGGCGGCTATGGTCCGCCGACGCGGCCGGGCTTTTCCGGCGCGGCGGAACGGTGGATCGTGGAAACACTGCACATCATCGGCGGCGGTTTGGCCGGTTGCGAGGCGGCATGGGCCGCGGCCAATGCCGGCGTTGCCGTGGTGCTGCACGAAATGCGCCCCGTCCGCGGCACCGATGCCCATGTGACAGACGGGCTTGCCGAACTGGTCTGCTCCAACTCGCTGCGCTCCGATGACTGGCTGAACAATGCGGTCGGCCTCCTCCATGCCGAGATGCGGCGGGCGAACTCCCTCATCCTCGCCGCGGCGGACGCGCACAAACTGCCGGCGGGCGGCGCGCTGGCGGTGGACCGCCACGGCTTCTCCGCCCACATCACCCACGCACTGGAACGGCACCCGGCCATCGAAATCCGCCGTGCGGAAATCAGCGCCCTGCCGCCATCCGAATTGGGCCCCACCATCATCGCCACCGGCCCTTTGACCGCGCCCGGCCTTGCGAATTCCATCCGAATTCTGACGGGTGAGGATTCACTTGCCTTCTTCGATGCCATCGCACCCGTGATCCATCGCGATTCGATCAATACGGATATCGCCTGGTTCCAGTCCCGCTATGACAAGAAGGGGCCCGAAGGCGATGGCGCCGATTATCTCAACTGCCCGCTCGACGAAGCGCAATATGGCGCCTTCATCGCCGCCCTGCTGGCGGGCGAGAAGACCGATTTCAAGGACTGGGAAAAATCGACCCCCTATTTCGAAGGCTGCCTGCCGGTTGAGGTGATGGCATCGCGCGGGGTGGATACTTTGCGTTTCGGGCCGATGAAGCCGGTCGGCCTTTCCGATCCGCGCAACGGGCGGCGCCCTTACGCGGTGGTGCAGCTCCGCCAGGACAATGCGCTCGGCACCTTGTGGAACATGGTCGGCTTCCAGACCAAGCTGAAGCATGGCGAACAGACCCGCATCTTCCGCATGATTCCGGGGCTGGAAGATGCGCAATTCGCCCGCCTCGGCGGCCTGCATCGCAACACCTTCATCAATTCCCCGCGCCTGCTGGACGCGCAACTGCGCCTGAAGGCGGCGCCGCATCTGCGCTTCGCGGGCCAGATCACCGGCGTCGAAGGCTATGTCGAAAGTGCTGCCATCGGGCTTCTTTGCGGCCGCTTCGCCGCGGGCGAAATCATCGGCGCGGCCATCGCCCCGCCGCCGCCGACCACCGCGTTCGGTGCCCTGCTCGATCACATCACCGGCGGCGCCGACCAGAAAACCTTTCAGCCGATGAACGTCAATTTCGGCCTTTTCCCCGACCTGCCGCCGGGCACGCGCATCCGCGGCAAGGACCGCAAACAGGCGCTCGCCCGCCGCGCCATGGCCGATCTCGAAACCTGGCTTAACGGCACCCGCGCCGCGGCCGAGTAAAATTCAGACCCGCCCGCTGAGCGCCGCGGTCAGATAGCGCCATTGCCGGCGGTAGAGCGGCAATTCCACCGCCATGCGGAAAGGATTGAAATCCGGCGCAGCCATCTGTTTCAGGTAAAGCGGCACCAGCCCCAGCGGCAGAAACACCGGCAACGCTTTCGCCCCCGGCCGCCCAAGCGCCCGCGCCGCATCGAGATGGGCGCGTGCCCGTGCCGCAATCGCGGCAACCGCCGCGCGCAAGCCCTCACTGTCACGCCCGGAAAATATATCTTCCGGCGATATGGCGTGCGCCGCCAGCACATCCAGCGGCAGATAAAGCTTGCGCCGCGCCGCGTGATGCGGCAATGCGCGCAGCAAGCCGCACAGGGCATAGGCGATGCCCGCTTCCCGTGCCGCCTCATCCAGTGCGGCTTCATCCTTGGCTACCGTGGCACCAGCCGCCCGCAGCGCCAGTTGGATCAGCGCGCCCGCCGTATCGGCGGCATAGGATTCCAGCTCGGCACAATCGGTGAAATAGCCGTCGAGATAATCGAACCCGCGCGCCTCGATCATCCGCTCGAACAAGTCCCCCGGCAAATCCTGCGCCGCCATCGCAGCGGCCAGTGCATGCGCCACCACATGGGCCCGTGGATGCCCGTCCCGCGCGCTTTCCAGCGTTTCGCGCCACCATTGCATGCGGATGTCGCCCACCATGGGCTCGCGCACGCTTTCGCCCACATGCGCCAACTCGTAATTCAGGGCATAAAGCGCGAACAACGCACCGCGCGTTTCCTTCGGCGCGAACAGGGCGGCGAAATAGCGATCCGCATCGCGGGCCCGCACCATGGCCCCACACGCCGCAAAGGAATCGTCCCGCTCCATCGCCCGCCAGAAAATCATTCGCCAAAAATCATTCGCCAGAAAAAGCCGCCCGGTCACCCAGGCGGCTTTTCTAGCGCAACGTGCGGGAAAGTGGGAACCGGTTTCCCGCGAAAAGTTGCGCCAGATAAAGACTCTAAAGCGCAACGTGCGGGAAAGTGGGAACCGCCTTTGCTGCCATCACACGATATTCTGCGCCCCCACCATGCAGAACAGCATCGGGATTGAAAGCAGCGTGTTGATGCGGGAGAATTGTCCGCCCGTCTTTGCCGCCGCCGCTTTCGCCTCCTTGCCCAGATCGGGATAGGCATTGCCAATGTTCAGCGCCTTCTGCTGGTTCGGCCAGATGATGAACCAGACGTTGAACCACATGATGATGCCAAGCCACATCCCGATGCCGATCAGAATGGCGCGCGGATCGGCGAAACCGTCGATCGAATCGATCGTCAGCGCCTCAGCGATATAACCGTTCTGCCACGCCAGGATGAGGCCGAACACAATCGTGCTCATCGCCGCCCAGCGGAACCAGAACAGCGCCGCCGGTGTGATGTAACGCCCCAGTGCCGGGCGCAACTCGTCCGGAATTTTCGGTGTGGTGGGTGTCGAAACGAAATTGAAGTACCACAGAAGGCCGATCCACATCACACCGCTGATGACGTGCAGCCAGCGCACCAGAAACGGCCAGAACGTGGCCCCGTCAAACCCCTGAATCCTGAGATAGAGAAGAAAAACAAGAAGGGCGAGCACAAAGCCCGCAATCACAACGCTACGCAAATCGCCCAAAAATGCGGTCATGACATGTCCCTCCCATCGGGTCCGCGCTATCCAATTTAGCGCGAAACGGAACGGAAGGCCGCAAAAATGGCAGGGCGCCAGCACCCCAAATCGCACCCCCGGCCACGCGAATCAGATGGCCCAGAAATCAGATGGCCCACGAATCAAATAGTCAGCCGCTTCGGCTTGCGGACGTGCAGCCAGCCGATCACGATCAGGCGGGTGACCATCACCGCGGTGAAGAACGAGGTGATGATGCCGACCCCCAGCGTCACCGCGAATCCGCGCACCGGGCCGGAGCCGAGCTGGAACAGAATCAGCGCGGCGATGATGTGGGTCATGTTGGCGTCGATGATGGTCGCCATCGCAAAGCGGAATCCGGTGTCGATGGAGGCGAGCATACTTCGCCCGTTGCGCTGTTCTTCGCGGATGCGCTCATAGATCAGCACATTGGCGTCCACCGCCATGCCCATGGTCAGCACGATACCGGCGATACCGGGAAGCGTCAGCGTGGCGCCGAACATGGTCAGGACCGCCATCAGAAGAACGATGTTGAGGCTCAGCGCGACATCGGCGAACAGGCCGAACATGCCGTAGCGCGCGATCATGAACAGCGCCACCAGAATCAGCCCGGCAAAGGCGGAATAGCGTCCGGCCTTCACCGAATCGGCGCCAAGCTCCGCGCCCACCGTACGCTCTTCCAGAACTTTCAGCGGCGCGGGCAAGGCGCCTGCGCGCAGCAGAACCGCCAGATCGTTGGCGCTCTGCGCGTTGAAATTGCCGGAGATTTCGCCGGAGCCGCCAAGGATCGGCTCCCGGATCACGGGCGCGGAAATCACCTTGTTGTCGAGCACGATGGCAAAGCGGCGCCCGACATTGGCCTTGGTCACATTGCCGAACTGCCGCGCGCCGACGGAATCGAAGCGGAAGGTCACCACCGCCTCGCCGGTCTGCTGGTTGAAGGTTGCCGCCGCATTGGTCAGCCGGTCGCCGGACACCATCACCCGTTTCTGGATCAGAAGCGGCGGCATCCCCTCCGGGCCTTCCTGCGGCAGCAATTCATCGCCGATCGGAACGATGCCGCGCTGGGCCTGGGCCACATCGCCGGTCTCGTCCACAAGCTGGAACGTCATCTTGGCGGTCTTGCCCAGCAATTCCTTCAGGCGGTCGGGGTTCGCCAGGCCCGGCACCTGCACCAGAATGCGCTGGTCGCCCTGGCGCTCGATGGTGGGTTCGCGCGTGCCCATCTCGTCGATCCGGCGGCGCACCACTTCGATCGACTGGCCCACGGTCTGGGTGCGGGTCTGGTTGCGATAGGCATCGGTAATGCCCATCACCAGCCGGTTCTGGCCCGGCGTCGTGATCTCATATTCGCGTGAGCCGACCGAGAGGACACCACCGCCGACCTGCGGGTTCAGCCCGTCCAGGATCTTGCGCGCCTGGTCGAATTGCGCCGGGTCGCGCACCCGAACCGAAACCTGCCCGTTGCGGGCGGAAAGATCGGAAAAACCGATCTTGGCCTTGCGCAGGCCGACGCGGATATCGGCCATCACCGAATCCAGCTTGTCCTTCTCCACCTGGTCGAGTTGCACTTCGAGCAGGAGATAGGAACCGCCCTGCAGGTCCAGCCCCAGGCTGACCGTATCCTTCGGCAGCCAGTTCGGCATGCGCTGGATCACGTTCTCGGGCAACGCGTTCGGCAGCGCGATCATGATGCCGCCGATCAGGATGACGGCGACCAGAACCCGGACCCAGACAGGGACTTGCAACATGGAAGGGATCAGTCCTTGTCGGCTTTGGCGTCAGCGGGCTGCGATTTGGCGCGCACGTCGCTCAGCGTCGATTTGACCACGCGCACCTGCACACCGTCGGCGATCTCCAGCATGATCTCGCCATCGTCCTTGACCTTGATCACCTTGCCGACGATACCACCGGAGGTGATCGCGGTATCGCCGCGGCGCACCCCGTCCACCATTTCGCGGTGCTTCTTCACGCGCTGCTGCTGCGGGCGGATCATGAGGAAGTACATGATCGCGAAAATGGCGATAAGCGGTACGATCGAGGTTAAGAAGGACTGATCCATGTTCCGATCCGATAGGCTCCGGTTCGCGTATGTCATAGAGGCGCGGCGCGGCGCAAATCCGGCCGTGACGGTGCGCGCGGACTATAACGGCGGACACCCGCATTGCAACCGCGCCGGAAGCGGAGCCTAAGCCCATGACAGCACGGCGCAATCCGGACGCGGAGCCGGAGGTGAAAAATGGCCGGGACGCGGTCCTCGAACGCATCGCGGGCGCGCTTGAACGGCTCGCCCCGCGGGCCCAGGCGGGCGCGGTGCCCGCCGGCGGCGACGCCTTCATCTGGGAGCCGTCACAAGGGGGCCTTCTGGCGGTCGAACAGGTGGCGTATATCCCGCTCGTCCTGCTCAAGGGGGTGGATTATGCCCGCGACACCCTGCTCGAAAACACGCGGCGCTTCGCCGATGGCCTGCCGGCCAACAACGCGCTTCTGTGGGGCGCGCGCGGCATGGGCAAAAGCTCGCTGGTCAAGGCCGCCCATGCGCAGGTCAACCGCGCCCGCAAAGGGGCCGCCCGTCTCGTCCTGATCGAAATCCACCGGGAGGAGATTTCCACCCTGCCGCAATTGCTGCGGCTGTTGCGCGCCGCTGCTGCCCGCCGCTTCCTGCTTTATTGCGACGATCTTTCGTTCGACCGCGACGACACCAATTACAAATCGCTGAAAGCGGCCCTTGAAGGCGGCATCGAGGGGCGGCCCGCCAACGTGCTGTTCTACGCCACCTCGAACCGGCGCCATCTGATGCCGCGCGAGATGATGGAGAACGAACGCTCCACCGCCATCAATCCGTCGGAATCGGTGGAGGAAAAAGTCTCACTCTCCGACCGTTTCGGCCTCTGGCTCGGCTTCCACAATTGCGGGCAGGACGAATATCTCGCGATGATCGACGGCTATGCCGCCCATTTCGGCATCACGCTGCCGAAGGCGGAGCTGCATCAGCGCGCACTCGCCTGGGCCTCGGGGCGCGGCAGCCGTTCCGGCCGCGTCTCCTGGCAGTTCATTCAGGACCTCGCCGGCGAACTCGGCAAATCGCTTTAAGGCATTGGATGTCACGGCCTGCCGGAGTGCAGGCCGCCCAGGTGACATCGCTTCGCTGCGGCAGAATTGTCCGCGAATTCCTTATGGGAAATTTTCAGATTTCAACTGGATGGCCCGCAGTCGCGGGCCATGACATTAAAAGATAATCAGCTCGCCCGCGCCATCAAAAGCGGCTTGGGGTCGATCGGCGTGACGCCGTGGCGGATTTCAAAATGCAGTTGCGGCTCGCTGACATCGCCGCTTTCGCCGCTATAGCCGATCACCTGGCCGCGGGCGACACGGTCGCCGCGCGTCACCACCAGACTGTCGGCATGGGCATAGGCGGTGACATAGCCATCGTCATGCCGGATCAGCACCAGATTGCCATAGCCCTTCAACTCGTTCCCGGCATAGGTGACCGTGCCCGCCGCCGCGGCGTGGATCGGCGTGCGCATCGCGGTCGCAATATTGATGCCGTCATTGCGCTCCCCGCTCGGCGCCGGCCCGAACGGCATGATGATGCGCCCCATCACCGGCCACACGAAGCGCGCACTGTCGAGATCGTCGAGTGTCGCCTGCGGTGTTGTTTGCGTCGTTTGTGGTGAAACAGATGTGGTGGAGAAACGGTCGATCACATCCTGCGCCCGCTCCAGAAGGGCGCTGTGTGTGTCCGGTGCCGCGCGCGCCTCGACTGGGGAATAAGATACCGGCGCATAAGAAACCGGCGTATAAGATCCATAAGCGGGCCGCGGCGATGGCCGGTATACGCCCGCCGTGCGAACGGCCGTTCTGCGCACATTGCGTTCCGGGATGCGCAACACCTGCCCGGCATAGATCCTATCGCGGTCGCGCAATCCGTTCAGGCGCACAATCTCCGCCACGCGCACGCCGCGCGACAATGCGATGGCCGACAGCGTATCGCCCGAATGCACCACAACCGTTCCGGCATAGGATGACGTTGCAGCCGCCCGCGCCGGCGGCGGATCGCCGATCGGCGGTTCGGGGTCCATCGCGCATCCGGCAAGCAGCGCAGGTAGAATCACGGCCAGCGCAAAAGCGCGGCCGAGACCATGTTCAGATTTTCCGCTCCCGTTCATCCGCCTTCTGCGGCTCCCGCGGCAGGCCCGGCACCATGGGCACGAACATTACGGGGATCAGCGCTTCTCGCTTTACCCCAGTCTCGGTACGGATAATCTTGGTTAAAAGTTGAGAAATACTTTCACCGGGCCGCTGTTCGCCCACCGGCACGATCATGATCCCGCCGGGCTTCAGTTGCGCGATCAGGCTTTCGGGAACTTGCGGAAACGCCGCCGTTACCACAATTCGGTCGAACGGGGCCTGTTCGGGCCATCCCTTGTAGCCGTCGCCCAGTTTGGTGACGATGTTGTCAAGTTTCAGCGCCTTGAACCGCGCCTCCGCCGCCTTCAGCAGCGGGCGATGGCGTTCGATGGTGTAAATTTTCCGGCACAGTGGCGCCAGCACGGCCGACTGGTAGCCGGAGCCGGTGCCGATCTCCAGCACCCGCATCTTCTCCCCCACCGCAAGCGCCTGGGTCATGAAGGCGACGATGTAGGGCTGGCTGATGGTCTGGCCACAGGCGATCGGCAGCGCGCTGTCCTGATAGGCGCTGCTGCCGAAGGCTTCTTCCACGAACAGATCCCGCGGCGTGCGCTCCATCGCGTTCAGAACGCGCATGTCGGTGATGCCCTGCTTGCGCAGTGCCATCACCAACTGGATCGCCCGCGGATCGGTCATGGCATGTCCGGCTTGAAGGGCACGTGCGGCGTGGTGTCGAAGGTCTCGTCGAACTGGCGGCGCATCCGCTCCATCACCCGGTATTCGGTCAGGTTCAGATGCAGCGGCGTGATCGAAATCCGCCCGTCATAGATCGCGCGCAGATCGGTGCCGTCCGGCGGGTCGGAGCGCACGCGGCGATAACCGATCCAGAAATAAGGATTGCCGCGCCCGTCGATGCGCCGGTCCAGCACCGCGGTATCCTGATTGCGATGGCCCTGGCTGGTGATCTCCACACCGGTGATTTCGCCCGGCGGCTTGTCGGGAAAATTGATGTTGATCAGCACATCTTCGGGCCAGCCGGTCTGCACCAGCCATTGGATCAGCTTCGGCCCGTGGGTTTCCGCGCAGGCCCATTGCACGTCGCGCCCTTCCACCCAGCCATAAGCCTGCGACAGCGCGATCGAGCGGATGCCAAGGGCTGTGCCTTCCATCGCGCCCGCCACGGTGCCGGAATAGGTCACGTCATCGGCGATGTTGGTGCCGCGATTGACACCGGAAAGCACCAGCGCCGGCCGTTCGTCGCGCATCACCTGATTGATCGCCATCATCACGCAATCGGTCGGCGTGCCGGTGACGGCGAATTTGCGCGGCGTGATCTCACGCAGGCGCAGCGGCATGGTCAGCGTCAAGGAATGCGAGGCACCGGATTGTTCGCTCTCCGGCGCCACCACCCAGACATCGTCGGAAATCGTGCGCGCGATCTTTTCCGCCGCAACCAGCCCCGGCGCATGAATGCCATCGTCATTGGTGACCAGAATCCGCATCACATCATCCTATCAAATTCCGCAAACCGCCCCCTCCGGCGCTCCCGCGCCACCTCCCCCGCTTCGCAGGGGAGGAAAACCTGCTCCCCCGTTTACGGGGGAGCTGTCAGCGAAGCTGACTGAGGGGGGACCCATCACCCCCCGATCGTCTTCACGCCTCCCATATAGGGCTGCAACACATCGGGCACGCGAATGCTGCCATCCGCTTCCTGATAATTCTCCATCACCGCGATCAGCGTGCGCCCGACCGCCAGCCCCGATCCGTTCAGCGTGTGCACAAAGCCTTTCACCTTGCCGTCAGCGCCGCGATAGCGCGTGTTCATGCGCCGGGCCTGAAACTCTCCGCAATTGGAGCAGGAGGAGATTTCGCGAAACCGGCCCTGCCCCGGCAGCCACACTTCGATGTCATAGGTCTTCTGCGCCGAAAATCCCATGTCGCCGGTGCACAAGGTCACCACGCGATGATGCAGGCCAAGCCGCTTCAAAACTTCCTGTGCGCAATCGGTCATGCGCTCATGCTCATCGTTCGATTGTTCCGGCGTGGTGACGGAGATCAGTTCCACTTTCCAGAACTGATGATGCCGGATCATGCCGCGCGTATCCTTGCCCGCGGCGCCCGCTTCCGAGCGGAAACAGGGCGTCCAGGCGGTGACGCGAAACGGCAATTGCGCTTCGTCGAGAATTTCACCACTGACATAATTGGTCAGCGGCACTTCGGCGGTGGGGATCAGGCCATAACGGTTGTTGCGCAGGGTCGCGACCACATCGGCATCGCTGCCATCGCTCAGCAATTCGCCGCTCACCGCCCAGAACTGTTCCATCTCGAATTTCGGCATCTGCCCGGTGCCGAAAAAGGCGCTTTCACGGGCAAGGATCGGCGTCTGCATCTCGGTATAGCCGAAATGATCCGTATGCAGATCAAGCATGAAATTGCCCAGTGCGCGCTCCAGCCGCGCCAGCCCCGCCTTCAGATAGACGAAGCGCGAGCCGGAGACTTTCGCCGCGCGCTCGAAATCCATCAGCCCCAGCGCCTCGCCCAACTCGAAATGCTCCTTGGCGGCATTCATCGCCGGCCGTGATCCAAAGGCGCGGGCCTTCACTTCCACATTGGCGTTCTCGTCCGGTCCCACCGGCACGTCATCGGCCGGCAGATTGGGAATCGCGGCAAGAATGCTGCGCAACTCCTCCTGCAACCCGCGCTCCTCCGCCTCGCCTTTCTGAATTTCGTCCTTCAGGCCCGCCACCTCGGCCATCAGGTTTTGCGCCCCGGCCTC
>JAFKEW010000069.1 GCA_017308375.1 Alphaproteobacteria bacterium
CGGGAGGGGGGCACCACCTACGTTTATTTTCCTGATAGAATTGTAATCCTATAGATGATGGGTATATAGTCTTTCGTCAGGAGAACCCCCAATGCCCCTCAAAGTCCCCATCCGAACCCACCGCGCGGCCATACAGGGTCAGGAGGCAAACGCGCGTGCCTCCGTTGCTCTCGCTCCCCATGCCCGCCTGCCCCTGCCAAGGGATAGCCAGCAAGGGGGCGAGCCGGCAAAGCCCGGGGACGGTGGCCAATGGCGTGTACGGCCGGGACTGACCTCCCGGCCCGTACCGGCCAACGGCACACCGCCAGCACCGGGCTTTCGCCGCGGGATCCGCCACCATGGGGCCCCGCGCGAGAGCCCGTTCTGTGTCAGGGCCCGCTCTGTCCGGAATCGTCTCGTTTGGAATATGGCCCAGAAAAAAGGCGCAAAACTCAGGCTTCGTCGGCACCGGCCAGCATTTCCACGGCCTGCGCATGAACCCGCGCATCGCCCGCCGCGATCACCATGCCGCCATTGGTATAGGGGTTGCCTTGCCAGTCCGTGACCAGCCCGCCCGCATTCTCGATCACCGGCACGAGGGCGGCGACATCCCACGGCGCCATCCGCCCCTCCACGATCACGTCGATGAACCCCATCGCCAGCAGGGCATAGCCATAGCAGTCGCCGCCGAAATAGCTCATCCGCGACCGGGCGCAGACCTCCTCGAAGGCCTGCCGCTGGGCGCGGCCGAAATAGCTCCAGGGATGGGTGGTCGAAATCACCGCCGACGACAGATTGGCACAGGCCCGCGTCTTGAGCGGGGAGCGCCCTTCCGGCGTGATCAGCTCGGCCTTGCCGTCATAACCGATGAAGCGTTCGCGCAGCACCGGCTGATCGATGATGCCGAGCGACAGCCGGCCGCTATCCTCCAGCGCGATCAGGGTGCCCCAGGTGTGCCGCCCGGTGATGAAGGCCCGCGTGCCGTCGATCGGGTCCACCACCCAGGTCTGCCCGCTCACCCCCGGCTCATAGCCGTGTTCCTCACCCAGAATGGCGTCGTCCGGCCGTTCCGCCTTGATCAGGGCACGGATCGCGGCTTCGGCATTGCGATCGGCTTCGGTCACCGGGTCGAACAGCGGCTTGGGGCCCGTGACACCCTTGTCGATCACCTGGATCCGTTTGCGGAAAAACGGGCGGATCACCGCGCCCGACGCATCGGCCAGGCGATGCGCGAATGCGACTGTCTCCGGGTTCACGCTCATTCTCACACCCGCCTGCACGCCAAAACAGCCGGACCTTTTCTGAAGAGGCTGTCCGGCCAAATCCCACTGTGCCGCCCGCATGACTATAATGGGCGAACATATTTAAAAAGGGGCTAGCGATGAAATCCGCCGTCGTCACCGGCGCTTCGACCGGGATTGGCTGGGGATGCGTGAAAATTCTCGCGCAGAACGGCTTTCACGTCTTCGGCAGCGTGCGCAAGGAAACCGACGCCACCCGCCTGTCGCAGGAATTCGGGGCGGCTTTCACGCCCCTTCTGTTCGACATCACCGATGAAGCCGCGGTGGCCCATGCCGCGGAAAGTGTAAAGAGGGCGCTCGGCGGGGAAACGCTGTCCGGCCTCGTCAACAATGCCGGCGTCGCGGTTCCGGGGCCGCTGCTTCACCTTTCGCCGGACGAATTCCGCCAGCAGATCGCGGTCAACCTGACCGGGCAACTGATCGTCACCCAGGCCTTCGCCCCGCTTCTGATGGCCGCCAACGGCAAAACCGCCGGGCGCATCGTGATGATGTCCTCGGTCGGCGGCAAAAACGCCATGCCGTTTCTCGGGCCCTATAACGCCTCCAAATTCGGGCTTGAAGGGATGAGCGAGGCGCTGAGGCGGGAATTGCTGCTTCTCGGCATCAAGGTGGTGGTGATCCGCCCCGGCGCGGTCGCGACCCCCATCTGGGACAAGGCGGATCTGGTCGATACCGCCCGCTTCGGCAACACGCCCTACCGGGCGGCGCTGGAGAAGATCAAAACCGTGATGATCGCCGAGGGCCGCAAGGGCTACCCGCCGGAGCGGATTGGCGAGGCGGTGCTGACCGCGCTGACGGCAGCGCGGCCGAAAACCGCCTACACCGTCAATCCCGCGAAAGTTCAGGGCTTCATTCTGAACACGCTGCCGAAGCCCTGGGCCGACCGGCTGATCGCGGGTCAGCTCGGTCTTTTACCCCCGCGGCGCAAAGAAGGGCGTTGATAGCGATTATTCGCCCGCGTTGCGGGCCCGCTTGCGCAGATGGGGTAGCAATTCGCGCTTGCGCAGGCGGATGGATTTCGGCGTCACCTCGACCAGCTCATCGTCCTCGATATAGGCGATAGATTGTTCCAGCGTCAGCGTGGTGGCCGGTGTCAGCCGCACCGCCTCGTCCTTCGACGTGGTGCGGATATTGGTCAATTGCTTGGCGCGCAGCGGATTGACGTCCAGGTCGTTGTCCTT
Organism: Alphaproteobacteria bacterium; assembly: GCA_017308375.1. Lineage (GTDB taxonomy): Bacteria > Pseudomonadota > Alphaproteobacteria > Micropepsales > Micropepsaceae > Rhizomicrobium. The sequence goes on from JAFKEW010000069.1 coordinate 2,462, forward strand.
GGCGTTCTCGCCCACGATCATGCCCTGATAGATCTTGGTGCCCGGCACCACAAACAGCCGCCCGCGCTCCTCCAGATACCAAAGGGCATAGGCCACCGCCTCGCCGTCGCCATTTGAAATCATCACGCCGTTGCGCCGGCCTTCTATGGGACCTTTATGCGGCGCATAGGAATGGAACATCCGGTTCATCACGCCGGTGCCGCGCGTATCGGTCAGAAACTCGCCGTGATAGCCGATCAGCCCGCGCGACGGAGCATAGAAGGTGAGCCGCGTCTTGCCCGCACCGGTCGGGCGCATGTCCTGCAACTCGCCCTTGCGGTTCGCGATCTTCTCGATCACCACACCGGTATAGGGATCGTCGACATCGATCGTCACTTCCTCGATCGGTTCGATCCGCTCGCCCGTATCGGGATCGGTCTGGAACAGCACCCGCGGGCGCGAGATCGAAAGCTCGAAGCCCTCGCGCCGCATGGTCTCGATCAGCACACCAAGCTGAAGTTCGCCACGGCCCGCCACTTCATAGGTGCCCTCGCCGGTCTCGCGCACCTTGATCGCGACATTGCCTTCGGCCTCGCGCAGCAACCGGTCGCGGATGACACGGGACTGCACCTTGTCGCCCTCGCGCCCCGCAAGCGGGGAATCATTGACCGCGATGGTGATCGCAAGGGTCGGCGGATCGATCGGGTTGGCGGCAATCGGCGCCGCGACATTGATGTCGCACAGCGTATCGGCGACGTTCGCCGTCTGAAGGCCCGCGATCGCGACAATATCGCCGGCATGAACCTCCGCCACCGGCACGCGCGCAAGCCCCCGGAACGCCAGCAGCTTGGTGGCACGGGCGCGTTCCACCTCTGTGCCGTCGCGGTTCAGGGCCTTGATCACGCGGTTGACGTTGAGCGAACCGCTCTCGATCCGCCCGGTCAGAATGCGGCCGAGATAGGGATCGGCTTCCAGCGTGGTGACCAGCATCGCGAACGGGAACTCCTCACCCGCGCGCGCTGCCGCTTCCGGTTCGCGAACATCTGCGACAATTCTGGCAAACAGAGGCGACAGGTCTTTGCGATCATCGGCGAGGTCCGCCACCGCCCACCCCTGCCGCCCCGATGCGTAGAGGACATGAAAGTCCAGTTGATCGTCATTGGCTTCGAGTGCCAGAAACAGATCGAAGATGCTTTCCAGCGTTTCTTTCGGTTGCGCGTCGGAACGATCGATCTTGTTGATCACCACAATCGGCTTCAGGCCCAGCTTCAACGCCTTGGACAGCACGAATTTGGTCTGCGGCATGACCGCTTCCGCCGCATCGACCAGAAGCACCACACCGTCCACCATCGACAGAATGCGCTCCACCTCGCCGCCGAAATCGGCGTGACCGGGTGTATCGACAATATTGATGCGGGTTCCCTGCCAATCCACGCTGGTGCATTTGGCGAGAATCGTGATCCCGCGCTCTCGCTCAAGATCGCCGGAATCCATCGCGCGTTCCTGAACCTGCTGGTTCTCGCGCACGGCGCCGGACTGCCTGAGCAGCTGATCCACCAGTGTGGTTTTCCCATGGTCGACATGGGCGATAATGGCAATGTTACGGATGTTCATGGGGGCGGTGCGCCGTATCTGAGAGGGCGCGCTTATAAACGCCCAACCGGCCGGGGGCAATTTCAAGCTGCGGTCAAAGGCGGCAAATCTTCGATGCCCGCCTTTTCCCGGAACCCGGCACCGGCCACCCCCTTGCCGCGACACCGCTCCAGCCCGGTACCATATGGCTCAGGCAGGACCACTTACCTTATGATCCCAGCCCGCCGGGGTATGGCGGAATTTGACCGGACACGCGCCGCAAACCCAGCCACATGGCCGGGTTCTCTCTATGGCAGGGCTGTTCGGGCCGCCATCACGCCGGACACAGCCCCGGCCCGCAGGACAGATCCATGGGCGAAATGCGCCTATCCACGCCGCTAGAACCGGCATCGGCCAGCTTACGCAGCGGAACCGGCCCCGCTTTGGCGGCGCGCCTTCAGCCGCGCACACGCCTGATCCTCGGCATTGTGCTGGCCGCAATGGCCATATTCCTGTTGTGGTGGCTGTTCGGATCGGGAACTTCCCGGCCCCATACGCCGCCCCCGCCACCCGTCATCGTGGCCGAAGCCACCGAAAAACCGGTGACGGTTTACGAGCACACGATGGGAACGGTCGTCGCCAATGCAACGGTACAGGTGACCGCACGCGTACAGGGCGAAATGGTCGCAGCCGGCTTCAAGGAAGGCGATATCGTCCACAAAGGGCAACTGCTTTTCCAGCTGGATCCCCGGCCATTCACCGCCGCACTGGCAGAGGCCCGTGCAGCCCTTGCCCGCGACGAAGCACAGCGGATCAGCGCAGAGCGTGATGCCAAACGCTATACCGCGCTCTACGCGCAAGGCGCCATCTCGGCCCAACAGCGCGATCAGACCGTGGCGAATGCCAAAGCACTGGCAGCAAGCGTTGCGGCCGATAAGGCGGCCATCGAAACGGCCCAGCTCAACCTGGACTACGCCCAGATACGCGCGCCCATCGATGGCAAGACCGGCCCCATTCTGGTGCAGCCCGGCAATCAGGTGGTCGCGAACGCGGCCAATCCGCTGGTTGTTCTGACCCAGGTGCAACCGGTGAAGGTGTCGTTCCATCTGCCGCAGGACGATCTGCCCCGTATCCAGAAGCGGATCGGCAGCCCGACTTTCACGGCCACGATCACCGCCCATGGCGCATCGGCGCAGAGTGTCAGCGCCGTGGTGGACTTTGTCGACAATGAAGTGAGCGATCAGACCGGCACCATCGAATTGCGCGCCACCTATCCCAACAAGGACAACAGGCTGGTGCCGGGGCAGCTTGTCGATGTCAGCCTGGCGCTGGAAGAATTACCGCCAAGCGTCGTGGTCCCGCATGACGCCGTGAACATCGGGCCCGATGGACGCTATGTCTATGTGGTGACGGCGGACGGGAAAGCCGAGATGCGCGCCGTGACCGTGCTCTATGATGATGGCACACAAGCCGCAGTCAAAGGCGATGTGAAAGCCGGCGACCATGTGATCACGGAAGGCCAGTTGCGTGTGCTTCCCGGTCAGCCCGTCACCCTTCACAACGGCAATCGAAAAGCGGCGGCATCAGAAAACGAAAGTGAGCGCCGCACTAAGGACGGCCCATGAACATTTCGGAGCCGTTCATTCGCCGGCCGGTCATGACCACATTGGTCATGGCCGCGATGCTGATCTTCGGCGCCTTCGGCTACGCTTCGCTGCCGGTCAGCGAACTGCCCAATGTCGATTTTCCCACCATCGTGGTTTCGGCAAGCCTTCCCGGCGCCGATCCGGAAACCATGGCATCGGCCGTGGCCACGCCGCTGGAAAGCCAGTTCTCGACCATCGCCGGCATCTCCTCGATGACGTCATCGAGCACGCAGGGCGCAACCTCGATCACCCTGCAATTCGAACTCGACCGCAATATCGATGCCGCCGCGCAGGACGTGCAATCGGCGATTTCGGCCGCATCACGCCAGATGCCGCCGCAGATGCCGAACCCGCCCCGGCTGCGCAAGGTCAATCCGTCAGACAGCTCGATCATGTATCTGGCGATGTATTCGCAGACCCTGCCGGTTCAGGAAGTCGACAAATACGCAGAAACCCTGCTTGCCCGGCAGATCTCGATGCTGAATGGCGTGGCACAGGTGAACGTCTACGGCTCGCAGCAATTCGCCGTGCGCATTCAGGCCGACCCTGCCAAGCTTGCGGCACGCGGCATCGGCATCGACCAGCTTGCCACCGCGGCAGACGCGGCAAATCCGAACATCGCCACCGGCTCCCTGAACGGTGTTGATCAGGCAACGATGATCCATACCGATGGCCAGTTGTTCGATGCCGCGCAGTTCGGCAACCAGGTGGTGGTCTATCGCAATGGCGCGCCGGTCCGCATCAAGGATATCGCCACGGTTCTCGACAGTGTTGCCAACGACAAGGCGGCAAGCTGGTACAACGGCAAGCGCGCAATCATTCTGGCGATTCAGCGCCAGCCGGGTTCGAACACGATCAAGGTCGTGGACGAGATCAAGAATATTCTGCCGCACTTTCTTGAGCAATTGCCGGCTTCGGTGACGCTCGACATCCAGTACGACCGCAGCCAGTCGATCCGTGCATCCATTGCCGATGTTCAGACCACCCTGCTGATCGCGGCGGCGCTGGTGGTGGGCGTGATCTTCATTTTCCTGCGCAGACTGGCGGCCACTTTCATCGCCTCGCTCGCCCTGCCCATTGCGGTCGTGGGCACCTTCGCCGGCATGGCGTTGTGCGGCTACAACCTCGACAATCTTTCGCTGATGGCGTTGACGCTCTCGGTCGGATTCGTCGTCGACGACGCCATCGTCATGCTCGAAAACATCGTGCGCCACATGGAGAACGGCAAGCGCCCGATGGAGGCGGCACTCGCCGGCTCCCGCGAGATCGGCTTCACCATTCTTTCGATGACGGTATCGCTCGCCGCTGTGTTCATACCGGTCGTGTTCATGGGCGGCATTGTCGGCCGTCTGCTGCACGAATTTGCGGTCACCATCGTGCTTGCCATCGTCGCTTCGGGCATCGTTTCGGTGACCCTGACGCCGCTAATGTGCAGCCGCATGCTCAACATGGCGCATGGCGCGGGCCAGAGCCGTTTCTACCGGTGGAGCGAGCAGACCTTTGAACGGCTGCAATCCTTCTACGAACGCACCCTGCATTGGGGCCTGATGCACCGGGGCGTGATCGGTCTTGCCTTTGTGGCCAGCATCGTTGCGACGGGCCTCCTGTTCGTGACGGCGCGGCAGGACTTCCTGCCGAGCGAGGATACCGGCCAGATCATGGCCTTTACCGAAGCCTCGACCGGTACGTCTTTCGCGCGAATGTCGGCGCTGCAGAAACAGGCGGCGGATATCATGGCGCAGAACCCCAATATCGCGGGTCTCATGTCCTCCGTCGGCTCGGGGGGCGCCAGCAGCGGCGTGAACACCGGCCGGATGTTCGTGACCCTGAAGCCGCGCAGCGAACGCAGGCAGAGTGCCGATGAAATCATCGCAGAACTGCGCCCGAAACTGGCGAAGATCCCCGGCATCAGCGTCTATATGCAGAACCCGCCTTCCATCCGCATCGGCGGCCGCTCCTCGAAATCGCAATATCAATATACGCTGCAGGATCTGGACCAGGACGAGTTGCACAGCTTTGCCTTGCGCCTGACACAGGCCCTGGCAAAACAGCCGGGCCTTGAGGATGTGACGAACGACCTCGACTATTCGGCACCCGCCATCAACGTGCAGATCGATCGCGACCGCGCGGCCGCACTCGGCGTCACGCCGGAGCAGATCGAAACCGCGCTGGGGGCGGCCTATGGCAGCCAGCAGATATCCAGCATCTATACATCGGCCGATACCTATCAGGTGATTCTGGAAGTTCTGCCGAAATACCAGTCCAATCCCACGATGCTGTCTCAGTTGTATGTCACATCGGCGGGCGGAACATTGGTGCCGTTGACCGCGGTAACGAAAATCATCCCTTCCACCATGCCGCTGAGCGTGAATCATCAAGGCCAGCTTCCGGCGGTCACGATCTCATTCAACCTGACCAACGGCGTGGCGCTGGGCGATGCCGTGAAAACCATCGACCGCGTGCAGCGCGAATTGAACATGCCCGCGACCGTGCAAGGCAGCTTTCAGGGAACAGCACAGGCGTTCCAGCAATCCACCGGCAGCATCGGCTGGCTGCTCGTCCTGGCGATCGTGGTGATCTACATCGTTCTGGGTATTCTCTATGAGAGTTTCATTCATCCTTTGACGATCCTGTCCGGGCTGCCGTCCGCAGCTGTTGGCGCACTGATCACACTGTGGCTGTTCGGCGTTCCGCTCAGCCTTTATGCCTTTGTCGGCATGATCATGCTGATCGGTATTGTGAAGAAGAACGCGATCATGATGATCGATTTCGCGCTGGCGCGGCAGCGAGGCGAAGAAATCAGTGCGGCGGATGCCATTTTCGAGGCGGCACTGATCCGCTTTCGCCCGATCATGATGACAACCATGGCCGCGTTGATGGGGACGCTGCCAATCGCGATAGGATTTGGTGAAGGCGCCGAAGCCCGCCAGCCGCTTGGCCTTGCCGTCGTCGGCGGGCTTATACTGTCCCAGCTTCTGACGCTCTACATCACGCCGGTGATCTATATTTACCTGGATGAATTCGGCGGCCGCGTCAGGAATTGGCGCCGGACAAGCCTCGCCCGCCCGAGCCCCGCAGAGTGACGCCCTATTTCGGGAACGGACCGATGGGGAATGGCTTGTCGTCGCGCGCGAACGCGATATAGGACAACAGTTCCCACATATACTGCGCCAGGGTCCGGGTGAAATTTCGCAACTCCTCGTTCATGCGGCCGTGGAAAACAAGAACGAGGAACTGCAGCGCCGCCAGCACAAGAACAACCCAGAACGTGAACCAGGCGATGACGGCATAAAAAATCGCATGAAGCAGACGCGTTCCCGGAAACGGAACGCGGGCCTGCTGTGGCGAGACCGCACTTTGCGCCGGCTGATCGCTCATCTGGAGCCACCCTTGCAGAATCTTCACGACATTCATGTAATGTGGAAAATGCCGGCTTCAAGACGGGTGGGGAACCTCGCCCGACGGCCTGCTCCAGCGATCGAACAGTGCTGCGAGCAACAATCCTGTGAGATACCCCCCGATATGGGCCTGCCAGGCGATCAGCCGCACTTCCACCCCGGCACCGAGGCCCGTCAGCCCGGCAAGTACATTCGCCCCGATCCAGAAGAGCGTGAAAGCAACAATCGGCCGCGAAAGAAGCGGCGCCAATTGCAGGCCCGCGCCATTCCGCCGTGTGGCCCAGAGCATGCGGATCGCGGCCCCCATAAGGCCGGAGATTGCGCCCGATGCACCGATGACCGGTGCGTCCGATCCCCAGTTGAATGCGAGATGGGCGGATGCGGCCGCAACCGCACAGAAAAAGAAAAAGATCAGAAATGAAAACGTGCCCCACGCACGCGCCACAACAGGTCCGATTGCCAGAAGCCACAGGCAATTGATGGCGAGATGCCCCAGATCGGCATGCAGAAAGACATAGCTGATGAACGGAATGGCCTGTCCGGCCAGGGAACCCGGCGCCACCGCATGCGACGTCAGATAAGCGGCCGAATAGCGCGCGGGATAGAAGGCGTAATTGCCGATGATGCCATCCTGTAGCGAGGGCGGCGCATAATCGAGCGCGAAATAGATCAACACAAAAGTCGCAATCAGCCAGACAACCACCGAGGGAGCATGGATGGCAGGCTGACGCGGCCCCTGCGACTCACGGAGAAATGCCATAACGATCCAGTGCTTCAGCGGTTGATGGCGGCTTCGACCAGAGGCAGTCTGTCATTGCCGAAATACATGTCGGTACCGTTGATAAAAATGGTGGGGGAGCCGAACCCGCCGCGCGCAACAAGCTCCTCCGTGTTCTGTCGCAGACGATCCTTGATTTCGTCCGTCCGGCTGCGTGCCAGTATCGCGTCCGGGTTCAACCCGGCATTCCTGCAAACGACGGCAAGAACGTCCGGCTGGCTGACATCCTGAAGCGCCCCCCAATAAGCCTCAAACGCGGCCTTGGCAAAGACAGTCAGCTTTCCGCTTTCCTGCGCAGCAAGCGCATGGCGCATCATCGAAACCGCGCGCACCGGAAACACCGGCGGCTTACCGATGCGGATGCCGCAGAGCCGCGCCCAATCCTGCAAGTCTTTCTCGTAATAGGACGCCTTCCTCGGGTCGGGATTGGCGCGCCGTTCATAAACATCCTGGTTAACCGCATTGAACACACCGCCCACGAGAATCGGCTTCCAGTCGATTTCCACGTCGGCGCGCGCGGCAATCGCAGGAATTCGCGTGAAAGCCAGATAGGTCCACGGCGACGAGCAGTCAAAAAAGAATTCCAGTGTCGTCAAGTTTCACCTTCCCGCCCGGATACAACGCTATCGCCGACTGTCCGACTTTGAAACAAAACCGGCCCCAAAACGAGTAAAAAAGCTGGCATGCAGGTTGCTTCGGTCAAGGAAGCAATATCGGGCCTGTGCGGTCAACGCATTCATCCGCAGTCCCACCACCGATACCGACACCGGAAGCACGACGAGTGGCATGAACATATCCTGGACCTCAGTGGGCAATGACACCCTGATAACCCACGACTGATCCGCGCAGACATCTTTCAAGCAATTGAGAGATGTCGATTGAGGGAGGGCGAACGCCCTCCCTCTTTTTTTGGCCGCCCGGACGTGGCGATGCTTGCCGGATTATGACAATCTGGCCGCGCCTCATTCCCACGAGCAATTCCCTTGAAAAAGCCGGAGACGCGCATCGCCGAACTGAGCATTCGCGGCCTGTTGCTGGGCGTGGCGATCACGCTGATCTTTACCGCCGCCAATGTCTATCTGGGCCTGAAAGTCGGGCTGACGTTCGCCACATCGATACCGGCCGCGGTGATCTCGATGGGGGCGCTGTCGCTGTTCCGCAACACGTCCATCCTGGAAAACAATATCGTACAAACGGTGGCGTCGGCGGCGGGCGCGCTGGCCTCGATCATCTTCGTACTCCCCGGTCTTGTCATCGTCGGCTGGTGGACGGGCATACCGTTCTGGCCCGCATTCTTCATCTGTGCCGGTGGCGGCATCATCGGCGTGATTTTCACCATTCCGCTGCGCCGGGCGATGGTGACGCAATCGGACCTGCCCTATCCCGAAGGGGTGGCCGCGGCGCAGGTCCTGAAGGTAGGTTCGGCCGCGCGCGATGCGCAGGCGGCGACGAACGGGAGTGCCCGCCGGGGCCTGATGGCCGTGGTTTACGGCGCGGCCGCATCCCTCGCGCTTTCGATCCTGACCGCAACGCAAATCGCCGCGGCCGGAATCCAGAGCTTCGTCCGCGTGGGGCGCAACAGCGTGACCGGATTCGATTTCTCCTTTTCGCTGGCGCTTGTCGGCGCCGGACATCTGGTGGGGCTTTCCGTCGGGTTGGCGCTGCTTCTGGGCGTGCTGATCGCGTGGGGCGCTGCCGTGCCGTTTCTGGCCGCCGCCAGTGGCATTCCCGCCCACGCTGACATTGCCGATTTCGCCAACCAGATCTGGCGCACACAAGTGCGCTTCATGGGGGCGGGCGCCATTGCCGTTGCAGCGTTGTGGACCCTGGTCAAGCTGGCACGCCCGGTGGCGGCGGGCCTTGTCTCCACCATCGCGGCTTCGCGTCGCGTGGGCCGCGCACCGACCGACCGCGATATGGGACCGGTTGCGATCGCAGGCTGGGTCTTCGTCTGCCTGTGCGTGGTGGTGGCGCTGGTTCTGTATTTTGTGCGCGGCACATCGCTTGCGGGCCACGAAGGGCTTCTGAGCCTGGTGACATTGGGTTTTGTGGTGTTCGGTGGCTTTCTGGTGTCCGCCATCTGCGGCTATCTGGCCGGTCTCGTCGGCTCCACCAACAGCCCGATTTCCGGCGTCGGGATTCTGGCTGTGCTGCTTTACGCCAGCATCCTGGCCATCGTCATTCCGCTGCATGGCGGTTCGCCAAAGACATTGATCGCATTCACGCTGTTCTCGCTTTCCATCGTGTTCGCGGCCGCCACAACCTCCAACGACAATCTGCAGGACCTGAAGACCGGGCAATTGGTCGGCGCATCGCCATGGGCGCAGCAATGGGCGTTGATCGTGGGCGTGGTGGCGGGCGCCCTCACGATTCCACCCGTGCTTGATCTGCTGACGCGCGCCTATGGCTTTGCGGGACAGGCAGCGGGCCCGGTCTCTGCCACGGCCACGCCACTGGCCGCACCGCAGGCGGTACTGATTTCGGCACTGGCGCAAGGCGTGCTGGGTGAGAGCCTCGACTGGCACATGCTCGGCGCCGGCGCCGTGATCGGTGTTGCCATCATCGCGTTGGACGAATTTCTGGGCGCACGCAAATGGATGCGGCTGCCGCCGCTTGGCGTGTGCATCGGAATCTATCTGCCGATGGCGGCAAGCCTGCCGGTGGTGCTGGGCGCATTGATTTCTCAATGGTTCAAAATACGGGCGCGAAAGGCGGCAGACCCGGAAACCACGGAGCAATATGGTGTCCTGGTCGCCTCCGGCCTGATTGTCGGCGAAAGCCTGTTCGGAGTGGCGCTCGCCGGGCTGATCGTGGCGAGCGGCAAGGAAGCACCCCTGGCATTGGTGGGCGGAAATTTCCTGTTCGCGCCACTGATCGGGATCGCCGTGTTCGCGGCGCTGATCGTAGTTCTGTACCGGAAAATGCTAAGACTACGCGTGCTCGCGTGAACGGATCGCCCGATCGAGGGCGAGCACCTTTTCCGCCTGGGTCAGATGCGGACGGTCGAGCATCTTGCCGTCGAGTTGGGCCACACCGGCCCCGCCGGTGAAGGCGGCAACCACACGACGGGCATAAGCGACATCATCATCCGACGGGGTGAAAGCAGCGTTGATGATTTCCACCTGATCGGGATGGATCGCCAGCATGCCGGAAAAGCCTTCGCGCTGGGCCGCGCGGGCCACCCGCGCCAGCCCATCGCGATCGCGAAAATCGGCATGAAGGGTTTCGATCGCGGCGACACCGGCCGCCTTCGCCGCCAGCAATACCTGCGCGCGCACCATCTGATGAATGAAAAGGAAGGCGCCGGTTTCATCGCGATTGGTGGCGGCACCAAGGGCCGCGGCAAGATCTTCGGCACCCCAGCTCAACGCCGCAAGACGGGGCGGCGGGGAGCGCCAGGCCGGCAAGGACAGCACCGCCGTTGGCGTTTCGGTTGCCACGGGCAGCAGACGGGTTGAACCGATCGGTAAACCCGCTTCGGTTTCGAGCGCGATCAGATGGGCATCGAGAATATGCAAAGCCTCAGGCCCGTCAGGCTTCGGCACGACGAGCCCGGCAGGCGCACCGGCGACCACTGCCGCCATATCCGCCACGAAATCGGCGGAACCGACCGGATTGATCCGCACCCATAGCTTCGCTGATACGCCTGCTTGCAGATATTCACGGGCAAGACCGCGGGCGCGAACGCGATTTTCAGGCGCCACGGAATCCTCCAGATCGAGGATCAGTGCATCGGCCGGCGAGGTTTTCGTTTTCGCGAGTTTTTTTTCGCTGTCGGCCGGCACGAACAGAAAAGAGCGCGGGATCATGCCGTGGCAGTCTTCTTCAGCATCAGGGCGGAGCGTTTGCACACCGCCACCATCTCGCCCCGCTGGTTGAAGGCGCGATGGGCGAACAGCACGATGCCATTGGCGGGGCGGGAGCGGGATTCGCGCAATTCCAGCACCTCGGTCTCCACCCGCAAGGTATCGCCATGAAAGACCGGCTTCGGGAACCGCACCTCGTCCATGCCGAGATTGGCGACGGTGGTGCCGAGGGTGGTTTCGCCCACCGAAATCCCGATCATCAACCCGAGGGTGAAAAGCGAATTGACGATGCGGGCGCCGAACTCGGTCTTCTTGCCATACTCCTCATCCAGATGGAGCTGGGCCGGATTGTGGGTCATCGCAGTGAAGAAGACGTTGTCGGCTTCCGTCACCGTGCGCCGGATCGGGTGCTGGAAAATCTGGCCGACAAAGAATTCCTCGTAATAAAGCCCGGCCATCACACGTCCCTACCCGCTATTCGTTTTCAAAATTTGGCCTCCCCCCTCCCTCCCCCTTTCGGTGCGGACACCGAGGAGAACGGAGACGGGAGCGAAACGAGATTACACCGGAGCAGCCGGGTGATGGATAGCGCGGGCAGACATCTCAATCGACCGTGACAAAGCTACCACTCTTGCGGTCCAGCAATTCGAGCTTGCCGTCGGCGATGCCGAAGCGCCCGCCATCCAGTTGCAGCTTGCCCGCGCGGACCCGTTCCGCCACGAACGGAAATGTCATCAGCCGTTCGAGAGAGAGGCGGACGCAATCGCGTTCCATCGCCACATGATGGGCGGCATGGTCGGCGATGTGGGCGGAATGGGTGGCAGCGGGTGCCAGAAGCTCAATCCAGCGGCCGAGAAACGGCACGCTTTCCGCAATCGAATTGTCGAGCGCGGCCGCGACGCCGCCGCATTGGGCATGGCCCATGACCAGAATGTTGCGCACATTGAGGCTGAGCACGGCGAAGGCGATGGCCGCGCTGGTGCCGTGGTGGGTATCATCGGTCTCGTAAGGCGGCACAACCGCCGCGACGTTGCGGATGACAAACAATTCGCCCGGATGGGCGTTGAAGATGGTGGCGGGATCGGAGCGTGAATCGCTGCAGGCGATCACCAGATATTCCGGCTTCTGCCCGTTATGCGCGAGATCGGTGTAACGCTCCCGTTCCTCAGGCCAGCGCCTGCTGCGAAATTCCCGATAACCTTTGATCAGATGGTCCATGGCAATATTCCCGTGGCCTGCAGGGCCGCGGCGCGAAGACAGGCGATTAGAGAGGGCGGTCAAGCAGCAGAAGCGGGCGCGCGCCGGACTGTGACTGGGCGCATAGCGCAAAACCGCATTTCCGTGCAACCCGGAGCGATGCCGCATTGTCTGGCTGGATCACGGCAACCGCGCGCACCGGGCCGAAATAGTCACGGCCCCATGAAAGCGCGGCCTTGACCGCCTCTGTCGCGTAACCCTTGCCCATCGCAGGCGGCGCCAGAGCCCAGCCGATTTCAGGAACATCGCACAGCGGATCATCCGGTAACCGGGCGCGCGCGATGAACCCCGCCTCGCCCAGCAAGGCGCCATCGGTTTTTTCCGTGATGGCCCAGGAGCCATAGCCCATCAGGTTCCAGTGCCCCGGAAAACGCTGGAACTTGTTCCACGCGTCTTCCCGCGTCAGCGGTTTTCCTTCGCCGATGAAACGGACGACCGCAGGATCGCCCCACATCGCAGCCACGAATCCGAAATCGGACAAGCGATGCCCGCGCAGAATGAGGCGCGGTGTTTCGAGCGTGGGAACGGGCATCGGGCCTCAATAGGATTTCGGCAGACCGAGTACATTTTCTGCGATGAAGGACAGGATGAGCTGTTCCGTGACCGGCGCGATGCGCGGCAGCATGGATTCCCGGAACAGGCGTTCCACCTGATATTCGCGCGCGTAACCCATGCCGCCATGGGTCATCACGCTGCGGGTGGTGGCATCGAAGGCCGCGCGCGCGGAGAGAAATTTTGCGGCATTGGCTTCGGCCCCGCAAGGCTGCCCGGAATCGTAAAGCGAGGCCGCGCGCAGGCACATCCACCACGCGCTTTCGAGATAGGCCCAGCTTTCCGCCAGCGGATGCTGGATGCCCTGGTTCTGGCCGATGGGGCGGCCGAACACCACCCGTTCGCGGGCATAATTCGCCGCCCGGAACAGGGCATCGCGGCCAAGGCCCACAGCCTCCGCCCCGATCAGGATGCGTTCGGGGTTCAGGCTGTCGAGCAGATAGCGGAAACCCTTCCCCTCCTCCCCGATGCGGTCTTCGTCCGGCACCGGCAGGTCGTCGATGAAGACGGCGTTGGAATCGACCGCGGCGCGGCCCATTTTCGGGATGCGCCGCACTTCCACGCGGGCACGGTCGAGATCGGTATAAAACAGGGTCATGCCGTCGGTCGGGCGCTTGCACTCCGCCTTTGGCGTGGTGCGGGTAAGGAGCAGGATCTTGTCCGCCTCCTGCGCCGTGGTGGTCCAGATCTTGCGGCCGCGGATGACATATCCATCATTGCTGCGGCGGGCGAAGGTCTCGATCGAGGTGGTGTCGAGGCCGGCATTGGGCTCCGTCACCCCGAAACAGGCCTTCTGTTCGCCCCTGATCAGGGGCGGCAGGAAGCGCGCCTTCTGTTCCGCCGTGCCGTGCACGACGATGGCGTGCGGTCCGAAAATATTGAGGTGAATGGCGGACGCCGCGGCATAGCCCCCGCCGCCCCGGCCCACCGCCTGCATCATAATGGCGGCTTCGGTGACGCCGAGGCCGGAACCGCCATGTTCAGGCGGCATGGCGATGCCGAGCCAGCCGCCGTCGGCCATGGCCCGATGGAACTCCACCGGGAAGCGGGCTTCCTCATCGCAGGCGGCCCAGTAAGCGTCCGGGAAACCAGCGCAGATGCGGCTGACATTTTCCTCAATTGCGCGTTGCTGCTCTGTCAGCACCAGTTCCATGATCAGCCTCGCCATCCCGCCAGATAAAACGAAAAATTAATGTGGAATATGCCGGGTTAAGACAGCCGGGTTAAGACGGCGATGATACAGCCAATGCTGTGTTGCGCGGCAAGCCGGGAGAGCTAAGATGGAAAATCTTGGGGGCGTGGAGCCAGCCAGGCGGTTGCCGGATGACCGGCGCCGCGGCAAAAGTGCGGAATGACAGGCAGGACAGCTTGCGATTGCCGAATACCGCTATGGAGATTCACAAAGTCCGATGAGTTCAGATTCGGCTGAAGGGCTGGCACTGGCCGAGCCCGAACGACCGCGCGGCATGCCGCCGACCGATACCAGCAACCCCGCTTATTTCCACAAGGTCGTCGATTGCCAGTGGGCCTGTCCGGCCCACACGCCGGTGCCGGAATATATCCGGCTGATCGCGGCGGGGCGTTATTCCGACGCCTATATGATCAACTGGAAATCCAACGTGTTTCCGGGCGTTCTGGGGCGGACCTGCGACCGGCCCTGCGAACCCGCCTGCCGCCGCGGCCGGGTGGAAGAAGAACCGGTGGCGATCTGCCGGTTGAAACGCGTCACCTATGACAACAAGGACGACATCACCGGGCGGCTGCCCCAGCCGGCGGTCCAGAAAAACGGCAAGCGCATCGCACTGATCGGGGCGGGCCCGGCCAGCCTGACGGTGGCGCGCGATCTGCTGCCGCTTGGCTATCACGTTACCATCTATGATCAGGACGCGAAGGCGGGCGGCATGATGCGGACGCAGATTCCGAAATTCCGCCTGCCGGAGAGCGTGCTGGACGAGGAATGCGGTTACATTCTGGGCCTTGAGCCCGAAACCCGCTTCGGCCAGCGCATCGACAGCATGAAAGCGGTGCTGGCGGAAGACTATGACGCGATCTTTGTCGGTTGTGGCGCGCCACGCGGGCGCGACCTGGAGGTTCCGGGCCGCAAGGAAGCCGCCGCCAATATCCATATCGGCATCGACTGGCTTTCCAGCGTGTCGTTCGGGCATATCCACAAAATCGGCCGCCGCGTGATCGTGCTCGGTGGCGGCAACACCGCGATGGATTGCTGCCGTACCTCGCGCCGGCTGGGCGGGGAAGAGGTGCAGGTCGTCGTCCGCTCCGGCTTCGAGGAGATGAAGGCGAGCCCGTGGGAAAAGGACGACGCCATCGGCGAAGGCATTCCTATCCACAATTACATGGTGCCGAAGGAATTCACCCACGAGGACGGCAGGCTGACCGGTGTCGTGTTCGAAAAGGTGAAGGCCGAATACGGCAAGGACGGCCGGCGCAAGCTGGTGCCCACCGGCGAGCCGGATGTGCATATGCCATGCGATGACGTTCTGGTTGCTGTGGGGCAGGAAAACGCCTTCCCCTGGATCGAGCGCGATCTGGGCATTGAATTCGACCGCTGGGAAATGCCGAAGGTCGATCCCGTCACCTATCAATCGACCAATCCGAAAGTGTTTTTCGGCGGCGATGCTGCGTTCGGCCCCAAGAACATCATCTGGGCGGTGGCGCATGGGCACGAAGCCGCGGTTTCGATCGACCTGCATTGCAACGGCAAAAGCGTGAATGCGGAACGGCCGAGCCCGCTGACCAATCTGCTGAGCCAGAAGATGGGCATTCACGAATGGTCCTACGACAATGACGTGTCGCTCGACCTGCGTTACAAGGTGCCGCACGCGCCCAAGGCCGTGACGCTGAAGAACGTCAATGTCGAAGTGGAGCTGGGCTTCGATCCCGAGCGGGCTTTTCTGGAAGCACAACGCTGCCTCAATTGCGATATCGAAACCGTGTTCGAACGCGGGCTGTGCATCGAATGCGACGCCTGTGTCGACATCTGCCCGATGGATTGCATCACCTTCACGGAGAACGGTGAGGAAGAGGAGTTGCGCACGCGGCTGACCGCACCGGCGGTCAATCCGGAGCAGGACCTCTACGTCTCCGATACGCTGAAAACGGGCCGCGTGATGGTGAAAGACGAAGACGTCTGCCTGCATTGCGGGCTATGCGCCGAACGCTGCCCCACCGGCGCATGGGACATGAAAAAATTCTATCTCGAAACTGCGCAGGCCGGATCATGCCACAACGCCTAGAGGCGACGAACGATTTCGTCGTCAAGTTCGCCAACGTCAACGGCTCCGGTTCGGCCAGTGCCAACGAATTGTTCGCCCGCTGTATCCTGCGTATGGGCGTGCCCGTCGCCTCGCGCAACATCTTCCCTTCCAACATCCAAGGCCTTCCCACCTGGTATGAGGTGCGGATTTCCGGCGAAGGCTGGCTTGGCCGGCGCGGCGGTGTGGACCTGATGGTGGCGATGAACCCGCAGACCTGGGACAAGGATGTCGCCTCGATCGAGCCGGGTGGTTATCTGCTGTACGATTCGACCAAGCCGCTGCCGCCGTCGAAATTCCGTGAGGATGTGAACCGCATCGGCGTGCCGCTGACCGAAATCTGCAACCGCACCTACAAGGACCCGCGCCAGCGGCAATTGTTCAAGAACATCATCTATATCGGCGCGCTGTCCGCCCTTCTCGACATCGATCCGGCGGTGGTGGAGACGCTTCTGGGCGAACAGTTCAAGAAGCGCCCCGAATTGATTGCGAAGAACGTGCAGGCCTTCAAGCTCGGCTTCGATCATGTGCGCGAACATCTTGCCGGGGCTTGCAAGCTGAAGATCGCCCGCTCCGACAAGGTGGGCAACCGCATCTTCATCGCAGGTAACGATGCCGCGGGCCTCGGCGCGGTCTATGGCGGGGCCACGGTTTGCGCCTGGTATCCGATCACGCCATCGACCTCGGTCGCGGAAGCCTTCACCAAGCATTGCCAAAATCTGCGCGTCGATCCCGAGACGGGCAAAAACAGGTTCGCCATCGTGCAGGCCGAAGATGAAATCGCCGCGATCGGCATGGTGATCGGGGCAGGCTGGAACGGGGCACGCGCCTTCACCGCGACCAGCGGGCCCGGCATTTCATTGATGCAGGAATTTTTCGGCCTGGCTTACTTTGCCGAGATACCGGCGGTGATCTTCGACATCCAGCGCGGCGGGCCATCGACCGGCATGCCGACACGCACCCAGCAATCGGATATTTTCGCCTGTGCCTATGCGAGCCACGGCGACACCAAGCATGTGCTGCTGTTCCCGAAGAACCCGAACGAATCCTTCAGCTTCGCGGCGGATGCCTTTGACTTTGCCGAACGGTTGCAGACGCCGGTGTTCGTGATGATGGACCTCGACATCGGGATGAACGACTGGCTGACCGAACCGCTTTCCTGGGATGACGCCCGCGCTTACGACCGCGGCAAGATCATGACCGCGGAAGAACTGGAGAAAGGCACGGTGTTCGGCCGCTATCTGGACGTGGATGGCGATGCCATTCCTTTCCGCACCCTGCCCGGCACGCACCCGACCAAAGGCAGCTTCTTTACCCGCGGCACCTCGCGCAACCGCTATGCCAAATATAGCGAAGAGGGGTCCGATTACGTCGACAATGTGCAGCGTCTGCTGCGCAAGCTGGAGACGGCGAAGACCATCCTGCCGAAGCCGGAGCGGCGCGACGCGAAAGAGAAGACGCCTTATGGCGTGCTCTATTTCGGCTCCACCGCGCCGGCCATG
Source organism: Alphaproteobacteria bacterium (assembly GCA_017308375.1). Lineage (GTDB taxonomy): Bacteria > Pseudomonadota > Alphaproteobacteria > Micropepsales > Micropepsaceae > Rhizomicrobium. Next base: position 20,224 of record JAFKEW010000069.1, read on the forward strand.
GACGAGGCGATGGCCAAGCTGGAGGGGGATGGCATCCACCTCGACGTCATGCGCATCCGCGCCTTTCCCTTTGCCGACGAGGTGGCGGAGTTCATTCACGCCCACGACAGCGTTTTTGTGGTGGAGCAGAACCGCGACGCGCAGATGATGAAGCTTCTGGTCAATGAAGGCGCCTTCGACCCGGCGCGTTTCATTTCCCTGCTGCATTACGATGGAACGCCGATCACGGCCCGCTTCATCCAGGCGGCCATTGCCGAACGCATCAATCTGAACACCCACAAGGAAGCCGCGGAATGACCTACATCACCAAGCCGAAGCTGCGGCACAAAGGGCTTGCAACCAACGAGTTGGGTTTCACGCGCCGCGACTACGAAGGCTCCATCTCCACGCTGTGCGCAGGCTGCGGCCACGATTCCATTTCGTCGGCCCTGATCCAGGCCTGTTTCGAGCTTTCGATCGAGCCGCACCGGGTGGCGAAACTGTCCGGCATCGGCTGTTCCTCCAAGACGCCGGATTATTTTCTGGGCAACAGCCACGGCTTCAACAGCGTGCACGGCCGGATGCCGAGCGTGCTGACGGGCGCCAACCTCGCCAATCGCGATCTGATCTATCTGGGTGTTTCGGGCGACGGCGATTCCGCCTCCATCGGGCTTGGGCAATTCGCCCATTGCGTGCGCCGCGGCGTGAACATGGTCTATATCTGCGAGAACAATGGCGTTTACGGTCTGACCAAGGGCCAATTCTCCGCCACCGCCGACAAGGGCTCGAAAAGCAAGGCGGGCGGCATCAACACCGATTCCCCGATCGATCTTGTCAGCCTGGCGCTGGTGCTGGGCGCGAGCTTTGTCGCCCGCAGCTTTTCCGGCGACAAAAAACAACTGGTGCCGCTGCTGAAAGCCGCGATCGCGCACACGGGCCCCGCGATCATCGACGTGATCAGCCCCTGTGTGCAGTTCAACAACCATCCCGGCTCCACCAAATCCTATGATTTCGTGCGCGCCCACAACGAGGCTGTGAACCGTCTGGACTTCATGCCGGCGAAGGCGGAAATCACCGTGGATTACGAGCCGGGCACCGTGCAGGCGGTGACGCAGCACGACGGTTCGGTGCTGCAACTGGCCAAGCTGCATCAGGACTATGACCTGCATGACCGCGCGGCCACGATCAAATATCTGCATGAGCGCGAGGCGGCGGGCGAAGTGGTGACAGGCCTTTTGTTCCTCGACGCCGCGGCCGAAGACCTACACACCCATCTGAACACCGCCGAAGCACCGCTGAACCGGATGGGCGCGAAAGAGCTTTGCCCCGGTTCGGCGAAGCTGGTGGAATTGAACGCGACATACCGGTAGGGCGCAATGGTATCCCAACTTTTCGATATCAGCGGCAAGACCGCGCTGGTAACCGGCGGATCGCGGGGGATCGGGCTGATGATCGCCCGTGGCTTCGTGCAGAACGGCGCGAAGGTCTATATCTCGTCGCGCAAGGCCGAGGCCTGCGAACGGGCCGCCGCAGGGCTTTCCAAATACGGCACCTGCATTCCGCTGGCCCACGATCTGGGATCGATGGCGGAGGTGAAGGCGCTGGCCGAAGACATCAAGGCGCGTGAGAAGAAGCTCGACATTCTGGTCAACAATGCCGGGGCCGCCTGGGCCGAACCTTTTGAAACATTCTCGGAAGAAGGTTGGGACAAGTTGATGAACGTCAACTTGAAGGCGATTTTCTTTCTGAGCCAGGCGCTGCTGCCGGAATTGAAGGCGGCAGGTACGGCGGACGATCCGGCGCGCATTGTGAACATCGGGTCCATCGACGGCATTCTCCAGCCGCAACTGGAAAGCTATGCCTATTCCGCCAGCAAGGCAGCGGTGCATCACCTGACGCACCATCTGGCCAAGCATCTGGCGCGCGACCAGATCAATGTGAACGCGATTGCGCCGGGCCCGTTCGAAACCAAAATGCTGGCGCCGGTCCTTGCCACGGCACGGAAAGCGATTGAAAGTTCGGTGCCGCGCGGACGGATCGGCGAAGACGACGACATGATCGGCGCGGCGATCTTCTTCTGCAGCAGGGCATCTTCCTTCATTACCGGCCAGGTTCTGGCGGTGGATGGCGGCATTATGGCGGCAGCCTATATGCAGCAACCGCTCTGACATGCTGCCGATCGATATAGAGACGTTCCGCGCCACACCGCTGGTAAGCGAGCCGTTTCCCTATCTGATCGTGCCCGGCTTTGTGCGGGCCGAGGCGATGGAGGAAATCCAGCGCGCCTTTCCCGATGTGCCGCTGCCGGGAAGCTTTCCCTTGCCGAGCCTGCACTACGGCGCCGCCTTTGCGGCGCTGATGGATGCCATTCGTGGCGAGGACTTCACCGATGCGGTGGCGGAGAAATTTGCCATAGACCTTTCGGCCCGGCCCACCATGGTCACCGTGCGCGGCACCAGCCGTGCCGAAGACGGCCAGATTCACACCGACAGCACAACCAAGCTGATCACCGTGCTGATCTATATGAACGGCAAATGGGAAAGCCCGAAAGGACGCCTGCGCCTGTTGCGGTCGCCCGACGACCTGGGCGCAGTGGTGGCAGAGGTGCCGCCGGATGAAGGCACGCTTCTGATCTTCCGCAACCAGCCCAATGCCTGGCATGGCTTTGAGCCGTTCGAGGGGCCGCGGCGGGTGATTCAGTTGAACTGGGTCACGGATCAGGGCGTGGTGCGCCGTGAACAGACGCGCCACCGGGTGAGCGCATTCTTCAAGCGGCTGCGCCGCGCCTAGAGTAAAATCGGATTCTATGGAATCACGATTTCACTCCAGTTCTTTTCTTTGTCGCGCAATTTATCGGAAGCCGGTAGCGGCAGCGTCATCGGCGTTTCACACTTTTCCGATTCCGCTCTAAACCGGCGGATAAAGATGCCAGCGGCCGGCATGATCGCGGATGCGGTAGCGGCCGTCCTCCAGCGCCACGACATCGTCGGACAGAAGCGGCACCTTGGCGTAGCCGCCGGGAATATCCAGCACATATTGCGGCATCGCGATGCCGGAAATTTTCGCGCGCAGGGCGCGCACCAGTGCCTGCCCTTCCGCAATGCTAACGCGGAAATGGCCGGTGCCGGGCGCAAGATCGGGATGATGCAGGTAGTAAGGCTTCACCCGATTTTCCACGAAGGCATTCATCAAAGCCGCGAGCGTTTCCACATCGTCATTGACACCCTTGAGCAGCACACTCTGGCTGAGCAGCGGGATGCCGCCATCGGCCAGCCGGGCGATGGCAGCGCGCGCGGCAGCGGTGAATTCGTGCATATGATTGGCATGCAACGCGATGAAGGGGGCGAGCCCGTCCGCCTTCAACGCAGCGACAAAACCCGCATCCACTTTGCCCGGATCGACAAAAGGCACACGGCTGTGCCAGCGGGCGATCTTCACATGCGCAATCGCGGCAAGGCGCGCGGTGACGGCAGCAATGCGCCGGGTGGACAGCACAAAGGGATCGCCGCCGGTCAGAATGACTTCATGAATTTCCGGATGCGCCGCGATATAGGCAAAGGCGGCATCCATCGCCGCGGTATCGAGTGCGGTTTCGCTGTTGGGGCCAATCATCTCGCGCCGGAAACAGAAGCGGCAATAGACCGGACAGACATTGGCGATCTTGAACAGCACGCGACCAGCATGGCGGTGCACGATGCCGCGAACGGGAGAATGCGCATCATCGCCGATGGGATCCGCACGTTCGCCCGCCATGGTTTCCAGCTCCGCCAGCGAGGGCAGAAACTGACGCGCGACAGGGCCGGATGGATCAGCAGCGATCAGGGCTTCCACATCACCGGTCAACGCCACGGCATAACGCGCCGTCACCGCATCGAGCGCGGTCATACCGGCGCCCGCGCCCGCAAACGCGCCGGCGGCAGATTGGGCAGGAACACGGTGAGCAGACCCATCAACGGCAGGAAAGAGCAAACCCGGTAAACGAATTCGATGCTGGTGTGATCGGCCAGAAGGCCCAGCACGGCGGCACCGATGCCGCCCATGCCAAACGAAAAACCGAAGAACATGCCCGAAATCATGCCCACTTTGCCCGGCACCAGATCCTGGCCATAGACCACGATGGTCGAAAAGGCCGAGGCGAGAATAACGCCGATGACGACACTGAGCACGGCGGTCCAGAACAAATTCGCACCCGGCAGCATCAGGGTGAACGGCAGGGGCCCGAGGATCGAAAACCAGATCACGATCTTGCGCCCGAAGCGATCGCCCAGCGGGCCGCCCGCCATCGTGCCCATGGCCACCGCAGCCAGAAACAGGAACAGATAGATCTGCGCACTCTGCACCGAGATGTGAAATTTGTGGATCAGATAAAACATATAATAGGAGGTGATGCTGGCGAGGTAGAAATATTTCGAGAAAATCAGCGCAAACAGGATCGCCAGCGAGGTGACGATTTTCTTTTGCGTTAGCGCGATATGCGCAACGGCGTTGCGGGCACCCGCCTTCATCCGCTGCAGCCCGTGATTTTTGTACCAGCCGCCGACATTCCACAGAATGTAAATCGCCAGCATCGCAATCAGGCTGTAGCCCGCAACGCTGCGCTGTCCGAAATATTCCACCACGAGTGCGGCAGTCAGCGGACCCAGTGCCGAACCGATATTGCCGCCAACCTGAAACATGGATTGTGCAAGGCCATGGCGGCCGCCCGAGGCCATGCGCGCAACACGCGAAGACTCAGGATGGAACACCGATGAGCCGATGCCGATCAGGCCTGCCGACAACAGCAGCACGGCATAACTTCCGGCCATGGAGAGAACCAGAAGTCCGACCAAGGTGAACACCATGCCGATAGAGAGCGAATACGGCATCGGGCGATGGTCGGCATAACGGCCGACAGCGGGCTGCAGCAGCGAAGCGGTGCATTGAAAAGCCAGCGTGACGAGGCCGATCTGCGCGAAGCTGAGATTGAAGGAGGCTTTCAGCGTCGGATAGATGGCGGGCAGCAGCGCCTGCATCATATCGTTCAGCAAATGGCAGAACGATACGGCGAACAGTACACCGAAGGCGGTGCGTTCGGCGGCGGGCGGTGCGGAAATGACAGTGGGCTGGTTCATGAAACTTCGAAACGGAACTCCGGCGATGACTTAGAACGCAAAGGACGGCACGGGAAGATGCCTAGCCCTCATGCCCGGTTTGTTCAAATGGCGGTGCCGGCGTCCACAGCACATCGTCTATCCGCCGCGCGGCCGTTGCCAACACGACCAGACGGTCAAAGCCCAGCGCCACGCCGCTGGCCGGCGGCATAACGGCAAGGGCGGCGAGAAAATCCTCATCCACCGGGTAGCGGGTGCCGTAGATGCATTGCATTTCGTTCATTTCCGCTTCGAAGCGGCGGCGCTGTTCGGCGGCATCAGTCAGTTCGCCAAAACCGTTCGCGAGTTCCACGCCGCTGGCATAGACCTCGAACCGATCCGACAGCCGGGGATCATCCGGCGCCGCGCGGGCGAGCGCGGCCTCGCACCGGGGGTAACGGTCGAGAATGGTGAGGCGGCCAAGACCCAGTTGGGGCTCTACCCGGGCGACCAGAACCTTGCTGAAGATATCGGCCCAATTGTCGTCCGTAGCGACCGTGAAACCGGCACGGGCCGCCGCATCAGCCAGAAGGCCGCGGTTCCCCACACCCTGCCTATCCAGTGTGGCGAGAAGGTCGATCCCGGCAAAGCGCAGAAAGGCATCGCCCACGACCAGCCTTTCGGGCGGGGCAAAGGGGTCGCAGGTCCGGCCGCGCCAGGTGAAGGTGGCAATGCCGGTGGTTTCTGCCGCGCGGCGGATGAGCGCCACACAATCATCCATCACAGCATCATAGGGTTCGCGGGCGCGATACCATTCGAGCATGGTGAATTCGGGCGCATGCAGGGGCCCGCGTTCCCGGTTGCGAAAAACCCTGGCGAAATCGAAGATTTTCGTTTCCCCGGCGGCGAGCAGCTTCTTGGCCGCGAACTCGGGCGAGGTGTGGAGATAGGCCCGCGTGGCTTCGCCCGAAACCGTAAGCAGATCGGTGGCGAAGGCGTGGAGATGCGCCTCATTCCCCGGCGAGGCCGCAAGGGCGCCGCATTCGACTTCGGTAAAACCCGCCGATTCCAGATGGGCCCGCAATGCGCGGCGAACGGCATTGCGTTTCAACAGTGCCGGGCGGCGGTCGGTATGAGTATCGGGCGACCACCATGGGCTCGCGACTGGCGAAGACTTTGTCATGCGCGCATTCTAATCCGGCCCGACAGGGCGATGGATAGCGAAGCTGTGAATCAAGGGGACGGTCATGAGCACATTCGTTCTGGTGCATGGGGCGTGGCATGGCGGCTGGTGCTGGCACAAGATCGCGGCCCGGCTGGAGGCCATGGGCCACCGCGTGATGGCGCCCGATATGCCGGGCCATGGCACCGACCGCACCCCGATCGAACAGGTGGAATTCGCCACCATCACCGGGCGGATCGCCGCTGTGGTTGCCGCAGCGGGTGAGCCGGTGGTCCTGGTTGGTCACAGCTATGGCGGTGCGGTGATTACCCAATTGGGCGAAATGATGCCCGAAAAGATCCGCAAGCTGGTTTACGTGACCGCCCTGCTGCTGCCCAACGGCCGGTCGGCATCCGATGCCGTGGCCGGCGACACGGAAAGCGCATTGGGGCCCGAAATCGTACCGGCGCCGGACGGATTGACCGCGACGGTCAGGCCGGATGCCCTGCGGCCCACATTCTATGCCCAGTGCACAGACGAGGACGTGGCGCTGGCCGGAAGCCTTCTGGTGCCGGAGGCGCTGGCCGGATTCCGCACCCCGGTTGCGACCAGCGATGCCCGCTTCGGCCGAATCCCGCGGGCCTATATCGAATGCCTGAAAGACCGGGCCATCACCCCTGCCAAGCAGAAGGCGCTCTATCGGGCCGTGCCGTGTCAGGAGGTGTTTTCCATCGATACCGACCATTCGCCATTCTTTTCCACCCCTGAGGCATTGACCCGGATACTGGTAAACCTCTGAAACACCCCCGAAGGGCGCGCCCCTTGGCCGGGGGCGGAGCGGCTGCTATGACGCAGCCCGGTTCAAGCCCTAGAGGTGTCTGTGGTCTCCGTCATCGCAAGCAATATCCGCAAAGGTCATGTCGTCGAAAAGGACGGCAAGCTCTACGTCGTGCTGACGGCAGAGAATATCCATCCCGGCAAGGGCACGCCCGTGACCCAGCTTGAAATGCGCCGCATTTCGGACGGGGTGAAAGTGAATGAGCGTTACAAGACCACCGACACGCTGGAAAAGGCCTTCATCGACGAGCGTACGCACAATTTCCTTTATCAGGATGGTGAGCACTATGTGTTCATGGACCCCGAGACCTTCGATCAGGTGCCGGTTGGGCCGGATGTGATCGGCGACATGGCGCCATACCTGCAGGAAAACATGGAAGTGCGGCTTTCCACCCACAATAGCGTGCCGATTTCGATTGAACTGCCGGCACGCGTGGTTCTGGAAGTGACCGAAACCGAACCGGTGATGAAGGGGCAGACGGCATCAAGTTCGTTCAAGCCGGCGATGCTGTCCAACGGCGTGCGCACCATGGTGCCGACGCATATCGTGCCCGGAACGCGGATCGTGGTTCTGACCGCAGACGGTTCCTACGTCGAGCGCGCGAAGGACTAAAGAAGCTCATCCATTGCAGCAGCGGCCGGCTCGTATTCCATTTTGCGGAAACGATACGGGTCTGCCCTTCAAAAGAATATTCGGAAAAAAGAAAGGCCGCTGCTTGCGCAACGGCCTTTCGTCTTTGTGATGCGGAAAACTCTAAGCCGCGTAGCCCAGAACCGCCTTGACCTCGAGGAATTCCTCGAACCCGAACTCACCCCATTCGCGGCCGGTACCGGACTGTTTGTAGCCGCCGAAGGGCGCATTCATATCCATGCCGGCGCCGTTCAGGTGCACGTTGCCGGTGCGGAGCTGCGCCGCCACTTTGCGCGCACGGTCGAGATTGCCGGACTGAACATAGCCGGAAAGACCGTAAGGCGTGTCATTGGCGAGGCGAACAGCTTCTTCTTCCGTCTCATAAGGCAGGATCGAAAGCACCGGGCCGAAGATTTCTTCCCGCGCGATGGTCATGTCGTTGGTGACATTCGCAAACACGGTCGGCTTGACATAATAGCCGCGGTTCAACCCTTCGGGACGGCCGGGGCCGCCAGTGACGAGGGTTGCACCTTCCTCGATCCCCTTCTGGATGAGGTTCTGGATGCGGTTGTATTGCGTTTCGCTGACCACCGGACCCAGCACGGTGCCTTCGGCGAACGGATCGCCGACCTTCACCTTTTCCGCCGTGGCCTTGGCGATGGCCGCAGCCTCGTCATGCTTCGCGCGCGGCACGAACATGCGGCTGGGCGCGTTGCAGGACTGACCCGAATTGGTGAACATGTTCATCACGCCACCGGCAACCGCCTTTTGCAGGTCGGCATCGTCCAGAATGATATTGGCGGATTTGCCGCCCAGTTCCTGGGCCACGCGCTTCACCGTATCGGCAGCGGCCTTTGCCACCGCGATGCCTGCGCGTGTCGAACCGGTGAACGACATCATGTCGATATCGGGATGATGAGACAGCGCCTCGCCCACCGTGGGGCCATCGCCATTGACAAGGTTGAACACACCCGGGGGAACACCGGCTTCATCCATCACCTCGGCAAACAGGATCGCATTCATCGGCGCGACTTCCGACGGCTTCAGCACCATGGTGCAGCCGGCGGCGAGTGCAGGCGCCACCTTGCAGGCGATCTGGTTGATGGGCCAGTTCCACGGCGTGATCATGCCGACAACGCCGACCGGTTCGCGCACGATGGCCGTGGCGCCTTCGACCTTCTGGAACTCGTAGTCCTTCAGCACTTTCATCGTCTGGCTGAAGTGGGCGATGCCCATGGCGGCCTGCGCGTTCTTGGACAGGCCGAGCGGCGCGCCCATTTCGCGGCTGATGGTCTTGACGATATCCTCGTAACGCTTCTGATAGACCTCAACGATCTTCTGCATCAGCGCGAGGCGTTCTTCCTTGCTGGTGCGCGACCAGGTGGAAAAAGCTTTCTTCGCGGCGGCAACCGCCTTGTCCACGTCGGCAGCCGAGCCCAGCGAAATCTGTGCGAAGGGTTCTTCGTGCGCCGGGTCGATGACATCGAACGCTTTGGGCGTAACGGGGTCGACCCACTTCCCGTCAATGTAGAATTTCAGCTTTTTTTCCATGACCTTATTTCTCCCGTGGTTATTTCGCCGCGTCCACCGCCCGCAGGCATCCGCGTCATACCGGGGGCATCAAATCACATTGGGGGCAGGCCGCAAAGATGGTGCCGGCGAAAGGGCGCACACCCCGCGCCGCGATGGTACGGGGTGTGCAGCGGCAATCCGCCCAAAGCCGGTGAAATCAGGCTTTATGCCTGCGGCGGCGACCGGCGGCGGTGAAACCGAGCAACCCGGCGCCCATCAGGGCAAGGGTTGCCGGCTCCGGCACGGGCGAAGGAATCGCATCGACGGTCAGTGTTTTGGCGCCGCTGCCCTCGTCGGCAGCACCCACCGTCTCCTCGACATAGCCATAAACCGGGTTATATCCCGTGCACCAGGTGAGGAAGCCGCAGTAATATTGGTAAGGCTCCTCACTCACCACCGTGTAGAACTGAAAGTTCTGACTGTAGGTGGCACTGAACCCGAAAGAGGGATTGAAGGTGCCAGGATCGGTATAGGTGAACGTGGTGGAGAACAACCGGCTGGTCCCTCCGGCGCCGATCGCGAACGACTGAGCATACCCATCACCCGACCACAGCGTCACGCCGCCGTCCAAAAACGCAGCACCATAATCACCGGAGTCGGGGATCAGATTCAGTGACAGGGTCAGCGTAACGGCACCGCCAGCCGTTACCTCTCCAGGCGATATGTTAAAGGTCGAAATAACGCCTGCGTTTGCCGGTGAAACGAGAAAAGCGGCAGCGCAGAGCGCCGCGGCAGCGAAACCATATTTCATGGAAGCCCCCAATTGGTGGTTGGTGTCGATCAATTTGTGACGGTTGGGAGCGTCGGCACAGATCAAGCAAGAATTATTCCACTTGAGCCATTTCAGCCTGTTAGCGGAAAAATGCGGGACGTACTCGCGCGGAATGTAAACCCGGTTTACAGCCCATCGGGGCACGCGCCTGAGATGCGGGTCGCATGGCCAAACACCCACAAGGCATAAGAGTAGAGGGGTAATGAGAGGAGTAGGGCTTTGCGGATATTCGCGCTATCGGGAAGTTTGCGCAGCGCCTCCTCCAACACGGCCGCGTTGCGGGCATTGGCGTCGCTGGCGCCGCCGGAGGTGACGGTTGCGCTTTACACCGGCCTTGGCGCCCTGCCCCATTTCAACGCCGATCTGGATGGCGACATGCCACCGGCCGCGGTGCGCGCATTGCGCGAAGCGGTTGGCCAGGCCGATGCGCTGATCATCTCATCGCCCGAATATGCCCGCGGGATTGCCGGCAGTTTGAAAAACGCGCTCGACTGGCTGGTGGGAAGCGACACCTTTCCGGGCAAGCCGGTTGCGATTCTGAACACATCGCCCAGAGCGCAACATGCGGACGCCCATTTGCGGCTGACGCTTTCCACCATGGCTGCCGTACTGGTACCCGAAGCGGATGTAACCTTGCCGCTGATCGGAACCGCCATGACAGCAGATGCCATTGCAGCGGATGCACAAATGTCGCACGCCTTGCGAAACATGCTGGATGCGCTGCAAAAAACTGTTGCCGGCTGAAAAACCGTCGCGGCCTGCACAAAGGGCGGCCAGTGCGCTAAACTGATCGCGATATGCAATTCGTTTGCGATGCCCCCGGCAGAAAAACCTGGTTCCGGATTGAGGCTGAAGCCGAAGCGGCACAGGAATCGGAAGCCATGCGCCATGCGGTGGAGAAATATTTCCGCCGCGAATACGAAAAGGCGCGCAACAGCTATCAACCCGCCCACAGCGCATCCATTGAACGCGATATCGGATTGCGTGCGCATATTCAGAGAACGATGCCGCTGTTCTTGACCTTGCGCGATCATGAAGGGGAACGGCTTGCCACCGCCATGCTGCCGCCACAAGGGCGAGATGACGGCAGCTTCAGCATCATCATCGTGGGACCGGGCAATGCCGACCCTTATCCCGCGGAAGGCGACGCGATCGAGGCGTTGGGCAAACATTTCGGCTTCGCGCTGCCGCGGGAGCGCTGTTATCCCTACAAGCGCAATTAAAACCGCGGTGAAAATTCAGCGTGCGCCGTGGGCACGGCTGAGCGGCGGGAAATCCGCCATCACTTTTTTCGCCACGCGCTTTTCGGTGAATAGGCCCCAATGCGCTTCTTCCAGGTGGACGCCGCCGCCGGGCACGAAATCGCTCAGCCGCCAGGGCGCATCGAAGGCCGCGAAATAAGAGAAGGCGCGCGATGCGCTGGAAGGAAACTGTTTTTCCAGCGCGCGATAGAAATCGTGCTGCATCTCCGGCGTGAAGCCAGACGTGGCAGGGCCGGTCGGGACACCGGTTTCCTTCACCAGAATGGGCCCCGGATAAACCGCAGCCAGCATGCCGGTCACCCGCACGACGAAATCCGCCCAGTTTGCAGGCCCAGCCTTACGGAACCAGGGTTCGAAAATCGGGTGGATGTTGGTGAGCATGAAATCCATCTTGCTGAAGACGGTTTTCGCATCCGGATCATCCAGATATTGCGCGAAGGGTTCGGTGATGCTGAGCGGCAGGCCGGGCGCGCGCGTCTTTACCATAGCAAGCGCGTGGCCCAGATCGCCCCAGCTTCCGCGCTTGCCGAGGATGAGTTCGTTGCCGAGCGACAGGCCGGCCACCAGCCGGGGATGACGCTTTGCGGCGGCGAGTGCATTCGCCAATTCCTGCGCATTGTAGAAATCCCACACGCCAACGATGACGGCGCGATAACCGAGTTCGGCCGCGACATCGGCCACATGCTCTGCCCCGTTCAGCGCACCATAGGTGATCAGACTGTCGAACCACTGCCTGAGCAGTTTCAGATCCGCAACGATGCTATCGCGCGAAGCCGGCGTGGGATGGCCATTGAAGTAACGCAGGGTTGACGGCTGATAGGTGACGAAGCGCCCCCGAGCCATGGCGGATTTCAGGCGGGCGAGCGTATCACCGCCAGGCACAGGCGGCGGGGCCGCAGCCTGGACCAATGCCGGTATTGCCATCACAGGAGATGCGAGTGCGGCCGCCCCAAAACGCAAGGCTGCACGTCTGGTGGAACACATGAACACCGACCTTAGCAAACAAAACGGATCTTGTGTGTGTAGCCTAACGGTACCGGGCACAAACGAAAGCCCCGCGAACCGGCGAAGGTTCACGGGGCTTTCGCAACTATGTGAAGCGGGATTTTCACTCTGTCCTTGGCAGGACTGGCAGCGACCGACTCTCCCGCGGCTTGAGCCGCAGTACCATAGGCGCAGGGGGCTTTGACGGCCGAGTTCGGAATGGGATCGGGTAGAATTCCCCCGCCAGGACCACCAGTCCGGCAAAAGACAGAATGGGATGTGCGAATACGACACGGCTGAGTTTTTACTTGTGCTTCGAAGAAGCGTGTCTTGCGCTTCAAAGAAGCATGTCTGGCCTTGTTTCCAGACATGGAACGAGGGTGCTTTGCAATCAAGCATTTCGATCGAGCGATTAGGACCAGTAAGCTCAACGCATTGCTGCGCTTACACACCTGGCCTATCGACGTGGTAGTCTTCCACGGCTCTCAAGCGAAACCTGGTTTTGAGGTTAGTTTCCCGCTTAGATGCTTTCAGCGGTTATCTATTCCGCACTTAGCTACTCGGCTGTGCCACTGGCGTGACAACCGATCCACCAGAGGTGCGTTCGTTCCGGTCCTCTCGTACTAGGAACAAATCCTCTCAAGTTTCGAACACCCACGGCAGATAGGGACCGAACTGTCTCACGACGTTCTAAACCCAGCTCACGTACCACTTTAAATGGCGAACAGCCATACCCTTGGGACCGGCTACAGCCCCAGGATGTGATGAGCCGACATCGAGGTG